>NZ_JBFTSH010000010.1:0-219788 GCF_056399925.1 Cupriavidus sp. 01L43
GTTGCGCTATCGGCGGCGATCTCCGTTGCGCTATCGGCGGCGATCTCCGGCTTGGTTGCCGGTACGTTGTCCAGCATGGTGACGCAGGTCATTACCACGGGCTCGCTCAACCTCGGCGCCGCGCTGAAAGCGGGCGCGGTATCCGGCCTAACGGCCGGCCTGACCCAAGGCGCGATGGGAGCTTTGGACCTCAGCTCTCCCGGGGTGACAAGCTTTGGCGACAACATCGCCAAGGGCGACTGGGCTGCGGTGCAGGCGAACCTGGGGAATTACGTCGAAGCAACGGTAGTCCGCTCTGCCATCAGCGCGGGCGTGAACACCGTGGCCTATGGCGGAAGCTTTGGGCAGGCGTTCGTGGGTGGGCTGGTAAGGGATGCGGCAGCAGTTGGGGCCAACGCCGTGGGAGTAAGCGCGCCGGGTATTGGCATGCCGGGCTCGGACCCCTCGACGATCCTGACCAATGTGTTGGGACATGCGCTGGTGGGCTGCGCCGCGCAGAGCCTTACAGGTGGTGATTGTGCAGGAGGCGCGATCGGCGGCGCGGCGGGCGCTATTGCGGCGCCGTTGATTCGGGATGTTGTCTATGCCGATAGCCCAGTACTCAACTACAGTGACGACAAAATTCGGCTGGCGGTTACCGTCGGTCTGGCAACGCTTGTAGGCGGGGCTGCGGGCGCGCTTCTGGGTGCTGACGTCAATTCGGCAGGGTTGGCGGCACAGAATGAAGCGATCAATAACGCTACGAGTCGATATCAGAACGTTAAGGATCCTCGTTTTCAGGCCAATGTAAAGGCGTTGGGCGCGTGTGTCGATCCGGTGTCCTGCCGCTCCAACGCCGCCTTCCTGGAGGCGCAAGTCGGAGTGCTGAGCGATGCAAAGATCGCAGCCATGTGCGGTGGCAATGCAGATTGTGTATCTGCACGGCAGGAGGAGCGAGGTCTGTATCAGCAGGCGTATGGGGAGGCACTGGCGCACCAAGACACCAACGTTGCGGCTCGGGATTTCTTGATCCGTGCGAACAATACGCAGAGTAAAGGCTATACCGCCACACAGATCGACAACGCACTGCTGCGATTCCAGCTTGGTACAAGCGACCCGACGAATCCTATTGATGCTTTCGTTGCCAAATCTATTCTTGGCAATGTTGCCCTTTTTGGAGCGATTAAAGGTGTCACCGGGGTGGACTCGGATGGAGGTGGTAGTTCCCGTGGGCCAAGACCAACAGCCGCAGGCCGAGTGCCGTCCGAAGCGGATCTTGTAAATCTGGCCAGCCAGCAACGTACCCAACATATTCTTTTGGGAGATGCCACTGGTGGTGGACATTTATGGCCGGGGGCTCCCGGGAAGACTGCCTTTCCGTCCGTATGGACAGAAAGCCAAATCATGCACAATGTATCGGATCTCGCGACGGATCCGACAGCGAAATGGACCCAACTCACAGGTAAGGCGGGGGCTGACTACACCTCAAAAGGCGCCCCTGTCCGGTGGGCTGTGGAAGGCGTGCGGGACGGGGTGCAGGTTCGTGTCATCGTGGAACCTCGCGGTGAGGGAATCATTACAGCATACCCAAAGCAATGAGGCCGAAATGAGTAAGCATTCAAACGCAGAGTCGATTATTGCAACAGTACTGAACGAGGTGGCATCAGCTTTTCCTGACGACACGCCGAAGAATGTTCGGGAGCTACTCGATCATGGCGAGCCTGGAGTTGCGCTAGAGGTTTTATATGCGCAGTTGATCGAATATCAGATTGAGGTTTCACCTGATTTAAAATCTCGCATGCGGACGGCTGCTGACCTTATGGGAATGTCCATAGCTAATCTGGACGGAGCAAGTGAATAGCCTAGGTGTTGGGGGAATCTCGGGAGGTCTTCTACACGCCGGATCATTATCCAGCTTTCATCCTCTGAAAGGGTTGCCTGGATAACCGAGAGACATTAAGTTCTGTGTCCCGGCTTTGGGAATTCCATGAGCTTGCATTCGTGTATGCCAAGATATCAAGGTTTGCCTCGGAACGGACGGATCACCGCTACACTCTATCCGGTGAGCAAATCCACAAGTGCGCCTAGCATCCAGTTTAGTCGGCCGAGTGGACGCAATAGTCAGATGAAGATCAGGTTTTGACCTATGAATCAGCATAGAAATACATTTGCCGATTACATGGCTACGCTGCGGTTTATCGCCCACAGCGTCCGTATCCACGGTATGTCGCGTGGAAGATTGAGTGAGAGTGATGGCGACGGACGATTCCTCGCATTCTTCTCACGAGCTTTTTTGCGCGAGCGCCGATGGGCCGTAATACCGCTGTGGGAGGGAGATCTCCGGTCGTTGCAAACGGAAAGGGGAGAGCAGATTGAACTGTTGGCAAGACTTCGCGTGTTCTGTATGCAAAACCAAAGTAACGTTCTGAACGTCGCGGCGCTCGAAAAGGCTGAGTGGGAGTATGCGCCCGACTTCTCAGCCGTCACAGTAGCTACCCGGAAGCTCGATTTAGCCGTTGATAATCCAAATCAACTATTTGAGACAACGCCCAACAATTTGCCATATTGGGGTTCAACTTTCCTTTGGCCGGACAACGAGCGCTTCATGGTCTATACGGACGGTGACAATGTCTCGTTCATCGCGGGAGATGGAGTTGAGATCGAAGATTTGCTTGGCGTTTCGTATGCCTACTGCGCTGAACGGTTCGTCTCTTCGAATATCGCGAACCAGACGCAACCGGATCTGATCAACGCCTTCCTCAGATTTTGCGCAGAATTTGAGTAACCAAGAACGAAGGTTGATGTGTCAATTGTGCTCGATTCCGGGGAAACCAAGTACGTGCGCAGCTCGCCGTCGATGGGCTTGATGGTGGGTCGCGTGGTACTGGAACTGAAGACGCCGGAAAAAGCAAAGGAAGATCTCGCGTCGCTGAGCTATACGGGCGATCAGGTCAAGACGGCTGCGAAGTAATCAGAAGTTGGGAGGGGCGCTCCGGCACCCCTTCAAGTTGAGGCATTGCCCTTCAGCTGACTGATTCATCCGGTCTATCTGCCGGACGGCTACGTCCAGGCGCTGGCGACGCCCAACGGCGGCACGATCAGCGGGCAGAACGTCAGCCTGGACATCGACGGGCAACTGCGTAACAGCGGTCAGATCACGGCCGGTGACTTGTTGCAGGTGAAGGCGGGCAGCCTGGGCCTGAGCCCGAACGTGGTGGACATCGGCACGAATGCGTACAAGGCGCAGGGCGGCTGGAATGTGGTGACGGGCGCGGTGGTGCAGCCGGGCGGGTTCCTGTCGGCGATGCGCATGGACATCGACGCCGGCACGATCCACGCGGTGAACGACGCCTTCCGCATCACCCGTGCCGACGGCACCGTGGACGAGGAAGCCAGCGCGGCGCTGGTGGMGCAATTGAAGGAGAGCCTCGGGCTGAACTACACCGAGGACACGCTCCAGGACGACATCCACACCCGGTTTATCAAGGAAAAGAAGGGCTTCGGCATCATCGGCCAGATYGTGGCGATGGTSGCKGCGGTGGCGATCTCGATTGTTACGGCTGGGGCSGGGGCGGTTGTTGTCACAGCGGCRTTTGGTGCGACGTTTGCCGGTTCCGTGATGGGCGTTGCGCTATCGGCGGCGATCTCCGGCTTGGTTGCCGGTACGTTGTCCAGCATGGTGACGCAGGTCATTACCACGGGCTCGCTCAACCTCGGCGCCGCGCTGAAAGCGGGCGCGGTATCCGGCCTAACGGCCGGGCTGACCCAAGGCGCGATGGGAGCTTTGGACCTCAGCTCTCCCGGGGTGACAAGCTTTGGCGACAACATCGCCAAGGGCGACTGGGCTGCGGTGCAGGCGAACCTGGGGAATTACGTCGAAGCAAGCGTAGTCCGCTCGGCGATCAGCGCGGGCGTGAACACCGTGGCCTATGGCGGAAGCTTTGGGCAGGCGTTTGTGGGTGGGCTGGTAAGGGATGCGGCAGCAGTTGGGGCCAACGCCGTGGGAGTAAGCGCGCCGGGTATTGGCATGCCGGGCTCGGACTCCTCGACGATCCTGACCAATGTATTGGGACATGCGCTGGTGGGGTGTGCTGCGCAGGGCCTGACGGGTGGTGATTGCGCAGGAGGCGCGATCGGCGGCGCGGCGGGCGCTATTGCGGCGCCGTTGATTCGGGACGAGGTCTACGCGGGCAGCAATGTCGTCAACTACAGCGATGACAAGATTCGCCAGGCACTGACGGTCGGGCTTGCGACGCTGATTGGAGGAGCAACTGGCGCGCTGCTGGGCGCCGATGTTACCTCCGCCGGGATGGCGGCGCAGAATGAGGCGCTGAACAATGCGACGAGCGGTTCAAAGAAGCCAACGGTTCCTGACGAAGTGCGCAAACTGCTTGAGCAGCAGCGGCGTGCGTTTGGTCAGGCAGGCACGGTCCCCAATTCGGGCAACCGAGTCGCGCCCCCGATGGTTGGGCCGAGCCCGTTGGTCCTTGGCGGTGCGAAGGGCGGTGCACCGAACTTCATCGTTTCGTCAGGAGGGACTGTCTACCCAGTTCCCAACGGCGCAACCGGTCCCACCCCAGTCTTGAACCC
The DNA here is from genome assembly GCF_056399925.1 of Cupriavidus sp. 01L43. Classification (NCBI taxonomy): domain Bacteria; kingdom Pseudomonadati; phylum Pseudomonadota; class Betaproteobacteria; order Burkholderiales; family Burkholderiaceae; genus Cupriavidus; species Cupriavidus sp. 01L43. The sequence goes on from NZ_JBFTSH010000010.1 coordinate 4,570, forward strand.
AGGGGGCAATCAAACCGGCGTAGCGTTCACGGGAGGGGCGGGCGGTGAAAATGGGAAAGTTTCAACGATACGGATTATGGATCCGACTCAACCGAGGGGGCGAGTCCGGGCTATCCGGATGGATATGTAAAATATGAAAACTCGGCTCAGCCAAAGCCGCAAGGAGTTGATCCATATACTGGAAAAACTTTGCCGAATTCACAGTCGCATTTTCCAATAACCAAGTGAGGAAAGTATTATGCCGAGCGCGCTTTCGATTCTCGTCGGTAAAAAAATTGTTGAAATTGACATGACTCCACAGGACGGTGGAGTCATGTTTGAGGAGGGTATAACTTTAAATATATATAATAGTTATGAGGTAACTTTCAAGGATCCAGAGCGCTCGCCGTTAACTGGCTCGATCGTTGTGAGGGTTGAGGAAACTACGGAAGAAGCGATCATTGTCCTAGATAATGGTGTTTGCGTGAAGGTGGCGTTAACGAGCGATGCTTATTTCGGCCCTGAGGCAATGCAACTTCGCGTTCCAGGAAAATCAATTGTTATTTGGAGTTGACGCTCACTGCCTTAAGCTCAGTTTCCTTCTTCGTGCCATGCGCAAGTTCCAAAAAAAGACAGACTGGCGCGCTGTTGGGGCGTGACGTAACTTCCGCCGGGTTGGCTGCGCAAAATGAGGCGCTGAACAATGCGACGAGCGGCAGCCGAAAGCCCGGCACGCCGGACGAGATTCGCAAGTTCCTCGACAAGGAGCGGGCAGCATTTGGGCAGACGCGCTCCACTACTGGTAACGGTCTGGCCGATGCACCGGTGGTGTCGCCGAGTCCACTGGTACTCGGCGGGGCTCGCAGCCCGGTGCCGGTCTACAATGCCCAAGGCGCGGCAAGAGCGGCGGCGAATAGTGGAAACTGGTCGGATGGCTCGTTAAGCCAAACAATACAGAATATTGCGGGATCGAATGCGCAAGTCACATACACCACATCTGGAAAAACCGTCTATACGAATCCGTCTGCCGGTGCGTCCGTGGTTTATGATAACGCCGGTAATTATTTCCGCGTTCAAAGTTCAACGGGACAATATTAAGATAAGAGTGGGAGCCAAATCCCCAACAACGTTCCATTGGTTGGAAATGGAAAGACGACGCAAACGGGTGTCCCTTCGGGGGTGAGAAATGGATTGACGCATTTCAAAAATGATGATGCGCGTAAATAACTGGAGACGATTTCGATGAAAATGCAAGAATCGACGTTTTCGGTCGCTGCAGGTGCGGGAAGTGAATCGGAGCCAAATGCTAATTCATTTCGGCTCTCTGGGTTGTTGTCAGAGTGGTTATTTTCCTCTGATTTTTGGCGCGATCTCAATGTGGAAATAGGGACAATATTCGATCAATTTGAGGAAGATGAGGTCGATTCATCGGTTACAGAGAAGGTTGCGAATTATCTATGGAAAAGGATTGATATGTTGATTGTGAATCCAATTTATAAAATAGAATTCGTACGTGGTTGGACCTCCTCAAATGAGCCTCTGATCGAAGCTGTTGAGCGGGACCAACTAATTTTTGAATTAAAAGGGCTTCATACTTTCCTTGTGGAATCTTTGGTAAGGGCTCAACGGGTACTATTTTCCCTCTGATCAGCGATTATATTTGTCGCCGTACTGATGGCAGTATTGCGGTGTTTTTTATGCCAGAGTGATGAATCTTTCCCGCAGGGGGCGGAGGGGTCGAAAAGGGTCTTTCGGCCTAACGTTTCAGGGAACCCAAAGTGATGATGCAGACCCTCAGCTTTGTGCGCGTTTCTGGGGAAACGAAGTACGTACGCAGTTCGCCGTCGATGGGCCTGATGGTTGGTCGCGTCGTGCTGGAACTGGAAACGCCGGAAAAGGCAAAAGAGGATCTCTCGTCGCTGAGCTATACGGGCGATCAGGTCAAGACGGCCGCGAAGTAACAGAAGTCGTTGGGAGGATGCTGGCTTCGGCATCCTCCACGGTAAGCCTTGGCACACCCCCAAAAAATGGCGTTAAATAAACAAATCTCCACTCCCTCCAGGCCCCGCCATGCCTGCCAGCGCCAGCCCCATCGCCCGCTGCTTTGCCCAGCGCTACGCGGAAGCAAGACAGAAATTCCTCACCACAGCGCGCCAGGCCGGCGCCACGCTGACTGAATTTCCCCATCCCACCGAAACCGGCAGCGAAGGCGAGGTGCTTGCCATCGACGTGGCGTGGATTGGCCCCGCTGATGCGCTGCGCGTATTAATGATCACTTCCGGCACCCACGGCGCCGAAGGGTTTTGCGGATCCGGTGCCCAAGTGGCCTTGCTGGGCGATACCGCGCTCCATGCCGAGTGCCGCCAGGCCGGCTATGCGTTGTTGTTCGTGCATGCGGTGAATCCGTACGGGTTTTCGCACCTGCGGCGGGTCAATGAGGACAACGTCGATCTGAATCGGAATTTCATCGATTTCGATCAACCGTTGCCGACGAACGCGCCGTATGCGGAGGTGGCGCCCTTGTTGCTGCCGGCACACTGGCCGGCGTCGGATGCGGATCAGGCCGCGCTGATGAAGATTGCGGCCGAGCGTGGGATGGGGTGGTATCAGGCGGCGGTCAGCGCCGGGCAGTATCACGATCCGGGCGGGCTCTTTTTCGGTGGGCAGGAGCCGGCCTGGAGCAACTACACGCTGCGGCGCATCCTGGCGCGTTTTGGCGCGGACCGGCAGGTGCTGCGCTGGATCGATATCCACACCGGCCTCGGCCCGTGGGGCTATGGCGAGCCGATCTATATGGGGCCGGACGAGCCCGCGCAAATCACCAAGGCCCGCGAGATCTGGGGAGCGGGTGTGACGTCGATCTATGACGGCTCGTCGACGTCGGCAAACCTCACGGGGCTGGCGTGGCAGGCGGTGCCGCAGACGCTGGGCAGCATCGACTATGCGGGTATCGCGCTCGAATTCGGCACGCTGCCGCTGGCGGAGGTTCTCGATGCGCTGCGCGGCGACCACTGGCTCCATCGCCACCCCGAGGCTGACGAGAACCAGCGCGCGCTGATCAAGCTTGCGGTCTGGCGGGCGTTTTATGGGGACGCCGATGACTGGCGCGACGGCGTGGTCGCGCAGGTGCTGGAGGCGGTGCGGAAGGGCGTGGGCGTGGCCTAGCGGCGTATTGGCAAGCTACGCCTGCGCACCACTCTGTTCCACCAGCCAATTCCGGAACGAGCGCGCCGCCGCCGGCTCCACGCGGTCGCGCGGCCAGACCGCGTAGTAGCCGCCGCCCAGCGAGGCGCTTGCATCGCAGGCCCGCACCAGCACGCCAGCATCCAGGCAGTTGTCGATCATGTGTCGCCAGCCGAGCACGATGCCCTGGCCCTCGATGGCCATCTGCACGAGCACCGGATAGGCGTTGACCACCAGTTCATGTTCGATGCGCGGATCGCGCAGGCCATTGCGGGTAAGCCACGTCGGCCATGACATCCACTGCCGCTGGGCGTCCTCCAGCACCAGAAGCGTCTCCTTCGGCAGGTCAGCCACGGCCAGCTTGCGGCCGTGCAGGTAGCTGGGCGCGCACACGGGGAAGACCTCCTCGTCGTAGAGCCGCCGCGCGGCCAGGCCGCTCGGGGCACCTTCGCGCAGGTAGTAGAGGGCGATATCGAAGTCCGTGCCGGCCAGCGAGGCCAGGCTGTCGTTGACGATGAGTCGCACGCGGTAGTCGGGATGCTGCGCGCGGAACGCGGCGAGCCGGGGCGCCAGCCACAGCACCGCCACGCCGGACGAGCAGGCCACCGACAGCTCCACCTGCCCCTTGCGCTTCATCACGTCTTCCGTGGCCTCGGCGCAGGCCACCAGCAGGCGCTGCACCTGCTCGGCGTACTGCTGGCCGGCCACGGTCAGCCGCAGCGCGCGTGGTTCGCGCACGAACAGCTTCTTGCCGAGAAAGCGCTCGAGTTGCGCTACCTGCCGGCTGATGGCGCTTTGGGTGAGATGGAGTTCTGTGGCCGCGCGCGTGAAGCTGCCGTGGCGCATGGTCGATTCGAAGGCGACCAGGCAGGGCAGGGGCGGCAGGGGTGAGATGCGCATGGGGGAACGAAAACATGGCGGCAGGAGCCGCCATGATAAGTCCCACGCCGGGCGGCGACACGTTTTACCGTTCGTCCCCCGAGTCTTGCACTAGCGAGGTGCCTGATGCACCCGGCCGGCCTGCATGACGAGCCCGATGTGGGCATCGGGGCCGGCCAGCACGCCGATATCGGTGAGCGGGTCGCCATCGACGGCGATCAGGTCGGCCAGCGCGCCGGCGCGTACCGTGCCGAGTTCCCCGTCGCGCTGGAGGATGGCGGCGGCGATGGAGGTAGCCGAGCGAATCGCCTCGAGGTTGCCGAGCAGTTCCGCGCGGATGCGGAATTCCTCGGACTGGTACTGGTGCATTTCCCCGAGCAGGTCCGAGCCGAAGCCCATCTGCACGCCGGCTTCGGCGTAGATGGCCAGCGAATCGCGTCCGGCCTGGCGCACGGTTTCGATCTTGGCGACCGAGTCGGCAGGCAGACCGAGGCGTGCGCCGTCGCGCGCCAGCGCGTCGTAGGTGATCAGGGTGGGCACGACGAAGGCGCCGTGCTCGCGCATCACGCGGGCCGCGGCAGCATCGACGAGATTGCCGTGCTCGATGGTCCGCACGCCGCAGCGCACGGCGCGGGTGATGGCGCGGCCCGTGTAGGCATGGGCCATCACGTAGGTCTGGGCGGCCTCGGCCTCGGCCACGATGGCGCGGATCTCGTCCTCGCTGTACTGCGTGTTGCCGATGGGGTCGGTCGGCGATGCCACACCGCCCGAGGCCATGATCTTGATCTGCGTGGCGCCTTTCTGGATTTCCTCGCGCACAGCGAGGCGCACGGCATCGACCCCATCCGCCACGCGGGCGATGGCCCCGGCACGGAAGGCGCACGAGCAGGGCTCGAGCGTGTCCGAGCGCGGCCGGAAGTCGCCATGGCCGCCAGTCTGCGAGAGCGCCTTGCCGGACGGGAAGATGCGCGGGCCCGGAATCAGCCCGGTCGCCACGGCCTGCGAAAGGCCCCAGTCCGCACCGCCCGCATCGCGCACCGTGGTGAAGCCGCGCTCGAGCATGCCCCGCATGATCGGCATGGCGCGGAAGGCCACCAGCACGTTGGGCTGCACGGCGTTCACGCCGAGGTTGGCCAGCGAGGCCAGCACGTGCACGTGGCAGTCGATCAGGCCCGGCATCACGGTCTTGCCGGTCACGTCGATCACGGTGGCCTGCGGCGCGTGGATGGGCGTGGCCGAGACTTCGACGATCCGTTCGCCGTCGATCAGGACATCATGGCGCGGCAGCACCGTGCCGCGTGCGGGGTCGAGGACGTTGCCGCCCTGGAGCAGGATTTGAGTCATGAGGCTGTAGCGGAAAGACTTCCGTTCAATGCTTGCGAAGATAGGCGGGCTCGCGCACCAGACGCGTGCCGGCGAAGCTGATGGCGGCGGCAATCATCACGTAGAAGGCCGGTGCCATGGTGCTGCCCGTGGTGGCGATCAGCCACGTGATGAAGAACGAGGCGAAGCCGCCGAAGATCGTCACGGCCATGTTGTAGGCCACGGAAAGTCCCGTGGACAGCACCTTGGCCGGGAACAGCTCCGAGAAGGCGGCCAGGATCGGGCCGGTATAGGTGGCGATCAGCACACCGAACACCACCTGGAACACCAGCAGCGAGGCCAGCCCCGGGGCGTGGTTGATGTAGGCGAACATCGGCCAGGCTAGCACGAAGATCAGCGCGGCGGCGCCGGAGAGCAGCCCACGGCGGCCGATGCGGTCCGCCAGCAGGCCGACGATGGGCGCGAACACCATGATCGCCATGCCCCCGGCCATGCCGGCCACGAAGCCGGTGGATTGCGGCACCTTCAGCACCTTCACGGCGTACGTCGGCATGTAGAACAACAGCACGTAGGTGCAGACCGTCCACAGGATCACCATCGAGAAGCTGGCGGCGGTCTGGCGCGGGTAGTCGCGCAGCACCTCGGTCAGCGGCGAGTCGGTCTTGTCGGTGGTCTCGCGGAAGGTGGGCGTTTCCTCCAGGTGATGGCGGATGTAGTAGCCCACGGGGCCGATCACCATGCCCAGCAGGAACGGCAGGCGCCAGCCCCAGCTATTGAGCGCCTCGGTGCTCAGGGAGGCCGTGACGAAAGTGCCTACGGCGGCGCCGAGCAGCACGGCCACGCCGATACTGGCCTGGATCCAGCTCGAGTAATAGGCACGCTGGTTTTCCGGCGCGTATTCGGTCAGGAAGGCGGTGGCGCCGCCCATCTCGCCGCCGGCGGAGAAGCCCTGCATGAGCCGGGCCACCACGATCAGCAGCGGCGCGAACAGGCCGATCTGGTCATAGGTGGGGGCGATGCCGATCAGCGTGGTGCCCAGCGCCATCAGCAGGATGGTCAGCGAGAGCGCGGCCTTGCGGCCCACGCGGTCGGCGTAGATGCCGAGGATGATGCCGCCCACGGGGCGCATGAAGAAGCCCACGCCGAAGGTGGCCACGGCCAGCAGCAGCGAAGTCAGTTCGTCGCCGGTGGGGAAGAACAGCTTGGCGATGATCACGGCGAAGAAGCTGTACACCGTGAAATCGAACCATTCGAGCCCGTTGCCGATCACCGTGGCGATGATGGCGCGGCGTMGCTGGCTGGCGCCGACACGGGGTTGGTCGGCCGCGTAGGCGGGGGCGCTGGCTTGCATGTCTCTCTCTCCCTTTTATGGCAGTTCAGGCCGATGTTAGGGGCGCCGCGATGACGCGAGAAACGAAATCTGCGCATGCGGCCATGACGTCAGCGCATGCATGGGCTGTGCCAGGCCGCTGCCAGCCGCTACCGATACGACAGCACCAGCCCCTGTATCAGCTGCGTCCAGCCTTCCAGCATCACGAACAGCAGCAGCTTGAACGGCACCGAGATGGTGGTCGGGGCGATCATCGACATGCCCAGCGCCAGCAGGATGGCGGCGACGATCAGGTCCACTACGACGAACACAAGATAGACCACGAAGCCGATCTGGAACGCGCGCGTCAGTTCGGAGAGCGTGAAGCTCGGGATCAGCACCATCATGTCGTCCGCCTTGAGGTCATCGGCGCGGCCCTCGGGCCAGATCCGCTTGGCCGACTGGACGAAGAAGGTGCGGTTGCGTTCCTCGGTGTGCTTCACCAGGAACGCCTTGAGCGGCCCGCTCACGGCGTCGTAGACCACCACCACGTCCCCCACGTTGAAGGCGGCGTTGGACTCGGCGCGGCGCTTCATGGCGTCGAAGGCATCGGAGCCGATCGGCGCCATGATGTAGGCGGTCAGGATGATGGCGATGCCGTTCAGCACCATGTTGGGCGGCACCTGTTGGAGCCCCAGTGCGGCGCGCAGCAACCCGAACACGATCACGAGCTTGGTGTAGCTGGTCACCATCAACGCCACGAACGGCGCCACGCCGAAGGCGAGGATGACGGTGAGGATCAGTACCGGATTGTAGAGGCCGTTGTTCATGCGTCGCCTGCCGCGAAGGTCGCCACGCGCACGCCCAGCCGGTTGCCCACGGCGATCAGCGTGCCGGTGCCGATGCGGTTGCCGTTCACCACGATGCGCACCTCGCTTTGCTTGAGCGGCTGGGGCAGCTCGAACACGTAGCCGGGCTTCACGGCGCGCAGTTCGGCCAGCGGCACCGCCACATCGCCAACTTCAAACCGCAGTTCTACCTCCAGGCCGTCCAGGTGCGAAAGCGTCGCCTGCGCCGCATCGGGATGGGGAATGTCGGCCGGCGCGCCGGGCTCGGCGGCGCGGTGTCCTTCGGGATGCGTGTCTGCCATATGGGCTCCATGGAGGAAGGTGATGTCGTCCAGCGCCGTCACGCGGCGGCCTTCGGCCACGGCGGTCCACGTCATGCCGCGCTGGCCCGTGGCGCAGCGCACCACCAGCGCGCCCGCCTGCGACTGCCAACGCTCGATGCTGACGATGTCGCCCGGCTCGATCTCTCGCATCTCGCCGACCGTGATCGTGGTGGTGCCGATGCGTACGGCCAGCGGGGCCGGCAGGGCAGCCAGCCACGGCGTGGTCCGCGCGGGCGGCGCGGCGGGCAATGCCGCCAGCCGTTCCGGCGATTCGAACTGCAGCACCGCGCGCAGCGGCGCGGCGCCGGGGCGCGTGAGTTCCACACCGAGCGCGGCGAGATTCGACGGCCACGCGGCAGGCGCCGGATGCCACGTCAGCGCGTCCGGCTGCACGGCGCCAACGGCAGCGGCCACGTCGGCGCAGGCATCGGCCATGATTGCGTGGCGCAGCAGCACAGGTAGCGCCTCGGCGGCACCCGGCACGCCCAGCAGGGTCCGTTCGCTCGCCACGTCCAGGCAGATACGGCCGTGGCGCGTGCCGAGCGTGAAGGCATAGCCCTGCGCCGTACGTGCGGCGATGGCGCCGTCCGGCGGCACGAAGCGGGCGCGCCAGTCATGGCCGGCCAGCCGCAGCGGCACGGGTGCGGCGCGGCAGGTCAGCCAGTTCATCAGGCGCGCGGTGTCGGCCTCCACATGAGGCAGGTCTGGCGCGGTGTCCAGCGTGGCCACGTTCGATGGCATGTCGCGGTGCGGTCGGTCCCGGTTGATGGATGGAAGGGGTGTCTCTCGATTCGCGCCAACTCGATTCGAGCCAACGATACGCAGCCGGGTGCAGCCGCGTCCACTACGAGCCCTTGTAGGCCCCCACCTGCCCGCATCCGCTAGCCCCCGCCGTGGCGCGGTTGGGCGTCGCATGGCGCGGCGTGTGCGCCATGCGCTACGAATCCTCGGTACTGGTCGCGCCCGGAGGTGGCCCATACACTGCGGCAACTGTCGAAACTCCGCTCAACCTGGGCTGATTCATGGCGAAATTCCCGGCAAAACTTCCGGCATTCCCACGTGGTGGTCTGGGGCCCGCTTCACCGGGGCTCCAGCAGATGGCCGCCGTCGCGTCGCGCCAGTCAGACCTCGCGCTGACGCTGCTGCTGTTCGCCGTGATTGCGCTGTTCGTGCTGCCGCTGCCCACGTTCCTGCTCGACTTCCTGCTCACGATCAACCTCGGCATGAGCCTGACGCTGCTGATCGTGGCGACCTATATCCCGTCCGCGCTGTCGCTGTCCACGTTCCCGTCGCTGCTGCTGTTCACCACGCTGTTCCGGCTGTCGCTCAATATCGCCTCGACCAAGCTGATCCTGCTGCACGCCAACGCCGGCCACATCATCGACACCTTCGGCAAGCTGATCGTCGGCAACAACGTGGTGGTGGGCGGCGTGGTGTTCCTGATCATCGCCATCGTGCAGTTCATCGTCATCGCGAAGGGCTCGGAGCGCGTGGCGGAAGTGGGCGCGCGGTTCGCGCTGGATGCCATGCCGGGCAAGCAGATGAGCATCGACGCCGACGTGCGCGCCGGCACCATCTCGGCCGCCCAGGCGCAGGACCGCCGCCGCGCGCTGGAACAGGAGTGCCAGCTCCATGGCGCGATGGATGGCGCGATGAAGTTCGTCAAGGGCGACGCCATCGCCGGCGTGGTGATCGCGCTGGTCAACATCCTGGCCGGCATCTGCATCGGTACGCTGATGCGGGACATGAGCATCGGCGAGGCGCTGCAACGCTACGCCATCCTGACCATCGGCGACGGCATGGTGTCGCAGATCCCGTCGCTGCTGGTGTCCATCGCGGCCGGCGTGGTTATCACGCGGGTCTCGTCCGATGAAGACCGCACCCGCTCGCTGAACCTGGGCAACGTGATTGGCCGGCAACTGCTGGGCCAGCCGAAGGCGCTGGTGGTGTCGGGGCTGGCTATCGCCGTGTTCCTGGTGGTGCCGGGCTTCCCCAAGTGGACGTTCGGGATCATGGCCATCGTGGTGGCCGGCGGCGGCTACCTGCTGATGCGCCGCGCCGCGCGCAGCACCGGCACGGTTACGTGGATCGAGATGGGCGATGCGGAGGCGGACGCCAATGCCGCCGCTGTGGCGCCGGCGCTGGCGCTGGAGCTGGACGACGCCCTGCGGGGCCGCATCGACCTGCGCCAGTTCGAACAGCGCATGACCACCACCAAGGGCGAGGTGGAGGCGGACCTCGGCATGGTGTTCCCCCGGCTACGGATCGCGCATCGCCCGCTGGCCGAGCGCGACGCCTACACCATCCGCGTGCAGGACGTGGTGGCGTCGGCCGGCGTGCTGCGTCCCGGCAAGCGGCTGCTGGAGCCCGGCGCGCGCGCCCGCATCGACCAGGGCGAGGCAGAAGTCGGCGTGCCCTTCGGCCCGTTTCCGGAGGTGGTGTGGATTCCCGCGCCCGCCGGCGACGCACCGCCGCCTGAGGGCGTACGCACGCTGTCCTGCGAGGAGGTGCTGGCCGTGCACGTCGGCGCCATGATCAAGCAGCACGCGGCGCCGCTGCTCGGCATTCAGGACGTGCAGGCGATGATCCACGTGGTGCAGGCCGATGCACCGGACCTGGTCATGGAACTGGCCCGGGTCGTGCCGCTGCAGCGCATCACCGACGTGCTGCGCCGCCTGTTGCAGGAGGGCGTGCCCATCCGCAACCTGCGCACGATTTTCGAAAGCCTGGTGACCTGGGCGCCGAAGGAGACCGACGCCATCGCGCTGACCGAACTGGTGCGCGTGGACCTGGGCCGACTGATCACCAGCCGCCACGTGGGCCCGGCGCGGTCGATCGATGCCGTGCTGTTCGAACCGGCGCTTGAAGCGCGCGTGCAAGGCGCCATCGAGCGCGCGGCGCGCGGCAACATTCTGCTGCTGAGCCACGACGTGACGCGCGACATCCGCGAGCAACTGCGCGTGCTGCTGGAGAAAGCCGGCGCCGCGCGCGTGGTGGTGGTGGTCAGCACCGATGTGCGGCGCTATATCAAACGGCTGATCGAGCCCGTGGCGCCGCGTATCGCCGTGCTGTCGTACCAGGAAGTCGACGAGGACGTGACGCTGGTGCCGGTGGGCTGGATCCAGAACCCGGCGAGCGAGTAAGACCGCCATGACCGCCGACACCATCCTCGACATCACCCGCCAGGCGCTGCTGGTGGTGCTGTGGGTCACGCTGCCCGTGGTGCTGATTGGCACCGTCGTGGCGCTGGTGGTGGCCGTGCTGCAGGCCGTCACGCAGATTCAGGACCAGAGCATCGGCACCTCCACGCGGCTGATTGCCGTGCTGGTGTCGCTGGTGCTGCTGGGCGGCTGGCTGGGCGGCGAAGTGATGCGCTTTGCGCAGCGCGCGCTGCAAACGATGCTGACGTTTCTCTGAAGTGCTCTGCAACCTTCCACAAGAACCGAAAGAGACCGAGCCGACATGACGCCGCACCCTGGGGAGCACCGAAACAAGATCCAGCGCACCTGCATGGCGCTGCTGCTGGGCCTGTGCCTGCTGGCTACGGCCGGGGCAGCGGAGGCGGCCGACCTGCGCTGGTCCGGCAAGCCGTTCGCCGCCACCGCCAGCGACAAGCGGCTGCCGGACTTCCTGCGCGAGCTGGCCGCCTCGCAGGGCACCACCGCCGTGATCGACCCGAAGGTGGAGGGCACCATCAGCGGCAAGTTCACCGAATCCGCCCAGCACGTGCTGCGCAGCGTCTGCGCGATGTTCGGGCTGACGTACTACTACGACGGCTCGCTGCTCTATATCGACGTGGCCAACGAGGCGCGCAACGAGGTGATTCCGATTGCGCGCGGCGCCGGCACGCGGCTGCGCGAGTCGCTGGTACGGATGCAGGTGCCCGATGCGCGCTATCCGATCACCATCAACGACGCCGAAGGCACGCTGATGGTCTCCGGGCCCAAGCGCTATGTGGAGACGGTGCGGGCCGCCGTGCGCGCCGTGGACGATCGCTCCATCGCCGATGACCGCGCGGAGGTGCAGCTCTTCCCGCTCAAGTACTCGTGGGCGTCCGACTTTCGCATCAACCGCTCGGGCAAGGAGATGACCGTGCCCGGCGTGGTCAGCGTGCTGCGCAATCTCTATGGCCGCAATCGCGGATCGCTGGCGAATTCGAACCCGAGCCTGGGCACCAGCCGTGGCGCCACGCGCATGGCCAAGCTGCGCACCGGCGACAGCGGCGGCATGAGCATTCCATCCGCCGATCCGGGCCAGGTGCTCGACAGCATGGGCGGCAACGGCATGATCGCCGCCGACGTGCAGGGCAACGCCTGGGGCAGCGGACAACTGCCGCAGTTCCAGGCCGACACCCGGCTCAACGCCGTGCTCGTGCGCGACACGCCCGACCACATGGCCCAGTACCGTCGCCTGATCGAATCGCTGGACGTGAAGCCGCGTCTGGTCGAGATCGAGGTGACGATCATGGACATCAGCCAGGAGGACCTGGACAGCCTCGGCGTGGACTGGCGCCTGCACACGCGGCACGTGGACCTCCAGATCGGCGGGGGCAATAACAACGCGCCGCTGACCTTCGGCAACCTGACCTCGGAGGCCGGCACCACGGCGGCATCGGCGGCTTCCGGCCTGCAGTTCACAGGCGCCATCGGCAACGATGTCACGCGCTTCCTGCTCACGCGGGTCAAGGCGCTGGCGGACCGGGGGCAGGCGAACTTCGTCGCGCGGCCCAAGGTGCTGACGCTGGACAACACCGAAGCCGCGCTGGAAAACCTGCAGGAGTTCTATGTGCGGGTGGATGGCTTCCAGGACGCCGGCCTCTTCAACGTGACCGCCGGCACGGCGGTGCGGGTGACGCCGCTGGTGGTCGATGAAAGCCAGAGCCGCGCGGTGATGCTGACCATCGACATTGCCGACGGCAACCTGTCGGGCGAAACCGTGGACCGGATCCCGGTGGTGCGGCGCCGCTCGATTACCACGCAGGCGATGGTGGAGGAGGGCAAGAGCCTGCTGATCGCCGGGTATACCACCGAGGAGCGCATCAACGCCTCGTCCGGTGTGCCGCTGCTGCAGGACGTGCCGATCATCGGCAATCTGTTCAAGTATCAGGAGAAGCGCCAGAACAATATGGAGCGCTTCTACCTGCTCACGCCGCGCCTCGTACTGCCGGGGATGAGCTAAATGGCCGACATCCTGCATGAGGGAAACTCGGGCTGGTCGCTCCGGTTCCTCGGGGGCGATGTCTACGGCCGTCTCGTCACGCTGCGGCGCGGCGAGAACGTGCTGGGTGCCGCCGGCGAGGTGGACATCAGCGTGCCCGGCGCCGACGTGCAGCCGCGCCATCTGGTGCTCAACGTGGGCGACGTGGCGGTCTCGGCCGAGCGCGTGGGCGATGCCGCCGTGGAGATCAACGGCCGTCCCACCACGCAGCGCGTGTTCGCGCTGGCCGGCGGAGACATCCTGACTATCGGCTCGCTCGACGTGGAGCTGCTGCGCGCGCAGCCGGCGGCGACGGAAGCCACCGACACCCTGTTCGCCTGGGCCGAGTCGGGCCGCCGCGCCGAGCGGCAGGCGGACGGGCAGGGCGAGGGCGAAGCGGCCCGCCGTCATGGGCGCGCCCTGATGGCGGCGATGGGTGTGGCGGCCACGGTGCTGCTGGTCGGCGCCGGCTGGGCCGCAGCCACGCTCTCGCAGCGCGGCACTCCGGTGCCCGGCGCGCAGGTGGACCCGGCGGCGGTACGCAAGACCGTGGCAGCGTTTCCCGAACTGGAGGTGGTGTCGCAGCCCAACGGCACGGTCGCCGTGCGCGGCTTCGTGAATTCACGTGTGGACCGCCAGCGCGTGACGCAGGCGCTGGCGCCCTATGGCCGCGCGGTGCAGCAGCAGCTCCGTTCCGCCGACGATCTGATCGAGCACATCCAGCGCTATCTGGACGAGCCCGGCGTGGGCATCGCCTATCAGGGGCAGGGCCGCGTGCTGCTCAGCGGCACAGCGGATCCGTCGGCCGGGCGCGACAAGGTCAAGCGGCTGACCGAAGACCTGCACCCGGGCGTGCTGGTCACGGACCGCATCGACTACCGCGAAACGGTGGACAACCGCCGCCGGCAGGTGCGGGATGGCCAGATGGAGAACTGGCAGGGCGTGTTTCCAGTCCGCGTGGTCAGCATCACCGAGGACGGCGAGGGCAAGCGCTCGGTGCAGCTGGCCAACGGCAGCCGGTATTTCGAAGGGGCGGTGCTCAAGAACGGTGCCGAAATCGAACGAATCGACGCGGATGGCGTGGTGCTGCGCGACAGCCCGGTGCCTGCGCCGCCGCAACGCAAGTAATTTGCATCACGCGATGCAGATGCCGCCGGCCTTTGGGGGCCTGGCGGAAGGTCGTCAACCCACCAAGGAGCAAACCATGGCAAATGAAGTGGACCTGAACGCCAAGATGAATGAGATCCAGCAGAAGGCGCAGGAGTTCTCCGTGAACATCCTGAATCTGCAGGACACGCTGACGCGCCAGAACGCGGTCGTCAGCAGCGAGATGGCACACAACACGCAGAAGGCGAACCTGATCCAGGGCGCCATGCAGGATGTGAAGCAGACCTCGCGCACGAACTGACGTTCGCAATGCTGTCTGTTGTCTTCCTCTCCCGGGGGCGGGGGAGGAAGACATCAACCGCCACATACACGGGAGAACCACCATGGATCCCACCACGATTGCCGCCACCGGGGCCGTAGCGGGCGCCGGGGGCAACGCGGGCCCGACCTCGGACGCCGCCACGCTGGCCGCGCACCAGGCGCCGCCTGCCGCGCCGACACACGCCAGCCAGACCAACCCCGCCGACGCCCAGACCTTTTCCGACATGGTGCGCGGCGGCCAGGCCGCCGATGGCTCGCGCGGCGCCCATGCGGCGCAGGCCGCCAGCGACCCGTCGTCCACCACACTCGGCAATGCCATCCGCTCCAGCTACGTGTCGGCCGGCGAGGAAGCCGCGCGGCAGGCCACACGGCTGCAGGAAATGCGCGAAGGAATGTTCGCCGCCATCCACACCGGCAGCACCTCCGACGTGGTCTATCAGGCCATGATGCTCCAGACCCAGTCGCTCGAGCTGTTTTCGTCGATCCACGTCACGTCGAGCATCGGCAGTGCCGGCACCAACTTGTTCAACAGCCTGCTGAAGAACCAGCAATGACCGCATCCCTTCCCCGTTGGATGTGCCGCGCACGGCTGGCCCTGCCGCTGGTCGCCGCGCTGGCGCTGGCCGGCTGCAAGGTGGACCTGTACGCCTCTCTCAACGAGAACGAGGCCAACCAGATTCTGGCCGCGCTGACCGCCGATGGGCTCAACGCCGAGAAAGCGCGCGCCGGCGAATCGGGCGGCGGCAATCAGGACGGCAACTGGAGCGTGCGCGTGGAGGAGTCGCAGTTGCCCGCCGCGCTGGAGATCTTGCGTAGCGAGGGGCTGCCCGGCGAGCGCTTCGCCTCGCTGGGGCAGGTGTTCCAGAAGCAGGGGCTGGTGGCCACGCCTACCGAGGAGCGCATGCGCTATATCTATGCGCTCTCCCAGGAGCTGTCCGAGACGCTGCGCAATATCGATGGTGTGGTCACGGCGCGCGTACACGTGGTGATTCCGGCCACCGATCCGCTCTCCGACAAGATCCGCCCCTCGTCGGCGGCCGTCTTTATCAAGCATCGGCCGGATGTGGACCTGCGGCTGCTGGTGCCGACCGTCAAGGACATGGTGGCGCACAGCATCGAGGGGGTGACGCATGACAGCGTGTCCCTGTCGCTGGTGGAGGCGCGGCCGTTCACGCCCGTCGCCCATGCAGCAGCGGTGCCCGGGGCGTTCCCGGTGGGCCGCTTTGCGTTGATCGTGCTGATGGTGGTGCTCGCCGCCGCGCTGATTGCCACCGGGGCACTGGCCTGGAAGCGTGGCGGGCTGCGCTGGCCGCCGCGTGCGCCGTCGCGGGGCCTGTCATGAGCCTGCCCGCCGCCGCGCTGCCCACGGCGCTGGCGCCGGCATTGCCGGCCCTGCCGGATGCCGCGCTGGCCCGGGCCGTGGCGGGGCTGCTGCAACGGCCGCTGGCGCAGTTGCATCCGAGCTGGCTGCCCGCCGACTGGCCGCTCGCGTGGCGCCGGCCTGCGCGTTTCGGCGCGGCGGCGGCAGACCTGCTGGCCGCACCGCTGGGCCTAGCGGCCGATGCGGTGGCCCGGGACACCCTCGTGCGCGTGCTGACCGGCGATGGCGATGCCCGCGCCGATGTCCTCCCGCGCATCGTCCTGATGGACCGTCCCGCGCTGCGCCTGCTGGCACTCTGGGTGGGGCTGGCCGTGCACAAGCCCGGCTTCGCCAGCGAGCGCCGCATCGTGCCGGCGCCGCTCGCCAATATCGAATCGATCGCCGGCTCGCTGATCGGCCAGCTGCCGCGCGCCATGCGCCGTGTGGCGCGGCGGATCGACGCGCAGGCGGTGGCCTTCCTGCTCAAACGCGTGCCGGACCTCAGCGAACTGCCGATGAACCTCGCCCCGCTGCGCGCCCGCCCGCCCGGCGTGGGCCGTGTGATGGCCGAGCGTGGCTACCGGCTGCTGTGCGGCCTGATGGCCGGCTACGGCGCCCCGTTGCGGCAGGCGCTGATGCGCAAGTTCCCGCGCCGGCTGGCGGCCCTGCCGCCCGTGGCGCTGACCCGCGCGCAGGCCGCGCAGTTGCGCGAGCTCCTGCTGCTTAACCTGATTCCCGAACGGTTCCCGGCATGGCACTGGCTTTTCTGATCACGAGCGAGAACCTGCAGCTGCTGTCCGAGCGCAAGGTGCTCAAGGAGGCAGAGTACGCGGCGCTGATGGATGCGGCGGAGGTCATCGAGTCCGCCCGGCGCGAGGCGCTGCACATCAGCACCGAGGCCCAGCGCGAGGCCGAGCAGCGGCGCCAGCACGGCTACCGCGACGGCTGGGCCCGCGCGCAGGCCGATCACGCGGCGGCCCAGGTCAGCGCGGCGGCCGAGGCCGAGCGGCAGCTCACCGGCATGCGCCGCACCATGGCCGAGATCGTCATGAAGGCCGTGCAGCAGATCGCGGGCGAGCTGGACCCGGACATCATCCTCGAAGTGGCGCTGCAACGCGTGGAGGCGCTGGTGCGCGCCGAGCCGTTCATCACCATCCAGATTCCGCTCGGTCGCGAACAGACCGTGCGCGGCCTGCTCGACCAACTGGCCGAGACGCTCGACTGGCCGCGCCGCGCCAACGTGGTGGTGGAAGGGAGCCTGGAAGCCGATGCCTGCCGCATCCTGACCCCGTCCGGGACGATGGAAGTGGGCCTGCAGGCCCAGTTGGAGGCGTTCGCGCGGCGCCTTCAGGCTAGCTGACGGAGACGACCATGGCGACCGAACTGCCCGCCGCCGACATCCAGGCTGCGCTCCAGCATGCCGCCGCCGACCTGGGCCGCGCCTTCGACCATTTCACGCCGGTGGCGATGCGTGGCCGCGTCAGCAAGGCCGTCGGCATGCTGATCCATGCCACCGGCATCCAGGCGCATGTCGGCGAGATCTGCCAGTTGGTCACGCCGGGCGAGGCGCCGTTGCTGGCGGAGGTGGTCGGCTTCATGCAGCAGACTGCCGTGCTGACGCCGCTGGGTCGCATCACCGGCATTTCCGCGCTGACCGAGGTGGTGCCGGCGATGCACGGGCCGCAATGCCCGGCCGGCGCCGCGCTGCTCGGGCGCGTGCTCGATGCGCTGGGCGAGCCGATCGATGCCAAGGGCTCGCTGGTCGGCGTGACGCGCGTGCCCATCGACAACGAGCCGCCCGATCCGCTCACGCGCCGCCTGATCCGCGAGCCGCTGGCCACTGGCGTGCGCGCCATCGACGGCTTGCTGACGCTGGGCGAAGGCCAGCGCGTGGGCATCTTCGCGCCGCCGGGCGTAGGCAAGAGCACGCTGCTCGGCATGCTGGCGCGGGGTTCGGCGGCCGATGTGAACGTGGTGGCGCTGGTGGGCGAGCGGGGCCGGGAAGTGCGCGAGTTCATCGAATATAGCCTCGGCCCGGAAGGCATGGCGCGCACGGTGCTGGTGGTGTCCACGTCCGACCGCTCGCCGATGGAGCGCGTGCGCTGCGCCTACACGGCCACGGCCATCGCCGAGCACTTCCGCGACCAGGGCAAGCGCGTGCTGCTGCTGGTGGACTCCCTGACGCGGCTGGCCCGCGCACAGCGCGAAATCGGGCTGGCCGGCGGCGAACCGCCCACGCGGCGCAGCTATCCGCCCTCGGTGTTCTCGATGCTGCCGCAACTGCTGGAGCGCGCCGGCACCGGCGTACAGGGGTCGATTACCGCCGCGTATACGGTGCTGACCGAAGGCGAGGACGACAGCGACCCGATTGCCGAGGAAGTCCGTTCGATCCTCGACGGCCATATCGTGCTGTCCCGCAAGCTCGCCAGCGCGGGCCAGTATCCGCCCATCGACATCCTGCAGTCCGTCAGCCGCGTGATGCCGCAGGTGGCGGCTGGCCCGCATCAGCAGGACGCCCTGCGCCTGCGCCAGCTGCTGGCCAAGTTCCAGGACATGGAGCTGCTGCTGCAGATTGGCGAGTACCGGCCCGGCGCCGATGCCGTGGCCGACGCGGCGGTGGGCGCCATCGGCGCGATCCGCGCCTACCTGACCCAGCCGGCGATCCGGCTCGACACCTTTGCCGGGGCGCTCGCCAAGCTGGCGCAGGCCATCCGGCAGGAAGCGAAACCATGAGCCACGATCCGCGACTCGCCCAGCTTGAATCGGTGCGCCAGCGTCGCCACGAGGACGCCACGCGCGTGATGCAGCAGCACCGCGCCTGGGTGATGGAAGGCCTGCGGGATGCCGAAACCGCCCAGCAGGCCGTGCAGGGCGCACTGGCCGAGCGCGCCGCCTTTATCACCCGCCTGCGCGATGGCGCCACGCAGGGCGGGGTGTCGGTGTCCGGCCTGCTGGACGCGCAGGGCTGGCAGGCCGCCTTCGACGCCCGCATCGGGCGCGCCAACACGCGGCTGGCCGAGGCGCTGGACGAGGTCCAACGCCGCCGCACCGTGTTCGAGGAGAGCCGTCAGGCGCTGCTGCGCGCCCGTGGGCGGCTGGTCGGGGCGCGTGAACTGGTGGCGCGGGCCCGGGCCGACGCCCGCGCGGGGCTGGAACGCCGCGACGACGAGGCCGTGGACGAGGCCGCCGTACGGGGCTGGCATCGTGCCGATCGTGCCGATCATGTGGACGGAGCGGCATAGCGCATGCAGGGCTCCACCATCGATCCGGCATGGCTGTTCCATTGGGGGCGCGAGGTGGTCATGCCCATCGTGCTGGTCATGCCGCGCCTGCTCACGGCGTTTACCGTGCTGCCGTTCCTGTCGCATCAGGCCGTGCCCGGCGTGGCGCGCAACGGCATCGTGCTGGCCATCGCGCTGTTCGTCTCGCCCGGCGCGCGGGTGGACCTGGACCATATCGCCAACGGCCTGTGGCTGGTGCTGATCTTCAAGGAGGCGTTCATCGGCCTGCTGCTGGGCATGGCTTTCGGCCTGTTCTTCGTGGCGCTGCAGATGGTGGGCGAGCTGATCGACTTCCAGACTGGCTCCGGCAACGCCACCTTCTTCGACCCGGTGACCCAGCAGGAAGACGGGCCGATGGAGAACCTGCTGTCCCACCTCGGCATCGCGCTGTTTGCCTCGTTCGGCGGGTTTTTCGCGATGACGGGCGTGATCATCGAGTCGTTCGCGTTCTGGCCGGTGATGTCGTTCGGCCCTGAGCTGTCGCTGTCGTCAATCGGGTTCGCCGGCGCCTATGCCGGCACGCTGTTCTCGTGGGTGGTGAAGCTGGCCGCGCCGATCCTGCTGTTGCTCGTGATCGTGGAGCTGGGCTTCGCGCTGATCGCGCGCTTCGTGCCGCAGTTCGACGTGTTTCAGTTCGCCCAGCCGGTGAAGATCACCGTGGCGTTCCTGATGCTGGTGTTGATGCTGGCGGTGATGGTGGACACGCTGCAGGGCTTCCTGCGGCCCGACAATACCCTGATCGACCTGCTGCGCAAGGGTATGAGCGCAGGAGGGGGAGGCGGCCCATGAGCCAGGACGGCGAGAAGAACCTCGAAGCGACCCGCCGCAAGCTGGACGAGGCGCGCAAGCGCGGCGAGGTGCCGCGCAGCACGGACGTGACGTCCTCCGTGGTGTTCCTCGGCGTGCTGGCCCTGCTGTGGGTGCTCGGCCGTTACTTCGTACGGCTGTTTCAGGCGCTCTGGCATAGCGCGATGGGCGCCGTGCCGCAGCATCTGCAGGATCAGCAAATGCTGGTGCTCGGTGAGGCCAGCGCGCGCTTCCTGCTGATGGGCGTGCTGCCGGTGGCGGCCGTGGCGCTGGTGTGCGGCATCCTCGGCGCCTTCGTCCAGGTGGGGCCGCTGGTGGCATTCGAGCAGATCAAGCCGAACATGGCGCGGCTGAATCCCGCCGAAGGTTTGAAACGGATGTTCGCCGTGAAGAACCTGGTCAACCTCGCCAAGATCGTGCTGAAGATCGCCTTGCTGGGCGGGCTGGTCTATATCCTCGCGCTCGGCGCCATCGAGGACGGCGTGCGCTCGGGCCACGCCCGACCGGCCGAAATCCTGGTGCTGGTGGCCTACATCCTGCTGCGCATGTGCTGCTGGGCCGCGCTGATCTACCTGATCATGGCCGTGGTGGACTACGTGCACGAGCGCTACCAGTTCATGAAGCAGCAGCGCATGAGCGTGGAGGAGTACCGGCGCGAGCACAAGGACACGCAGGGCGACCCGATCATGGCCGGGCGGCGCCGCGCGGCCTTCTTCGAGGCGGCGTTCTTCGGCGTGGGCGAGCGCGTGCGCGTGTCCACTGCGGTGGTGTATTCCACGCAATACGCGGTGGCGCTGCGCTACGACGGCCCGGGCACGCTGCCGCGCGTGCTGGCCAAGGGCGGTGGCCACGTGGCCGCGCGCATCCGGCAGGCGGCGGCCGATTACCTGATTCCCTCGGCGTTCGATTCCGATCTCGCCCAGCGGCTCTACATGAGCGTGCCGCTGGACCGCCCGATCGATCGCGCGCTTTATACGCGCGTGGCAGACCTCATGCGCTGGGCCACGGGCGAGGAGTAGGGGGGCTCGGGAGGCGCAGGTCCCCCGGCGCCCTCAGCCTGCCAGCGCGGCGGCGCGATGATCGGTGATGATGGCCGGCGCCGTGTCACCAGCAACCGGGTGGCCCGGCAGCGGCGCAGCGGGGCGCAGCAGCGTGGCGGCAGCCGCGAGCTGCACGCGGTTGCGCACGCCGAAGTGGCTGCGCAGGCGGCGCATGTGGTAGTCCACGTTGAAGATCGACATGTCCATGCGGCGCGCGATCTCCTTGTCGGAGAGGCCTTGCGCCAGGCAGGCGAGGATGTCGCGCTGCACGTCCGACAAGCCCTCCTTGGGTCGGCCCGCCGTGGGGATCTCGGCATGGCAGGTCAGGAACTCGTGCAGGCCCAGCCCCACCGTCAGCGCCTGCCCCAGCACCGTGTCGCCAATCCAGCGGCGGCTCTCGATGCCCGACATGAAGCTGATGATGACGATGTCGCTGGTGCCCGGCATCGGCAGGTTCAGGAAGACCCCGCTGCGGATGCCGGCGTCGCGCAGGTCGTCGAGGAAACGGCGCAGGCGCAGCGGCGGAATGCCGCCGGGCGGGGTGTGTTCGAGGTCGTCGGCGTCCCACACCATCGGCAGGCCGAACATGCCGGGCTGCGGATTGCGCGGGTCGATCTCGAAATAGCGCTCGCGGAAGTACCGGTCGCGCCAGCCGGGGGCCGTATAGGTGTCGAAGAACGTGCGCGGCTGGATGTGCCCGCCCACGTTGGCGGCGGTGCCGTAGCCGAGGTAGTCGAAGCCGATCGCGTGGATCGCGGCCTGCATGACCGTGCTGCGGCCCTCGTGCGTGCCTTCGCCGGCCAGCGCCGAGACCAGCCCCGGCGAGCCGCCCTGGCGGGGCCGCGCGCGTACCGGCACGATCTGGCGTTCGCCATAGAAGCGGATGCCGTGGTGCGCCATGGTGGGGCTGGTCGGGCTCGCCATGGCGGGCGCCGCGCGGCGGGCGCGCAGCGTGCTTGCGGTATCCAGTGCGGACGCCCCCGCGTCCATGCCGGATACAACTTCTACTGCTCTGGTCATAAGGCCTCCGTGCGTATGCCTGCCGAGCCGTCTGGCTCCACATACTGCTGACCCGGATCCCGTCGGAAACCGTTGCTGCACCTTGCTGCGCGGGCTCATGGGCCCGGGCTGTCGATGTTCTGGTGTTCTAGTGTTGTGCTGGCTGGGTGCGGGCCATGAAGGCGCGGCCCGTATGGACCTGATGGTGAACGCCACGCGGCCGGTCGATCTTATGATTCTGGGCGGCGGGCGCGGCGTGGGTGCAAGCGTACGCCAGTCGGCACCGATGCCGCAAGCGCCGTGGTGTCGTCGCCACTTTCCCTGTCCGGTCCATGGTTTTGTGCACCGCGTCTTGCATGTCAGTCCTCCAGCTGCTTGCCGCGCGTCTCGGGCAGCGTCAGCGCGGCCAGGATCAGCACGCCGTAGGCCGCCGCGGCAAAGATGCCGATGGCGTGGCCCAGCGTCATCTGCTGGCTCACCTGCCCGATCAGGAACGGGAAGAACGCGCCGATGGCCCGGCCCACGTTGTAGCAGAAGCCCTGGCCGGAGCCGCGCACCCGCGTGGGGAACAGCTCGGTCAGGAACGCGCCCATGCCGGCGAAGATGCCCGAGGCGAAGAAGCCGAGCGGGAAGCCCAGCAGCAGCATGACGGTGTCGTTGACCGGGATGTGCGTGTAGGCCAGCGCGATGGTCATCGAACCGATCGCGAACAGGATGAAGTTGCGCTTGCGGCCGATGCGGTCGGTCAGGTAGGCACTGGTCACGTAGCCGATATAGGAGCCGACAATCACCATCGCCAGGTAGCCGCCCGTGCCGAGCACGGTCAGGCCGCGCTCGGTCTTCAGGAAGGTCGGCAGCCAGGTGGTGATGGCGTAGTAGCCGCCCTGGGCGCCGGTGGTCAGCAGCGCGGCGCGCAGCGTGATGGACAGCAGCTTCGGCGAGAAGATCGCGGTAAAAGAGGCGCGGTCCTGGTCCTGCCGGGCCTCCCGGGCCTTGTGTTCGGTATAGACCTCCGGCTCCTTGACCATGCGGCGCAGCACGATCACGAATACGGCCGGCAACAGGCCGATCAGGAACAGCGCGCGCCATGCCGTCTCGGCCGGCAGTAGCGAGAACACCAGCGCGTAGAGCAGGGCGGCAAGCCCCCAGCCGATGGCCCAGCCCGCCTGCACCATGCCCACGGCCTTGCCGCGGTCCTGCGCGCGGATCGCCTCGCCGATCAGCACGGCGCCGGCGGTCCATTCGCCGCCGAAGCCGAAGCCCATCAGCGCGCGGGCAATCAGCAGTTGTTCATAGTTCTGCGCCAGTCCGCACAGGAAGGTGAAGAAGGCGAACCAGAGGATGGTCAGCTGCAGCGTGCGCACCCGGCCGATGCGGTCCGACAGGATGCCGGCCACCCAGCCGCCGGCGGCGGAGGTCAGCAGCGTGGCGGTGCCGATGAAGCCGGCGTCCGCACGGGAGATGCCCCAGGTGGCGATCAGCGTGGGAATCACAAAGCTCAGGAACTGCGTGTCCATGGCGTCCAGCGCGTAGCCGACCTTGCAGCTCCAGAACGTGCGGCGCTCGTTGGGGGTGATGTCGCGATACCAGGAAAAGAAGCCGCGCGATGGCTCGGCGTGCGGGGTGGTGTCAGCTTGCGCGGGGGTGTCGATACGGCCGATCTGCGATTCCATGCCTTTCCTCTTCGTGGTCTTGTCGTGGTCTCTTGCCAGGGCTTTGCCGATGGTTCTTCTTGTTCTTGTCCTGCATTCTTGAAACCGCGCCTCCCTCGCGTCCAACTAGTTTTTCGGGCGAGGGCCGATAAGAAAAATTGAATCCTGTGCTGAAAGGCAGCTAATTCGGGGGATTGCGGGAGAGCGCCCGCGCAGCGGTTCGGGGTTTTCCCTGATCGTGCCGATGCCCCCCTTTCGCAGGGGAAGGCGTAAGCATACGGCGCGCCAGCCCCGTCACTTCCTACGGAGATCCGTAGGCGAGGGTTTCCTACGAGTGCTCGGTAGTGGTCGCGCGCGCACGTCGCCGGTAGGCTTGCGGCAATCTCATTGCACGCCCATTCCCATGCTCCCCAACCTCTCGCTTCGACCCCTGCTCGTGGTCCTGCTGCTTGGCGCTGCCGGTGCCGCGCACGCCCAACTGGTGCCCGTGGAGCGCTCGGTGGCGATCAACGCCGACGCCGACCTGGTGTGGCAGCAGGCCGGCGGCTACTGCGCACTGGCGAAATGGGACGGCGAATTCAAACGTTGCGACGTAGTGCTCGGCAGTGGCGCGCCCGGCACGGTCCGGCGCATGGTCTACAAGGCGGGCGGGCTGCCGGCCGTGGACATCCTGACCGACAAGGGGCCCTACGCCTATAGCTACCGCAAGCTCTCCGGCCATACGCGCGGGCGCCTGCAGGCCAAGCCGGGGCTCGATGCCGGCACCACGATCCTGACGTGGCAGGTGTGGCTCGACCCCTTCGCGCTGCCCGATGGCGCGGGCTCCGAGTATCCGCACGCGCTGGGGGATGCGATGCAGGCCGCGCTGGGGAATTTGAAGGCGAGGGCGGAGGAGGTGGCGCTGGAAGCTGCCGCCGACGCAAAATCCGCGACGGTTGTCGCCCCTCTCCCGCAAGCCCCCACCCCATGAACCTGCGTTTCCTCGAAACCTTCGTCTGGGTCGCGCGTCTGCGCAGCTTCCGGCTGACCGCCGAAAAGCTGTTCAGCACGCAGGCGTCCATCTCCAGCCGCATTGCCGTGCTGGAGGAAGACCTCGGCGTGAAGCTGTTCCTGCGCGATTCGCGCGGCGTGACGCTGACGCCCGAGGGCCAGCGCGTGCTCGAGTACGCGGAGAAGATGGTGAACACGATGCACCATCTGCGGCAATCGCTGGACCGCTCGCGCACCATCGCGGGGCGGGTGCGCATCGGCGCGATGGACTCGGTCATCCATACCTGGCTCTCCACCGTGGTCAAGCGCGCGATGCAGGCCTATCCGCAGCTTGAGATCGAGCTGACTGCCGATGCCGCGCTCAACCTCTGCGACCAGCTGCAGAAGGGCTACCTCGACGTGATCTTCCAGACCGACCTGCTGCGGCTGGAGACCGTCCGCAACATCGAGCTGGCACGCTACCCCATCCGCTGGATCGTGGCGAAGGGCAGCGCCTATGACCGCCCGTACCCGTCGCTGGAGGCGCTGGGCGCCGAGCGCGTGATCACCTTCGTCAAGAATTCCCGGCCGCACCAGGACATCCTGAGCCTGTTCCACCTGAACGGCGTGACCTCGCCTCGCATCAACTGCGTCAACTCGGTGGCGGCCATGACGCGGCTGATTGGCGATGGCTTCGGCATCGGCGCGGTGCCGCCGGCACTGGTCCGGCAGGAACTGGCCGACGGCACGCTGGCCGTGGTGCAGGTGGACAACCACCCGCCGGCGCTGGACATCGTGGCCTCGTGGCGCATCGGCGCCGGGCTGGAAGTCAACGAGTCCATCGTCGAGATCGCCACGCAGGTGGTGGCCGATTTCTGCCTCGAAGTGGGCGATGACATGGCCACGGCGGCCTCCCCGGTGCTGGCCACCGCCATGCCCGAAACCTCCCACGCAGGCTCGTAGTCATCGGATTTCTTTATCGCGCGCCACCCGAAAGATTTGTTGGACGCGATGCGGCACCGGCCACCAGAATCGGTTTCGACTTCACCCGATTCCCACGCCGCAGCCATGAACCAGCCTCTCCAGCACGCCGCCTCGATCCTGCCCGACGACCCCGCCGCATTGCGCCGCATCATTCGCGAGGGCCGCTACCGTGGCCACACCAGCGGCCTGGCGCGGGGCTACGTGCAGGCCAATATCGTGATCCTGACGCGCGACTGGGCCTATGACTTCCTCCAGTTCTGCGCGCTGAACCGCAAGTCCTGCCCGGTGATCGACGTGACCGATCCGGGCGATCCGGTCTTCCGCAACCTGGGCGTGGATGTCGATATCCGCACCGATGTGCCGATGTACCGCGTCTATCGCCACGGCACCGAGTACCACGAGACCGCCAGCGTGGCGGAGCTGTGGCGTGACGACTTCGTGGCCTTCGCCATCGGCTGCTCGTTCTCGTTCGAGCACGCGCTGCTGGCCGCCAACGTGCCGCTCAAGCACATCAACCTGGGCCGCAACGTGGCGATGTTCCGCACCGATATCGAGACCCGGCCGGCCGGGCGGCTCTCCGGCAAGCTGGTGGTGTCCATGCGCCCGCTCTCCGCCGCCGACGCGATCCTGGCCACCGAGATCACCGCGCGCTACCCGGACGTGCACGGGGCGCCGGTGCATATCGGCGACCCGTCGCTGATCGGCATCGAGGACATCGAATCCCCCGACTATGGCGATGCCGTGCCCCTGGACGCCCACGAGATCCCGGTGTTCTGGGCCTGCGGCGTCACCCCGCAGGCCGTGATCCGCGAGGCGCGCCCGGAAATCTGCATCACGCACGCGCCGGGCTGCATGTTGGTGACCGACCTCGACAACAACCGGCTGTAGCGCCGGCTGTAGCACCAGTCAGCCCTACGAGTTCTCATAGTGTCGCGCGCGTGCCCGCGCGCGCAAAATCTGCGGCACCGTCTGACCTGCCGGCCGCCGCGCCCCGCGTGGCTTGCCGGCATCCACGTGGAGACAAGCGACATGCTGGATTTCATGGATGCGATCCGGGCCGCGGCAGCGGCCGCCGCCCGTGCCGCCGCCGAGGCCGCCGAGCGCGCGCGCGAAGCCGCAGAGCGCGCCGCGCGGGAGGCCCAGGAGCAGGCCCAGCGCCGCGCCCAGCAGGAAGCCGCCGCCCGCGCCCAGCAGCCGCAGCAACCGGAGACGCCCAAGCAGCCGGCCAAGACCGAGCAGACCGAGAAGCCCCAGCAGACGCCGCAGGTCACCAATGCGGTCTACACCGGCAACGAGCCGCTCACGTTGACGCTGGCCAGTGCCCCGAAGACGGATAAGCCTGCCGCGCCGCCGCCCGACCCCGCCGAGACCAAGCGCAAGCAGGAAGAGGACGACGCCAAGGCACACACCGACCGCTGGGAGAAAGACGCCAAGAGCGCCTACGACGATACCGTCGACAAGCTCAATGGCGGGCCGATGACCGACGCCAAGTGGAAGCCGCTGGGCGAGAAGTACGGCACCGTGCTCGGCGGCGTGCAGAACGAACTGCGCGTGGCGGCCAATCACGCGGCCCAGACCGGACGGGACGAGACGGCCGCCGTCGACGCCAAGCTCAAGGAAATCACCAAGCGCTACGACGACCCGGCGCTCAAGGCCAACCTTGAGGACGCCAGGAAGGACTACCTGAAGACCGAGCCCAACCAGGCCGCGCGCGACACCGGCGCGGCCCGCTTCAAGCTGGTGCTGGCGCAGGACAAGGCCGAAGCCACCGGCAAGACGCTGCAGCAGGAGACGGCCGCCTACAACAAGATCCCCGGCGGCGTTCGCCGGGCCGAGGCGGGCCTGGACGATGACCTGCAAACCGCTCGCGCCAACGACACCGCCGCGCAGCAGGACCTCCAGAAGGCCAGCGACGACTTCACCGCCGCCCTGCAGAAGGAAATCGACACCTCGGCGGTCAATCGCTACCAGCGTGATTCCGATGAGGGCCTGAAGACGGTCCAGAACGACAAGACGCCGAACCGCTACGAGCGGCAGGAAGGCATGTCGATCTATACGACTGCCGTCAACGACGCCAAGGCGCAGCGCGCGGCACTGGACAAGGGGCAGGGCGTCAAGGTGCCCGAGCGCTTCCGCGAGCAGGCCGTGGCCGAGGTCAAGGAGCGCTACGGCGCCAGCCCGGACCTCGGCAAGGTCATCGACCTCGCCAATACCAAGGGGCAGCTCAAGGGCGAGATGGCCAACCTCGTGCCCACCAACGACTTCGAGCGCGGGCTGGCCAAGACCGACCCGACCACGCTGGCGCTGGCCCACATGGAGGGCCTGACGCTCGATCCCTATGCGAAGAACGATCCCAACTCGGTCCTCACGCGCGACCTGCCCGCCGACGAACGGGCGATGATGAAGGACAACCCGGCCGGCTACGTCCTCTACAAGTCGCTCGATGCGGACAGCCTCCGCCCCGACCCCAACGCCCCGGCCGGCGACCCGAAAACCGCGCAGTACAACCAGGGCGTGCAGCAGTACGGCGGCCAGCTCCTGTTCTACACGGCGCAGCAGCTGACCGACGCGGCCAAGGCCCGCGCGAAGACGCCGGAAGAGAAGGCGACCGCGACCACGCCGGCGCTGGACCATATGCGCGTGCTGCTCCAGGCATCGACCGAGCAGCGCGTGGACACCATGACCACCAGCATCGCCAGGCAGCTCGATGCCGGCGACGTCAACGGCGCGCTGGCCACCCGCAAGGCCGGCGTGGACGCCGCCCAGTCGCCCGACGAGCGCGCCCAGTACGTGGCCGTGCACAACGACCGCTTCGACAGCGACCTGTTCAAGACGCAGATCAACGCGGCGATGGACAAGAACCTCAAGAACAAGACGCACGACGACGAGGGTCGCCCGATCCAGGGCCAGCAGGACATGTACGCCGACAAGGTGGGCCAGTACCTGCAGGACACCGCGCCGAACCTGATTCCCGAGGATGCCGACACGTTGCTGGAGACCGTCCGCTCGGAGTACAAGAACGACTGGACCGCCCGCAACGACAGCACCGGCGCCGGCTACAACGACTGGGACGACTTCTACCACGGGCTGGCCGCCGTGGTGGACAAGGCCGACGCCAACTACTACGCCACCACCGAAGGCGCCAAACCGGGCTCCGGCCCCGCCGCCCAGCGCACGGCCGCCTGGCTGACCGACCGCGACAACGACGTCAGCCTGCTGATGATGAGCAACCAGTCCGGCAGCTCCCGCCAGGGCCGCATCTACGGCGGCGCCCAGGACGCCGCCGCGCAGGGCTACACCGGGCTCTCCATCGCCTTCGAGCAGGCACTGAAGTCCAGCAAGGACGCGCCGCCGATGTCGGACTACTACGTCCAGAAGGCCACCGCGCGCGGCAACGAGAAGTACGGCGAGAGCGCCGAGGCCAAAGAGCAGAACAAGATGTTCGATCTCGACAAGGACGAGATCCTGCGCCAGTCGTTCGACAGCATGGGCCTGCAGAAGCAGGACCTGAAGGCCAAGGTCGGCGACGACGCCGCGCTCGACAAGGCGATCCAGCTGGCCATGCCCAGCGCCACGCCCCAGACCATCAAGGACGTCAAGGCGGAGATCCGCGCCAATGCCGGCAATGACGCGACGGCCTCGGCCATCCCGATCTTCGTGACCCAGCCGGGCAGTGCGGCGTACCAGACCGCGGTGTTCGAGTTCAAGGGTCGCGACGGCAACACCATGTGGGTGGACGACAGCGGCTCCGTCTACGGCAAGGAGGGCGCCGACCCGAAGCGCGATTTCCAGGAGAACAACCTCCTGGCCGACAAGGGCACCGTCTACATCGCCGACCGTAACCTCGATCTCGGCCGCGATGGCCACGTCAGCTACGAGGCGATGGACGCCCATATCGTGACCGGCACGGAAAAGGTCATGGGCTGGGTCAACCTCGGCGTGGCGGCGGTCGGCGCCGTGGCGGGCGGGGTGGTCATGGTGGCGTCGGGCGGCACGCTGACGCCGCTGGTGGCGGTGGCCTGGGGCGGCATGATCGGCAGCATGGGCTACGGCATCGGCACCTCGTGGCACGAGCTGGACAACATCGCCGATCATGGCCGCTCGATCAATCCGTTCAAGAGCCAGGAGGCGATGTCCCAATGGCTGAACGTGGGCGGCTCGGTGGCCGGCATCGGCGGCATGGGCTTTGCCAAGTTCGGCTCGCTGGCGGCCAATGCCGGCGTGCGGGTGGCGGCTGGCGGCGGCACGGTGCGGGAGATGGCGGGCCAAACGCTGATGCAGTCGGCCTCGCGCTTCGGCACGACCAGCCGCGTGCTCAACGGCACCGCGTTCGGCATCGGCGGTGTGCAGACCGCCCAGCAGGCCACGGCGTTCGCCCAGCACGGCAAGGACATGAGCGTCAGCGAGGTGGTGCAGAACAGCGCCATGCTGCTGATGGGCGCCACGCAGATGATGCCGGCGGCCATCCAGAAGCGGGTGGGCGAGTCCGTGCGCGATACCTACCAGCGCACGCGCGGCCGTACGCCGCTGGACGATGCCGCCAACAGCCCCGCGAACCGCGCCGCCAATGGCGAGGCCGCGAACGTGCTGCGGGACGGCGATCCTGACGTGACTACCGCGCCGCGTACGTCGCGCGATGCGGCCAACCCGGGCGGCGGCCGTCCGCGCCTGCACGACGATGTGCCGGCGCCGGGCCAGCGCCCCGGCGCGCGCGATGGTGAGGCCGGACGTCCCTCGACGTCGAACCGCGCGCGCACGCCGGGAGAGCCGACCAGCCCCGCTGCACCATCCACTGGACGGTCGACCAACACGCCGGAAGGCGCCACCACCCGGGCGACGACGTCGCCGGACGCCCAGCAGGTCGCCTCGCGCTGGCAGGCATTCCGCGCGCGCGGCACGCTGGTGCAGGACCGCGTCATCACCAATATGATGGATCGCGCGCTGGCGCGGGCCCAGGAGCGCTATCTGTCCGAGGCGACCAGCCGCCGGCGCGAAAGCGCCGATGCCGCAGACCGTCGATCCGAAAGCGCCGCGTCCGAGCGCCGGCGCATCTTCCACGGCCCGGCCCTGCGGCGGGGCCGGGGCGATGCGGAAGGGGCCGCCCCCGCCCAGCGACGCACCATCCGGCATGGCCCGGCCGAGGAGGCGGCGCGCGCGGCGCGTACTGCGGATGAGGCCGATGCCCCGGCGCACGCGCTGCGCCAGAACGCCATCTCCCCGCTCGACAACGTGCTCTGGATCGACGGCCGCATGGAGCAGATCGGCGTGCCGTACGGCGCCGAGCTGGCCGCGCGGGCACTGGCGGACCTCGACCGCGTGATGATCGTCACCGCGCCGCTGACCGCGCATGGCCATGCCGAGACCAATGGCGTGATCGGTGCGGCCTCGCTGGGCGCGTACCTGACCTCGCTCGGCAAGGAAGTGGTTTATGTAGCGGATCGAGCACATAGCCGCGCGCTGCGCAAGATGCTGCGCAATGACCTCGACCAACCCAACGCGCGCGTGGAAACCTTCCGCGCCAAGGACCATCTGGCCGCCACGCTGCAATCCAAGGCGCTGCTGGCGATGCACCAGCCCGAGGCCGTCATCGCCGTGGAGGTAGCCGGCCGCAACCTGAACAACGAATACCGCCTCCAGACCGGGGAGGCCGTGGCCGGCGGGCCCCGCGTGGACCAGCTTCTGGTGGATGCCCGGKACATGAAGGGCGTGCTGACGGTGGCCGTGGGCGACCACGGCAACGAGGCTGGCATGCGCCCCCTGCGCGAGCGCATCACCCGGGCCATGGCGCCCGAGGACGTCCACGCCGAACTCTGGTCCGACGTGAGCGCGGACCACGTGGTCACCGGCATGAACTCGAACCTGGCCGCGCAGGCCATCGGTTTCGCGCTCCAGCGGTACCACAACGGCGAAGGCAAGATGCCGGACATCCAGCAGATCGGCGACATGCTGGAGACCATGGCGAGCTTCAACGCGCGCGACGGCGTGACCTACGAGGTGGGCGCCACCAGCGTGCGCGGTATGGACAAGTCCGTGCAGCTTGGCGTCTACGAGCTGCTCGGCAAGGCGGCGGAGAGCCTGCCGGAGGGGCTCGACTTCGTGAAGCTGTTCGATGGCATCCAGCGCCGCTTCCTGCCGAAGGATGTCGATGCCGAGGCCGCCGGCATCCGCGTGGAGGACGACGTCATCGTCGTCACCGCGTTCGATTCGAGCAACGGCGGCCTGCTGGCCGCGCAGAACCTCGCCCGCCACATCTACGCGCTGACCGGCAAGGCGGTGCAGGTGGAGGCGGTGACCGACCACGCGGCCGGCACCTACGGCGGCCGCACGCCCGAGGATCTGGCCGAGAAGGTCCACGCCGGCCTGCAGGCCGTGCAGAAGCTGATGGGCGACGTCAACCTGGCCGCCTGCAACACCGCCTGCCTGGCGCTGGCCACGGTGCTGGCGCGCATGCACGGCTTCGAGATGGTGAACCTGATCCAGCAGACCGTGCCGCAGATCGTGGAGATGGGCGGCGAGCGGCCCGTGGTGGTGGCCACGCCCGGCACGGTGGGCGGCCACGCCTACCTGAACGGCGTGCGCGAGGCCAGCGGCGGCCGGCGCACCGTGGAGGAAATCCCTGCCACGGAATGGGCCGGCGCGGTCAACAACCTGATGCACCTGGACGATGGCGCGCAGCTCGCCCAGCTCAAGCAGTGGATTGCCGACTACATCAACCTGGACCGCATTCCGGCCGATACCACCTCGGTCTGGTTCTGCTGCACGCACTACCCGGCGCTGGAGTCGCTGGTGCGCCAGCAGCTCGACGCCATCGGCATGTCCCACGTGAAGCTGATCGACCCGATGCAGTTCCAGGCGCGCAAGGCCGTGGACGTGCTGATCGACAAGGGCCTGCTGCACGCCACGGACCTGCTGGACACGCCGCTGGACCCGATGCAGGTGCCCGACAGCAAGACGCTGCCGACGATGGTGGTCACCTCCGGCCAGCCCTCGGCGGTATCCCGGCTGGCACACGCCATGGGTGGCCGCAACGACATCCGCGTGTTCAAGTCGCCGTTCGGGGAAGCCGCCGATGTGTCCGGCGTGCGCGCGCTGGTGGATG
This sequence comes from Cupriavidus sp. 01L43, assembly GCF_056399925.1. Taxonomy (NCBI): domain Bacteria; kingdom Pseudomonadati; phylum Pseudomonadota; class Betaproteobacteria; order Burkholderiales; family Burkholderiaceae; genus Cupriavidus; species Cupriavidus sp. 01L43. Next base: position 37,229 of record NZ_JBFTSH010000010.1, read on the forward strand.
CCGGCCGCCACCTGAACCCGGTGGACCGGGTCAGCTTCAGCTATATCGGGCGGGGCCTGCGCGAGTTCTATATGCCGGACGGGGCCCAGCGCGCGGCGGCGGCGCTGGAAAGTGGCGAAAACATCATGCTGCTGACCGGGTTCTCGGTCGCCAAGGGCATGCCCGAGACCGACGGGCCGCCGGGCACGGCCGAACTGGGCCGGGCGCTGCGCCTGCGCGGCAAGCAGGTGACGTACGTGGTGGATTCGGCCAACAAGCCGATCCTCGAAGCCATCCTGCGCGAGATGGGCGAGCCGACCGACAACATCAAGGTTTTCGACGTACCCGTGGGCGACGCCAAGGCCCCGGCCCGGGCGCTGCTGGAAGCCGTGGGCCCGGACCGCGTGATGGCGATCGAACTGCCGTCGCGCGCGGCGGACGGCACCAAGAACAACATGCGCGGGCTCGAAATCGACGATTTCAACCCGGCCATCGACGAGATCCTGATCCAGGCCAACGCGCGCGAGGGCGTGGAGACGCTGGGCATTGGCGACGGCGGCAACGAGGTGGGCATGGGCGGGCTCAAGGGCCTGATCCCGAAGGGCTGGAACGGCAAGCAGATCGCGGCCGAGATCACGGCGGACCATGTGGTGACGGCCAGCGTGTCCAACTGGGGCGCGTATGCGCTGTCGGCGTTGCTGCTCAAGCGCGGCAACATGATCGAGCGGTTCCAGACGCCGGATGAACTGCGGCGCGTGCTGCAGGCGGCTGCCGATGCGGGCGCCGTCGATGGCGTCTCGCGCGAGCAGGTGCCGACGGTGGATGGCTTCTCGACCGACGTGCATGCCGCCATCGTCCAGCTTTACCGCCACGCGGCCACGGGCGAACTGCCTGCCGGCCCCGGTGCCGCGCCGAATGCCTGGTTCGGCGGCCCGGGCGTGGCGCGCACGCCGGTGGCGGAGGCGGCCAACGCGGTGATCCACCATGGCGGGCGCACGCCGGCGGGGGGCCATCCTCAAGGACAAGCCGGCCCGCGTCCGCGCGCCGTGTCCACGCGCCGCACGGACGCCGCGCCGGTGCGCGACGGCAGCTGGTCCTTGCGCGACGAGACCGTCGACGCCGGCGCCATGGCGGCGACGATCGACGGCGTGCACGCTTCGGGTGGGCGGCTGGCCGGCGTGCACTACGTGGTGCTGCCGGCGGCTGGCGGCGAGGTGACCGTGCGCAGCGGCCTGCCGGAGTCCTCGCATGACTCGCTCCAGCAGGCGCTGGCCAGCGCCGACGAGGCCGTGCAGGCCGGCCAGCCGGTGCAGGTGGCCGTGGTCGCGCAACGCGGCTTCCAGGGTCGGATCCACGACGGCAACCTGATCGGCACGATTCCGGTGACGCTGACCGGCCGCACCACGCGCGCCGGCAGCCTCGCGCTGAATCGGGGCTACGGGGGCGAGATCCGTATCGCCTTGCCCGAGGATTTCCGCGCCGGGGCGCCGCTGGTGCGCCGCGAGGGCGGGCGGCGCGTGGACCATCTGGGCCAGCTGGCGCAGTTCCCGCGCGGGCCTGCCCATCTGGATCTGGCGCAGGAGGCGGGGCAGGTCACGTTCGATGGTGCGGCGGTCGGCATTTCCGTGCCGCGTGTGCCGGGCTACTTCACGGTGCGGGCCGAAGGCGTGTTCGGCGGCGTGGAGATGAACGCGAGCGGCACGGGGCCGTCGCGGATGGCCGACGCCGCCACGATCATCGACCGCATCCGCGCGCATCCCGACTACGAGGAAGGCATGCCCGTGCTGCTCTACGGCTGCCACGCGCAGGACGGCGTGGTCTCGCTGGCGCAGGAAGTGGCCAATGGGCTGGGCGCCAACGTCTATGGCCCGGACGGCGCGCTCAATATCGACGCGTTCTTCTCGCCGGGCAGCGACCTCGCGCACGGCGCCGGGCTGGGCGTGGCGGCGGACCGCGCGACGATGGCGATGTCCGGCGCGGACCTCCACGTGGTGAACGGTGGCCGCTTCTTCGGCGCCCGGCCGGGGCTGCCCATCGTGGGCGTCACCCACGGCGGGAGGACGGCGGCGGCTGCGGCGGCGCCGGTGCCCGACGCGGCCACGCCGGCAGGCTGGCGGCAGACGCCGGCGCGCTGGAGCGAGGTGGCGGTTGGCGACAAGCCGCACCGCGTGAACGCGCCCGGGGACCATACGGTGGTGGTCGGGGCGATCCACCCCGAGGGCGGCCTGCGTGGCGAGGATGGCCAGCCCATCGGCGCGCACGAGTTCGCGCTCCGCATGGCCGACGAGTGGCAGGCCGGTCAGCCGATCGTGCTCGCGCTCGACGGCGCCCACCTGCCGCAGGGCCGCGTCTTCGCGGAGCAGGTGGCGAACGTGATGCAGACCGAGGTGCTGGCCCCCGAGTTCGCGCTGCAACGCCATGCGGACGCGGACGGCAAGCCCGCCATCGACCTGACACAGGCCGGCGGCAACTGGCGGCGCGTGCAGCCCCAGCCAGACCCGTACGCCAACCATCGTTTCGATGTGAACGCGCGCGGGGTGGTCTACCTGCGCCATCCGGGCGGCGGGCGCGAGCGGGTGGACCTGGCCACCTATCTCGGGCCACGGCTCGGGGGCGGCGGCGCCAAGACCGTGTTCGCGCTGGGCCGCGACAAGGCCGTGGGCATCGCCAATGACGAGATGACCGGCTTCATGGTGCAGGGCGAGCGCGAGGCGCTGCGCACGGCGGCGGGGCTCGGCTTCAACACGCTGAAGACCTTTGGCCCCGACGACATGACGGTCTCGGGCCGGCCCACCGTGGTCTACGAGCGCTACGCGGCCAGCTCCCGGGACCTGTTCGGCAACAAGGCCATGCACGGGGTGCCCGATCCGCGCACTGAACTGCTTAACGGCAAGTCCCTGCGCGACCTCGACCATATCCTGGACACCATGGCGGACCGCCACGTCTATCTGGGTGACGTGGAGTTCAGCATCCACCCGGACGGCACCGTCAAGGTGGCAGACCTGACCAGCGTGGAGCTGAAGGTGGATGACACGCAGGGCAGCGCCCATGCCGACATCGTGGCCCGCATGCGCGAGGTGGCGCGCGCCAACGAGGCTGCCGGGCAGGGCGGCGCGGCCCAGCGGCGCACCATCACCCATGGTCCCGCCACCCCGCCGGCCGGCGAGAATGGCCCGCGCCCGTGGAAGATGGCCAAGACGATGACGGTGTCCACGGTGGGCACCTTCGCGCTTGGCACGCTGGCTGGCGTGGCGACGTCCGCGGCGCACGTGAACCCGGTGCTCAGCAGCGCGACCTGCTTTATCTACCGCGGCAGCGTGGCGGCGGGCCGGACCCTGCACACCCTGCGGATCAACGCGCGGGCGGCGGACCCCACGCCGGCCAACATCGCCTATCTGCGCAGCCGGCTGCACGGCCGCTCCGCCGATGCGTGGGGCATCCACGCCAAGGACCAGGACGTCTTCAAGACCGCCGTGGACACTCTGGAGGCCCACACCCACGGGGCGAAGAAAGACGCCGCGGACCGCGCCACGCAGATTCAGGACGCGCAGGCGACCATCAAGACCGTCGGCACCAAGCTGCTGAACCCCGATACCGTGCCGGGCCGGCTCAACGACACGGCGCAGATCGGCACGCTGGCGGTCAACAACAGCAACACGGCGATCTGGTTCATGCAGCACCATCTGCCGGCCGACAACCCGCTGACCTACAGCAACGCGGCGTTCCTGGCATCGAACACGGTGCTGAGCACGCTGAACATCGGCACGCGGCTGGGGCATCACCTGGGCGGCAAACCCACGGTGCTGCTGTCTGCCCAGATGCGCAAGTTCGTGATGAACGGGTACGCGCTCGGCACGATTCCGCTGGCCGTGGCGGATGCCATGAACACGCCGGGCGTGGTGGGCATGATCGAGGCGGCCGGCATTACCGTGTTCGGCGTGGGCGCGCACCTGCAGTCGCGCGTGGACCGGAACGCGGTGGTGGGCGAGAAGAACCGGCTGGCGCTGCAGCAGGACCCCAAGACCGGGCTGCTGCCGGCGCAGGGCTGGGCGGAGGGCAAGTGGAATGTCTTCGGCCGGGCCATGCCGCGCGGGCTGGTGCTGCTGGGGGCGGGCGTCATCGTCAATTTCGTCGCCAAGATTGCGGTGGAGCTGACCAAGGACGATGACAAGGACGGGGCGCCGAAGCCGGGCGGGACGCCGACTGTGGCGCCGACTGTGGCGCCGACTGTGGCGCCGACTTCGACGCCAACCCCCACCCCGGACGCTTCGCCGTCCCCGTCGCCATCCCCCTCGGGCACGAAGCCGCCCGCCGAGACGCCGCCGGACACCCGGCCGGAGACGCCGCCGAGGACGCGGCCCACATCGCCGGACACCGTGCGCGTGCAGCCGTACCGGCGTGGCAACGAGGCCGTCTCGACGCTCTGGGGCATCTCGCGCGCGCATCTGGACACGCTGCTCTCCGACGAACAGAAGGCCGAGGCGCGCGAGCAGGCCCTGCCGCCGGACACCCAGGTGGCCGACTTCGCGCTCCGCGAGTTGATCAACCTCAATCCGAAGTACAAGCTGGCGGAGAATCCCGGGCATATCGAGCCGGGCTGGGAGTTCGACGTGACCCGTTAGGGTGAGGAGGGGCGCGTGAGGGATGTGGCGGGTGGCGACGACGTTACAATGCCGCTTCCCTTCGCCCCGTTACGCCCCTTCCGCCCCCTCATGTCCGTCGATCCGGTCGTCATCCTCATTGCCCTCGGCGCCGCCGTTGCCGGCTTCGTTCAGGGCCTGTCCGGGTTCGCGTTCGGCATGGTCGCCATGTCGTTCTGGGCATGGGGCGTGGATCCGCGCATGGCGTCGGCCATGTCGGTGTTCGGCGCGCTCACCGGGCAACTGCTGGCCGCGTTCACGGTCCGCCGCAAGTTCCATCTGGCCACCGTGCTGCCGTTCCTGATCGGCGGGGCGGTCGGCATCCCGATCGGGGTGTCGATCCTGCCGAAGCTGGATATCCACCTGTTCAAGCTCTGCCTCGGCATCATCCTCGTGATCTGGTGCCCGATCATGCTGTTCTCGGCCAAGCTGCCGCCCATCCGTCGCGGCGGGCGGCTGGCGGACGCCGTGGTCGGTGGAATCGGCGGCATTCTGGGTGGCATCGGCGGGTTCACGGGTATCGCGCCCACGCTCTGGTGCACGCTGCGCGGCTTCGACAAGGACACCCAGCGCGTGGTGATCCAGAACTTCAACCTCGGCGCCTTGATGGTGACGATGGCCGTCTACATCGGTACCGGCATCGTCACCCGGGACATGCTGCCGATGTTCGCCATCGTCGCCCCGGCCATGCTGATTCCCACGCTGCTCGGCACGCGAGTCTATCTGGGGATCAGCGACGTCATGTTCCGTCGCATTGTGCTGACGCTGCTCACGGGCTCGGGGTTGGCCATGCTGGCGGCCTCGGTGCCGCAACTGCTCACCCGCTGACCGGCCGGGGTGGCAGTTGCTACACGCCCGCGCCGTTTTTACCGGTTGCCGTGCAGAAAACGCATATCGCGGCACGCCACATCTTCCATCCGGTAAGTGATTGAAATCATTCGGGAAAACCGCCTCACGCCGATGGCTGGGCGGGTATATGCCGATGCGGGCCCCGCAATTGCTACTAAGCTGACTTGGAGGCTGCCCGCGCCCGGGCGGCCTGACGTTCCATCTGTGAGGAGATCACGATGAAAACGAAGTTGTTAATAACCTCCCTGGTGGCGGCAGGCATGCTGACCGCACCATTCGCGATGGCGCAACAGGGCCAGGGCCAGATGCCCGGCCAGACCCAGCCATCCGGCCCGACACCCATGCCCGCACCGGGCCAGGCTGGCGCGACGCCGCCATCGGCCACACCAATGCCACCTGCCTCGCAGGGCAAGCCACGCAGCACTGCGCCCGCACCGAAGAGCCAGGGCATGTCCCAAGGCGGGACGTCCTCGGATTCCATGAGCAGTTCGGGCCGCACCGGTTCGCAGCCGATGGGCGCCCAGTCGCCCTACGCGCCGCAGAAGTGGAACAAGGGTGACAAGCTGCCGGCGGAATTCCGCGACCGCCAGTACGTCATCGACAAGTACAAGGATTACAACCTGCCCGCACCGCGCAAGGGCTATCACTGGGTCGGCGTGGGTGCCGATTACTACCAGGTGTCGTCCAACGGGACGATCTACTCGGTGGGGCCGGGAGGCTGAGTGGTCTGCTAATTAGTAAACAGCTAATTAGTAAACAGCAGGGCAACGGGCACGTCGGCGTGCCCGTTTTTCATGGTGCGACTGGATCGGACTCGTCCGAAAAGAACACGTCCTTGACGGCGGCCTCGATGGCGTCGAACGCGGCCGGCTGCACGCGCAGGGCCAGTTGCTTGCGCCAGCGGTTGGAAACGCGGCCTTTCTCGCGGAAGCAGCTCGAAACCAGCGTGGCGAGGTCCGCGTTGCGGATGTCGAACTGTGCATCCACACGCTTGGCCACTTCGTCATAGCCGATCAGGAAGCGCGTTTCGGCCTCCAGGTCGTGCTCCAGGGCCTCCCGGACCATGCGCACGCCGAATTCCACGCACGACGTGGCATCCCAGTAGCGATAGGGCGTGGCCCCGGCGCTGGTCTCGCAATCGAATTGTTGATCGCCCAGCACCCGCACCCGCCAGAGCGCGCGCACCGGCTTGGAGAAGCTCTCCAGCGCGGCGAGGTAGTCGGCTTCATGCCGCTTGATGGCCACCGAGACCGGCAGCAGGAAGCCTTTGGCCATCTTGCCCGAGCGGCACAGCGCGTGGTGGATCAGGAAGCGCGAGAGCCGCCCGTTGCCGTCCATGAACGGGTGGATGAAGACGAACCAGAACGACACCACGCTCGCCACGATCAGCGGGTCCACGTTGGCCGGCGGATCGTTGGCGAAGTCTTCCAGCGCCTGCATCAGGCCGGGCACGTCATCCGGCACCGGCGGCACGTAGGTGACGGACGCCGGCCCGTTGCCGCCCCGGCGCAGCCAGTTCTGCTCGGTGCGGTACTGCATCGCCTGGTCGAACGGGTTGGAGATGACATCGTTCTGGAGTTCGGTCAGGTACTCCTCGCTCAACGGCCGCTTTTCATGCGCGTGGCGCAGCAGCTGAACGAAGCGCTCGGACTTGTCCTGCGTGGCGCTCTCCCGTTCGATCTCGAACGAACTGTCGGTCTCGCTCAGGTAGGCCCAGTGCAGCGCGCGGTCCAGGATGTCCGGGCCGACCGAGGCGATAAAGGCGTCCATGCGCCCGAAGACGTCCATGTCGAGAATCGACTGGATGGTCTCGGTGCGGCGCACGGTGACGCAGTAGTCCAACTCGCCCAGCCCGTTGAAGCGCACGCGCCAGCGCGGATGGAGCTTGCCCGGCGCGGCGGTGTAGTAGCGCGCCGGGTCGAACAGATTGACGTAGGGAACCTTGTCGGAGAGGGTGGGCGTGAGCGTCTGGCCGGTGAAGTGCTCCCACAGCATGGCCGCGATGCGCCCGAAGCGGCTGGTGGGGTGCAGGTCCAGTTCGGCCTGCATTTCCGCCTGCGGCACCTGGGGCAGCGCCTGGGACAGGATGGCGAGGTTCACGCCCTCGTGCTTGATGGCGAAGAGCGTATGGGCGAGGAGTGGGGCGTCATCGGACGGCGCCACCTTGCGCGGGAACAGGATGGCGTCGGGCATCTCCAGGATGCGCGTCGTGGCGCCCGAGCGTGCCTCGCGGGTCACGGGCACCAAGGGTGACGTGAGGTGGTTCCGGACCCACGCATAGCCAACCTGCCGCATGTGATGCACGCCATTCCCTCCAATGTGATCAATAAGACCCAACAAAATTCGCGCTAAACGCACAAATTTTATATTTGGAGGCCAGGTTGTCTACTTTTTTTTAGGGAGACCGGGGAAAACGTAGAAAAACCGTCGTTTCGCGGCCCCGCCGCCCACCAAATTCGCGCTGAACGAACCGAATTTATATTTCGGCCGATTTTCCGCACAAAATTTTAGGGCGAGGTGGGATTTCAGTCAGGAAGTGCGTCGTAAGTCACCAAGAACACCTGTTCGTCGCCAGCGCTGACCGGCAGCCAGATGATGTCCAGGTTGGGGAAGGCCGTCTCGACGTTGGTCTGCTCGTTGCCGATCTCCACCACCAGCACGCCACCCGGATTGAGCCGCTTCTTCGCGCCGGCGATGATCCGACGCACGATCTCCATGCCATCGTCGCCCCCGGCCAGCGCGATGCGCGGTTCGGCCAGGTACTCCGGCGGCAGGTCGCGCATCGACTGCTCGTTGACGTACGGCGGATTGGTCAGGATGACATCGTAGGTGGCGCCAGACGGCAGCGGCGCGTACAGATCCCCTTCATACAGCGCGATGCGCTCGCCCATCTTGTAGTCGGCCACGTTGCGGCGCGCCACGGCCAGGGCATCGGGGGAGATGTCCACGGCGTCGATCCGGGCGTTCGGCCAGACGTGCGCGGCGATGATCGGCAGGCAGCCCGACCCGGTGCAGAGTTCCAGCGCGGTGGTAATGCCGTCGGTCTCGCCCAGCCACGGCTCCAGGCCTTCCTGGAGCAATTCGCCGATGAAGCTGCGCGGCACGATCACGCGGGAGTCCACGTAGAAGCGCAGGCCGTGCATGAACGCCTCGTGCGTGATGTAGGCGGCCGGCACGCGCTCGGTCACGCGGCGCTCGATCACGTCGAGCACGGCTTGCACCTCTTCGGGCAGCAGGCGCGCGTCCAGGAACGGGTCGAGCGTGTCGAGCGGCAGGTTCAGCGTATGCAGCACCAGGTAGGCCGCTTCATCGTAGGCATTGGCGCTGCCGTGGCCGAAGGACAGCTTGGCGGCGGTGAAGCGCGAGACCGCCAGGCGCAGCAGGTCGCGGACGGTTTGCAGGGGGGAAGAGGCCATGGGAGACACCACAATAAGGATAAGAAAAGGGGCCGCCAGGGCCCCCGTCGTCGCTGCCGGTCAGGCGATCAGCCGTTCCAGCACGCCGCGGTAGACATTCTTTAGCGGCTCGATGAAGCGCACTTCCACATGCTCGTCGATCTTGTGGATGCTCGCGTTAGGCGGGCCGAACTCGATCACCTGCGGGCAGATCTTGGCGATGAAACGCCCATCGGAGGTGCCGCCAGTCGTCGACAGCTCGGTCTTGACGCCCATCTCGGCCGCGATGGCGGCGCTCAACGCGTCGGACAGGTCGCCGCGCGGGGTCAGGAACGGTTCGCCGCCCAGCGTCCAGTCGAGCGTGTACTCAAGGCCGTGCTGGTCGAGGATGGCATGCACGCGGGCCTTCAGGCCGTCCGGCGTGCTGGCCGTCGAGAAGCGGAAATTGAAGTCGATGGTCACGTGGCCCGGAATCACGTTGGTCGCGCCCGTACCGCCATGGATGTTCGACATCTGCCACGTGGTGGGCGGGAAGTACTCGTTGCCCTGGTCCCAGGTCTCACCCACCAGCGTGGTCAGCGCCGGCGCGGCCAGGTGGATCGGGTTGCGGGCCAGGTGCGGATAGGCGATATGCCCCTGCACGCCCTTGACCGTCAGCTTGCCGGACAGCGAGCCGCGCCGGCCGTTCTTGACCATGTCGCCGAGGGTGTCCACCGAAGTCGGCTCGCCGATCACGCAGTAGTCCAGCCGCTCGCCGCGCGCCTTGAGGGCCTCCACCACCTTCACGGTGCCGTCGTGCGCCGGGCCTTCCTCGTCGCTGGTGATCAGGAAGGCGATGGAGCCGGCGTGGGCCGGGTGCTTGGCCACGAATTCCTCCACGGCGACCACGAAGCCGGCGATGGAGGTCTTCATGTCCGCCGCGCCCCGGCCGTAGAGCTTGCCGTCGCGGTGGGTGGGCTGGAACGGGTCCGATTGCCACTGGTCCACCGGGCCGGTGGGCACCACGTCGGTATGGCCGGCGAAGGCCAGCAGCTTGCCCGCCGTGCCCGCCGTGCCGCGCTTCACCGCCCACAGGTTCGTCACGCGGAAGTCGTCGGGGCCGCTGACGAGGTTTTCGCACACGAAGCCGAGGGCCTTCAGGCGGGATTCCAGCACGGCCTGGCAGCCTTCGTCAGCGGGCGTGACGGAGCGGCGGCGGATCAGGTCTTCGGTCAGGGCGAGGGTGGGGTTCATGTTGCGGTGGCGGCAGGAAAATTCAGAAAAGTGCGGCGTAGCCGTCGGCGGAAAAACCCACGCTGACCTGGCCGTTGCGGTCCAGCACGGGCCGCTTGATCAGGGACGGGCTGGTTTGCATCAGCGCGATGGCGCCGGTTTCGGACTCGGCACTCGCCTTGTCCGCGTCGGACAGCGCGCGGTAGGTGGTGCCCTTCTTGTTCAGCAGCGTGGCCAGCGGCACGTGCTTGAGCCAGGCGCGCAGCAGCGTTTCGTCCACGCCTTGCTTCTTGAAGTCGTGGAACGTATACGTCACGCCGTTCGTGTCGAGCCAGGTGCGTGCCTTCTTGACGGTGTCGCAGTTCGGAATGCCGTAGAGCAGGACAGTCATGGTGATTATCGGAACAGCAGGTTGAGAGCGATGACCAGCCCGCCCAGGCCCAGCGCCACACCGGTCATGGCCACGGCGGTCATCAGCCGCAGGCGGCGGTCCAGCCGGGCGGCTTCCTTGCGCAGCGCCTCGATGGTGATGGCGTGCTGCTCGGCCAGCAGCTTCACGGCCTCGGCCTGCTGCATGGCCGCCATTTCCAGTTCGGCGATGCGGGCGGCGGGGTCGCGCGGCTCCAGCGTGCCGCCGATGTCCGGCTCGTCCTTGCGGCGGCCCTTCTTGATCTTCTCGATGGTCTTGTTGGCCTGGTCGAGGATGGTAGGGAGCAGGGAGAGCACGGTGCTGACAGTGGCGGGGTCTAGGGCCATGAGTCGCTTGCGGAGGGAGGGCATGGGCGAATCGGTTCGCCGCCGGCCATCCTCGACGAGGATGGCCGGCGGCGCTGCGGCGGCTTGTGCGGATCAGTCGCCGCGCAGCAGGTCGTTCAGGCTGGTCTTGGCGCGGGTTTGCGCGTCCACCTTCTTCACGATCACGGCGCAGTACAGGCTGTACTTGCCATCCTTGGACGGCAGGTTGCCGGCCACCACGACCGAACCGGCCGGGACGCGGCCATAGTGGATCTCGCCGGTTTCGCGGTCATAGATCTTGGTCGACTGGCCCAGGTACACGCCCATCGAGATCACCGAGTTCTCTTCCACGATCACGCCTTCCACCACTTCCGAGCGCGCGCCGATGAAGCAGTTGTCCTCGATGATCACCGGGTTGGCCTGCAGCGGCTCCAGCACGCCGCCGATGCCCACGCCGCCCGACAGGTGGACGTTCTTGCCGATCTGCGCGCACGAACCCACGGTGGCCCAGGTATCTACCATCGTGCCTTCATCCACATAGGCGCCGATGTTCACGTACGACGGCATCAGCACGGCGTTCTTGGCGATGAACGAACCACGGCGGGCCACGGCGGGCGGCACCACGCGGAAACCGGCGCGGGCGAAATCGTCGCCGGTCCAGTTGGCGAACTTGGTCGGCACCTTGTCGTAGAACTGCGCGAAGCCGCCAGCGGCCATCGGCGCGTTGTCTTCCAGGCGGAACGAGAGCAGCACGGCCTTCTTGATCCACTGGTTGACGACCCATTCCTTGCCTTGCTTTTCGGCCACGCGCAGGGCGCCGGCGTCGAGCTGGGAGATCACGTTGGCCACCGCCTCGCGGATGTCGTTCGGGGCGGACTTGGGCGACAGGCTGGCGCGGTCTTCCCAGGCCTGGTCGATCAGGGCTTGCAGTGCTTGCGTCATGGTCGTTTCTTTAGTGGTGATTGTTCAGGTAATTGTTCAGGCAAAAGCGTTGGTCCGCCGGAGCGGGATCAGTGCCCGCCCAGCGACTTGCAAAATTCGACGATCCGGCGCGCGCCTTCCACGCATTCGTCCGGCGTGGCCACCAGGGCCATTCGCACGCGGTTCTTGCCCGGGTTCACGCGATGGGCGTCGCGCGCGAGGTAGCTGCCGGGCAGCACGGCCACGTTCTGCTCGGCCAGCAGGCGCACGGCGAAGTCGGTATCGGACAGCCCGGTGCGCGAGACATCGGCCCAGAGATAGAAGGCGGCATCGGGAAGTGTCACATCGAGCACTTCGGCCAGCATCGGCGTCACGGCGCTGAACTTCTTCACGTAGGCCGCGCGGTTCTCGCGCACATGGGCCTCGTCGTTCCACGCGGCCACGCTGGCGGCCTGCACGGCAGGGTTCATGGCCGCGCCGTGGTAGGTACGGTATAGCAGGAATTTCTTGAGAATTGCCGGGTCGCCGGCCACGAAGCCCGAGCGCAGGCCCGGCACGTTCGAGCGCTTGGAGAGGCTCGAGAACATCACCAGTCGCTCGAAGCCGCGGCCCAGCTTGTGGGCGGCTTCCAGCGCGCCCAGCGGCGGGTTGGCTTCGTCGAAATAGATCTCGGAATAGCATTCATCCGAGGCGATCACGAAGCCGTGGCGATCGGACAATTCGAACAGTTGCTTCCAGTCCGCCAGCGACATCACGGCCCCGGTGGGATTGCCCGGCGAGCAGACGTACAGCAACTGGACGTCTTGCCAGGTCTCGGCGCCGATCTGGTCGAACGCGGGCGCAAAGTTGCGTGCCGGGTCGCTGTTGGCGAATACCGGCTTGGCGCCAGCCAGCAGCGTGGCGCCTTCGTAGATCTGGTAGAACGGGTTCGGGCATAGCACCAGCGGGTTGGGGCGGCTGGCGTCCACCACGGTCTGGGCGAAGGCGAACAGCGCCTCGCGCGAGCCGGTCACGGGCAGGACTTCCGTGGCGGCGTCCACTTTCGGCAGGCCGTAGCGGCGTTCCAGCCAGCCGGCGATGCCCTGGCGCAGCGCGTCGGTGCCGGCGGTGCTCGGGTAGCTGGCCAGTCCGGCCAGCGACGCGGTCATCGCCTGCTTGATGAATTCGGGGGTCGGATGCTTGGGCTCGCCAATGCCGAAGCTGATGGCTGGCTTGTCGGCGGGTTTGACGTCCGCCACCAGCACGCGCAGTTTCTCGAAGGGATAGGTCTGGAGCAGGTCGAGGCGCGGATTCACGGTGGCAGGCAGGCGGGGCGGTTGAAACCTGGCATTATAAAGGAATGCCGCCGCCGCCCCGCGTGCCGGCTTCGCTTAATAAAGCATCACTCGCGACACCGTGGCCACCAGCGGCCGGCGGATGAACCGCTCCAGCGCCGCGTTCAGGTGCAGCGGACGCAACAGCATCTTCACCGTCATCTCGAGCGGCAGGTTCCGGCGCACCACGGCGCTGCACTGGGAGTTCAGCGCGCGCACGTCGCGCTCCGGTACGTCTTCCTGATTGCGCTCCACCCGCAGTACGTTGCGCAGCGCGATCTCGGCATCCTCGTTCTTGATTTCGAGCAAACGCCGCGCCAGCGCGCCCAGCACCCGGGCGCGCCCAATCCGCTCCTGCCCGTTCAAGGCATTGAAATAGCGGAAGAAATGCTTGTAGTGGCGTACCTCGTCGTTGGCGATGCGGCGCGTCAGGTCGCGCAGCACCGGCTCGTCGCTGGCCTGCTCCAGCGCGCGGTAGTAGGTGGCCGTGCCGGTTTCCACCACGCAGCGCGCGGCCATCTCCAGCGCGTGCGACCGCTCGAAATTGTCGATCGAGCAGGTCTTGCTGTATTCGTCGAAGAACCGCTGGTAGCCGCGCGGCCAGTCGAATTCCGGCCAGACATGCTCCACGTAGCGGCGCAGCGCGAAGCCGTGCTGCAGCTCCTCGGATTCCCAGTGCCGGGCGAGCCACGTGGCGGCCTCGGGCACATGGGCGTAGTAGGTGGCGAGGTTGCCTGCGTAGGTGTCGGAGCCGCTTTCGATAAACGATGCGGCGACGAGCAGGTAGAACAGCGTACGGTTGTCGCGCACCTTTTCCACGTCGATGGACGCGTAGTCGATGTCGGACACGGACCAGGGCAGGTCGTCCCGTTCCGGGGTCGCTTGGCTTACGGTCATGCACAGATCTCCAGGCAAATCGCGACCTGCAGGCGGCGTGTGACGGCCGGATGACGGTCGAGCGGCGGGGAGGGCGCTTCGCGCCGGAGGGGCTCCGGGGTCACGCCAGCATTCCAAGAGACTAGCACTAACCCTAGGAAGTTTCTTTTGGATTTGCCGCGTGGGCGTCGCATCGCGGTGTTGCGGTCACGCAGCAGCCACCTCGAAACCGCTTGCATGAATAGACGCAACTCATGGAAAAGCAAGGATTTTCCGGGCCGGGGATGGGAGGTCCGAAACGCCGCCCATCGGGCGATAAAGCGGCCGGACGAACGGTGCGCGATGGTATGATTACCGCCAATCTATCGGGCCCCAACGGGTCGCATGAGACGTAGACGTCACGTCGCGTCGAGCGCCTCCGGGGCAGCCCGGCTTTTCCAACATTCGTAACGCCCAAACCACACGACAACCGTGCGACTGTCCTCGATCAAGCTGGCGGGCTTCAAGTCCTTCGTCGATCCCACCAATTTTCAAGTGCCCGGCCAACTGGTCGGCATCGTCGGTCCCAACGGCTGCGGCAAATCCAACATCATCGACGCCGTGCGTTGGGTGCTGGGTGAGTCACGCGCGTCCGAACTGCGTGGCGAATCCATGCAGGACGTCATCTTCAACGGTTCCACCGCGCGCAAGCAGGCCGGGCGCGCCAGCGTGGAACTGGTGTTCGACAACGCCGAAGGCCGCGCCGCCGGCCAGTGGAGCCAGTACGCCGAAGTGGCCGTCAAGCGCGTGCTGACCCGCGACGGCACCTCCTCGTACTACATCAACAACCAGCCGGTGCGCCGGCGCGACATCCAGGACATCTTCCTGGGCACCGGCCTCGGGCCGCGCGCCTACGCCATCATCGGGCAGGGCATGATCTCGCGGATCATCGAGGCCAAGCCCGATGACATGCGGATTTTCCTGGAAGAGGCCGCGGGCGTCTCCAAGTACAAGGAACGCCGCCGCGAGACCGAAAACCGCCTGGGCGACACGCGCGAGAACCTGACCCGCGTGGAAGACATCCTGCGCGAACTCGGCGCCAACCTCGACAAGCTGGAAGGCCAGGCCGAGGTGGCCCAGCGCTTCAAGACGCTGCATGCCGACGGCGAGGAAAAGCAGCAACTGCTGTGGCTGCTGCGCAAGCGCGAGGCCCAGGCCGAGCAGGAGCGCCATGCGCGCGCCATCGAGCAGGCCCAGATCGACCTGGAAGCCCAGACCGCCCAGCTACGCCATGTGGAAGCCGAGCTGGAGACGATGCGCGCGGCGCACTACGCCGCGTCGGACGGCATGCACGCCGCACAGGGCGCGCTGTACGAAGCCAATTCCGAGGTCAGCAAGCTCGAAGCCGAGATCCGCTATGTGGTGGAGTCGCGCAACCGCGTGCAGGCGCAGATCGCCGCGCTGACCACCCAGCGCGAGCAATGGCAGGGCAAGGCGGAGCAGGCCACCGAGGAACTGGCCCAGGCCGAGGAAAACCTCGCCCTGTCCGAGGCCCGCACCATCGAGGCGCAGGACGCCGTGGCGCAGAAGTCCGACGAACTGCCGACGCTGGAAGGCCAGTGGCGCGATGCCCAGCAACTGCTGAACGAGCAGCGCGCCGGCATCATGCAGGCCGAGCAGACGCTGAAGCTCGAGGCCGCCCAGCAGCGCAGTGCCGACCAGATGCTCCAGCAGCTGGAGCAGCGCAAGGAACGCCTGTCACTGGAAGACAAGGGGCTCGACCGCCCCGACGAGACCCGTCTGGAAGAACAACGCGGCGAACTGGCCGAGCAGGAAGCGATGCTCGAGGAAGCCCAGGCCTTGCTGATGGACAGCGAGGACCGCGTGCCGCGCCTGGACGGCGAGCGCCGCAGCGCGCAGGAGCGCGTGCAGAGCGAGGCCGCCGCCATCGCCGCGCTGGAAGCCCGCCTGTCCGCGCTGCGCCAGCTGCAGGAAAACGTGCAGACCGAAGGCAAGGTCCAGCCGTGGCTGGAGCGCCATGGTCTGGCCGAGCTGCCGCGCCTGTGGAAGAAGGTTCATATCGAGCCGGGCTGGGAAAACGCGCTCGAATCCGTGCTGCGCGAGAAGTTGGCCGCACTGGAAGTGTCCAACCTGGACTGGGTCAAGGCCTTCCTGTCCGATGCCCCGCCCGCCAAGCTCGCGTTCTACTCGCCGCCGTCCGCCGCGCGGCCCGTGGACGCGCCGGCCGGCCTGCGTCCGCTGATGTCGCTGGTGCAGATCACCGAGCCGGGCATCCGCGCGGTCATGCAGGACTGGCTGGCCGACATCTACACCGCCACCGACATGGCACAGGCGCTGGCCGGGCGCGGCACGCTGCCCGAAGGCGCGCAGTTTGTCGTCGCCGAAGGTCACCTGGTGGGCCGCAACGCGATCCAGATCTACGCTGCCGATTCGGAGCAGGCCGGCATGCTGGCCCGCGAGCAGGAAATCGAAAACCTGCAGAAGCAGGCGCGCGCGCAGATGCTGCTGTCCGACGAGGCCAAGACCCAGGCCGTGCGCGCGGAGTCGGCCTACACCCAGGCCAGTCAGGCGCTGGCCGAGGCCCGCACCCGTGCCGAGCAGGCCACGCGGCGCGTGCACACGTTGCAGATGGACGTGCTCAAGCTGTCGCAGGCGATGGAGCGATTCTCCGCCCGGAGCGGCCAGATCCGCGAGGAACTGTCGGAGATCGAGGCCCAGATCGAGGAACAGCGCGCCGTGCGCGCCGAGTCCGAGGCGACCTTCGAGCAGCACGACACCCAGCTGGCCGAGATGCAGGCGGCCCACGAAGACCACCAGATGGCCTTCGAGGCGATGGACAGCAAACTGACCGGCGCGCGCCAGCAGTTGCGCGATTTCGAACGGGCCGCGCAGGAGGCGGTGTTCGCCGAGCGCAATCTGTCCGGCCGCATCGACGAACTGCGCCGCAATATCCAGATGGCGGCGGACCAGTCCGAGCGGATCGCCGAATCGCTGGAAAACGCACGCGTCGAGCTTGAGACGATCAACGAGCAGACCGCCCACACCGGCCTGCAAGAGGCGCTGGAAGTGCGCGCCGAGAAGGAAGAGAAGCTGTCGGCGGCGCGCATCGAGCTGGATGCGCTGTCCGCACAGCTCCGCCAGTTCGACGAACAGCGCCTGGCCGCCGAGCGCAGCCTGCAGCCGCTGCGCGACCGCATCACCGAGTTGCAGCTCAAGGAGCAGGCTGCGCGCCTGAACCAGGAGCAGTTCACCGAGCAACTGACGACCGCGCAGGTCGACGAGGTGGCGCTGGCCGAGAAGCTGACCGGCGACCTGAAGCCGTCCTACCTGCAAGGCGAGGTCACGCGTATCAACAACGCGATCAACGCGCTGGGCCCGGTCAACATGGCCGCGCTCGATGAACTGTCCGCCGCGCGCGAGCGCAAGACCTTCCTCGATGCCCAGTCGGCCGACCTGAACGACGCCATCAACACGCTCGAGGACGCCATTGCGAAGATCGACCAGGAGACGCGCGCGCTGCTGCAAGGCACGTTCGACCAGGTCAACCATCACTTCGGCGAGCTGTTCCCGCAGCTGTTCGGTGGCGGCCAGGCGCGCCTGATCATGACCGGCGAGGAAATCCTCGATGCCGGCGTGCAGGTGATGGCCCAGCCCCCGGGCAAGAAGAACTCGACGATTCACCTGCTGTCCGGCGGCGAGAAGGCGCTGACCGCGATTGCGCTCGTGTTCGCGATGTTCCAGCTCAACCCGGCGCCGTTCTGCCTGCTGGACGAGGTGGACGCGCCGCTCGACGATGCCAATACCGAGCGCTACGCCAACATGGTGGCGCACATGTCCGACAAGACCCAGTTCGTGTTTATTTCTCACAACAAGATTGCGATGGAGATGGCCCACCAGCTGATCGGCGTGACCATGCAGGAGCAAGGCGTGTCGCGGATCGTGGCGGTGGATATGGATGCAGCAGTGTCTATGGCGGAGGCCGCTTGAGATGGAACTGCAAAACGCTCTGATCATCGCCGGTGTCATCCTGTTGCTGTTGCTGGTGGCGTACAACCGCTGGCAGATCCACAAGGCGCGCCGCGTGCGGCCGCTGATGCCTGAAGACGACCTGCCGCCCATGCGCGAGCCGGTGGTGGGCAAGACCGTGCATCCCGAGACGGCCGCCAAGCTGCAGGAGCTGCCGCCCGAGCACATCGCCCGGCGCGAGCCCACGCTGGGCGAGGCTGGCAAGATGGCCAGGCCTGAGGTGAAGCCAGCCACCCGGCAGGAGTCGAAGCACGACGCCGAGGTAGCCACTGCCACCGCCGCCGCGCATGCAGCCGCAGGTTCGGCCGATGCGGACGAGATCGTCGCCGACGAAGTGGCCGTGGCGGCATCGCCGGCCATGGCGCAGCCTGCCAGCCGGAATGAGCAAGCCGACGAGGACAGCGATCAGGCCCAAACCGCCACCGTGGCGGCGCCCGCGCCGAAGCCCGCCGCCCCGGAGGCCGCCCCCGCTGCGATGGACGGCCAGCCGGCCCAGGCCGTGATCGACCCGCTGATCGACTGCATCGTGCCGATGCACCTTGAGCGCAAGGCGTCTGGCGACCGCATCCTGCCGCTGACGGGCCGGCTGCGCCGCGCCGGGACCAAGCAGGTCCATATCGAGGGCCTGCGTGCCGAAGCCAACGCCTGGGAGCCGGTGACTGCCGGCCACCAGTACGAGGACATCCAGGTCGCCGTGCAGCTGGCCAACCGCAGCGGCCCGCTGAACGCGCTGGAGTTCTCCGAATTCGTCAATGCCGTGGAGGCGCTGGCCGAGGCGCTCGATGCATCGGCAGACCTCCCCGACATGACCGAGACCGTCGCCAACGCCCGCGAGTTGGACGGTTTTGCCGCCGGCGCCGACGTGCAGCTTGGCGTGAACGTGATTTCCGATGGTGCGCCGTGGTCGGCCGCCTATGTGCAGACCGTGGCCACGCAGGACGGGCTGGTGCTGTCCCGCGACGGCACGCGCTTCATCCGCTATGAACCGGGCGCCGATGGCGTGCAGAAGCCGCTGTTCACGCTCCAGTTCGGCGACACGAACTTCCTGCGCGATGACCTGACCGTCAACGCCGGCCGCCAGATCACGCTGCTGCTGGACGTGCCGCAGGCCGCGCAGGCCGTCAAGCCGTTCAAGACCGTGTGCGAGTACGGCTACAGCCTCGCCCAGCGCATGGGCGCCCAGCTCGTGGACGACAACATGCGGCCGCTGACCGAGGCTTCGTTCGTGGCGATCTTCGCCCAGCTCGAAAAGCTCTACGAGAAGCTTGAGGCGCGCGGCATGCCCGCCGGCTCATCGGCGGCCCAGCGCCTGTTCAGCCTGTAAGGAAGCCTGCCATGACCGCCAAGACTCAGGGCGCGCAGGCTCCGGCCTCCGCGCCCCCCGACGCGTTGCCGGCCGATGCTGCCGCCACCGCGCGCGTGCAATGGCTGCGCGATGAACTCGATCGCCACGCCTACCAGTATTACGTGCTCGATGATCCGTCGATTCCGGACGCCGAGTACGATGCGCTGTTCAGCGAACTCCAGGCGCTGGAGACCGAGCATCCCGACTTGCTGACCGACGATTCGCCCACGCAGCGCGTGGGCGGCGCGCCGCTGTCCGCGTTCGACTCCGTGCGGCATCGCGTGCCGATGCTGTCGCTGAACAACGGCTTCGCCGACGAGGACGTCTTCAATTTCGACCGCCGCTGCGCCCAGGGGCTGGGCCGGACCGCCGCCGCGCCCGCGCCGGCTGACGACCTGTTCAGCGCCGCCGAGGCGACCGATCAGGCCGTGGAATACGCCTGCGAACTGAAGTTCGACGGTCTGGCCATGTCGCTGCGCTATGAGGACGGCAAGCTCGTGCAGGCCGCCACGCGCGGCGACGGCGAGACCGGCGAGGATGTGACCGTCAACGTGCGAACCATCAAGGCGATTCCGCTTAAGCTGCGCGGCAAGGCGCCGGCCGTGCTGGAAGTGCGCGGCGAGGTCTTCATGTACCGCGCCGAGTTCGACAAACTCAACGCACGCCAGGCCGAGGCCGGGGAGAAGACCTTCGTCAATCCGCGCAACGCGGCCGCCGGCAGCCTGCGGCAGCTCGATCCGCGCATCACGGCCAAGCGCCCGCTGTCTTTCTTCGCCTACGGTATCGGCGAGTTGCAGGGCGCGGACCGGCCCGCCACTCACAGCGTAATGCTCGACGGCTTTGCCGGGCTGGGCCTGCCGGTCTGCACCGAGCGCCAGGTGGTGAAGGGCGCGCAGGGCCTGCTGGCCTTCTATCGCGATATTGGCGCGCGCCGCGACCAGCTGCCGTACGACATCGACGGCGTGGTCTACAAGGTCAACGCGATTGCCGAGCAGGAGCAGCTTGGCTTCGTCTCGCGCGCGCCGCGCTTTGCGCTGGCGCACAAGTTCCCGGCGCAGGAGATGACGACGACCGTCGAGGACATCGAGGTGCAGGTGGGCCGCACGGGCGCCATCACGCCCGTGGCGCGGCTCGCGCCGGTGTTCGTGGGCGGCGTGACCGTGACCAACGCCACGCTCCACAACGAGGACGAGATCCGTCGCAAGGATGTGCATATCGGCGATACGGTGATCGTGCGCCGAGCCGGCGACGTGATTCCCGAGGTGGTGGCCGTGGTGCTGGAACGGCGCCCGGCTGACGCGCGCGCGTTCGTCATGCCGACCACCTGCCCGGTGTGCGGCTCGCACGTGGAGCGGCTGGAGGACGAGGCCATCGCCCGTTGCACCGGCGGCCTGATCTGCGCCGCGCAGCGCAAGCAGGCGCTGCTGCACTTCGCCCAGCGCCGTGCGATGGACATCGAGGGCCTGGGCGACAAGGTGGTGGAGCAACTGGTCGACCTGGGCATCGTCCGCACCCCGGCGGACCTCTTCAAGCTCGGCGTAGCCAAGCTGGCCGCGCTGGACCGGATGGCCGACAAGTCGGCGACGAACCTCGTGGCCGCCATCGACAAGTCGCGCAGCACCACGCTGAACCGCTTTATCTTCGCGCTGGGCATCCGCCACGTGGGCGAGGCCACGGCCAAGGATCTCGCCAAGCACTTTGGCAAGCTGGACAACCTGCTGGCGGCCGACGAGGCTGCGCTGCTCGACGTCAACGACGTCGGGCCGGTGGTGGCGCAGTCGATCGCCAACTTCCTGGGCGAGCCGCACAACGTGGAGGTGGTCGAGCAGCTGCGCGCCGCCGGCGTACACTGGCCGGAGAGCGAGCCTGCGGCCCGCGCGCCGCTGCCGCTGGCCGGCAAGACCTTCGTGCTGACCGGCACGCTGCCGACGCTTTCGCGCGAGGACGCCAAGGCGCGGCTGGAAGCGGCCGGCGCCAAGGTGGCCGGCTCGGTGTCGAAGAAGACCGACTACGTGGTGGCTGGCGCCGAGGCGGGCAGCAAGCTCGAAAAGGCGCAGGCGCTCGGCGTGGCGGTGATCGACGAGGATGGCATGTTGGCGCTACTGGCCGACGCCACGGGCGCACAACCGGAGGAAGCGCAATGATCCGTGACATTTTGAAGATGGGAGATCCGCGCCTGACGCAGGTGGCGCGGCCCGTGACTGCGTTCAACACGCCCGAGCTGCGCGTGCTGATCGACGATATGTTCGACACGATGGCGCACGCCAACGGCGCCGGCCTGGCCGCGCCGCAGATTGGCGTGGACCTGCAGGTGGTGATCTTCGGCTTCGACAGCAACCCGCGCTATCCGGACGCCCCGATGGTGCCGAAGACGGTGCTGATCAATCCGGTGCTGGAACCGCTCTCCGACGAGATGGAAGAGGGCTGGGAAGGGTGCCTGTCGGTGCCAGGGCTGCGTGGCGTGGTGCCGCGCCATGCCCGACTGAAGTATTCGGGATTCGACCCGATGGGGAACCCGATCGAGCGCGTGGCCGATGGCTTCCATGCGCGCGTGGTGCAGCATGAGTGCGACCACCTGATCGGCGTGCTGTACCCGATGCGGGTGAAGGACTTCACGCGCTTCGGCTTCACCGAGGTGCTGTTCCCGGAGCTKCCGGCGAACTACGACGATTGAGGCGGCTGGCCTCCCCCACCGCTTGCCGGCGAGGGAGGCGCAACCTGACGTCAGAACTTCTCGAACGCCCCCAGGAAGCGCCACTGGCCCGGCGGCAGGTCGCCCAGCACGATGCGGCCCATGCGCACGCGCTTCAGGCCCACCACGCGCAGGCCAACCTGCTCGCACATGCGGCGAATCTGGCGCTTGCGGCCTTCGCGCAACACGAAGCGCAGCTGCTCCTCGTTCTGCCAGCTCACCTTGGCGGGCTTCAGCGGCACGCCGTCGAGCGACAGGCCGTGGCGCAGCCGCTCGATCTCCTCGGCCGGGAACACGGTGCTGATGTCTCGCTCGACCGGACCTTCCGGCGATTCCCAGACCACGCGGACCAGATATTCCTTCTCCACATTCGAGTCGTCGCCGATCAGCGCGCGTGCCACGCGGCCGTCCTGCGTCAGCACGAGCAGGCCGGTGGAGTCGATATCGAGACGGCCAGCCGGGGCCAGGTTCTTGCGCTGCCACGGCTGGAAACGCTTGCGGGTGGGGTCTTCGGCCCACTGGTTCTCGGGCGCGAACAGCACGGCGGCCGGCTCGTAGCCGTCTTCGGCCTGACCTGAGACATAGCCGACAGGCTTGTTGATCAGCACGGTCACGCGCTCGCCCTGTTCGGAGCGGGCGGCCTGCAGGATCTCGATCTCGGCGTCGGGGCGGACGCGCGAACCCAGTTCGGTCACGGCCTTGCCGTCCACGTGCACCCAGCCACGCGGAATCCACTCGTCGGCCTCGCGGCGCGAGCAGAGGCCCAGCTCCGACATCCGCTTGGACAGGCGGATGAGACCGTCGTCGTTGGCCTCCGCCTGCTGCCGGACCGGCTCGCGCGCCTCGGCGCGGGGCGCCGGACGCTCGGGTCGCACCGGACGCGCACGATCGGCGGTGTCGCTGAAGCGACGGGTCGGCGCGGCAGGACGGCGCGCGTCATCGCCATCGGCACGACGCTGCGGCGGACGGCGCTCGTCATCGCCATAACGGCGCGGCGGGCGGGCTTCGTCCTCACCGAAACGGCGCGGACGCGGCGCGCCGCGGTCGTCATTGCCGAAGCTGCGCTGGGGCGGACGGCGGTCGTCGCCGCTGAAACCACGCTGCGGGGGACGGCGGTCGTCGCCGCTGAAGCCGCGTTGCGGGGGGCGGCGGTCATCGCCGCTGGAACCACCCTGCGGCGGGCGGCGCTCGTCATCGCCATACCGGCGCGGCGGGCGGGCTTCATCGTCACCGAAACGGCGCGGACGCGGCGCGCCGCGATCATCGTTGCCGAAGCTGCGCTGGGGCGGGCGGCGGTCGTCGCCGCCGAAGCCACGTTGCGGGGGACGGCGATCTTCGCCGCCGAAGCCACGTTGCGGAGGGCGGCGCTCGTCATCACCATAACGGCGCGGCGGGCGGGCCTCGTCATCGCCGAAACGGCGGGGACGCGGCGCACCGCGATCATCGTTCCCGAAGCTGCGCTGGGGCGGACGGCGATCATCGCCGCCGAAGCCACGTTGCGGCGGGCGGCGTTCGTCATCGCCATAGCGGCGCGGCGGACGGGCTTCGTCGTCACCAAAACGACGGGGGCGGGGCGGACGGTCGTCGCCACCGGCGCCACGCTGGGGCGGACGGCGGTCATCGCCGCTGAAACCACGCTGCGGCGGGCGGCGCTCGTCGTCGCCATAGCGGCGCGGCGGCCGATCCCCCTCGGGGCGCGGACGGGCAGGGCGCGCCGGGCGCTCTCCACGATCCGCCCGATCAGGCCGGGCGGCGCCCTCGGCGGGAGCGGCCTTGCGCTTGTTGCGCTCGCCCGCGCGTTCCCGCGCCTCCTTGATGCCCGTCACCACGTCCTGCACGCGCTTGCGGTTCAGGTCGGAGACGCGCACCGGGCGCGTGGGCTTGCGCGGCGCGTCCGAGGTGGACGTGGCGGTCTTGATGCCCAGCGTCTTGCGGCCGGGCGTTTTGCTGTCTGTCATATCGTTGCGTTTGCCCGGCCCGCGTTGCCATCAGATGGCTAGCGCGTCGAGCAAATCCTGTTCAAGCTGAATCTGCAATCGGTTGTCGGCGGCAAGACGGCTGCCATCGACCAGGAACACGTCTTCGACGCGCTCCCCCAGGGTGTTGATGCGCGCCGAATGCACGGACACGCGATGTTGGGCCAGTACGCGGGCGATCGCGTAGAGCAGGCCGGTTCGGTCGTTGGCGGACAGGGACAGCAGGTAGAACTGCCCGCGCTCGTCGGCCCGCAGGTCCACGCGGGGCTTGATCGGGAAGCTGCGCGACTGGCGCGACAGCCGGCCCTGCGCCGGATCGGGCAGCGGGCACTCCAGCCGCAGCCGTTCCGCCAGTTCGTGTTCGACCAAAGCGAGGATGTCGCGATAGTCGCCCGCCAGGCCAGGGTCGGTCACCTGGAAGGTGTCCAGCGCGTAGCCGTGGCGTGTGGTGTGGATCTTGGCGTCCTGAATCGAGAACGCCTTCCGTTCGAAATAGCCGCAGATGCGCGCGAAGAGGTCAGGCTGGTCCTTGACGTAGACGGCAATCTGCAGGCCCTCGCCAGCCGGCGAGATGCGTGCCTTGACCACCGCCGCGTCGCTATCCACCTTGTTGAACAGATGGCGCGTGAGCCAGGCGATGTCGCGGGCATCGTGGCGCAGGAAGAACGAGACGTCGAGCTTGTCCCAGAGCGGCCTGCCCAGTTCGGGGTCGAACGCCTTGAGCCGCAACTGGGCGATGGTGTCGTCCCGGCGCTGGGCCCAGAGCGAGTGCGGGTCGAGCTGCGCGCCGCCGAGCACGCGCAGCGTGATGCGGTACAGGTCTTCGAGCAGCTTGCCCTTCCAGGCATTCCACACCTTGGGGCTGGTGCCGCGGATATCGGCCACGGTCAGCAGGTAGAGCGCGGTCAGGTAGCGTTCATTGCCCACCACGCCGGCGAAGGCCTTGACCACGTCCGGATCGGTCAGGTCCTGCTTCTGCGCCACGTGGCTCATGGTCAGGTGATGCTCGACGAGCCAGGCGATCAGGTCGGTGTCCTCGCGCGAAATGCCGTGCTGCTTGCAGAAGCGGCGCGCATCGACGGTGCCGAGCTTGGAGTGGTCCCCGCCCCGGCCCTTGGCGATGTCGTGGAACAGCGCGGCCACCCAGAGCACCCACGGGCGGTCGAAGCTGGCCATCAACTGGCTGCAGAACGGGAACTCGTGCGTGTGCTCGACGATGGCGAAGCGGCGGATATTGCGCACCACCATCAGGATGTGCTGGTCCACGGTGTAGACGTGGAACAGGTCGTGCTGCATCTGGCCGACGATGCGCCGGAAATTGATCAGGTAGCGGCCCAGCACGCTGGTCTGGTTCATCAGCCGCAGCGCGTGGGTGATACCTTGCGGCTCCTGCATGATGGCCAGGAACAGGCGGCGGTTCTCGGGATCGTTGCGCCAGCTCGCATCCATGACCGTGCGCGCGTTGTAGAGCCCGCGCAGCGTACGGGGGGAGATGCCTTTCACGCCCGGCGTGCGCTCGTAGAGCAGGAAGGTCTCCAGGATTGCGTGCGGATCGCGCTCGTACAGGTCGTCGCTGGTGATTTCCAGCATGCCCTGGCGTTCCACGAAGCGGTCGTTGATCACGCGTGTGACCTTCGATTCACTCGGAAACAGCATCGCCTCGATATTGAGCAGCAGTACGCTGTTGAGCTGCGTCACCGCCTTGGCGGCCCAGTAGAAGCGGCGCATCAACTGTTCGCTGGCGCGCTTGTGCGTGGTCTGCCGATAGCCGAAGGACTCGGCCAGCGCGGTTTGCAGGTCGAACACCAGCACGTCCTGGCGGCGGCCGGCCAGCAGGTGCAGCCGTGCGCGAATCGTGCGCAACAGGCGCTCGTTGCGGGTGAGTTCCTGCGCCTCGCGCTCGGTCAGCAGGCCGCGCTCGAACAATTCCTTCCAGCTGTCGCCGAGGCCCGCCGCCTGCGTCATCCACAGGATGACCTGCAGGTCGCGCAGGCCGCCCGGGCTTTCCTTGCAGTTGGGCTCCAGCGCGTAGGGCGTGTCCTGGTACTTGGCGTGGCGCTGGCGCATTTCCAGCAGCTTGGCCTGGAAGAAGTCGGCGGCGTCGAGGCCCGCCAGATAGCGCCGGTGCATGTCGGCGAACAGTGCTTTGTTGCCGATCAGCAGGCGCGCTTCGAGCAGCGAGGTGCGGATGGTGATGTCGCCCGCCGCCTCGCGCAGGCAGTCGTCGACGGTACGCACCGACGAGCCGATCTCGAGTCCCAGGTCCCAGCACAGGCCGATGAAGCGCTCCAGCTTGCCCGCCATCTCCGCGTCCGGCTCGGCCGGCAGCAGGAGCAGCACGTCCACGTCGGAATGCGGGAACAGCTCGCCACGGCCATAGCCACCCACCGCCACCAGCGCGGCGCTGGCGGGCAACTCCAGGCCGGTCCAGGCATCGATCAGCGCGGCATCCACGGCACGGCGTAGCCGCGTGACCAGCGGATTGACCTGATTGTGCGCGTCGAATTCGGCGAAGAGCGCTTGCTTGTCGGCGCGCAGCTTGTCGCGGATGCGCTGGCAAAGCAGGAGTTCCGGCGTGGTGTCCATGGTGGGGGCGGTGTGGGTCGCGGGCACGGCTGGAAGTAGAAAGGGCGCCGCGGTCGGCGCCCTGGCGGTCAACGCGGCGTCAGGCCGCGACGGGTTCGGTAATGAAGGCCGGCGGCACCGGCGAGCCGGCCGACAGCGTCAGCACCTCGAAGCCGGTGTCCGTCACCAGCACGGTGTGCTCCCATTGCGCGGACAGGCTGCGGTCACGCGTCTTCACGGTCCACTGGTCGGGCATGGTGCGGATGTCGCGCTTGCCGGCGTTGATCATCGGCTCGACGGTGAATATCATGCCGGACTTGATCTCGGTGCCCGTGTTGGGGCGGCCATAGTGCAGCACCTGCGGGTCCGAGTGGAACACCTTGCCGATGCCGTGGCCGCAGTACTCGCGCACCACGCTGTAGCCGGAAGCTTCGGCGTGCACCTGGATGGCATGGCCGATATCGCCCAGGCGTGCGCCATTGCGCACTTGCTGGATACCCTTCCACATGCACTCGTAGGTAACCTGCGCCAGGCGCTTGGCCAGGATCGAACCCTCGCCCACGATGAACATGCGGCTGGTGTCGCCGTAATAGCCTTCCTTCGTGATTACGGTGATATCGAGATTCACCGCGTCGCCGCTCTTGAGCACGCGGTCGCCCGGAATGCCGTGGCAGATCACGTCGTTGACCGAGGTGCAGATCGCGCCGGGGAAGGGCGGGTAGCCCGGCGGCGCGTAGTTCAGCGGCGCCGGCACGGTGCCTTGCACGTCACGCATATAGGCGTGGCAGAGCTTGTCGAGTTCGCCCGTGGTCACTCCGGGGACGATATGGGGCGTGATGTAGTCGAGGACCTCGGAGGCAAGGCGGCAAGCCACGCGCATTTGGGCGATGTCTTCGGCGGTATTCAGGTGGATGCTCATGCTGCTTCGCCAGAAATAAGTGACGGCGGGGCCGCGGGCCGCGCCGGTAATCGATTCGCAAAGTGGGATTATCGCACCATCGCGCCCCGAAAGCAGGGATTTGGCGGCGCCCGGGCCAAGAATTGGCGGGCTGGCGGGTGCGCGAGGCGCCAGACAGGGCTTGAGCCCGACGCCATTTTGTTGCTACAATCGCGGGCTGACTTGCTGCTGGCTGATGCCGGTAGCGGGTCGGGAAGCAAATTTTATTAGTAAATCGCTGGTCCGCCCATCCGGGGTGTTCCTTTTCAGGAATGTCGGGGCGGACTTCAGACCTAACCCTATTGGAGTACCTCTCATGTCCGTGACTATGCGCGAAATGCTGGAAGCCGGTTGCCACTTTGGCCACCAAACCCGCTTCTGGAACCCGAAGATGGCCCCCTTCATCTTCGGTCATCGCAACAAGATCCACATTATCAACCTCGAAAAGACCCTGCCGATGTTCCAGGACGCGATGAAGTACGTGCGTCAACTGGCAGCAAACCGCGGTAGCGTGCTTTTCGTGGGTACCAAGCGTCAATCGCGCGAAATCCTGGCTGAAGAAGCTGGCCGCGCTGGCATGCCCTACGTCGACGCCCGCTGGCTCGGCGGCATGCTGACGAACTTCAAGACCGTCAAGATCTCGATCAAGCGCCTGAAGGACATGGAAGCCGCCAAGGAAGCCGGCGCGCTGGACACCATGAGCAAGAAGGAAGCGCTGATGTTCGAGCGCGAGATGGCCAAGCTGGAAAAGTCCATCGGCGGCATCAAGGACATGGGCGGCGTGCCTGACGCCATCTTCGTGGTGGACGTGGGCTACCACAAGATCGCCGTGACGGAAGCCGCCAAGCTGGGCATCCCCGTGATCGGCGTGGTTGACACGAACCACTCGCCGGAAGGCATCGATTACGTGATCCCGGGTAACGACGACTCGAGCAAGGCCGTGGCCCTGTACGTGCGCGGCGTGGCCGACGCCATCCTGGAAGGCCGCGCCAATGCGGTTCAGGAAGTGGTGGAAGCTGCACGTGGCGGCGACGAATTCGTCGAAGTCCAGGAAGGCTGATTGCCCGCTGGCGCCTGAGGCCGGGGTACACCGGCCGCCGGCGCCCGCCTTGCGGCACATGGAAAAGGGGGCACTTCTGGCGCCCCCTTTTTGCAAACTGCGAAACGCAGTGCGCCGCAAGCTGAAACTGACTTTGTTGTCATCCGCCGCGAATACGATTCGCCGCGGGTGAGCCGGACCCAAGTTGATCAGACACCGGCGGGTGTCCCGGAAGCAGGCGGGACATCGGCCCGAACCAATCAAGGAGTGACAAATGGCGGCAATTACCGCAAGCATGGTTGCAGAACTGCGCGCGAAGACCGACGCGCCGATGATGGAATGCAAGAAGGCCCTGACGGAAGCCAATGGCGACCTGGACAAGGCTGAAGAGCTGCTGCGCGTCAAGCTGGGCAACAAGGCCAGCAAGGCTGCGTCGCGCGTGACCGCCGAAGGCGTGGTGGCCTCGTACATCGACGGCACGACCGGCGTCCTGGTCGAGCTGAACTGCGAAACCGACTTCGTGTCGAAGAACGACGACTTCCTGGCTTTCTCGGCCAAGGTCGCCGAACTGATCGCCAAGCAGAACCCGGCTGACGTGGCTGCCCTGTCGGCGCTGGAAATCGACGGCGTGTCGGTGGAAACCACCCGTGCCGCGCTGATCGGCAAGATCGGCGAGAACCTGACGATCCGCCGCTTCACCCGCTACGCCAATGGCGGCAAGCTGGTGTCGTACCTGCACGGCACGCGCATCGGCGTGATGGTCGAGTTCGACGGCGACGAAACCGCCGCCAAGGACGTGGCCATGCACGTGGCCGCCATGAAGCCGGTGTCGCTGTCGTCGGACCAGGTGCCCGCCGAGCTGATCGCCAAGGAGCGCAGCATCGCCGAGCAGAAGGCTGCCGAGTCGGGCAAGCCGGCCGAGATCGTCGCCAAGATGGTCGAAGGCTCGGTCCAGAAGTACCTGAAGGAAGTCTCGCTGTTCAACCAGCCGTTCGTGAAGAACGACAAGCAGACCGTCGAGCAGATGCTGAAGGCCGTCAACACCACGGTGAAGGATTTCACCCTGTACGTGGTGGGCGAGGGCATCGAGAAGAAGCAGGACGACTTCGCTGCTGAAGTGGCCGCCCAGGTGGCTGCCGCCCAGAAGGGCTGATCGTCAGGGTGGGGGAGCGGCCTTTTTCGTTAAGGGCCGATTCCGCCACCGTATAATGCCGAGGGGCGCCGCAAGGTGCCCCTCTGCACAAGCGCGTCAGGCAGAATGCCGGGCGCCGCGGCTGTATCAGTCGATTTCCGCAGTCACCTGCATGTTGGGCGAGGTTCGCGTAACGATGCCGGCAGATGACAGCGAAAACCGGCTTCGAGCTGTCCCGCAATTCCGTATTTCCGCGCGGCCCTGAGCCGAGCCGGGGTCACAAGCCCCGGCAGCCCGGCTCGCGCGCGCCAATCCATCCGTTCGAACGAGCGATCAAGAACCAGCCCGAGGGTGAACATGCCAGCCTACAAGCGCGTCCTACTTAAACTTTCCGGTGAGGCCCTGATGGGCGACGATGCCTTCGGCATCAACCGCGCCACCATCGAGGGCATGGTCAACGACATTGCCGAGATCGTGAAGCTGGGCGTCCAGGTCGCCGTGGTCATCGGCGGCGGCAACATCTTCCGTGGCGTGGCCGGCGGCGCCGCCGGCATGGACCGTGCCACGGCCGACTACATGGGCATGCTGGCCACCATGATGAACGCGCTGGCCCTGCAAGACGCCATGCGCCACGCGAATATCGAAGGCCGCGTGCAATCGGCCCTGCGCATGGATCAGGTGGTCGAGCCCTATATCCGCCCGCGCGCCATCCGCCAGCTGGAAGAGGGCAAGGTCGTGATTTTCGCGGCCGGCACCGGCAACCCGTTCTTCACCACCGACACCGCCGCCGCGCTGCGTGGGGCGGAAATCGGCGCCGAAGTCGTGCTCAAGGCCACCAAGGTGGACGGCGTGTACACGGCCGACCCCAAGAAGGACCCCAGCGCCACGCGCTACACCACCATCACGTTCGACGAGGCCATCTCGCGCAACCTGCAGGTCATGGACGCCACGGCCTTCGCGCTGTGCCGCGACCAGAAGCTGCCGATCAAGGTGTTCTCCATCGTCAAGCCGGGTGCGCTGAAGCGCGTGATCCTCGGCGAAGACGAAGGTACGCTGGTGCACGTATGACGATGGCGGGCCGCGTCACAATGCGGATTCGGCCCGGCCTGAGAGTAGAATGATTCATTTTCGATCCCGTCCGGCGGGATCCTGTCTGGCTGATTTCCGGAGGTAAACATGAGCGTCGCCGACACAAAGAAGAGCGCCGAGCAGAAGATGCAGAAGTCGATCGAAGCCTTCAGGGCCGATCTGGCGAAAATTCGTACCGGTCGTGCCCACACCGGTCTGCTCGATCACGTCCAGGTGGACTACTACGGCTCGATGGTGCCGATCAGCCAGGTGGCCAATGTCGGCCTGGCCGATGCGCGCACGATCAGCGTGCAGCCCTGGGAAAAGAAGATGGTGGGCGCGGTGGAAAAAGCCATCCGCGACGCCGACCTGGGCCTGAACCCGGCCACCATGGGTGAAACCATCCGTGTGCCGATGCCCGCACTGACCGAAGAGCGCCGCAAGGAGCTGACGAAGGTGGTCAAGGGCGAGGCCGAAGGTGCCAAGGTGGCCGTGCGCAACCTGCGCCGCGACGCCATGGAGCAGTTCAAGAAGCTCGTCAAGGACAAGACCATTTCCGAGGACGACGAGCGCCGCGGCCAGGATGAAGTCCAGAAGCTGACGGACAAGTTCGTGGCCGAGATCGACAAGCTCGTGGCCGAAAAAGAAAAGGAGATCATGACGGTCTGACGGCCGCCCGGCGGGAACCCCGCCGGCTCCGTCCCCGTCCGCGAATCCATGCAGCACATCAGTTCGACGCTCGGCGTTCCCGATACCACTTACGTGCCCCGCCACGTTGCCATCATCATGGATGGCAACGGCCGTTGGGCGACCCAGCGTCATCTGCCCCGCGTGGCAGGCCACAGCCGTGGCCTGGACGCGGTACGCGCGGTGGTGGAGGCCTGTGCCACCCGCGGCGTGCAGTTCCTCACGCTGTTCGCGTTCAGTTCGGAGAACTGGCGCCGTCCGGCGGACGAGGTGTCGTTCCTGATGCGCCTGTTCATGACCGCCTTGCGCCGCGAGGTGGTCAAGATGCATGCCAATGACATCCGCGTGCGCGTGGTGGGCGACCTCGGGCGCTTCAGCCCGCGCATCCAGCAGCTGATCCGCGATGCGGAGGCCCGCACCGCCGGCAATACCGGCCTGACGGTGACCATCGCCGCGAACTACGGCGGCCGCTGGGACCTGCTTCAGGCCATGCGCAAGATGCTGGCCCGCTCGCCGATGCTCGACCCGGATGCCATCGACGAGGCTGTGCTGGCGCCGCACCTGGCGATGTCCTATGCGCCCGAGCCGGACCTGTTCATTCGCACCGGCGGCGAGCAGCGCATCAGCAATTTCCTGCTATGGCAGCTCGCGTATTCCGAGCTGTACTTCACCGATACCTACTGGCCCGATTTCGACGCCGCCGAGCTGGACAAGGCTTTCGCCTCGTACCGGCAGCGCGAGCGGCGCTTTGGCCGGACCAGCGCCCAACTGGTGGCGCCCGGTCTGTCTGGTACGGCCTGAGCGGCTCGCCGCGACCGGCCTGTCCTGATCCCACCTTCAAAGGAAACCGCAGCGCATGCTCATCACCCGCGTCATTACCGCCCTGTGCCTGTTGCTGTTGATCCTGCCGATCCTGTTCCTGGCGCCCGTGATGTGGCTGGCGGGGCTGATCGCCGTGATCGTGCTGCTGGCCGGATGGGAGTTCGGGCGACTGATCGGGCTGCGCCGTTTCTGGCCCTACGTCTACGCGGTGGCCTGCCTGCTGGTGCTGATTTACTTCCATGACGCGCCCGAACGCCGTGCCATCCATTTCCTGCTGGCCGCCGCGTTGGTGGCCTGGGGCGTGGCGCTGGTGCTGCTGGCACGGGGCGTGCGCAAGGCGACGCCGGGGTTCACGGTGCTTGGCGCCATCCTTGGGCTGATCATGCTGCCAGCGTTCGGTCACGCCGTGATGGTGCTGCGGGCCGAAGGCATCGCGGTACTGCTGTCGGCGGCCGTGCTGGTCTGGGCGGCCGATATCGGCGCCTATTTCGTCGGCAAGGCCATCGGCAAGCGCAAACTGGCGCCAACCATCAGCCCGGGCAAGTCCTGGGAGGGTGCGATTGGCGGCTGGCTGCTGGTGATGATCGTGGCCGTGGCGCTTGGCACCACCCATGCCTTCGCACCGACCTGGTTTTCGCGCATCGCCGATCAGGGTGGGCTGGGGCTGATGATCGGCCTCTCCACGCTGCTCGTGGCGGCCAGCGTTATCGGCGACCTGTTCGAGTCGCTGCTCAAGCGTCAGATCGGCAAGAAGGACAGCAGCCGGCTGCTGCCCGGGCACGGCGGCGTACTCGATCGCATCGACGCGCTCATTCCGGTGTTCCCGCTGGCGGCGCTGCTGCTGGCCTGGATGTGATCACAATCTGAATTTGGTTATCTGGTTCCTATGCAACGCATTACCATCCTGGGCGCCACGGGCTCCATCGGCGAAAGCACACTCGACGTAGTGCGTCGGCATCCGGACCGCTACACCGTGCATGCGTTGAGCGCCCACCGTCAGGTGGAGAAGCTGGCAGCGGCCTGCGTGGAATTCCGCCCGGCGCGTGCCGTGGTGGGCTCCGCCGATGCGGCACGCCAGCTCGAGACGCTGCTGCGCGATGCCGGCGTAAAGACCGAGGTCAGCTACGGCGAAGCCGCGCTGGAGTCGATCGCCGCCGATGACGGCACCGATGCCGTGATGGCCGCCATCGTCGGCGCGGCCGGGCTCCGTTCCTCGCTCGCCGCCGCACGGGCGGGCAAGCGCGTGCTGCTGGCCAACAAGGAATCGCTGGTCATGTCGGGCGCCATCTTCATGGACGCGGTGCGCGAGCACGGCGCCACGCTGCTGCCCATCGACAGTGAACACAACGCGATCTTCCAGTGCCTGCCGACCAGCGACCCGCGCTACGGCGCGGGCGTGTCCAAGGTGCTGCTAACCGCGTCGGGTGGCCCGTTCCGGACGCGTGATCCGTCCACCTTGCACGACATCACGCCCGATCAGGCCTGCGCCCACCCCAAATGGGTGATGGGCCGCAAGATCTCGGTGGATTCCGCCACGATGATGAACAAGGGGCTCGAGGTCATCGAGGCCCATTGGCTGTTCGGCGCTCCGGCGGACAAGATCGAGGTGCTGATCCACCCGCAAAGCATCGTCCATTCGATGGTGGCGTACGCCGATGGTTCGGTGCTCGCCCAGCTTGGCAACCCCGACATGCGCACGCCCATCGCCTATGGCATGGCGTACCCGGAGCGGATCGACTCCGGGGTGAGCCCGCTCGACCTGACTGTCGCCGGCGGCCTGCATTTTGAGATTCCTGACCTTGATCGCTTCCCCTGCCTCGGGCTAGCCTTTGATGCATTGCGCGCGGGCGGGCTAGCCCCCGCCGTGCTGAACGCCGCGAACGAGGTGGCCGTGGAGGCCTTCCTCGGCGGGGCGATCCGATTTACCGATATTGCCCGCGTGGTAGCCGGCGTGCTCGAGCAGCCGCAGTCTGGCTCGGCCGAGACACTCGAAGGCGTGCTGGCGGCCGATGCCGAAGCACGGCGTGCCGCGCAGGCATTGCTGACGCGGCTGGCCAGCCGCTAAGTAGGTAGCGCCGTCGCGCCTCGGCGCGGCTAGCTCTGGAGAGGGTGATTTGTCATGCAGACCGTAATTGCGTTCGTCGTCGCCCTGTGCATTCTGATTTTCGTGCACGAGATGGGGCACTACCTGGCCGCTCGCGCGTGCGGCGTCAAGGTGTTGCGGTTCTCGATCGGCTTCGGCCGGTCGTTGGCGCGCTGGACCAGCAAGGGGCCTGACCGCACCGAGTGGACGCTCGCCGCGATCCCCCTGGGCGGCTACGTCAAGATGCTCGACGAGCGCGAGCGGGACCCCGAGACCGATCCCCCCATCCCCCCGGAAGACCTGCCGCGCGCGTTCAACCGGCAGCCGGTGGGCAAGCGCTTCGTGATCGTCGCAGCCGGGCCGGTGGCCAACTTCGCGCTGGCCATCCTTCTATATATAGTGCTGTTCGCCGGCGGCATGCGCGAGCCGGTACCCGTAGTGGCAACCCCCGCGGCCGGCACCGTGGCTGCCCAGGCCGGTGTGCGGGACGGCGACCGCGTTTTGTCGCTGACCGCCAACGACCGGACCGAGCCGGTCCAGTCCTGGAATGACCTCCGCATGGCCGTGTTCGCCGAAGGTTTTGGCGACGCCAGCGCCGTGCTGCGCGTGCGCGGCACCGACGGGGCCGAGCGCGACATCCGGCTGCCTCGCCTGCCCAATACCGGCGGCAATCCCGAACAGGACCCGCTGGCCACGCTCGGCCTGTACCTGAAGGGCGGGCCGGTTACGATTACTGAAATCGTGCCGGATTCGGCGGCGCAGCGGGCTGGGCTGAAGGCCGGCGACCGTGTGGTGGCATGGCAGGGCCAGCCCCTGACGCAGGCGAGCGAGCTGATCCGCGCGGTACGGGCGCGGCCGGGCGAGCAGGTCACGCTGGGCATAGAACGTAATGGGCAGCGGCTGGATGTGCCGGTCAAGCTGGACGCAGCCCCGGCCCCGGACGGTGCCAAGGACGCCAGCGGGGCGGCGGCAGGCCCCACGGGCAAGCTGGGCGCCGCGCTGAACCAGGCGGTGCAGACCGAGATCGTCCGCTACGCGCCGTGGCAGGCCGTGGTGCGGGCAGCCGACCAGGTCTGGAGCACCAGCACGCTGTCCCTGAAACTGCTCGGCAAGATGCTGGTGGGGCAGGCGTCATTGCAGAATCTGAGCGGCCCGCTCACGGTGGCGGACTACGCCGGCCGTGCCGCCAACATGGGTTGGCAGCCGTTTATCAGCTTCCTGGCGCTGGTCAGCGTCAGCCTCGGTGTGCTCAATTTGTTACCCATTCCGGTTCTGGATGGGGGGCATTTGCTGTATTATTGCGTGGAATTTTTGACTGGCAGGCCCGTACCAGATCACTGGCAGGCGATGCTGCAGAAGGTCGGCATCGCGTGCATCTTGCTCCTGACCTCACTCGCTTTGTTCAATGACGTCAGCCGACTGTTTCTTGCGCGCGGCTAGATCCGCGTAGCCGAAACCGGCCGTCGGCCGAAGAAGGTCGCGTCCCGGCGGTGTCGTCGAACCCGTCGGGAGGGGACGGCCTTGTCAGCAAAGCCAGGCGTCATCATGGACGGCGTCGGGACGGCATCGGAGCCAATACCCTGCATGAAATCGAAGAGGAATAGGGGATTCACGTTGATCAGACATAAGCGCATCTCGCTGGGCGTGCTGACGAGTGCCATTATCGCGGCCTGGAGCCCGGCGGGCTGGGCCGCCGACCCGTTTGTGGTCAGGGACATCCGCGTGGAAGGCCTGCAGCGCGTGGAGCCGGGCACTGTGTTCGGCTATCTGCCTGTGCGCGTCGGGGAGACCTTCACCGACGACAAGGGCGCCGATGCGATTCGCGCACTCTACAATACCGGTTTCTTCAAGGACGTGCAGATCCGCGCCGAAGAGGGCGTGCTCGTGGTCCAGGTGGAAGAGCGCCCGGCCATCTCGCAGCTCGAGTTCGTCGGCATCAAGGAATTCGACAAGGACACGCTGCGCCGTTCGCTGCGCGCGGTGGGCGTGGCTGAAGCGCGCTACTACGACAAGGCCCTGATCGACAAGGCCGAGCAGGAGCTGAAGCGCCAGTACGTGGCGCGCGGCTACTACGCTGCCGACGTGCAGACCACGGTGACGCCGGTGGACCGCAATCGCGTGTCCGTGGTGTTCAACGTGGAAGAAGGCCCGGTCGCCAAGATCCGCCAGATCAATATCGTCGGCAACAAGGCTTTCAAGGAAAGCACGCTGCGCGACGAGATGCAGCTCTCCACGCCGAACTGGCTGTCCTGGTACACCAAGAACGACCTGTACTCGAAGCAGAAGCTCACGGCCGACCTGGAAGCGCTGCGCTCGTACTACCTGAACCGCGGCTACCTGGAGTTCCAGATCGAGTCCACGCAGGTCTCGATCACGCCGGACAAGAAGGACATCTTCCTGACGCTGAACATCAAGGAAGGCGATCAGTACAAGGTGTCCGACATCCGCCTGGCCGGCGAACTGCTCGGCAAGCAGGCCGAGATGGAAAAGCTGCTGCAGTTGAAGAAGGGCGATATCTTCTCGTCCGAAAAGCTGACGGCCAGCACCAAGTCCATCACGGATCTGCTGGGTACCTACGGCTACGCGTTCACGACTATCAATCCGCAGCCCCAGGTCAACCAGGAAACGCGCGAAGTGGCGCTGACGCTGATGGTCGACCCCGGCCGCCGCGTGTATGTACGCCGCGTGAACGTGGTGGGCAACAGCAAGACCCGCGACGAAGTGGTGCGCCGCGAAATGCGCCAGATGGAAAGCTCGTGGTTCGACAGCGAGAAGCTCACGCAGTCGCAGGCCCGTATCAACCGTACTGGCTACTTCACGGACACGAATATCACCACCGAGGACGTGGCCGGCGCGCCCGACCAGGTGGACGTCAACGTGAACGTGACCGAGAAGCCGACTGGCCAGATCAGCCTGGGCCTGGGTTTCTCGTCGACTGACAAGCTCGTGCTGCAGGCCGGCTTGCGCCAGGACAACGTGTTCGGCTCCGGTACCAGCCTGGGCCTGGACGTGAACACGGCCAAGTCGTTCCGGACCATCTCGCTGACGCAGTACGACCCGTACTTCACGGTGGATGGCATCAGCCGTTCCACGGACATCTACTACCGTACCTCCCGTCCGCTGTACTACACCGGCGACCAGGACTACAAGATCGTCTCGGCCGGCGGCGGCTTCAAGTTCGGCGTGCCGTTCTCCGAGAACGACACGGTGTTCTTCGGTATCGGTTACGAGCGCACCGAGGTGCATACCTCCGTCAACACGCCGACCCAGTACACCGCGTGGCTGAACAAGATCGGCAAGAGCAGCGGCGACCCGATCAACAACTTCCCGTTCACGATTGGCTGGGCCCGTGACCGTCGCGACAGTGCGCTGATCCCGACCAAGGGTCCGTACACGCAGGCCAACCTCGAAGTGGGCGTGCCGGGCGGCGATACGCAGTACTATCGCGCCAGCTTCCAGCAGCAGTACTTCTATCCGATCTCCAAGGCCTTTACACTGGCCTTCAACGGCGAAGTGGCGTACGGCCACGGCTACGGCGACACGCCGTTCCCGGTGTTCAAGTACTTCTACGCCGGTGGTATCGGCTCGGTGCGCGGCTACCAGACCAGCACGCTTGGTCCGAAGGACCAGAACGGCAACCCGGTGGGTGGTGCGTCCAAGCTGATCGGTAACGTGGAATTCGTGTTCCCGCTGCCGGGCTCGGGTGTTGACCGCACGCTGCGCCTGTTCACGTTCTTCGACTTTGGTAACGTGTACCAGGAAGGTGCACCGATTACGTTCAGCGACCTCAAGTACTCGACCGGCTTCGGCATGTCGTGGCTGTCGCCGATCGGCCCGCTGAAGGTCAGCATGGGCTTCCCGCTGAAGAAGGACGATACGGATCGCGTACAGCGATTCCAGTTCCAGATCGGTACCGCGTTCTGATCCCCAAAAAGGATTTGTTTCATGAAACTCCATACACCACTGATGAAATCCCTGAGCGCCGCAGCGCTGGCCGCAGCGGCCCTGTGCGTAGCCGCCCCGGCGATGGCTCAGGAGGCACGCATTGCCGCGGTCAACTCGGAACGTATCCTGCGTGACTCGCAGCCGGCCAAGGCTGCCCAGGTCAAGCTCGAGCAGGAATTCTCGAAGCGCGATCGCGAACTGCAGGACATGGCCCAGAAGATCAAGGGCATGGCCGACAAGCTCGACAAGGACACGGCTGTGCTGGCCGATTCCGACCGCCAGCGCCGCCAGCGCGAAGTGGCCGATCTCGATCGCGAGTTCCAGCGCAAGCAACGCGAGTTCCGCGAGGACCTGAACCAGCGCCGTAACGAGGAACTGGCCCAGGTACTGGAGCGCGCGAACCGGGTGATCCGCCAGATTGCCGAGCAGCGCAAGTACGATCTGATCGTGCAGGAAGCGGTGTACGTCAATCCACGCATCGACATTACCGATGACGTGATGAAGGCGCTCAACGCCGGCAGCAAGTAAGCGGCGCGCGCTCGTTCGTCGCTGTCTCGTTCTTCAAGGAAGTACCGCCATGCAGACACCCACACTGGGTCAGCTCGCCACCGAAAACGGCGCGCAGGTTGTGGGTGATCCCGACCTCGCCGTGCGCGGCCTGGCGCCGCTCGACCAGGCCGGCCCCGGCGACCTGTCTTTCCTGTCCAATCCGCTGTACCTGCCGCAGGCGCTGGCCTCCAATGCCAGCGCCGTCATCGTCTCGCCGGCCGACCTCGAGCGTATTCGCGCCGATGGCCAGGCCGACGGCCGCAACTGGCTGGTCGCCCGCAACCCGTATGTCTGCTTTGCCCGCGTGGCGCAGCGCTTCGACCGTGAGGCGAATGCCGATCCGCGCACTGGCATCGACCCGCGCGCGAGCGTGGCCGCCGATGCCGTGGTGCCGGCGTCCTGCTTTATCGGCCCCAACGTGGTGATCGAGGCTGGCGCGCGGCTGGGCGAGCGGGTAAGGGTCCTGGCGAATGCCTTTATCGGCGCAGGCGCGGAGATCGGCGACGATACGCTCATTTACGCGAACGTTTCCGTCTATCATCGTTGCGTGGTGGGTGCGCGCAACATCCTGCACAGCGGCGTGGTGGTGGGCGCGGATGGCTTTGGCTTCGCGCCGGACATCGGTCCGGCCGGGGTGGAATACGTGAAAATTCCGCAGGTTGGCCGTGCCGTGCTGGGCAATGACGTGGAAGTGGGCGCCAATACGGCCATCGACCGCGGCGCGATGGCCGATACGGTCATCGAGGAGGGCTGCAAGCTCGACAACCAGGTCCAGATCGCGCACAACGTGCGGGTGGGCGCCCATACGGTCATTGCGGGCTGCGCGGCGGTGGCCGGCAGCACCCGCATCGGCCGTTTCTGCGTGATTGGCGGATCGGCCAATTTCGCGGGCCATTTGAATATCGCCGACCGGACGACGGTGTCCGGCGGCACCTCGATTACCAAATCGATTACGAAACCCGGGGGGCATTACACCAGCGTGTTTCCGTTCACGACGCATGGCGAGTGGGAGCGCAATGCGGCCATCGTGCGCGGATTGTCCAAGCTGCGCGAGCGCGTGGTCACGCTGGAACGCCGCCTGCGCGGCCAGTCCGCCGGGTCCAATACCAAACAAGACGAAGAGAAATCATCATGACCGCATCCGACATCGACATCCGCAAGATCCTGAAGCTGCTGCCGCATCGGTACCCGATCCTGCTCGTCGATCGCGTGCTGGAGTTCGAGCCGCAGAAGCGGATCAAGACGCTTAAGAACGTCACGATCAACGAGCCGTACTTCATGGGGCACTTTCCCGATCAACCCGTGATGCCGGGCGTGATGATCCTCGAGGCCCTGGCGCAGTCGGCCGGCCTGCTGACCTTCGGCGCCGATATGGAGCGCAAGGAAGGCGCGCTGTACTACTTCGTGGGTATCGATGGCGCGCGCTTCAAGCGTGTGGTCTACCCCGGCGACCAGCTGCACCTGAATGTGACCGTCGAGCGCTACATTCGCGGCATCTGGAAGTTCAAGGCCAGCGCCACCGTGGACGGCGAAATCGCCTGCGAAGCGGAACTGATGTGCACGGTCAAGCAGGCCGAAGGCTGATCGGCGCCGCCGCGCCCACCCATGGGCCCCGTCCCGCGTGGCAACACGCGGGACTCAACCGAATTCAGACCACAGGACAGGACGTATGACGCAAATCCATCCCAGCGCACTGGTCGACCCGAAGGCAGAACTTGGCGCCGACGTGACCGTCGGTCCGTTTTCCATCATCGGTCCGAACGTGCGGATTGGCAGCGGCACCCGGATCGGCTCGCATACCACCGTCGAAGGCCATACCACCATCGGCGAAGGCAACCGCATCGGGCCGTACGCCTCGGTGGGCGGCACGCCGCAGGACATGAAGTACGCCAACGAGCCCACCCGGCTCGAGATTGGCGACCGCAACACGATTCGCGAGTTTACGACGATCCACACCGGCACGGTGCAGGACCAGGGCGTGACCAGCCTCGGCAACGACAACTGGATCATGGCCTACGTGCACATCGCGCACGACTGCCGCGTGGGAAACAACACGGTGTTTTCGAGCAACGCGCAGATCGCAGGCCACGTGGAAGTGGGCGACTGGGCCATTCTCGGCGGCATGAGCGGCGTGCACCAGTTCGTGCGCATCGGCGCCCATGCGATGCTGGGCGGCGCGTCGGCGCTCGTCCAGGATGTGCCGCCATTCGTGATCGCCGCGAGCGACAAGAACGGCAACAAGGCCACGCCGCACGGTGTCAACGTGGAAGGTCTGCGTCGCCGGGGCTTTGATGCCGGCCAGATCGCCGCCCTGCGCCAGGCCTACAAGCTGCTGTACAAGTCAGACTTGGGCTTCGACGAGGCGCGCAGCGAGATCTCGGCCCTGCTGGGCCAGACCGATGCGGCTACCGGCGCGCCACTGCGTGCCTTCGTCGAATTCCTGGCCGCGACGCAGCGCGGCATCGTCCGCTAAGCCGCGCCGCACATGATTCACGCCGCAGTGCAGGCCGATCCGCCCGCCGTAGCTCGGGCGAATGTCAACAAGCGTGGCACGATTGCCATGGTTGCCGGGGAGGCTTCCGGCGATCTGCTGGCATCGCTCCTGCTTGAAGGGCTTCATGCGCGGCTGGGCGAGTCCGTGGACTTCGCGGGCATCGGCGGCCGCCGCATGATGGCGCAGGGCTTCGTCTCGCACTGGCCGATGGAGACGCTCTCCGTCAACGGCTATGTGGAGGTGCTCGGTTCGCTGCGGGAAATCCTGGCAACGCGCCGGGCAATTCGCGAGAAGCTGCTGGCCAATCCGCCGCTGTGTTTCATCGGCGTCGACGCGCCCGACTTCAATTTCGGATTGGAAGTGCCCCTGCGCCGCTCGGGTATCCCTGTCGTGCATTTCGTCAGCCCGTCAATCTGGGCGTGGCGCGGCGGGCGCATTC
This sequence comes from Cupriavidus sp. 01L43, assembly GCF_056399925.1. Classification (NCBI taxonomy): domain Bacteria; kingdom Pseudomonadati; phylum Pseudomonadota; class Betaproteobacteria; order Burkholderiales; family Burkholderiaceae; genus Cupriavidus; species Cupriavidus sp. 01L43. The sequence continues at coordinate 78,948 of NZ_JBFTSH010000010.1, forward strand.
GTACCATCGCGCGCGCGGTGGACCACATCCTCTGCCTGTTCCCGTTCGAGCCCGAGATCTATGCGAAGGCCGGCATTCCGGCGACCTACGTCGGTCATCCGTTGGCCGATGTGATTCCGATGGTGCCTGACGTCCAGGGCGCGCGGGAAAAGCTTGGCCTGCCCGAAGGTAAGCGCATCGTCGCGGTGCTGCCGGGTAGCCGGCAGTCCGAGGTGCGCAACCTTGGCGCGACGTTCTTTGCGGCCATGGCACGCATGCATCGCATGGACGGCAACTTGGCATTCGTTCTGCCGGCAGCCAGCGCGCCGCTGCACGAGATTATCCGCGGGCTGCACGAGCGCTATCCGGAGATCGACCTGACCGTGGTGGATGGCCAGTCGCATCTGGCCATGGAGGCCGCTGACGTCGTGCTGCTGGCCAGCGGCACGGCTACGCTCGAGGCGGCGCTCTACAAGAAGCCGATGGTCATCTCGTACAAGGTGCCTTGGCTCACCGCGCAGATCATGAAGCGGCAGGGCTACCTGCCTTACGTGGGCTTGCCTAATATTCTGTCAGGGCGGTTCGTGGTGCCAGAACTGCTCCAGGACGACGCCACGCCGGAGGCGCTGGCGCGCGAGACGCTGCTGCAACTGAACGACGAGGGCAATATCGCCTTCTTGCGGGAACATTTCACGACCATGCACGAGACGCTGAAGCGCGACACGGCCAACCTCGCCGCCGGCGTGGTGGTGGATCTCATGCACGAACGGGGTGTGCGCTGATGGCCAGCCAGAAAGCCGGCAAGGGTCCGTCGCCGCAGATGGGGCTGGAGTTGACCCAAACCGTTGCCGTCGTACGCCATCTTTGTGGCGTGGATGAGGCCGGGCGCGGTCCGCTGGCGGGGCCGGTCTATGCCGCCGCCGTGATCCTGAACCCGGAGCGGCAAATCCGGGGCCTCGCCGACTCGAAGATCCTGAGCGCCGATAAGCGCGAAGTGCTGTTCGAACGCATCTGCGAGCGGGCGATCGGCTGGCACATCGCGTCGGCTTCGGTCGAGGAAATCGACTCGCTCAATATCCTGCACGCTTCCATGCTGGCGATGCAGCGCGCCGTGGCGGGCCTGACGGCGAGCGGCATCTTGCCCGATCTGGTGCAGGTCGATGGCAATCGCTGTCCGCAGGTCCCGTATCCGGTCGAGGCCATCGTGAAGGGCGACGCGAAGGTGCGAGCCATTTCCGCTGCGTCGATCCTTGCCAAGGTGGCCCGCGATCGCGAGCTTCACGCGCTGCACCTGGAATATCCCCAGTACGGCTTCGATGCCCATGTGGGCTATCCCACGCCCCAGCATCTGGCCGCGCTCCAGCAGTTTGGCGCGACACCGCATCACCGCCGCTCGTTTGCGCCGGTGCGGGTGGTGCTGGAGCGCGACGCGCTGCCTTTCTGAGACACATCCTTGAAGCACGTCACCTCGCGCGACAATGCGCTGTTCAAGCACCTGAAGGCCCTTACTGGGTCCACGCACGCACGCCGCAAGGCGGGGCAGTCCGTGCTCGATGGCGTGCACCTCGCGCAGGCGTATGTGGCCGCGCGAGGGCAGCCGACCAGTTGCGTCGTGTCAGAGCGGCACTACGATCACGCCGAAGTGCGCCCACTGCTGGAAGGCATTGATCCGGACCGCGTTGTCCTGCTGGCGGATGCGCTGTTCGCGCAGATTACGAGTGTGGTGAACGGCATCGACCTGATGCTCGTGATCGACACGCCCGGCGGGCACCTGCCGTCCACGATCGACACGGATTGCGTGATCCTGAACGGCGTGCAAGACGCCGGCAATGTCGGATCGATCTTGCGCAGCGCTGCCGCTGCGGGGATTCCGCACGCCTTCCTGACCACGGGCTGCGCGTTTGCGTGGTCGGTCAAGACCCTGCGCGCGGGCATGGGCGCGAACTTCCACCTCAACATCGTCGAGCATTGCACTCTCGATATGCTCGAAAGCCGGCTTGCCGTGCCCTTGCTGGCGACGTCGTCGCATGCCGACGCGGCCGTGTTCGACACCGATTTGCGCCAGCCGGTGGGCTGGGTCGTCGGCAACGAAGGCGCAGGTGTCAGTCCGGAATGGATGGCACGCGTCTCGCGGACCGTCGGCATTCCGCAGCCGGGCGGCCTTGAGTCGCTGAATGTGGCGGCGGCGACCGCTGTCTGCCTGTTTGAAACGGTCAGGCAGCGGCGCGCGGCATCGCGCTGACATCAGGAGTTCGGCTGGCGAGTGGCCGGCAACCGCCGCGCGCCGCTGTACATCCCGATGTGCTCGGCGATCCTGTCGATCTTGCCTTCCAGTCGCGCCAATCCCCGCTCGTGCCGGTCTTCCATGCGATCCATCCGGGCTTCCGATTTGTCCATCCGTGCGTCCAGCTTGTCGAACCGCTCGTTGACCTGGCCGAACTGATACAGGACCGCCGATTCGAACCGATCCAACCGTTGGCTGTGGGCTTCTTGCTGGGCGTGAATGGTCTTCAGCTCGCCATCAATGGCGGCACGCGTGTGCCGGGCGCTCAGCTCGATGATGCCGAAAATTCCCCCGAGCGATGCGACAACGGCTGCGAAGATGACGCTGGCGATGCGCATGCCAAGCGTGTGCCGCACGGGCGGCGGGGGCGGGCGATCGCGCAGGCGGCGCCCGTCATTGCCGGGAGGGGGTAGGAAGGCGTGGCCAGCAACCATGGTGGTCATATTTCCTCGCGGTGAGTGATTGACCATCCGATGGTGACCCCGTAGCGTCTCCTGCGCTACGGGACGATTCTCAAAATCTCAATAGTTGTCGCGGTCGATCTTGATTTCCTGGAGGATCGTCGTGGCAATCTCCTCGATCGACTTGTGCGTCGAACTGAGCCACTTGATGCCTTCGCGGCGCATCATGGCCTCGGCCTCGTTGACCTCGTAGCGGCAGTTCTCCAGCGCCGCGTATTTGCTGCCCGGGCGCCGTTCGTTGCGGATCTCGGTGAGACGCTGCGGGTCGATCGAGAGCCCGAAGATCTTGGGCTTGAACGCGTAGAGCGCCGACGGCAGGCGGCCGCGCTCGAAATCGTCTGGGATCAGCGGATAGTTGGCGGCCTTCAGCCCGTATTGCATGGCCAGGTACAGGCTCGTCGGCGTCTTGCCGCTGCGCGACACGCCGACCAGGATCACGTCCGCTTCTTCCAGGTTCTTGTGCGACTGGCCGTCGTCGTGGGCCAGCGAGAAGTTGATCGCCTCGATCCGGTTCTTGTAGGCCTCGGTGTCCGCATTCTGGTGGAAGCGGCCGATTGCATGTGTGGACTTGAGGCCCAGCTCCTTTTCCAGCGGCTCGATGAAGGTCTGGAACATGTCCAGGATCATCGCCTTGGCGCGCCGCAGGGCCTTGTTAGCCTCGGCATTGACCAGCGTGGTGAACACGATGGGCGGCACGCCCTCGTTATAGAACGCCTCGTTGATCTTGCCGACGGCCACGTGTGCCTTTTCCGGCGTGTCCACGAACGGCATCCGCACCTTGCGGAAGCGCATTTCGAACTGGGCCAGAATGGAGTGGCTGAAGGTCTCGGCCGTGATCCCGGTGCCATCCGACACAATAAAAACCGTACGGATGGCAGGGCGATCGCCAGTGCTGGCAGTGGCCGGGGGCGACGCGGCGGGAGAGGTGGCAGGGCTTGCCGCCGTGCCGGGCGCAGGCGCCTGTTGGGGCGCATCAGGCGCTTCGGGAAGGGACATGTCTGGTCAATTTTTGAGGCTGCCACGCGAAAGTGCGGTGCGGCACGGTAGAATAGCGGCGATCTTTTGGCTAAGCAATTCCGTACGCGCCGGTGCAGCAACGATCTGCGGCACGATTGTCGACAATGTGCGCCGCAGCATCCGCCTGCGCTCCGGAATGGTTTAGCCAAGCGATCCGCCGGGAACAGAACCCCAACAACATACCGGTCGGTGACACCGATTTCTTACTTTGTTTTTGAGGCTTTTATGACTAACCAGGCAGATAACGGCGCCTATGTGCTGCCGTTCGAGCAGTTGCGCATGCATGACGTGGAAACCGTCGGCGGCAAGAACTCTTCGCTGGGGGAGATGATCTCCCAGCTGGCAGAGGCTGGCGTCCGTGTTCCCGGCGGTTTTGCTACCACCTCGCTCGCGTTCCGCGACTTCCTGCAACACAACGACCTGACCGCCCGCATTTCGGATCGCCTGAAGACGCTCGACGTCGATGACGTGAAGGCCCTGGCGGAAGCCGGCGCCGAGATCCGCGGCTGGGTTGCCGCCGCTCCGTTCCAGCCGCGCCTGGAACAGGAGATCCGCGAGTTCTATGCCCGCGTGTCGGCCCGTGAAGGCGCCGAGGCATCGTTCGCCGTCCGTTCCTCGGCCACGGCCGAAGACCTGCCGGACGCCTCGTTCGCCGGCCAGCAGGAGTCGTACCTCAACGTCAGCGGCATCGACGACGTGCTCGACAAGATCAAGCACGTGTTCGCCTCGCTCTACAACGACCGCGCCATCTCGTACCGCGTGCACAAGGGCTTTGCCCACGATGTCGTGGCACTGTCCGCCGGCGTGCAGCGCATGGTCCGTTCGGACCTCGCGGCGTCGGGCGTGATGTTCACCATCGACACCGAATCGGGCTTCCCCGACGTGGTCTTCATCACGTCGAGCTATGGCCTCGGCGAGACCGTGGTGCAAGGCGCCGTGAACCCGGACGAGTTCTACGTCTTCAAGCCGACCCTGGAGCTGAACAAGTACCCGATCATCCGCCGCTCGATTGGCTCGAAGCTGATCAAGATGGAATTCACGGGCCCGGGTGAAGCCGGCCGCGTGAAGACCGTCGATGTGGCGCCCGAACTGCGTAACCGCTACTCGATCACCGACGCCGATGTGTCGGAGCTGGCCAAGTACGCGATGATCATCGAGAAGCACTATGCCCGCCCGATGGACATCGAGTGGGGCAAGGACGGCAAGGACGGCAAGATCTACATCCTCCAGGCGCGCCCGGAGACGGTGAAGAGCCAGTCCGCCGGCAAGGCCGAGCTGCGCTTCAAGCTGAAAGGCACGGCGCCCGTGCTGACCAGCGGTCGCGCCATCGGCCAGAAGATTGGTACCGGCCCGGTCCGCGTGATCAACGATCCGTCCGAGATGGAACGCGTGCAGCCGGGCGACGTGCTGGTGGCAGACATGACCGACCCGAACTGGGAGCCGGTGATGAAGCGTGCCTCGGCCATCGTGACCAACCGTGGCGGCCGTACCTGCCACGCGGCCATCATTGCCCGTGAACTGGGCGTGCCGGCCGTGGTCGGCTGCGGCGATGCGACCGATCTGCTGAAGGACGGCACGCTGGTGACGGTGTCGTGCGCCGAAGGCGACGAAGGCCGCATCTACGACGGCCTGCTCGAGACCGAGATCACCGAGGTCCAGCGCGGCGAAATGCCTGAGATCGAAACCAAGATCATGATGAACGTGGGCAATCCGCAGCTCGCGTTCGACTTCGCGCAGATCCCGAACCACGGTGTGGGCCTGGCCCGCCTCGAGTTCATCATCAACAACAACATCGGCGTTCACCCGAAGGCCATCCTCGACTATCCGCAGGTCGATGCCGACCTGAAGAAGGCCGTGGAATCGGTGGCCCGTGGCCACGCCAGCCCGCGCGCGTTCTACGTCGACAAGCTGGCGGAAGGCATCGCCACGATCGGCGCGGCGTTCTATCCGAAGCCCGTGATCGTGCGCCTGTCCGACTTCAAGTCGAACGAATACAAGAAGCTGATCGGTGGTTCGCGCTACGAGCCGGACGAGGAAAACCCGATGCTGGGCTTCCGTGGCGCGTCGCGCTACATCGCCGAGGACTTCGCCGAAGCGTTCGAGATGGAATGCAAGGCCATGAAGCGCGTGCGCGACGAAATGGGCCTGACGAACGTCGAGATCATGGTGCCGTTCGTGCGCACGCTGGGCCAGGCCAAGAAGGTCATCGAGCTGCTGGCCAAGCACGGCCTGAAGCGCGGCGAAAACGGCCTGCGCATCATCATGATGTGCGAAGTGCCGTCGAACGCGATCCTGGCCGAGGAGTTCCTGGAGTTCTTCGATGGGTTCTCGATCGGCTCGAACGACCTGACGCAGCTGACGCTGGGTCTGGACCGCGATTCCGGCATGGAACTGCTGGCCAAGGACTTCGACGAGCGCGATCCCGCTGTGATCTTCATGCTGCAGCGCGCCATTTCCACGGCGCTGCGTCTGGACAAGTACGTCGGCATCTGCGGTCAGGGCCCTTCGGACCATCCGGACTTCGCGCTGTGGCTCGCCAAGGAAGGCATCAAGTCGATCTCGCTGAATCCTGATTCGGTGGTCGAAACCTGGAAGCAACTGGCTTCGTAAGGCATTTGGCGTCACAATAGCGATAACTCATCCAAAGCGGTGCCCGGCTGAACCCGGGACGCCGCGTGGCACCGGCCCTGCGGCAGGTGTTGCACAGCCCCCGCAGGCGCCTATGGCGCGGCGGGGGTTTTTTATTGGGAAAAGGAGCGGGATGTCGTCTTACTACATATGGTTCGCCGCGGCAGTGGTGCTGGTGATTGCCGAGATGGCGACGGGCACCTTCTATCTGCTGATGATCGCCGTGGGCGTGGCGGCCGGTGGTGTGGCCGCGCTTGCCGGCCTCGGTGTACCGGCGCAAACGGTCACGGCGGCCCTGGTAGCCATCGCGTGTATCGCGGCCTTGCGCCGCACACGCTATGGCACGCTGCGTCGGGGTACGGCATCGACGGATCCCGATGTAAACCTCGATATCGGCCAGGAACTCGATGTCTCTGCCTGGGACCCGAATGGGCGTGCCCGCGTGCCGTATCGCGGCGCTGACTGGAGCGTGGAGCTGGCGCCGAACACCGAGCCGCTTCCGGGTCGCTTCCGCATTGTCGAGGTGCGGGGTACCACGCTGATCGTCTCGCCGCGCTGATTCCTGCGCGGCACCCATCCAATGACTAGCAGTTTTCCTATTTGACGGGAGTTGTACATGCTTGCCTACCAGCTCGGGCTGTTTCCACTGATTCTGCTCATCGCGGCCATCGTGCTGATTGCCAAGGGCATCAAGATCGTGCCGCAGCAGCACGCATGGGTGCTTGAGCGTCTGGGGCGCTACCACGCCACGCTGACGCCCGGCCTGACGATCGTGGTGCCGTTCGTGGATCGCGTGGCCTACAAGCACATCCTCAAGGAGATTCCGCTCGATGTGCCGAGCCAGGTCTGCATCACGAAGGACAACACACAGTTGCAGGTGGATGGCGTGCTGTACTTCCAGGTGACGGATCCGATGAAGGCGTCTTATGGCTCGAGCAACTTCGTGGTCGCGATCACGCAGCTGTCGCAGACCACGCTGCGGTCGGTGATCGGCAAGCTGGAACTGGACAAGACCTTCGAGGAGCGCGAGTACATCAACCACAGCGTGGTCAATGCGCTCGACGAAGCCGCCGCCAACTGGGGCGTGAAGGTGCTGCGCTACGAAATCAAGGACCTGACGCCGCCGAAGGAGATCCTGCATGCGATGCAGGCCCAGATCACGGCCGAGCGCGAGAAGCGGGCGCTGATCGCGGCTTCCGAAGGCAAGCGGCAGGAGCAGATCAATCTGGCCTCCGGCGCCCGTGAGGCGGCGATCCAGAAGTCCGAGGGCGAGCGGCAGGCGGCGATCAACAGGGCCCAGGGCGACGCGTCGGCGATCCTGGCCGTGGCCGAAGCCAACGCGCAGGCCATCGAAAAGATCGGCCACGCGATTCGGGGCGAGGGCGGCGCGGAAGCCGTCAACCTCAAGGTGGCCGAGGAATACGTTGCCGCGTTTGGCAACCTCGCCAAGCAGGGCAACACCCTGATCGTGCCGGGCAACCTTGGCGAAATGAGTTCGATGATCGCCTCGGCACTGCAAATCGTGAAAACCCAGCAGAAGACCTGAGCGACGCGCACTGACGCGGCATCGCCAGACAAGAACGGAGGCCATGGCCTCCGTTTTTTCTTATTCCTTGTTATCGCTCTTCATCAGGCGCGCCTTTTCGCGCTGCCAGTCCCGATTTTTCTCGGTTTCGCGCTTGTCGAACTGCTTCTTGCCCTTGCCGAGGCCGATTTCGCACTTCACGCGGCCGCGCGTGTAGTGCAGGTTCAACGGCACGAGCGTATAGCCGCGCTGCTCGACCTTGCCGATCAGCTTCTTGATCTCGTCCGCCTTGAGCAGCAGCTTGCGCGTGCGCACGGGGTCCGGCGTCACGTGCGTGGAGGCGCTCTGCAGCGGGCTGATATGGGCGCCGATCAGGTACATCTCGGCGTTGCGCACCACGACGTAGCCTTCCTTGATCTGCACACGGTTGGCCCGGATGGCCTTGACTTCCCAGCCCTCCAGCACAATCCCGGCTTCGTAGCGTTCTTCGATGAAGTAGTCGAAAAAGGCTTTCTTGTTATCAGCGATGGTCATGCGTACGTGGTGGATTCCTGAGCAAGGCTGCCGCGCTGCGGCAAAGAGGGGAGCGACCGTTGTGGCGTCATCGAGGGGCGCCATGTGCGCCGGGGATGCCGTCGACCCGCGTGTCGGCTAAAATCGGGATTCTAGCAAACCCGCCCCGTTCGGGCCCAGCCCCTGGCGGCGCCCGCATCCGATTACATGGCAGACGTCCATAAATCCGTCCTGCTTGGCTTTTCGGCCGAGCAGATGTATGACCTGGTCACCCGCGTGGAGGACTATCCCAAGTTCCTGCCATGGTGTGGTGGCGTCGAGATCTTCGAGAACACCGAGACGCTGCTCGACGCGAAGATCCATATCCATTTCAACGGCATCAAGCAGTATTTCCATACCCGGAACGTGCAGGAGCGTCCTACACGCATTGATATGACGTTCGCGGACGGTCCTTTCAAGACCTTCAATGGCTCCTGGCGCTTTACGCCGCTGCGCGCCGACGCCTGCAAGATCGAATTTCACCTCCATTACGAGTTTTCGAGCTTCATCCTCGAGAAAATCATCGGTCCCGTGTTCAGCATGATTGCCAATACGTTCGTCGATGCCTTCGTCAAGCGCGCCGAGGTGGTGTATGCCAACAACGGCTGATCCTGGTGCCATGGTGCGGCTCTTGGTCTGCTACGCCAAGCCTGACGCGGTGTTCCTGAAGGAAGTCTCGGTGCCGGCTGGCACGAGCGTCGAGGGGGCGATTCGCGCCAGCGGCCTGACCGAGGCGTATCCCGAAGTGGACCCGACGACGGCACGCGTCGGCATCTACGGCAAGCTCAAGACCGCGGAAACACTGGTTCGGGAGGGAGATCGGGTAGAGGTCTACCGGCCGCTGACCGCCGATCCCAAGCAGGCACGCCGCAAGCGCGTGCAGAAGACCCGGGCTACCGGCACGCGCGAGGGCCTGAAATGGCTGCGCGGCGGGGGCGGGCAGGGGAGTTGACTGGGCGGGCGGCCTATCCGGCGCCCACCCCATGCCTCAGCTGCAGTGCTGGGCCATCGACTGGCTGACCTTGTCGAGTTCGGCGGCGCGTTCATCGCCGTTCAGGCGGTGCGCGGCGCCATCCGGGCCGGCCTTCGAGATGCGCATGCCTTCGCGCAGCCCCGTGGCGTAATTCGACATCTCTTCGCAGCGCGTCTGGCGGGCCAGTTGTTCGCGTTCCTTGGTGGCGGCTTCCAGGTCGGCCTTGAGGCGCTCCTCGCGGCGCTCGCGGAAGGCCTGATCGGGATCGGTGCCGGCGGCGGGCTTGTCCTTGGCCCGCGCGCTGACCTGGCGGGCCCGGGGCGCGTCGCCTGCGGGGGCCTTGGCGTCAGCTTGACCATCGGCCTTCGCGGCGGTTTCGGCTTCCACCGGGCGATAGGCGCCTGCCGCGCGGCCGGGTGCCATGACGATGGCGCGGTCCGGCACGGAGGGCGGCGGCGGTACATCGCTATAAACCATGCGGCCGGTGCCGTCCTTCCACTGCCATTGGGAAAAGGCCGTGGCGGGCACGGCGAGACTGGCGGCAACAAGCAGGTACAGCGCGGTCGAACGGTTCATGGCAAGAGTGTCTGTGGCGTCTGGGCGGAAAAATGCCAGGTTGGCGATGAAAACCGGACGGTAGGAGGGTTGACAACCATGTGACCCCCGCGTCATGCCGGTAGTCTACGCAGACTTGTCCGTGGCGTGCAAGCGCACGGACCAGGCCACCCCGACGATCAGCAGGGCGACAGCGGCCAACTCCAGCGGCCGTGGCCAGCGGTGATCGAACACAAACCCGTATGCCAGCGCGAACAGCGTCTCAAAAACGATCATTTGCCCCGAAAGCGTCAGGGGTAGGCGGCGACTGGCGATGTTCCAGAGGTTGTTGCCAATTAGCGACGCCCCGAGCGCCACGGCGGCGTTGACCGTCCAGAACCACTGCCATTCGCGCCCGCTGCCCGGGGCGGTCAGCGCGTCGCCGGCCACGAGCCAGCCGATGCCGGCCAGCACCACGGAAACCAGCCCGGTAGATAGCCCGTATAGGGCCGACCACTCGTTCCCGCTGTAATGCGGATGGCGCTGGAGGTAGCGCGCGTTGTCCACGGCGTAGAGCGTCCAGCAGACCAGCGCGCCCGCCGCGCAGGCCACGCCAGCCACTTTCTGCCACGCCGGGCGGGCCAGGGCGTCTGCCGCCGCGCCATGCGCACCGCCGCCCCCGGCAAACAGGTCGATATTGATGCTGGCGATGCCGGCCGCCACCACCAGCAGCGGCCAGACCAGCCGCGAGAGCGGCACAGCGCCGTGGTCGCGGCGGCCCATGATCGTGATGGAAACCGGCAGGATGCCGATGATTAGCGAGGTCGGCCCGACCCCGGCCAGCTGCACGCCAAACGCCAGCAGTACGTAATAGAGCAGGTTCCCGGTGAACGCCTGGCGCAGCAAGGCGACGCAATCGCCCCGAGTTAGCTTTTTTGCGAGGCGCCGCATCAGCGGCAGCGCCGCCACGAAGGCGACCAGCCCATAGGCCAGGTAGCGGCCAATGGCGAGTTCCCAGGGCGAAAACGCCGGCAGCAGCTTCGGCGCGATGAACACCATGCCCCAGAACGCGCCGGCCAGCAGCCCGCACAAAACGCCGATGCCCATCGGACTCCTGTTGTGATCTGTGGAAGGGAGGCCGAGAATAGCAAGGGGGATGCAAGAACGCATCAGCAAATCCTGCATTCCTGTATAATCTGCTTTTGCGCCTAGAGGATTTGCTATGCGTCTTGTCCAGAAAGCACTCACATTCGATGACGTGCTGCTTGTACCGGCCTATTCGGCCGTCCTGCCCCGGGATGTTTCCCTCCGCACCCGCCTTACCCGTTCAATCGAACTGAACATTCCGCTCGTGTCCGCCGCCATGGATACCGTGACGGAAGCCCGGCTTGCCATTGCGATGGCTCAGGCCGGCGGCATCGGCATTGTCCACAAGAACCTGAAACCGGCCGACCAGGCGCGTGAAGTGGCGCGCGTGAAGCGGTACGAATCGGGTGTGCTGCGTGATCCGATCACCATTTCGCCGGACATGAAGATCCGCGATGTGATCGCGCTGTCGCAGCACCATGGCATTTCCGGCTTCCCCGTGCTCGAAGGCAAGACCGTCGTCGGCATCATCACCAATCGCGACCTGCGCTTCGAGGAAGAACTCGACGCCCCGGTGCGCGCCAAGATGACCCCGCGCGAGAAACTCGTCACCGTGGCCGAAGGCGCCCCGCTGGACGAGGCCAAGCGCCTGATGAACCGTCACCGCCTGGAGCGCGTGCTGGTGGTCAATAGCGCATTCGAGCTGCGCGGCCTGATCACCGTGAAGGACATCCAGAAGGCCGTGGACAACCCGCTGGCCAGCAAGGACGATCACGGCCAGCTGCGCGTCGGCGCCGCCGTGGGCGTGGGTCCGGACAACGACGAACGCGTGGAACTGCTGGTCAAGGCCGGCGTGGACGTGATTGTGGTCGATACCGCGCATGGCCACAGCCAGGGCGTGCTGGACCGTGTGCGCTGGGTCAAGCAGAACTTCCCGCAGGTGCAGGTCGTGGGCGGCAACATCGCCACCGGCGCGGCCGCGCTGGCGCTGGTCGAGCATGGCGCGGACGGCGTGAAGGTGGGCATCGGCCCCGGTTCGATCTGCACCACGCGGATCGTGGCCGGCGTGGGCGTGCCCCAGATCACCGCTGTTTCCAACGTGGCCGAGGCGCTCAAGGGCACCGGCGTGCCGCTGATCGCCGATGGCGGCGTCCGTTATTCGGGCGATGTGGCCAAGGCCCTGGCGGCCGGCGCGCACACCGTGATGATGGGCGGCATGTTCTCGGGTACCGAGGAAGCGCCGGGCGAGGTGTTCCTGTATCAGGGCCGCTCGTTCAAGAGCTATCGCGGCATGGGTTCCGTGGGCGCGATGAAGGACGGCGCCGCCGACCGCTACTTCCAGGAAGACAACACCGCCAACGTCGACAAGCTCGTGCCCGAAGGTATCGAGGGCCGGGTCCCCTACAAGGGCTCGGTCATGGCGATCATCCACCAGCTGACCGGTGGCGTGCGTGCGTCGATGGGCTACTGCGGCAGTAGCTCCATCGCCACCTGGCACGAGACGGCCGAGTTCATGCAGATCACGGCCGCCGGCATGCGCGAATCGCACGTCCACGATGTGCAGATCACCAAGGAAGCGCCGAACTACCATATCGACTGATCACGATATGGCCCGCCCGACCTGGGCATCACGGCCGCGCTGGCAACGTCGAGGTTGACGAGGCCGCGCGGCCGCGACGCAAGAAGCATCAGGAAAAAGGAGCGCCCATGAAAGTACTATTGCGAGCCGTGCTGTTCTTCGACGCCTTGCTAGACCTGCTGCTCGGCATCCTGCTGCTGATGTCGCCGTTCACGACGCTGTATGCCGCACTCCAGTTGCCGCAGCCGCAGCCGGCCATGTTCGGCCAGCTGCTCGGCGTGGCGATGATCGGCATGGCGTGGCTGCTGTTCCAGGCTGCCATTAACGGCCAGCTGACCGTGCCCGTGGCACGCACGGTGGGCCAGGTGAACCTGGTGAGCGCTGTGCTGATCGTGGCGTGGACGCTGTTCCTGGACATGCCCGTACAGGGCGCCGGCAAGGTCTGGCTGCTGACGCTGGCCGCTGTCATGCTGTTCTTCGCCGTGGTGCAGATGCCCGCCGCGAAGCGCGTGCGCCTGCGCGAGCGGGAGCAACTGGCCCAGCGCGAAGCCGAACTGCGCGCCGCCCGGCATGGCGATGGCCCCGTGTACTACCCCGGCACGCCGGTCGATGCCGTCGACCCCGCCGACCCGCACCAACAACCCGGCGCCGCCAACCCGGCACGCCCGCATGGATCCCCCGAATACCGGCGCGAACCGGTCATCACCCCACCACCCGGCTACGGCCCGGGCACCGAGGTCATGCCCGAACCCGAGCCGGAAGCTCTGCCAAACGCCCATCATGCACGACAAAATCCTCATCCTTGATTTCGGCTCGCAGGTCACGCAGCTGATTGCCCGCCGCGTTCGCGAGGCGCACGTCTACTGCGAGATCCATCCTAACGATGTGACCGACGAATTCGTCCGCGAGTACGCGCCGAAGGCGGTCATCCTGTCCGGCAGCCACGCCAGCACCTACGAAGACCACCAGCTGCGCGCGCCGCAGGCCGTGTGGGACCTCGGCGTGCCGGTGCTGGGCATCTGCTACGGTATGCAGACCATGGCCGTGCAGCTGGGCGGCAAGGTGGAGTGGAGCGACCATCGCGAATTCGGCTACGCCGAGGTGCGCGCCCATGGGCATACCAAGCTGCTCGATGGCGTCGAGGATTTCTCGACGCCCGAAGGCCACGGCATGCTCAAGGTCTGGATGAGCCATGGCGACAAGGTGGCCGAACTGCCGGCGGGCTTCAAGCTGATGGCGTCCACGCCGAGCTGCCCGATCGCCGGCATGGCCGACGAGGCGCGCGGCTACTACGCAGTGCAGTTCCACCCGGAAGTCACCCATACCGCGAAGGGCCGCGAGATGCTCGAGCGCTTCGTGCTCAAGATCGCCGGGGCCAAGGCCGACTGGGTGATGCGCGACCACATCGCCGAAGCCGTGGCCAAGATCCGCGAACAGGTGGGTGACGAGGAAGTCATTCTGGGCCTGTCCGGCGGCGTGGATTCGTCGGTGGCGGCGGCGCTGATCCATCGCGCCATCGGTGACCAGCTGACCTGCGTGTTCGTCGACCACGGCCTGCTGCGCCTGGACGAAGGCAAGATGGTCATGGAGATGTTCGCGGGCCGCCTGCACGCCAAGGTGGTCCATATCGACGCCTCGGAGCAGTTCCTGGGCCATCTGGCCGGCGTGACGGACCCCGAGCAGAAGCGCAAGATCATCGGCCGCGAGTTCGTCGAAGTCTTCCAGGCCGAGGCCAAGAAGCTGTCCAACGCCAAGTGGCTGGCGCAGGGCACGATCTACCCGGACGTGGTGGAATCGGGCGGCACCAAGACCAAGAAGGCGACCACGATCAAGAGCCACCACAACGTCGGCGGCCTGCCCGAGACGCTGGGCCTGAAGCTGCTGGAGCCGCTGCGCGACCTGTTCAAGGACGAAGTGCGCGAGCTGGGCGTGGCGCTGGGCCTGCCGCCCGAGATGGTGTACCGCCATCCGTTCCCGGGCCCGGGCCTTGGCGTGCGGATTCTGGGCGAGGTCAAGCGCGACTACGCCGAGCTGCTGCGCCGCGCGGACGCCATCTTCATCGAGGAACTGCGCAAGACCATCGCCACGGAGCAAGACGCCGCGGCGGGCCTGTGCGAGCCGCAGCAGGTGGGCAAGAGCTGGTACGACCTGACCAGCCAGGCCTTCGCGGTGTTCCTGCCGGTGAAGTCCGTGGGCGTGATGGGCGATGGCCGCACGTACGACTACGTCGTGGCACTGCGCGCGGTGCAAACCACCGACTTCATGACCGCTCACTGGGCGCACCTGCCGTACACGCTGCTCGGCCGCTGCTCGAACCGCATCATCAACGAGGTGCGTGGCCTGAATCGAGTGGTGTACGACGTCTCGGGCAAGCCGCCGGCGACGATCGAGTGGGAATAATCCCAGGCCCTTCGGGGCCTGCGGAGCAGTGACGTATCAACGGCCGGGGCCCATCGCCCCGGCCGTTTTCTTTTCGGGATCCCCAAACGAGACAGCCAATAGCAGTGTGGTGCGTGCGCGACGCCTGACAATCAAACCGGCGATAAATGTATCGAGACCATTACATGACATTACAATGGCAAAAGAAATGCGAGTCATTCGCATTATCATTTCCCATCAGTAGAGATATCTTGCAATGTCTGTATGCGCCCGGCGCCGCGTTCGCGGCTCGCACGCCTTCCGCCTGACCACCTTTGCCTTGAGCATGCAAGCCGCCAGCGTCACGCTGGCCCAGGAGCAGGCACCTGCTCCCGCCCACCAGGAGTTGCCGACGATCACCGTCCGAGGCAGCAGTCTCCCCGAATCGCCGACCGGCCCGGTACACGGCTTCGTGGCGAAACAAGCCGTGACCGCCACCAAGACCGACACGCCGATCATGGAAACGCCGCAGTCGATCACCGTCATCACGCGTGACCGGATCGAACTCACGGGCGCCCAGTCGGTGGCGCAGGCGGCGGGCTACACGGCCGGCGTCTCGGCGGCGGGGTTCGGCACGGACAACCGCACGGATTCGATCAAGATCCGTGGCACCGATTCCACGCAGTACCTCGACGGGCTGCTCAATGCCGTCGGGTTCTATAACAACACGCGCCCGGATCCATACGCCCTGGAGCGCATCGAGATCCTGAAAGGGCCGTCCGGCATGCTGTACGGCCAGGGCTCGGTGGGCGGCGTGGTCAATCTCGTGTCGAAGCGTCCGCAGGCCGAGGCCGCGCGTGAAATCGGCGTGAGTTTCGGTAATTTCAACCGCAAGCAGATCCAGGCCGACTTCACGGGGCCGATCGATGCCGACGGCAAGTGGCTCTACCGCTTCGTGGCCCTGGCGCGCGACAGCGATGCCTCGGTGGACTACGTCAAGGACAACCGCTACTACATCGCCCCCTCGCTGACCTATCGGCCGACGTCCGACACCAGCTTTACCTTGCTGGCCAACTTCCAGAAGGACGATACGGGCTCGATGATCGGCTTCTTCCCGTGGCGCGGCACCCAGATCGAGAACCCGGCCGGCCAGATCCCGCAGAGCTTCTTCATCAGCGAGCCCGGCTTCGACAAGTACACGGCCCAGCAGCACGCCGTGGGCTACCAGTTCGAGCACAAGTTCAACGATACCTTCACGGTGCGCCAGAACCTGCGCTATTCGCACAGCACGGTCGACTACCGCAGCATCTACACGGCCGGCTACACCGGCGCCACGCATGGATGGGTGCCCGGCAGCGACACGATGCTGCGCCGCACCATCTACCTGAACCAGCCGACGCTGAACCAGCTGGCCGTCGACACACAGGTGCAGTCGAAGTTCGGCACCGGCCCCGTGCGCCACACGCTGCTGTCCGGCTTTGACTACCAGAACAACGAGATCACGGGCCGCACCGGCGTGGGCGGCTTTGCCGCGCCGATCAACGTGTTCAACCCGGTCTATGGCAACTACCAGGCGCCCACTTCCACGCGCGACCTGGCCCCGGCCAAGCAGATCCAGACCGGCGCCTACCTGCAGGACCAGATCGAATGGAACAAGTGGCTGCTGATGCTGGGCCTGCGCTACGACTGGTCGCGCGCGGCGCAGGACAACACGCCGGCGGGCTCGCGTGACGACAACGAGCTGACCAAGCGCTTCGGCCTGATGTACCGCTCGGACTTCGGCCTCAACCCCTACGTCAGCTATGCGGAATCGTTTCAGGGCCAGGCCGGCTTCAATGTGGACGGGGGCGCGTTCAAGCCGCTGCGCGGCAAGCAGTGGGAAGTGGGCGTCAAGTACCAGCCGCCCGGCAAGAACATGACGCTGACCGCCTCGCTGTTCGATATGCGCGAAGAAAACCGCAAGGTGGCCGGCGTGGTCAACGGCCTGCCCGGCACGGTGCAGGTGGGCGAGGCGCGCACGCGCGGGGCGGAACTGGAGGCGCTGGTGTCGCTGGGCCGGCTGGACCTGATCGCCACGTACACCTACCTGGACGCCAAGGTCATCGAAGGCACGGCCGCCGAGCAGGGCCAGCGGCTGGCGAGCATCCCGGCGAACATGGCGTCGCTGTGGGCCAACTACCGCTTCAGCCTGTTCGACATGCCGGGCTTTGTGGCCGGGGCGGGTGTGCGCTACAGCGGTCCGTCCTATGACGGCACTGGCAACAACCGCGTGGGCGGCTTCACGCTGTTCGATGCCGTGCTCGCCTACGATCACGGCCCGATCCGCGTGTCGCTGAACATGAACAACCTGTTCAACAAGCAGTACGTCAACACCTGTATCGCACGCGGTGATTGCTTCTTCGGCACGCAGCGCACGATCATCGGCAATGTGACCTACCGCTTCTGATCGCCCAATCAGGAATGCGAACGCCGGCTTGCCCAAGGGTAGCCGGCGTTTTTTTTGACCCTCGTCAGACAATTCCCAGGATCGACCAGAACTGTCTTAGTCTGCTGTGACAATGCGTCTCACCATCCACCCCGGAGTGACACATGCCGTATTACGCAGGGTTGAAACAGATCGAGGACGCGGAGATCCGCAAGCGGACCATCGACGGGCTGAAACGCCTGCGGCCCGCGCTGGCCGGCGCCATTCCCGCGCGCACCGCCACCCGCACGCTGCTGCTGGCCACCTGGAATATCCGCGAGTTCGACTCGGGCAAGTACGGCTACCGGGACGACGAGCCGTATTACTACATAGCCGAAATCCTGAGCCGCTTCGACCTGATCGCGATCCAGGAGGTGCGCAGCGGGCTCTATCCGCTCCAGCGGCTGCAACGGATATTGGGTAGCTGGTGGGATTTCCTCGTGACGGACGTGACGCTGGGCACCTCGGGCAACGCCGAGCGCATGGCCTACCTGTACGACCGGCGCAAGGTCTCGTTCACCGGGCTGGCCGCCGAGCTGGTGCTGGCGAAGGAAAAGGGCGCGCCCGAGGAGCCGGTGCAGATGGCGCGCTCGCCTTATATCGCGGGCTTCCGCGCCGGCTGGGCCTACCTGACGCTGGCGACGGTCCACATCTACTATGGCAAGAGCGTGGCCGTGGACCCGCGCCGGCTGGCCGAGATCACGGCGTTCGCCCGCACGCTGGCCAAAAACGCGGGAAAGCTCTCCAGCGCCCCGCAATACGCGCCCGGCACGCCGCCGGAGGCGGATAACCTGATCGTGCTGGGCGACTTCAACATCTTCAACCGCAACGACGTGACCATGGAGGCCATGACCCGGGCCGGATTCGCGGTGCCGGACGCCCTGCAGGCCGTGCCGGGCTCCAACGTCGACAAGAACAAGCATTACGACCAGATTGCCTACCTCAGCAAGCTGGCGCACCTGGCGCCCACCGGCCAGGCCGGCGTGTTCGATTTCTACGAGCACGTCTACCGGCTCGAGGACGAGCCCGCCTATGCGCGGCAGCGGGCCGCCAAGCCGGGGCGCGGCTTCAAGGAGTGGCGCACCTACCGGATGAGCGACCATCTGCCGATGTGGGTCGAATTCGGCATCGACGATGGCGACGCCTATCTCGACGGGCTGCTGGCGTAGCCGCACGGGCCGCCCGGGCCGCCCGGGGTGCCCGGGGTGCCCGGGGTGCCCGGGGTGCCTTCAGCAAGCCGGGCCGATTCGATCTATCCTCCGGTCTGCAGCACAGACGGCGGCACCGCCGCGCACCCCCACGACACCGCACCCAAGGAGCCCAAATGGCCCTCTCGATGTATGACGTTTCGATCCCGGCGTTCATCCGCGCGCTGAACAACCTGTCGGCGATTCTTGAAAAAGGCGCCGCCCACGCCAAGGCGCAGGGGATCGATGAATCCGAGCTGATTCAGACGCGTCTGATTGCCGACATGGACGCGCTGCCCGCCCAGGTGCAGCGCGCCAGCGATGCCGCCAAGGGCTGCGCCGCCCGGCTGGCCGGGATCGAGATTCCGTCCTATGCCGATACGGAGGCGACGTTCCCCGAGTTGCAGGAGCGCATCGCCAAGACCATCGGCTTCCTGAAGTCGATCCGTCCCGAACAGCTGGAAGGCAGCGAGACGCGCACCGTGGAACTCAAGCTCCGCAACGGCCCGGTCACCTTCGACGGCAAGAGCTACCTGCTGGGCTTTGCGCTGCCGAACTTCTACTTCCACGTGACCACCGCCTACGACCTGCTGCGCCACAAGGGCGTGCAGATCGGCAAGCTGGACTACCTCGGCGCGCGGTAAGCCGCCGTTAATCCCATTGCGGCGCGAAGCCGGGGTTGGCCAGYCGCTCGCCCCGGTCCAGCGCGGCAATCTCGGCCATCTCGCCCGCCGTCAGCGTGATCCGCGCCGCGCCAAGATTGCTCTCAAGGTTGGCGCGCCGGGTGGACGACGGAATCACCGCATAGCCCTGTTGCATCAGCCACGCCAGCGCCACCTGCGCCGGCGTGGCGTCACGCACGGCGGCAATCCGCCGTAGCACCGCATCCTCCATCACCTTGCCGTAGGCCAGCGGCATGTAGGCCGTCAGATGGATCCCCTGTTCGCGCATGAACGCCGCCACCTTGCGGTTCTGCAGGAAGGGATGCAGTTCGATCTGGTTCGTGGCGATGGCCGGCGCGCCAACGGCGTCGATGGCCTGCTTCAGATGCCCGATCGTGAAATTCGACACGCCAATCGCGCGCGTCAGCCCGGCGGCCTGGGCCTGCGCCAGCGCCTCCATATACTCGGCCACCGGTAGCGCGTCGCCCGGTGACGGCCAGTGGATCAGCGTCAGATCGACCCGATCGAGCTTCAGTTTCTCAAGACTCGTCTCAAGGCTGGCGCGCAGGGCGTCGCGGCCCAGGTGCTCGGTCCAGATCTTGGTCGTCACGAACAGGTCGTCGCGCGGCACGCCGCTGGCGGCAATCGCGCGGCCCACTTCGGCCTCGTTGCCGTAGATCTGGGCCGTGTCGATGTGGCGATAACCCACCTCCAGCCCCATCGTCACGGAATCGATGACCTGCTGGTCCTTGAGTCGGAAGGTGCCAAGGCCAAGTTGCGGAATCTGCATGAATTTCTCCGACGAAAGGAAGGTTGGCGAACAATCAGTGAGACATCGCCCCGGCCGGCACATTGCCCGCACGGTGATCGATGCCGGCGGCGCGGTCCAGCCGGCCACTCCATTCGGTCAGGCCCAGCGCCACGAGCACCACCAGCGCGCCGATCCACGGCGTATGCATCAGCCCCAGATGCTGGACGATCAGCCCGCCCGCCCACGCCGCCCCGGCAATGCCGAGATTGAACGCGGCGATATTGAGGCCGGACGCCACGTCCACGGCCTGCGGCGTATGGCGCTCCGCCTGCTTCACCACGTACACCTGCAGGCCCGGCACATTGCCGAAGGCGACCGCGCCCCAGGCCAGCACGGTGGCCACCACCAGCCAGCGGTGCGGCGCGGTGAAGGTCAGCACGAACAGCACGGCGGCGAGTAGGAGAAATACGATGCGCAGCGCCGGGATCGGGCCATGCCGGTCGGCCAGACGGCCGCCCCAGATATTGCCCACCGCCACGGAGACGCCATACACCAGCATCACCAGGCCCACGGCGCCGGCGCTGAAGCCCGAGACGTCCTGCAGGATCGGGGCGAGGAAAGTGAACGGAATGAACGAACCGCCGTAGCCGATGGCCGTCTTCGCGTAGACCAGCAGCAGCCGCGGCTCGGCCAGCACCCGCGCCTGCTGCAGCAGCGAGGCAGGCGGCGAATGGCGGATCTGCGAGGGCACGAACAGCAGGCTGCCGATAAAGGCGACCACGCCGAGGCCGGACACGGCCAGGAAGGTCTCGCGCCAGCCAAAGTGCTGGCCGATGAAGGTACCGAGCGGCACGCCGGTCACCAGCGCCACGGTCAGCCCGGTAAACATGATGGCGATGGCGCTCGCGGCACGCTCCTTCGGCACCAGGCCGGTGGCGATGGTCGAGCCGATCGAGAAGAACACGCCATGCGCAAGGCCGGTGAGGATGCGCGCCATGATCAGCGATTCATAGCTCGGCGCCTTCCACGCGAGCAGGTTGCCGGCCGTGAACAGCGCCATCAGCGAGAGCAGCAGCAGCTTGCGCGGCAGGCGGCCGGTGAGGGCGGTCAGCACCGGCGCGCCCACGGCCACGCCCAGCGCGTACAGGCTCACCAACAGGCCGGCGGAGGGTACCGAGATATGCAAATCCGCCGCGATGGTCGGAATCAGGCCGACGATGACGAATTCCGTCGTCCCGATGGCAAAGGCGCTGATCGTCAGCGCGAGCAAGGCAATAGGCATGTCGAACATCCTCAAGCAGGGTTTTTTCGATGGACGCAGTGTGCCGCGTGCTTTCTTGCAGAAAAACCCCGTGATCAGCCAAAGATATTTGACTAAAATTCAAGGATGAAGCTAACGCTCGAAGAATTGCTCGCCTTTGCGACCGTGGTGGACAGCGGCTCGATCACCGCCGCCGCGGAGCAACTCGACCAGACCGTCTCCGGGGTCAGCCGGGCGCTGTCCCGGCTGGAGGAGAAGCTGGAAACCACGCTGCTGCGCCGGACCACGCGGCGGCTGGAACTGACCGAGGAGGGCGCGGCGATGCTCGCCCACGCGCGCCAGATCCTGGCGGCGGCAGATCTGGCCGAGGAGCAGATGGCGGTGCGGCGCCAGCGGCCGGCAGGGCGGCTGCGGGTGAACGCGGCGTCCCCGTTCATGCTCCACGTGGTGGTGCCGCTGGTCGGCGCCTTCCGCGCAGCCTACCCGGAAATCGAACTCGAACTGAACACGAACGATCAGATCATCGATCTGCTCGAACATCGCACCGATGTAGCGATCCGTATCGGCACGCTGCGCGATTCCACGCTGCACGCGCGGCCGTTGGGCAGCAACCGCATCCGCGTGCTGGCCAGTCCGGACTACCTGAAGGCGCGTGGCACCCCGGCCGTCGTGGACGAGCTTGCCGATCACACCTTGCTTGGCTTTACCCAGCCGGAGTCGCTGAATCGCTGGCCGCTGCGCGGGGAAAATGGTGCGGAAGTGGAGATTCGTCCACAAATCTCGGCATCGAGCGGCGAGACCCTGCGGCAACTGGCATTAGCCGGGCAGGGCATCGTCAGTCTGGCCGATTTCATGACCGATGCGGACCGGCGCGCGGGCCGGCTGGTGCAGGTGCTGGAGGCCAGCACGATCGAGGTCCGGCAGCCGATCCACGCCGTTTATTACCTCAACACGCAGCTTTCGGCGCGTATCGCCGTGTTCCTGGACTTCCTGCAGGAACGGCTGGCGCCGTAGGCGGGGCGGGGTGTGTCCTAGCGAAAACCCTAGTCCCTTGCTATACTAATGGGTTGCTCGTCGCTACCCCACACAATGACTTACGCCGTCAAGGAAATCTTCTACACGCTGCAGGGCGAAGGCGCCAACGCCGGCCGCGCCGCGGTGTTCTGCCGTTTCTCGGGTTGCAACCTGTGGACCGGCCGCGAAGAAGACCGGGCGCGCGCAGTCTGCCAGTTCTGTGACACCGATTTCGTCGGCACGGACGGCACGCGCGGCGGCAAGTACAAGACCGCCGAGGAACTGGCGGCCGTGGTGGCCTCCGAATGGCCCCAGGGTCCGGGCAGCGCCGGCGGCAAGCCGCTCGTGGTCTGCACCGGCGGCGAGCCGCTGCTCCAGCTGGACGCGCCGCTGATCGACGCGCTGCACGCGCAGGGCTTCGAGATCGCCATCGAGACCAACGGCACGCTGCCCGTGCCGGACGGCATCGACTGGGTCTGCGTGAGCCCCAAGATGGGCGCGGAACTCGTGGTCACGCGCGGCGACGAACTCAAGGTCGTCATCCCGCAGGACGGCCAGGACTTCGCAGCATATGAACAACTGGATTTCCGCTATTTCATGGTGCAGGCCATGGATGGCCCGCTGGCCCGGCAAAATACGGCCGCGGCGGTGGAATTCTGCCAGCGCCACCCGCGCTGGCGCCTGTCGCTGCAGACCCACAAGCTGCTGGGCATTCGCTGATCCATGACCAAACAAGTCTCCATCACCCGTCGCCTGGAGTTCGATTCCGGCCACCGTATTCCCAGCCATGGCGGCCAGTGCCGCAACATCCATGGCCATCGCTATCGCCTGGACCTGACCCTGTCGGGCGAAGTCCTGCACAAGGAAGGCGCCTCCGACGACGGCATGATCCTCGACTTCGGCGACATCAAGACGCTCGCCAACGAGCATCTGGTGTCGAAGTGGGATCACGCCTTCCTGATCTATCGGGGCGACACGGCGCTGCTGAACTTCCTCCAGTCGATGGACAACCACAAGACCGTGGTACTCGAGTCCATTCCCACGGTGGAGAACCTTGCCCAGGTGGCGTTCGACATCCTCGCGCCTGTGTTCAAGGACTGCTTCGGCCACCATCTGCAACTGACCCGCCTCGTGCTGTTCGAAACGCCGAACTGCTGGGCCGAAGTCAGCGCGCCGGTGCGCCTGCCTGCCCAGGACTGATCCGGGCCGATGTCCGATCCGCTGCCCCAGACCTTCCCCGATCCGGACGCGCGCGACCGCTTCTACATGAGCGCCGCGCTGGAAGAGGCGCGTCTGGCCGAGGCAGCGGGCGAGGTGCCGGTGGGTGCCGTGGTGGTCTGGAACGACAAGATCATCGCGCGCGGCCACAACCTGCCGATCCGCTCGATGGACCCGTCCGCCCACGCCGAAATGCAGGCACTGCGCGCCGCCGCCCAAGTGCTCGGCAACTACCGCATGCCCGAGTGCGAGCTATATGTGACGTTGGAGCCCTGCGCGATGTGCTCGGGCGCCATTCTCCATGCCCGCCTGCGCCATGTGGTCTTCGGCGCGACCGACCCCAAGACCGGCGCGGCCGGCAGCGTGGTGGACCTGTTCGCGCAGGCCACGCTCAACCACCAGACCACGGTGGCCCGGGGCGTGATGGCCGAGGAATGCGGCCAGATGCTGCGTGATTTCTTTGGCGCGCGGCGCCGTGCGCAGAAGTCGGCACGCGTTAAAATCGCGGCTCCAGATTCCGGCGAAGAGAATTCAGGTTCATGAGCGAATCGATCGAAGTCCGTCTGATTGCATCCTCCGGTTATCCGCATGATGTGGCGATTGCGGCACGCGGCTGCGCCTGGCTCAAGCACCACGGCTATCACGTGGGCAATCCCGATGTGCTGGCGCGCCGCTACCAGCGCTTTGGGGGGACGGACGCCGAACGGCTGGCCGACCTGCACGCCATCGGCACCGGCGCCCAGCGTGAACTGACGCTGGCCGTGCGCGGCGGCTACGGGCTCGGGCGGCTGCTCGGCAAGATCGATTTCGCGCGGATTGCCGACCAGGCGCACGCCAGCGGCACGCCCATCGTCGGACATAGCGATTTCACGGGGTTTCAATTGGCCTACCTCGCCGCCACCGGGGGCGTGACGTTTGCCGGCCCGATGCTGCTGGCCGACTTCGGCGCCGAGCCGGTGGACGCGTACATGTGGCAGCACTTCGAGGCCATCCTGCGCGACCCGGCCTACACGGTGACGGTGGAGGCCCCACAGGCGCTGGGCCGGCCCGTGGCCGTGGACGGCACGCTCTGGGGCGGCAACCTCGCCATGCTCTGCAGCCTGCTCGGCACCCCGTACATGCCGAAGATCGATGGCGGCATTCTGTTCATCGAGGACATCAACGAGCCGCCGTACCGCATCGAACGGATGCTGCTGCAACTGGCGCAGGCCGGCGTGCTGGCGCGCCAGCAGGCGCTGGTGCTGGGCGATTTCTCCAATTACCGCACCACGGACTACGACAACGGCTACGACATGGACGCCGTGTTCGACTACGTGCGTGCCGAAGTCGGCATTCCGGTGCTGACCGGCCTGCCGTTCGGCCACTGCCCACGCAAGCTGACGCTGCCGGTGGGTGCCCAGGCCCGGCTGACCGCCCAGGCGGACGGCTTCACGCTGGCCCTGTCCGGCTACCCGACGCTGTAACGGCGTCACACCAGACGTCACATCCCGCCGCGGCTCCGGCAATCGCCCGAGCAATCCCCGCTCGCGGCCCGCGAGTGGTAAAATCTCGGGTTATTTCCGCATTTTTGCCAGGTCGGACGCGCTGATGGGCAGGTCTTCCACGCGATCCCCAAGCCTTGGCAAGCCCGGGCCGGCCCGGGCGGCGCAGGCGCCCCGCGCAGCCTCCCTCTACGCACCCATACGCATTCAAAGGTTCCAGACGTGCTTTCTACCGCAAACATTACCATGCAGTTCGGCCCCAAGCCGCTGTTCGAGAACATCACGGTCAAGTTCGGCGAAGGCAACCGCTACGGCCTGATCGGCGCGAACGGCTGCGGCAAGTCCACCTTCATGAAGATTCTCGGCAGCGACCTGGAGCCCTCGTCGGGCCAGGTCATGCTGGAGCCGGGCGTGCGCCTGGGCAAGCTGCGCCAGGACCAGTTCGGCTATGAAGACAACCGCGTGCTGGACGTGGTGATGATGGGCCATACCGAGATGTGGGCTGCCGCGACCGAGCGCGACGCTATCTACGCCAATCCGGAAGCCACTGACGAGGACTACATGAAGGCGGCCGAGCTGGAAGCCCGCTATGCCGAGTTCGACGGCTACACCGCCGAGGCGCGCGCCGGCGAGCTGCTGCTGGGCGTGGGCATTCCCACCGACCAGCACCAGGGCGCGATGAGCGACATCGCTCCCGGCTGGAAGCTGCGTGTGCTGCTGGCGCAGGCGCTGTTCTCGAACCCGGACGTGCTGCTGCTCGACGAACCGACCAATAACCTGGACATCAACACGATCCGCTGGCTGGAAGATGTGCTCAACGAGCGCAATTCCACGATGATCATCATCTCCCACGATCGACATTTCCTGAATTCGGTGTGCACGCACATGGCCGACATGGACTACGGCACGCTGAAGGTCTACCCGGGCAACTACGACGACTATATGGAAGCGTCGATGCAGGCCCGCGAGCGCCAGGTGGCCGCCAACGCGCGCGCCAAGGAGCGCATCACGGAACTGCAGGACTTCGTGCGCCGCTTCTCGGCCAACAAGTCCAAGGCCCGCCAGGCCACGTCGCGCGCGAAGCAGATCGACAAGATCAAGGTGGAAGACATCAAGCCGTCGTCGCGCCAGAACCCGTTCGTCCGCTTCGAGTTCGAAAAGAAGCTGCATAACCTGGCGGTCGAGGTGGAGGGCATCACCAAGACCTACGACCGCAAGATCATCAACAACCTGACGCTGGCGATCCAGGCCGGCGAGCGCGTGGCGATCATCGGTGAAAACGGCGCCGGCAAGACCACGCTGCTGCGCAGCCTGCTGAACAATATCGTCCAGACTGGCGTGCAGCGCGGCGTGGAAGTGGATCGCGGCGAGGTGAAGTGGGCCGAGAACGCCAACGTCGGCTACATGCCGCAGGACACCTACGAAGAATTCCCGGTGGACCGCGACGTGATGGACTGGATGAGCCAGTGGACGCAGGCCGGCGACGACGACCAGTCGCTGCGCGGCACGCTGGGCCGGCTGCTGTTCTCGGCCGACGACATCAAGAAGAACGTCAAGGTGCTGTCCGGTGGCGAGAAGGGCCGCATGATCTGGGGCAAGCTGATGCTGGGCCGCCACAACGTGCTGGCCATGGACGAGCCGACCAACCACATGGACATGGAGTCGATCGAGTCGCTGCAGATCGCCCTGGACAAGTTCACCGGGACCCTGATCTTTGTGTCGCACGACCGCGAACTGATCAACGGCCTGGCCACGCGTGTGATCGAAGTCCGCACGGACGGCAAGATCACCGACTACCTCGGCACGTACGACGAGTACCTGGAGTCGCAGGGTATCGCGGCTTAAGCAGGGAACGCCCCTCTCCTCTGGGGAGGGGCGATGGTTTTACCTGGCGGCCGCCCCCTGCGCCGCCAGCATCGCATCCAGCTGATCAAGAATCGCCCGCGCGGTGATCTCGCCCTTGGCCTTCTGCAAGGCCGCGCCCAGTGCGTCGCGCAACTCGGCCAGTTCGGCCACCGTTCCCGCCTTTTCCACCTTCACCTGCAGGACGTAGCCGCGCAATCCCAGATGATTGCCGATCACATCGGTATAGAAGTGATAGAGCTGCTTGTAGCTGTCCGCGCCGCCTACTGTCACCGGCATAGGTGCGATGGCGGTATCGGCCAGCACGTCATCCAGTCCCTTGCTAAGTGCTGAATACGCCGCAAACAGGTTGGTGTCCGGCGGGCCGGAGCGGGCCGGGCGCTGTGGGGTGGTGCTCGCCGGCGCGGCGAGGGGTTTGGCGGCCTCCGAGGTTTCTGCGACCACCAGCCCCAGTTCCACCAGCGTATCCAGCGCTTCCTCCCCGACCCCCATCCCGCCCACCTGCGCCAGCAGCGCCGATTTGGGGCGTTCGCCATTCACGATAAGCAGCAGCGCGCGCAGCTTGTGATCGAGCTTGCGGGCACGCGTGCGGATCTCCTCCTGACCTGCCTCCGTCTTCTGAAAGACCGGATCGACCATGTCTCGCTCCTCTTTTCTTTGTTTTCGATCGGCGTCATGCGCCCGGAATCAAACAAAATCCGAGTTGGCATTCCGCTCTACAATGTGAGGCACCCTAAAAGTAACAAAAAATTGCAACCGCCGATTCACCTATTGAGAACTGTGGCCATGCAACAACGAGACAAACTTTTCATCAACGGCAAGTGGATTCAGCCCCATGGCAGCGGGCTGATCGATGTGGTTCATTCCGCCACCGAGGCGGTCATGGGCAAGATTCCCGAGGGCGACGCCCGGGACGCCGAGGACGCCATCGCCGCCGCGCGGGCCGCCTTCGACGGCTGGTCCAACACCCCGCCGGCCGTGCGTGCCGGCTACATCCGCAAGATCGCCGAGGGGCTCAAGGACCGTACCGAGGAACTGGCGCAGCTGATCGCCGGCGAAGTGGGCATGCCGATCAAGCTGGCGCGGGCCATCCAGGTGGGTGGGCCGGTCTATAACTGGGGCCAGGCCGCCTCGCTGCTGGAGCAATTCCAGTTCGAGGAGCAGGTCGGCAATTCGCTGGTGGTGCGCGAGCCCGTGGGCGTAGTGGCCGCCATCACGCCATGGAATTACCCGCTGAACCAGATCACGCTGAAGGTGGCGCCGGCGCTGGCCGCCGGCTGCACGGTGGTGCTCAAGCCGTCCGAGGTGGCGCCGCTGAACGCCTTCGTGCTGGCCGAGGTGATCGAGGCCGCCGGCCTGCCGCCGGGCGTGTTCAACCTCGTCACCGGCTATGGCCCGATCGTGGGCGAAGTGCTGGCGAGCCACCCCGAAGTGGACATGGTGTCGTTCACCGGCAGCACGCGGGCCGGCAAGCGCGTGTCCGAGCTGGCCGCGCAGTCGGTCAAGCGCGTGGCGCTGGAGCTGGGCGGCAAGTCCGCCTCGGTGATCCTGGACGACGCGGACCTGCCGCAGGCCGTCAAGGGCACCATCAGCGCCTGCTTCCTGAACTCGGGCCAGACCTGCTCGGCCCATACCCGCATGCTGGTGCCGCGCGCCCGTTATGACGAGGTCAAGGCCATCGCCGCGAAGGTGGTGGAGAACTTCACGCTTGGCGACCCGCTGGTGGAGACCACGCGCCTCGGCCCGCTGATCTCGGCCGTGCAGAAGGAGCGCGTGACGGGCTATATCCGCCGCGGACTGGAGGAGGGCGCCGAGCTGTTGGCTGGCGGCCCCGAGGCCCCCGAGGGGCTCGACAAGGGCTTTTTCGTCAAGCCGACGGTGCTCGGGAATGTCGATCCGAAGGCGACCGTGGCGCAGGAAGAGATCTTCGGCCCGGTGCTGACCGTGATCTGCTATGACACCGAGGACGATGCCGTGCGCATCGCCAATGACAGCGTCTACGGGCTGGGTGGCGGGGTCTGGTCCGGCGACGAGGCCCGCGCGATCCGCGTGGCGCGCCGCATCCGCACCGGGCAGGTGGACATCAACGGCGGTCCGTTCAACATGAACGCGCCGTTCGGCGGCTTCAAGCAGTCCGGCAACGGGCGCGAGGCTGGCAAGTACGGACTCGAGGAATTCCTCGAATACAAGTCGCTGCAGCTGAAGAAGCCCGCCTGACGGGCGCTTCCTGGCGTTGCATCGCATGCCCGGCACGTCCGGGCATTTTTTTCTGGCGCCGGAATCTGCGATGCTTCGGTCTTTGATCGATCCCAATCGACCTGAATCGATCTGAAATTTTCGGAGGAATACGATGCGCTGGTGGAAACGGCTCGGCGGCTGGCTGCTTTCGCTCCTGTTGCTGCTGGCGACGGGTGCGGTGGGCGGCTATGCCTGGTATCGCCAGGCCTCGCAGCCGGACACGGCCGGCACGCTGATCCTGCCCGGCCTGCACGACCGCGTGGTCGTGGTGCGGGACCGCAACGCCGTGCCGCACATCCAGGCCGCCCACGCGCTGGACGCCTATTACGCGCTCGGCTACGTCCACGCGCAGGACCGGCTCTGGCAGATGCAGATGAACAAGCGCGTGGTGGCCGGCCGGCTGGCGGAGATCCTCGGCCCTGGCGCGCTGGACACCGACCGCTTCCTGCGCACGCTCGGGGTGCGGCGAAACGCCGAGGCCATCCTCGCCCAGACTTCCCCCGAGACCCGCGCGGCGCTGCAAGCCTATGCCGATGGCGTGAACGCGTTCATCGATACGCGCAAGTCCGCGCTCCCCCCCGAGTTCCTGATCCTCGGCACCAAGCCCGAGCGCTGGGAGCCCGTCGACACGCTCGGCTGGCAGACCATGATGGCGTGGGACCTGGGCGGCAACTGGACGCAGGAGGTCCTGCGCATGGGACTGGCCCAGCAACTGCCGACGGCGCGCATCGCCGAGATCCTCGCGCCGTATCCGGGCGATGTGCCGCTGCGCACGATGGACTACGCGGCCTTCTATCGCCAACTCGCGCCCGTGGCCACAGCCATGGCGAGCGTGGTGGAGCGGGCGCCGGCGGGTTATGTGGAGGGCATGGGATCGAACAACTGGGTGGTCTCGGGCGCCCACACGGTCAGCGGCAAGCCCTTGCTGGCCAATGACCCGCACCTGGGCTTGCAGGCGCCGTCGCTCTGGTACTTCGCCCAGATGCAGGCGCCGGGGCTCGACGTAACGGGCGCCACGCTGCCCGGCATTCCGCTGGTCGTGCTCGGCCACAACGCGCGCATCGCCTGGGGCTTCACCAATACCGCGCCGGACGTGCAGGACCTCTATATAGAACGGATCGATCCCGCGCACCCCACCCGCTACCAGACGCCGGACGGCTGGGCGGAGTTCGAGACCCGCACCGAGACCATCCGCGTGAAGGGCGCCCCGGACGTGAACCTGACCGTCCGGGCCACGCGCCACGGCCCGGTGCTATCCGATGTGGCCGAGCCGCTGACCATCGCCGCCAAGCCGCTGGGCGCGCAGTACGTGGTGGCGTTTCAGTGGACCGCGCTACGCCCGGACGACAAGACCTTCGAAGGCGGCCTGAAGCTGGCCGGCGCGCGCGACTGGAACACCTTCCTGGCGGCGCTGCGGGACCTCCACGCGCCGCAGCAGAACATCGTCTATGCCGATGTGGACGGGAATATCGGCTATATCGCGCCGGGCCGGGTGCCGCTGCGCCGCGCGGACAACGACCTGAAGGGCCTCGCGCCGGCGCCGGGCTGGGATGCGCGCTACGACTGGACCGGCTTCGTGCCGTTCGACGCGCTGCCGCGCCGCTTCAACCCGCCGGACGGCATGATCGTGACGGCTAACCAGAAGATCGTGGCCGACGACTACCCGTACTTCATCACCAGCGAGTGGACGGTGCCGTACCGCCACGACCGCATCCGGGCGCTGCTGGAGGCCACCCCGCGCCATACGCCGGACACCTTCGCGGCCATCCAGAAGGACGTGCTCTCGCTGGCCGTGCGCGACGCCTTGCCGTTGCTGCTGGCCGCCCCGGTGGCCAGCGACGCCAAGCGCCCGGACCGCGAGCGGGCCCTGTTCGAGGCCCTGCGCAAGTGGGACGCCACCATGGCGGCGGACCGCGCCGAGCCGCTGGTCGCCACCGCGTGGCTGCGCGAGCTGTCGCGGCTGCTGTTCGAGGACAAGCTCGACGAAACCCAGTTCAACCGGCTCTGGGACCAGCGCAACGTGCAGTTACCGATGCTCAACGCGCTGCGCGCTCCGAACGGCGCCGGCGCGTTCTGGTGCGACAACACTCGTACGCCGACGCGCGAGACCTGCGCGGAGACCATCGGCCTGGCCTGGCAGCGCGCCATCGCCGACCTGGACACCCGCTATGGCAGCAATCCGGAAAAATGGCGCTGGGGCCGGGCCCATACCGCGCGCGCCGAGCACAAGCCATTCGGCAAGGTTTCGTACTTGTCAGGGTTCTTCAACGTGCGCGTGCCGACCGGCGGTGATACGTATACGGTGGATGTTGGCCGTCATAGCCTGCGCGACGAGGCCGCGCCGTTCGAGAGCGTGCACGCGGCCAGCCTGCGCGCGATTTACGACCTTTCAGATTTGTCCCATTCCCGCTTCATGACCTCGACGGGACAATCGGGCAATGCCTTGTCTCCGCACTACCGCGACTGGACCGAGCGCTGGGCGGCAGTACAGTTCATTACGATTGGCGCGCCACGCCGGAATCCCGGCGGCGACGCGTTCGACACACTCGTGCTCCGGCCCGCCGGCGCACCCTAAGCCTCAGGAGAATGACGATGACCGAGACCCGACGCCGCACCGACGTGATCCAGCATGTGCCGTTCGAGCATGCCGGTGTGATTGCGAATGCCGTGCGCGACCGCGGGCACGAGATCCGCGTGTTCCAGGCCGGCGTGGACGACCTGACGCTGGTCGCGGCCGATCCGGCGGACCTGCTGGTGGTGCTGGGCGGGCCGATCGGGGTCTATGAAACCGAGGCCTATCCGTGGCTGGAGGCCGAGATCGCGGTGATCCGCGAGCGGCTCGGCACGCGGCGGCCGATGATCGGCGCCTGCCTTGGCGCGCAGCTGATCGCGGCGGCATCTGGCGCGCGCGTCTATCCGGGCACGCGCGAGATTGGCTGGGGGCCGGTTACGCCGACCGAGGCCGGCCTGCGCTCGCCACTCGCGGCGCTGGCGGACGCCGACTGGCAGGTGCTGCACTGGCACGGCGACACCTTCGACCTGCCGGCTGGCGCCGAACTGCTGGCCTCCACGGCCGGCACGCCGCATCAGGCGTACGCGATCGGCCAGCACGTGCTGGCGCTGCAATTCCACCCCGAGGTGCTGCCCGGCGACATCGAGACCTGGCTGATCGGCCATACCGTGGAACTGGCCAAGGCCGGCATCGACCCGCGCACCATCCGCCGCCGCACCGCCGAGATCGGCGCCACCGTGGCCGCCGCCGGGGAGCGCATGTTCATGCGCTGGCTCGACGAGGCCGGGCTGTGACCGTGCCGGACATCGATATCGCCATCGACGCCTTGCTCGCGGGCAAGGTGCGCGCGTTCGGCCCGAAGGGGGTGCCGAGCGGCATCGACAAGCAGTTGCAGGACGGCCCGCTGCGTGTGACCACGCTCGGGCTGGCTGGGGACGAGCAGGGCGATCCGCGCCATCACGGCGGCCCGGAAAAGGCCGTCCATCACTATCCGCGCGATCACTACCCGGCCTGGGCGGCGGAACTGGCGCGGGAAGATGGCGTGACCGATGTCCTGTCGCGCCCCGGTGCCTTCGGCGAGAACCTGAGCACCCGGGGTTTGACGGAAGCGGACGTGTGCATCGGCGACCAGTTCCGGCTCGGTTCGGCGCTGGTGGAGGTCTCGCAGGCGCGCCAGCCATGCTGGAAGCTCAATCACCGCTTTGGCTACGCGGGCATGTCGCGCGCGGTGCAGCAGAGCCAGCGCACGGGCTGGTATTACCGGGTGATCGAGGAAGGCGAGGTACGCGCCGGGGACCGGCTGGTGCTGGCCGCACGGCCTTATCCGCAATGGAGCCTGCAGCGGCTGCTGCACGTGCTCTATGTCGACCGGCTCAACCATGCAGCGCTGGCCGAGATGGCGGAACTGGCGCCGCTGGCGGAAAGCTGGCGAAAACTCGCCCGCGAGCGCGTAGCGCGGCGCGAAGTCGAGGATATGGAGAAGCGGCTGACCGGGGTCATCCCCGGATGCCTCAGCCCTGGCTGAAGCGGCGCGCAGTGCCCTCGCGCGTGATGCGGTCCCAGATCACCTGCTTTTCGGCATCGGAGTAGAACACCCAGTTACTGACCTCGACGGCGGTGCGGCCGCAACCCTGGCAGATCTCATCGAACAAGGTGGAGCAGATGCCGATGCAGGGGCTGTCGGGCCGGTCACTGAGACCTTGGGCTTCGGTAATGTCGGACGGTTCGGCAGGCATGCAGGGGTGGGGCGGGGACGGCTGGAACGATTGGGGGGCCATTATACCGGCCGGCGCCCCGGCGGCTTGGTGTGCCGCAGGAGGCTCAGGAGGTTCAACTACCCCTCAGGTCATTGAGCGAATGGGCGGGGCCGGCTAGGCTGGGTGGAATCGAATTCGTCCCATGCCGTATGTTCTGGAGCCTTCCTATGCCTGAATCGACTGTGGACCCGCGCCTGGCCGCGATGGTGGCGTCCGTCCTGATGGAATCGCCGGTGGCGCGCACGCTGGGCATCCGCCTGGATGCACTGGCGGTGGACCGCGTGGAGCTGGTGCTGCCGTTCAGCCCGAACAACGTCACGGTGCGGAAGGTGGTGCATGGCGGGGTGATCGCCACGCTGATCGATGTGGCCGGCGCGGCGGCTGCGTTCTCGAACGTGGATCTGGAGGTGGTACGCGGCGGCGCCACCGGGGCGCTGTCGATCCAGTACCTGGCGCCCGCCGATGGCGTGGCGTTACGCGCGGTAGCGGAGGTGATCCGTCGGGGCAAGCGGCAAGTGTCGCTCGAGGTGTCGGTCTACGCCGACGGTGCTAACGAGGGGCCGCTGGTGGCCAAGGCGCTGATGACGACGGCGCTGTTCTGAAGGGGCGAGGGGCGGTGCGGATGCCCCCTCCCGCGGGCGGGAAGGGGCGGGGGACATCAATACTTCCAGAACATCTGCTGCAGCGCCTTGGGGTCGTTGGTCTTGGTCAGCGCCAGCGCCATCAGGATGCGTGCCTTTTGCGGCAGTTGGTCGTCGGTGACAATCCAGTCGTACTTGTCGTCCGGCTGCTCGGCGTTGCGCACTACCACGCCGCTGCCCGTGCGGGAGGCGCGCACGATCTGTACGCCCTTGGCTCGGGCCGCCTTGAGCGGTTCCACCATGTAGTCGCCCACGCTGCCGTTGCCGGTGGCGGCATAGACGATGGCCTTGGCGCCATTCTTCACTGCCGCGTCGATGCTGGCCGGGTTCACGTTGCCGTAGGCGTAGACCACAGCGACTTCGGGCAGCTTGTCGATCTTGTCGATATCGAACTCGGTCTGCGTGGTGTGCGGGCGCGCCAGCGTGCGGTAGTACAGCGTGCGGCCTTCCACCACATAGCCGAGCGGGCCGAACGGCGAGCGGAAGGTCTCGGTCTTGAACGTGTTGGTCTTGGTCACGTCACGGCCGGTGTGGATCTCGTCGTTCAGCACCACCAGCGTGCCCTTGCCGCGCGACTCGGGCCGGGAGGCCACCAGCACCGCGTCATACAGGTTCAGCGCGCCGTCTGCGCCCAGCGCCGTGCCCGGGCGCATCGAGCCGACCACTACCACGGGCTTGTCGCTCTTGAGCGTGAGGTTCAGGAAGTACGACGTTTCCTCGATCGTGTCCGTGCCGTGCGTGATGACGATGCCGTCCACGTCCGGCTGCTTCAGCAGTTCGGACACGCGCTTGCCCAACTTCAGCAGGCGCTCGTTGTTGAAGCTCTCCGAGCCGATCTGGAAGACCTGCTCGCCCTTGACGTTGGCGACCTTCGAAATCTCGGGCACCGAGGCGATGATCTTGTCCACCGGCACCACGGCCGACTGGTAGGCCGCTGTGTTGGTGGCCGATGCGCCTGCGCCGGCGATGGTGCCGCCCGTGCCGATGATGACCACGTTGGCCTTGCGCGCCTCGGCAGGGGCGGTAGTGGTGGTGGCCGGGTCAGCGCCCGGGGCCGGAGCCAGTTGCGCGTGGGCCAGGCCGGACATCAGCCCGGCGGACAGCAGCAGCGCGGCGATGGGTGTCGCCATCGGCTTGGCAAGCGATTTCAGGCAGGTACGTTGCATGATGCTCCTCATGTCGGCAGGTTCGGGCGTCTTGTGGAAGCGCCGCCCCGTGTCTTCGATTCATGGACTCCGTCCGGCGTCGGACGGAGCGAGCACTATACCCACCGGCGGCGGTTGCGTCGACAACCTCCATCGCCCGCAAACGTATGCCCCATAAGACAAAGCGGCATCCTCCCCGGGGGAAGGATGCCGCTTTTTAGAGGTATTACGAGTTGGGAGACGAGTCGGGCGAAACGGTCAGAACGCGTCGCCCGGCACGCGCACCCAGCCTTCCATCAGCACGCGTGCGCTGCGGCTCATGATGGCCTTGGTGACGGTCCACTGGCCATCGGCCTGGCTGGCCTGCGCGCCCACCCGCAGCGTGCCGGACGGGTGCCCGAAGCGCACCGCCTCGCGCTCGCCGCCGCCGGCTGCGAGGTTGACCAGCGTGCCCGGCACCGCCGCCGCCGTGCCGATAGCCACCGCCGCCGTGCCCATCATGGCGTGGTGCAGCTTGCCCATCGACAGCGCGCGCACCAGCAGGTCCACGTCGCCAGCGTTGACGGCCTTGCCGCTGGACGCCGTGTACGTGGCCGGCCGCGCCACGAACGCCACCTTCGGCGTGTGCTGGCGCCGTGCGGCCTCGTCGATGTCGCGGATCAGCCCCATGCGCTTTGCGCCGTAGGCCCGGATGGTCTCGAACATGGCCAGCGCCTTCGGGTCGCCGTTGATGGCGTCCTGCAGCTCGGTGCCGGTGTAGCCGATGGCGTCGGCATTGACGAAGATCGTCGGAATGCCGGCGTTGATCATCGTCGCCTTGAGCGTGCCCACGCCGGGCACCTCCAGGTCATCGACGAGGTTGCCGGTCGGGAACATCGCGCCGCCCCCATCCTCGCCTTCCTCGGCGGGGTCCATGAACTCCAACTGCACCTCGGCGGCGGGGAAGGTCACCCCGTCCAGTTCGAAATCGCCGGTTTCCTGCACCGCGCCGTCCGTTACCGGTACGTGCGCGACGATGGTCTTGCCGATATTGGCCTGCCAGATCCGCACGGTGACCACGCCGCTGCCGCTGCGCGGAATGCGCGCGGCATCGATGAAGCCGTTGCTGATGGCAAACGGCCCCACGGCGGCGGAGAGGTTGCCGCAGTTGCCGCTCCAGTCGATAAACGGCTGGTCGATCGACACCTGGCCGAACAGGTAGTCCACGTCGTGGTCCGGCCGCGTGCTGGCGCTGATGATGACCGTCTTGCTGGTGCTCGACGTGGCCGCACCCATGCCGTCGATCTGCTTGCCGTACGGGTCCGGGCTGCCGATGACGCGCATCAGCAGCTTGTCGCGCGCCGCGCCGGGCACGCGCGCGGCCTCGGGCAGGTCCTGCAGGCGGAAGAAGACGCCCTTGCTGGTGCCGCCACGCATGTAGGTGGCGGGAATCTTGACTTGCGCTACGTGAGTCATGCTTCGTCCAGTTTCCGGTGAATTCAAATCAAGCCGCGGCACGCGCCGATTCCAGGAAGTCCTGCGCGAACCGTTGCAGCACGCCGCCGGCCTCGTAGATCGACACTTCCTCGGCGGTGTCCAGCCGGCACTGCACCGGCACGTCCACGCGCTCGCCGTTCTTGCGATGGATGACCAGCGTCAGTTCGGCGCGCGGCTTGCGGGCGCCGACGATGTCGTACGTCTCCGTACCATCCAGGCCCAGCGTGGTGCGGTTCACCCCCGGCTTGAACTCCACCGGCAGCACGCCCATGCCAATCAGGTTGGTACGGTGGATGCGCTCGAAGCCCTCGGCCACGATGGCTTCCACGCCGGCCAGCCGCACGCCCTTGGCCGCCCAGTCACGCGACGAGCCCTGGCCATAGTCGGCCCCGGCCACCACGATCAGCGGCTGCTTGCGCTCCATATAGGTCTCGATGGCTTCCCACATGCGCACGACCTTGCCTTCCGGCTCGATCCGCGTCAGCGAACCCTTCTTGATCGTGCCATCGACCACGGCCATCTCGTTGATCAGCGTCGGGTTGGCGAAGGTGGCGCGCTGGGCGGTCAGGTGGTCGCCCCGGTGCGTGGCGTACGAGTTGAAGTCTTCCTCGGGCAGGCCCATCTTCGCCAGGTACTCGCCAGCCGCGCTGTTCAGCATGATCGCGTTCGATGGCGACAGGTGGTCCGTCGTGATGTTGTCGCCCAGCACTGCCAACGGCCGCATGCCGCGCAGCGTGCGCTCGCCGGCCAGCGCGCCTTCCCAGTACGGCGGACGGCGGATGTAGGTGCTCTGGGCGCGCCAGTCGTAGAGCGGGCTCACGGCCTCGCCCTGGTCCACCGAAATGGCGAACATCGGCTCGTAGACCTTGCGGAACTGCTCCGGCTTCACGCTCTTGGCGACGATCTCGTCGATTTCCTCGTCGCTCGGCCAGATGTCCTTCAGGTAGATCGGCTTGCCGTCGGCGTCCTTGCCCAGCGCATCGCGCTCGATGTCGAAGCGGATCGTGCCAGCGATGGCGTAGGCCACCACCAGCGGCGGCGAGGCCAGGAACGCCTGCTTGGCGTACGGGTGGATGCGGCCGTCGAAGTTGCGGTTGCCGGACAGCACCGCCGTGGCGTACAGGTCGCGGTCGACGATTTCCTTCTGGATCACCGGATCGAGCGCGCCGGACATGCCGTTGCAGGTGGTGCAGGCGAACGCGACGATGCCGAAGCCGAGCTTTTCGAGATCGGGCAGCAGCTTGGCTTCCTCGAGATACAACTCGACCGCCTTCGAGCCCGGCGCCAGCGACGACTTGACCCACGGCTTGCGCGTCAGCCCGCGCGCGTTGGCATTGCGGGCCAGAAGTGCCGCCGCAATCACGTTGCGCGGGTTGCTGGTGTTGGTGCAGCTCGTAATGGCGGCGATGATGACGGCACCGTCGGGCATCTGGCCCGGCACGTCATCCCACTGGCCGGCGATGCCGCGCGCGGCCAGGTCGGACGTCGGCAGCCGCTTGTGCGGGTTCGACGGG
Organism: Cupriavidus sp. 01L43; assembly: GCF_056399925.1. Classification (NCBI taxonomy): domain Bacteria; kingdom Pseudomonadati; phylum Pseudomonadota; class Betaproteobacteria; order Burkholderiales; family Burkholderiaceae; genus Cupriavidus; species Cupriavidus sp. 01L43. The sequence goes on from NZ_JBFTSH010000010.1 coordinate 117,108, forward strand.
CCGGCCATGTTGCGGACCACGGTGGACAGGTCGAAATGCAGCGTGCGCTCGTACTCGGCGTTGGCCAGCGAGTCGGCCCACAGGCCGGCCGTCTTCGCGTAGGTTTCCACCAGCGCGACTTGCGCGTCTTCCCGGCCGGTCAGGCGCAGGTAGGACAGCGTCTGCTCATCGATATAGAACATCGCGGCCGTGGCGCCGTATTCGGGGGCCATGTTCGAGATGGTCGCGCGGTCGCCCAATGTGAGGCTGGTGGCACCTTCGCCACGGAATTCCAGATAGGCACCGACCACCTTTTCCTTGCGCAGGAACTCGGTCAGGGCCAGCACGATGTCGGTGGCGGTAATGCCGGGCTGGCGCTTGCCAGACAGCTCCACGCCGACGATGTCAGGCAGGCGCATCCACGAGGCGCGGCCCAGCATCACGTTCTCGGCCTCCAGGCCGCCCACGCCGATGGCGATCACGCCCAGCGCGTCCACGTGCGGCGTGTGGCTGTCCGTGCCCACCACGGTATCGGGGTAGGCCAGGCCTTGCTCGGCGTGGATCACCGGCGACATCCGCTCCAGATTGATCTGGTGCATGATCCCGTTGCCCGGCGGGATGACGTCCACGTTGCGGAACGCCTTCTTGGTCCAGTTGATGAAATCGAAACGGTCTTCGTTGCGTCGGTCTTCGATGGCGCGGTTCTTGGTGAACGCATCGGGATCGAAGCCGCCGCATTCCACGGCGAGCGAGTGATCGACGATCAGTTGCACCGGCACCACCGGGTTGACCAGCGCGGGGTCGCCGCCCTGGTCGGCAATGGCATCGCGCAGGCCGGCCAGGTCCACCAGCGCGGTCTGGCCCAGGATGTCGTGGCAGACCACGCGTGCGGGGAACCACGGGAAGTCCAGTTCGCGCTTACGCTCGATCAGTTGTTGCAGCGAGGCGGTCAGCGTGGACGGGTCGCAGCGGCGCACGAGATTCTCGGCCAGCACGCGCGAGGTGTAGGGCAGCTTGTCATAGGCGCCCGGGTGGATGGCTTCCACGGCGGCGCGCGCGTCGAAGTAGTCCAGTTTGGTGCCGGGCAGCGGCTTGCGGTAGGCAGTGTTCATGGCGTGGGGTGGTTATGGAGCGTCCGTGGCGGGCGGCGCGGGGCAGGGGCCCCGCGCGGCACCGGTCAGCGCTTCTCGATCGGCACGAACTTGAGGTTCTCGGGCCCCGTGTAGTTGGCGCTCGGGCGGATGATCTTGTTGTCGATCCGCTGCTCGATGATGTGCGCGGCCCAGCCCGAGGTGCGGGCGATGACGAACAGCGGCGTGAACATCGCCGTCGGCACGCCCATCATGTGGTAGCTCACGGCGCTGAACCAGTCGAGGTTCGGGAACATCTTCTTGGCATCCCACATCACCGTTTCCAGGCGCTCGGCGATGCTGAACATCTTGGTCGAGCCGGCGTCCTTCGACAGCTTGCGCGCCACTTCCTTGATCACCTGGTTGCGCGGGTCGCCCGTGGTGTACACCGGGTGGCCGAAGCCGATCACGACTTCCTTGTTCTCCACGCGGCGGCGCACGTCGGCCTCGGCTTCGTCCGGGGTGTCGTAGCGCTTCTGGATCTCGAACGCCACTTCATTGGCGCCGCCATGCTTCGGGCCGCGCAGCGCGCCGATGGCGCCACAGATCGACGAATGCATGTCCGAACCCGTACCGGCGATCACGCGCGCGGTGAAGGTGGAGGCGTTGAACTCGTGCTCCGCGTAGAGGATCAGCGACGTTTGCATCGCGCGTTCCCACAGCTTGGACGGCGCCTTGCCGTGCAGCAGGTGCAGGAAGTGGGCGCCGATGGAGTCATCGTCCGTTTCCACCTCGATGCGGCGGCCGTTGTGGCTGTAGTGGTACCAGTACAGCAGCATCGAGCCGAGGCTGGCCATCAGCTGGTCGGCGATGTCGCGCGCGCCCGGCGTGTTGTGGTCGTCCTTCTCGGGCAGCACGTTGCCGAGGACCGACACGCCCGTGCGCATCACATCCATCGGGTGGGCGCTGGCCGGGACCCATTCCAGCGCCGCCTTGACGTTGGCGGGCAGGCCGCGCAGGGACTTCAGCTTGGCCTTGTAGGCGGCCAGTTCGGCCTTGGTCGGCAGCTTGCCGTGCACCAGCAGGTGGGCGATTTCCTCGAATTCGCAGGTATCGGCGATGTCCAGGATGTCGTAGCCGCGATAGTGCAGGTCATTGCCGCTGCGGCCCACGGTGCAAAGCGCGGTATTCCCCGCGGTCACGCCGGACAGGGCGACGGACTTCTTGGGCTTGGGCGTGGCGAGCGGTTGAGCTTCGGACATTGTGGGTCTCCTTGTTGGTCTGGGTGCTGATGGGTACTGATGGGTGCAGATCGTTGTAGATCGAAGCGGATGGTGTCGGGCGGGCTGGCTTACTTGGCCTTGCCCTGCGCGAACAGCGCGTCGAGCTTCTGCTCGTAATCATGGTAGCCGATGCGCTCGTACAGTTCGGCTCGGGTCTGCATGGTGCTGACGACGTTCTTCTGGGTGCCGTCGCGGCGGATGGCCTCGTACACGTTCTCGGCGGCCTTGTTCATGGCGCGGAAGGCGGAGAGCGGGTAGAGCGACATCGCCACGCCCACGCTGCGCAGATCGTCGAGCGTGAAATACGGGGTGGCGCCGAACTCGGTCAGGTTGGCCAGCACCGGCACGCGCACGGCATCGACGAAACGGCGGTACATGTCGAGGTCGGTCATGGCTTCGGGGAAGATGGCGTCGGCGCCGGCTTCCGCGCAGGCCACGGCACGTTCGATGGCCTTGTCGAGGCCTTCCACGGCCAGCGCGTCGGTGCGGGCCATGATGACGAAGTTCTCGTCCGTGCGGGCGTCGACGGCGGCCTTGATGCGATCGACCATTTCGCCCTGGGTGACGATTTCCTTGCCCGGACGGTGGCCGCAGCGCTTGGCGCCAACCTGGTCCTCGATGTGCATCGCGGCGGCGCCGAACTTGATCAGCGAGCGCGTGGTGCGGGCCACGTTGAAGGCGGAGGCGCCGAAGCCGGTATCCACGTCCACCAGCAGCGGGGTGTCGCAGACGTCGGTGATGCGGCGTATGTCGGTCAGTACGTCATCCAGGTTGGAAATGCCCAGGTCAGGCAGGCCGAGCGAGCCCGCGGCCACGCCGCCACCGGACAGGTAGATGGCGCGATAGCCCGCGCGCTTGGCCAGCAGCGCGTGGTTGGCGTTGATGGTGCCGGGAATCTGCAGCGGGCTTTCGTCGGCCAGGGCCTGGCGGAAGCGGGCGCCGGCGGAGCGGGCGAGTTCGGAGGCGGAAAAGGTCATGGGCGTGTGCTTGGAGTGTTCTGGAATGGCATTGAGAGCGGCCAGATAGAGCGCAAGGGGTGTGCCATGTGGTGGCTGGCTTCGCTGGATGGCCGTTCAGATAGATAGATATCGTTAATAAACAACTATCTACGCCGGTAATCTCAACCATCGCGTCAGGTCCGACATAGGCGCTTTCATCACATTCACATTTCAAATATGAAATGCAAGTCGTTCAGGATTGAAAGATCGAACCATCCCGCGCACAATGCAAACCGTCTACACGGCCGTTCCCATCATGAGTCTCCTGCCTTCCTCCGCGCCCCTCCACGCGCCCGCCATGCCGGCCGGCGGCCGTCCCCGCATCTGGGCGATGGGCATCAGCCGTCTCTCGCGCGCCTTCGCAGAATTGATCCCGGCCTACGCGGCCCGTGCGGAGTTCCGCATCGTCGGGCGGGCCTTCGAGGCCGCCGCCAGCGCCATCAACCGCGAGGTGCGGGAGGGTCGCGTCGATGTGGTGGTGGCGGGCGGCTCCAACGGTGCCTATCTGCGCCAGCATGTGGATGTGCCCGTGGTGCTGGTCAAGGTGACCGGCTTCGACGTGATGAGCGCGCTGGCCACGGCGCGTCGGATTTCGCCGAAGGTGGCGCTGGTCACCCATGCCTCGACCTACGCCGAAGTCGACGAATTCGTGCGCGCGTTCTCGCTCGACATCCCCCGCTACACCTATCTGACCGAGGATGACGCCACGGCACGTGTGCGGGCGCTCAAGGAAGAGGGCATCCGCGTGGTGGTGGGGCCGGGCATGGTGACCGACCTGGCCGACAAATACGGCCTGATGGGCGTTTTCCTATATTCGGGCAATGCGGTGCGGCTGGCGCTGGAGGATGCGATCGAGGCGGCGCGGCTGCGGCGTATCGAATCCACCCGGCGCGACTACGTGAATACGATCCTGGCCCACCTGAACGAAGGCGTGGCCGCCGTGGACACTGAAGGCCGCGTGCAGGCGTTCAATCCGGCCATGGAGCGGTTCCTCGGCACCCCGACCGGCGTGGCCGTAGGGCGCAAGCTGTCCACGCTGGCGCCGGGCCTCGCGCTCGACGCCGTGATGGAAAGCGGCACCCGCGAGCTGGAGGCCATCCACCGGCTGGGCGACCGCATGGTGGTGGTCAACCGCATTCCCATCGTCGGGGAAGCCGGCACCACGGGCGCGGTGCTGACCATTCAGGACGCCAACGCCATCCATCGCGCCGACCGCAACCTGCGCTCGCGCGCCCGCGCCCGCCCGGCCGGGGTGCGCTACAGCCTGGACGACCTGGCCGGCGCCTCCCCGGCGATGAGCGACCTGCGCGCGCTGGCCCGGCGCTACGCGCTGGTCGATTCCACGGTGCTGGTTGGCGGCGAGAGCGGCACCGGCAAGGAAGTGCTGGCGCAGGGCATGCACGACGCCAGTCCGCGCCGCGCTTTCCCGTTCATCGCCGTGAATTGCGCGGCGTTTCCCGAGTCGCTGCTCGAATCCGAACTGTTCGGCTACGAAGAAGGCGCGTTCACCGGCGCCCGGCGCGGGGGCAAGGCGGGCTTGTTCGAATCGGCCCACAACGGCACGTTGTTTCTCGACGAGGTGGGCGACATGCCGCCAGCGCTGCAAACCCGGCTGCTGCGCGTGCTCCAGGAAAAACAGGTGCTGCCGATTGGCGGCATCGAGGCCGTGCCGATCAATGTGCGCGTGATTGCCGCCACGCACCGGGACCTCGCCGCGCGGGTGCGTGAGGGCACCTTCCGCCAGGATCTCTACTACCGGCTCAACATCCTGCGCATTGAAATGCCGCCGCTGCGCGAGCGCGTGGCCGATCTGCCCGATCTCGCCGAACTGCTATACCGGCGCGCGCAGGAGCGGCTCGGCACCAAGGCCCCGCAGCGACTGCCCGCGACGGTGCGGGAGCGCCTGACCCGCTATGCCTGGCCCGGCAATATCCGTGAGCTGGAGAACGTGACGGAGCGGATTGCCGTGCTCGTGGCCGGAGCCGAACTCCAGCCGGCGGCGTTGCAGCGCGAGCTGCAGGCGGCTGTGCCGGAGCTGTTTTCTTCGGAGAACGGCGAGGGGGTGTCAAGGATGCCGATGGAGATGGAGATGGCGATGCTGACCGCGCCATCGGAAGAGAGCCGCTCGCTGGCCGGCGTGGCCAAGGCGAGCCAGGCGGAGCACATCCGCCGGGTGCTGGCCGAATGCGGCGGCAATCGGACGGCCGCCTGTGCCCAGCTTGGGATCAGTGCCACCACGCTCTGGCGTCGGCTGAAGGAGGGGTGATCAGAACATCGATCGGCCTCTTCGAATCTTAAATTTTTCAATTAACCGCCAGAATTTTGCACCACCACCGAAAGTCGGGCTCGCAGGGCAGGCGGTCGGTGAGTTAGTCACTCCTCAGCGGATCACACATCGTCCGCCAGCCGGACGCCCGTGAACTGCCAGCGCTGGTGCGGATAGAAGAAGTTGCGATAGCTGGCCCGGATATGGGATTCCGGCGTCACGCAGGATCCACCGCGCAGCACCATCTGGCTGCTCATGAACTTGCCGTTGTACTCGCCTACCGCGCCCGCGCTCGGGCGGAAACCGGGATAGGGCAGGAAGGCGCTGGCCGTCCATTCCCAGACATCGCCGAACATCTGGCGCAAGGCTCCCGAGGTGTTCTGCCGATCCGGCAGCGGCCGCAGCGTGCGGCCTTCCACGAAATTGCCGGTCGCCGATAGGTTGCGCGCCGCGTGCTCCCATTCGGCCTCGGTCGGCAGCCGGCGCTCGGCCCAGCGCGCGAAGGCGTCGGCCTCGAAGAAGCTCACGTGCGTGACTGGGCTGTCCGCATCCACCGGCTGCATGCCGCGCAGCGTCATCTGCCACCACGTGCCGTCGCGCTCTTCCCAGTACAGCGGCGCCTGGATGGCGTTGTCGCAGACCCAGCGCCAGCCATCGGAAAGCCACAGCCCGGCCGTCTGGTAGCCGCCGTCCTCGATGAATTCGAACCATTGATGGTTGCTGACCGGATGCGAGGACAGCGCATACGGCTGCAGCAGCACGTTATGGCGCGGGGTTTCGCAATCGAACGCGAAGTCATCGCCGGCATGGCCGATGGCCACCACGCCGCCCGAGAACTTCAGCCACTCCGGCGCCGGGCGCGGATCGGCGATGACCGGCGCGGTCAGCGCGGGCGCATATGCCGGACGCAGCGGATTCTGGGCGAACAGATGCAGGATGTCGGTCAGCAGCAGTTCCTGGTGCTGTTGCTCGTGATTGAGGCCGAGCGTGACCAGCGCGGCTTCCGCGTCGGTCTGGGCGTCGGTCAGCAGCGAGAGCATGGATTCGTCCACGGCTTCCCGATAGGCCAGGATCTCGTCCAGCGACGGCCGCGTCAGCAGCCCCCGGCGCGGACGCGGATGCCGCGCGCCGACTGCCTCGTAATAGGAGTTGAACAGGTAGCGATACTGCGGATCCACCGGCTCGTAGTCGGGGATGCGCGCGGCCAGCACGAATTCCTCGAAAAACCACGTCGTATGGGCCAGATGCCATTTGGCAGGACTGGCGTCGTCCATGGATTGCACGGTTGAATCGGCGTCGGAAATATCCGCCACCATGGCTTCCGTGGCGGCGCGCACGTGCCGGTACTGGCCGAGCAGGGCGGGCTCGTGCGGCGGATGATTGGCGGCGGCAGGCAACAGTGCAGAGGTCATGCAGGCTCCCAGGGACGACTCGGATGCGACGCGACGGCAGGCCGATGGGAATCGACCCGAATCCGACCCATGATAGACCCGTTCGCCCGGCGGAGCGAGCCGGGGGAAGGTGAGGCGGGCCGTAGGCCGATGCCTACACCCGGCGGCACGCGTGACGCACCGCCGCAAGGCCTGGACGCAAAAAAAGGGCCGCGCCCGGAAGGGCGCGGCCTGGAGGAAAAACCGGTGCCAAGGGAGGCGGCACCGTTACCACGGAGGAGCGGAAAGCAGTTCTGGCAGCAGATCAGGCAGCGGCGCGGGTGGCGTCGTTCAGCGCGGCGATGGCCGTGCGGGCGGCGCTCAGGCCAGCTTCGCGGCTGTCCGGGCCCATGGCCAGGCCGTGGGCGCGCACGATCGAGATGTCGGCGATGCCCAGGAAGCGCAGGACCGTATCGACGGTGATTTCATGCAGATCCAGCGCGTCGGCGTTCTGGCGTACGCCACCACGGGACGACACCACGATGGCGCGCTTGCCCTTGAGCAGGCCTTCCGGGCCGGCTTCGGTGTAGCGGAAGGTGCGGCCAGCTTGTGCCACGCGGTCGATCCACGCCTTGAGCTGGCTCGGGATGCCAAAGTTGTATTGCGGTGCGCCAATCACGACGACGTCGGCAGCCAGCAGTTCGGCCAGCCAGGCTTCGGTGCGATCCAGTTCGGCTTGCTGCACGGCGTTCAGGCCATCCTTCGGGCCGCCCAGCACGGGCAGCAGGTTGCCGGTCAGGTGGGCCGGGGCGTCCTGGTCCAGGTCACGCACGGTCACCTTGGCGCCGGGGTTCTTGGCGACCAGGTCGGCCACCACGCTGGCGGTCAGCGAGCGCGAAACGGAGTTGTCACCAAGGACGCTGGAATCGATCTGCAGGATGTTCATGTCTTTCTCCACTAGGGTTCGGTTGGATGGAATGAACGATAGCGGCTGGGCATTGGTGCCGGTAGTGAGGCAAAATGCAAATAATTGTTCTACCTTCGCAACGACCTGCGTCCTCAACGCCCCCAATCGCGGCCATCGCCTCACCGGAGACCCGGATGCAAGACCTCAATGACCTGTCGCTGTTCGCCCAGGTGGTACAACACGGCAGCTTCTCGGCCGCTAGCCGCGCCAGCGGCGTGCCGAAGTCGCGGCTTTCCCGCCGCATTGCCCAGCTGGAGCGCGACCTGGGCGTCCAGTTGCTGCGCCGGACTACACGTCAGGTGCGCGTAACGCCACTCGGCGAGCAGTACTACGCCCGCTGCCGGGACATGCTCCAGGCCGCCGAAGCTGCGCGGGAAGTGATCGAACATGCCCGCGAGCAGCCGGGAGGATCGCTGCGCATCAGCTGCCCGGTGGCCATCGCCCAGATCCTGCTCGCCCCGTGGATCGGCGGCTTCATGCGCGCCAACCCCGGCATCAAGCTGGAAATCGACGCCACCAACCGGCGCGTGGACGTGATCGGCGAGGGCTACGACCTGGCCCTGCGCGTGCGCGACGTGCTCGAGGACTCCAGCCTCGCCGTGCGTACCTTCGGCAAGGGCGAATTGCGGATGGTGGCCAGCCCGGCGCTGCTGGACAGCATCGGCCGCCCGCGCACCCCGCAGGCGCTGGAAGGCATGCCCGGCGTCGGCCAGCGGCCGCACGATGGCAAGTTCATCTKGACGCTGTTCGACAAAGCCGGCGAATCCGTCCATATCCAGTACGACCCCAAGCTCGTCTGCGACGAATTCGCGCTGCTGCGCGAGGCCGTGCTGGCCGGCGTGGGCGTGGCCATGCTGCCGGGCATGTATTGCCGCGACGAGATCGCGCGCGGCGACATGGAAGTCGTCCTGCCCCAGTGGGATTTGCCGATGGGCGTCCTCCATGCGGTGTTTCCGTCACGCAAAGGCGTGACGCCGCCGTTGCGCCGCTTCCTCGATTTCCTGGCCGAGGTACTGCCCGAGACCGCCCGCCGGGTGGGCATGATGACGACGGGCGTCATGCCGATGCACGCGGCGCCGCCTTTCGCGGCGCCTCCGCCGTTGGCCCCGTCTTCGACCATGCTTTCGCCCCCGAAGGACGAGCCCCAGCCCTGACCTCGCCATCTGGGCATTGCGCCTTTACCTTCACGCCGGTACACACTAAGGTACTTGTGCGGCGCCCCGGAGGGCGGGGGCCGTACCCCCGTTTCCAAACCAAGGGCAAGGAGGCGCAGCAATGAGTCGCACGCAAGGTTCGCAGGACCTGGGCAAGGCCGTTATCCGGATCGTGTTGGGCGTGTTGATCCTGCTCCACGGCATTGCCAAGCTGATGGCGGGACCCGGCTTCGTCATCCAGACGGTGACCCAGGCCGGGCTGCCTTCCTATGTGGCCTACGGGGTCTATATCGGCGAGGTGGTGGCGCCCATCCTGCTGATCATCGGCCTATGGACGCGGCCGGCGGCGCTGATCGTGGCCATCAACATGATCTTCGCGCTGGCGCTGGTGCATGCGGGCCAGCTCAATATGATCAACAAGAACGGCGGCTGGGAGCTGGAGTTGCAGGGCATGTTCCTGGCCAGCGCCATCACCGTGGCGCTGCTGGGCGCGGGCCGCCTCAGCGTGGGCGGCGTCGACGGCAAGTGGAACTGACACCATGCGCACCCAGCTTCCGACCCAGATCGTGAGCCGCGCCCGGGGCGTATTCGGCGCTGCGGCGCTTGCCGCACTCGCCGGCTGCGCCACCGGCCCGGATATCCGCACCGACTACAACCGCACGGCGGACTTCTCCGCCTATCGCACCTTTGGCTTCGTCGCCCGGCCCGGCACCGATCGACAGGGCTACGAGAGTCTGACCACGCAATATCTGAAGACGGCGGTCCAGCGCGAAATGACGGCGCGCGGCTATCGGTATACCCAGCAGTCGCCGGACCTGCTCGTCAACTTCAACGCGCGGCTGCGCCAGAAGGTGGTCAGCGACCCGGCGCCGATGCCGCCGCCCGGCTACATGGGTTACTACGCCTATCGCGGCGGCATGTACGGGCCGTGGCCGGGCTACGGCTTCTACAACGACACCTACGTGTATACAGAAGGCACGCTCAATATCGATCTGGTCGATGCCCGGAAGAACCAGTTGGTCTGGGAGGGCGTGGCGCAGGGCGATGCGAGCCGTGTCGATCCGCAGGACAGCCAGCCGGCGCTCGACGCCGTGGTCACTCAGATTTTCGCGAAATATCCGTTCCGGGCGGCGCCGTAAGGCCGGCCCATGCCGGCGCCGCGGCGAGGAAATCGTCCGGCGCCAGCGGGGCCGACCACAGATAGCCCTGTCCCAGATCGCAGCCAAGCGACGCCAGCGCCGCGCGCTGCGACACCGTTTCCACGCCTTCCGCCACGCATTCGCGCCCCAGGTCGCGCGCCAGCGCAATCACGTGCCGGCAGATCGCCGTACGCTGGTCGTCCCCATCCACATGTTTGACGAACGAGCGGTCCAGCTTGATCTGCGTGAATGGCAGATCCGCGAGTAATTTCAACGTGGCGATGCCCACGCCGAAGTCGTCGATCGCCACGCCATAGCCCAGCAGCCGCAACTGGTTGAGCGCCACGGACAGCGCCACGGTGTCCGGCACCGGGAATTCCTCGGTCAGTTCGATCACCAGTTGCCGGCGGGGCAGGCCGGCGGCGGCGACCATCGCGTCCAGCCTCGGCAGCGTCTCCGGCCGGCAAAGCGTGCGCGCCGAGGCGTTGACGCCCAGCACGATCTCCAGCCCGGCTGCGCGCAGGCGCCGATGCATGGCCAGGCAGGCATCAATCGCCATAAAGAGGATGGGGTCGGCGGCGTCGAGCATTTCCAGCCGGGCGATGAAACGGTCCGGCGGCACGTTGCCCAGCGTGGGATGGCGCCAGCGGCACAGCGCCTCGGCCCCCGCCAGCCGGCCCGTGGCGAGGGCGAACTGCGGCTGGAGCACGATGTGGAGGCCATCGGGCACGGCGGTGAGCAGGGTGGCATCGTCGGGCGTCGCCGCGTCCGGCCGCGCGCCATCGCCCCGGGCCGCCTCGGCCAGGATGCCAGCCAACTCGACCTGCTCCAGCGGTTTGCGCAGCGCGTGTACCGCACGCAGGCCGAGCGCTTCGGCCAGACGCTGGTGCGAATCGAGGATGTCGGCATCCTGCGCGGTCATCCAGACCCAGGCCGGTGCCGTGGCCGCAAAGGCCCGATCCCCGCGCCGCGCCAGCTCGGCCATCAGGCCCGGGCCGTTGAGCTGCGGCATCGCGATGTCGCAGAACACCACGTCGAACGATTGCGCGGAGAGCCGGTCCAACGCGGTCGCACCATCGTCGGCTTCCACGATCTGCGTCGCGCCGAGTGCGCGCAGCATGTCGGCGGCCACGGCGCGCTGGAATGCGTGGTCTTCCACCAGAAGAATGCGCAGCGTGGAAATCGGCGAAGTCATACGGAGAGGGGGAGGGGAGAAGAACGTTGCGGCGATGGTACTCCCGCGTCGTCGCTGGTCATGCAGAGTCAGAGAATCCTCTGATTTTTGGCAATTGGCCGGGATTGGCGCCATCCGGGGCGCTCAGACCCGCTACAATCGCTGCCCGTAGTTTTGACGTTTTCATATTCATCATGGGTCTGGGCTGGTTCGGATTGTCGACCTTCTGGCTGTTGCCGCTGGCATGGCGCACAGCAACGCGCGCGCTCGCCGGCGACCGCCGGCCGTTTGGTCGTGGCTCGCTGCGGGTGTGGCTGGGTACGCTGCTGGTGCTGGGCGCCAGCGCCACGCTGGAGTCCCTGACGGCGGCCGAAGGCGAGGGCGCCGGCGGCGCCGTGGGGCACGCGCTGGCGGGGCTGGCGTCGAACCTGCTGGGCTGGACCGGCGCGCTGCTGATGATGCTGGCCGTGCTGGGGCTGGCCGCACCGATGGTCTTTGGCGAAACGTGGCGCAGCCTGTTCCTGCTGCGCAAGCCGCGCGCGCAGGAAGATGCGCCGCGTCAGCCGGCACGTCCCGCCGCACGACCCGAGTCCCGGTCCGATGCCGGCGCATTCGCTGGCGCGGCAGCGTCGCCGTCGATGGCCGCTGGCCGCGAGGGGCTGGACCGTTGGGAAACCACGTCCCTGCCTACCCATAGCGCCGCCGGCTGGAGCCCCACGCCCCCGCGCACCAAGCAGATCGAAGCCGTCTCCGCACGCAAGCAGCCCGCATGGCAGCCGCCGCCGCGCACGCGCCAGTCGCCGCCGCAACCGGGCGAGATCTGGCTGCATCACGCCGATTCGCCCGGCGCTGTGAAGGCCGCGCCCGCCAAACCGGCGGCCGTGATGCCGCCGCCAGCCGCGAAGCCGGCGCCGATGTCGCCGGCCCGGGCCGGTGTACCCAACCCCGCTCCCACCCCTGCGCCACAAAAGCCCGCCGCGCCGCGCGCGACGGTGGTGAGCAGCCCGTTCCGCAATCCCGCGTTGGGCCTGCGCTCGGCCATCACCACGCTGCCGGAAGCCGCACAGGCTGCGACGGTAGCGGCGGCGGTGGCGGCGGCCCCGTCCGACGTGGCCGTCATGGAGCCGCCCGCCGTCACGGCGACGATGCCGATGGAGCCAGAAGTCGTGGCACGCGCGGAAGCCATCGTGAACGGGATCGACGATCTCGCCACAGTGGATACCGTGGATACTCCCGCGCCTGCTGCCGTACCCGCGACACCCGACGCACCCGTGACGATGGCCGCGATCCGCCAGGAGGCCTTGGAACTGCTGGCCGAACTGCGCGCGCTGGCGGGCCGGGCAGGGCAGGAAGCGGCGCCCGATGCAGTGGCAGAAACAGTGGCAGAAACAGTGGCAGAAACGCCCGTTGCCGAGCCAGAAGCGGTTGAAGAGCCCGTGGCGGCAGTGCTTGCCGAGCCGGAAGCCGCACCGGAGCCCATCGCTGAACCCCAACCCGAGCCAGAGCCGGAACCCGAACCCACGTTCTCCGTGGCAGACGCCGTGGCGTCGGCCGATTTCGTGATCGAGGCGCCCACGCCGTCACCGGCCGCCGCCGAGGCATCGGAAGACGACGCAAGCGACGACACCAGCGACGACGTCCCCCCCGCGTTCGACGCCAACACGCTGGTGCAGCCCGCGCCCAAGCCGCGCATCGTGCTGCCTGCGGTGGTCGGCCGGACCGTGCCGCTGACGCCGGCCGCTGCGCCTGTAGCAACCCCCGCCCCGGTCACCCCGCCGCCGCCCCGTATCGTGGACTATCGCCTCCCGAGCGCCGGTCTGCTCGAAGCGGCCGTCGAGAACGGCGAGGAAGTTTCCGAAGAACACCTGCGCGAAACGGGCGAACTGATCGCCCAGCGTCTGGCCGAGTTCAAGGTGCCGGTGTCGGTGGTCGGCGCCAGCGCCGGGCCGGTCATCACGCGCTTCGAGGTGGATCCGGCCATGGGCGTGCGTGGTGCACAGGTGGTGGGGCTGATGAAGGACCTCGCGCGCGCGCTCGGCGTGACGTCGATCCGCGTGGTGGAAACCATTCCCGGCAAGACCTGCATGGGGCTGGAGCTGCCCAATGCCAAGCGCCAGATGATCCGGCTGTCCGAGATCGTGGCCGGCGCGGCGTTCCAGGCGCATGCCTCGCGGCTGGTGCTGGCGATGGGCAAGGACATCACCGGCAACCCCGTGGTGACCGACCTCGCCCGCGCGCCGCACCTGCTGGTGGCCGGTACCACCGGCTCGGGCAAGTCCGTCGCGGTCAACGCGATGATCCTGTCGATGCTGTACAAGGCCACGCCGGAAGACGTGCGCCTGATCATGATCGACCCCAAGATGCTCGAACTGTCCGTGTACGAGGGCATTCCGCACCTGCTGGCGCCCGTGGTCACGGACATGAAGCAGGCCGCGCACGCGCTGAACTGGTGCGTGGGGGAGATGGAAAAGCGTTATCGGCTGATGTCCGCGCTCGGTGTGCGCAATCTGGCCGGCTACAACCAGAAGATCCGCGCGGCCGAGGCGGCCGGCGAGAAGGTGCGCAACCCGTTCTCGCTGACGCCGGACGCGCCCGAGCCGCTGTCCACGCTGCCGCTGATCGTGGTGGTAATCGACGAATTGGCCGACCTGATGATGGTGGCCGGCAAGAAGATCGAGGAACTGATCGCCCGACTGGCGCAGAAGGCGCGCGCCGCCGGTATCCACCTGATCCTGGCCACGCAGCGGCCGTCCGTGGACGTCATCACGGGCCTGATCAAGGCCAATATCCCGACGCGCGTGGCGTTCCAGGTGTCGTCGAAGATCGATTCGCGGACCATTCTCGACCAGATGGGCGCCGAAAGCCTGCTGGGGCAGGGCGACATGCTGTTCCTGCCGCCCGGCACCGGCTACCCGCAGCGCGTGCATGGCGCGTTCGTGGCGGACGACGAGGTGCACCGGGTGGTGGAGCACTGGAAGCAGTTCGGCGAGCCTGACTATGATGAAGCCATCCTGGCCGGCGACACGCCGGAAGGCGCCACCGACCTGTTTGGCGAGACCGGCGGCGAGGGCGAATCCGACCCGCTGTACGACGACGCGGCCTCGTTCGTGCTCAATTCGCGGCGGGCGTCGATTTCCGCCGTGCAGCGCCAGCTGCGCATCGGCTACAACCGTGCCGCACGGCTGATCGAGCAGATGGAAGCGGCGGGGCTTGTCTCGCCGATGGGCCGCAACGGCACGCGCGAGGTGCTCGCCCCGGGCGGACCCGAGTAACGCCCCGGCAGGCCGGGCGGAGGAAACCAGCGATGACACCGATCCACGGCAACCTGCTGCAAGACGTGCCGGCGAACGCGCCGGGCGAGGTGTTTACTGCGCTGACGCAGTGGCAGGGTGCCGGCGACGTGCGCATCGAGCGGATCGTCTCCAATGGGCAGGCCAGCCCGCCCGGTTTCTGGTACGACAACCCCGAGGACGAATGGGTGGTCGTGGTCAGCGGCAGCGGCGCGGTGGAGATCGATGCCGGCGCCACGCACACGCTGGGCGCCGGCGACTGGCTGCACCTGCCGGCCCATTGCCGCCACCGCGTGGCCTGGACCGACGCCGCCCAGCCGACGATCTGGCTGGCCGTGCATGTTGCACGCCAGCCCTCCGGCGACCAACCCCCCGGCCAATCCGCCAACCAGGCTGGCCCAACTTCCTGATCCACTGCCGTTATGATGTCGGGACATCCCCACGCGGAGCCCCGGCTTGCCTGCCTCGACCCAGCGTTTTCCCACCGCATTCCCGCTGCTCGTGGCGTGGATGGCGCTCATGGCGGCCCTGCTGTGCGCCCGCCCGGCCCAGGCCGAGCCGCTGCGCGTTGGCTCCAAGCGCTTCACCGAGTCGTACATCCTCGGTGAAATCCTGACCCAGACTGCCGCCGCTGCGCACAGCGAGGCGCGCCATCTGCCGGGCCTGGGCAACACCGCCATCGTCTTCGAGGCGCTCAAGGCGGGCAGCATCGACCTCTATCCCGACTACACCGGCACGCTGGCCGGCGAGATCCTGAAGCTGCCCCCCGGCGCCACGCTGGCCCAGATCAACGCGGCGCTGGCGCCGATGGGCCTTGGCGCGGGCATCCCGCTGGGCTTCGAGAATACCTATGCGATTGCGGTGGCCGACGCCCGCGCGGGCAATCTGCGCAAGCTGTCCGACCTCGCCGGCCAGCCCCGGCTGCGGCTTGGCCTGTCGCACGAGTTCCTGGGCCGGGCCGATGGCTGGCCGATGCTGGCGCAGCGCTATGGCCTGACGCAGCGGCCGGTCGGCATCGACCATGGCATTGCCTACGAGGCGCTGGCCGAGGGGCAGATCGACGCCACCGACATCTATTCCACCGACGCCAAGATCCGCAAATTCCACCTGCGCGTGCTGGAGGACGACAGGCATGTCTTTCCACCTTACGAAGCCGTGATCGTCTATCGGCTCGACGCGCCGCGCCGGCATCCGGCCGCATGGCAGGCGTTGCAGGGGCTGGCCGGCCGGATCAGCGTGACGGACATGATCGACATGAACGCGGCGGCCGAGATCGATGACGAGTCGTTCGCGGCCATCGCCCGGCGGTTCGTGGGCGGGGCGGGGGTCGCGTCGGCGGGGGAAAAGAAGGGCGACCGGCGCGATGGCCTCGGCGGGGTGCTCTGGAGCGCCGATACCTGGCGGCTGACCGTGCGGCATCTGTCGCTCGTCGGCGGCGCAGTAGGGGCGGCCACGCTGCTGGGCGTGCCGCTCGGGATTGTCGCGGCGCGCCGGCGCCGGCTCGGGCAGGCGGTGTTGGCCGTGGTGAGCGTGTTGCAGACGATTCCCTCGCTGGCCCTGCTGGCCATGCTGATCCCGCTGCTGGGCCAGATCGGCGTCTGGCCGGCCATGGTTGCGCTGTTCCTCTACGCGCTGCTGCCCATTGTCAGAAACACCTGTACTGGATTGCAACAAATCGCGCCGGGCATGCGGGATGCGGCGCGCGCGCTGGGCTTCCGGACCGGGCAGGTGCTGCGCTATGTGGAGTTGCCGCTGGCGATGCCGATCATCCTGGCCGGTGTGAAGACGGCCGCCATCATCAGCGTGGGCACGGCGACCATCGCCGCCTTCGTCGGGGCCGGCGGCTACGGCGAGCGGATCGCCACCGGTCTGGCGCTCAACGATTCCACGCTGCTGCTGGCCGGCGCCGTGCCGGCGGCGGTGCTGGCCCTCGTCATGCAGGGCGGCTTCGGGCTGGTGGAAGCCTACTGGGCCTGGCGTCGCCGCGCCTGAATCGTCGGGCTTCGTCGGCTATCGGCCGGCTTTCGCCAGTGTGCCCAGTGTCTTCACCGCAGCCTCGGCCGTCTCGTTCCAGGCGTGCCCGTAGTTGATCCGGATGCAGTGGCGAAAGCCCTGCCGCGCCGAGAACACCGGCCCCGGCGCAATGCCGATACCCGCCGCCCGGGCCGCCTGATGCAGCGCCAGCGCGTCGAAGCCTTCGCCCAACTCCACCCACAGGAAATAACCGCCGTCCGGCCGCGATACGCGTACATCGTCGGGGAAATACCGGCCAATGGCGTCGATCATTTGCCCCTGCTGCATTTCCAGCACATGGCGCAGCCGGCGCAGATGCTTGTCGTAGCTGCCATGGCGCAGGTATTCGGCCAACGCCAGCTGCGTGGGCACGCCGGCGGAGAGCGTAGTCATCAGCTTCAGATGGCGGATGGCCTCGCCGTAGCGCCCGGGCGCCACCCAGCCGATGCGGAAACCCGGCGCCAGCGTCTTCGAGAACGAACTGCAGTGCATCACGAGCCCTTCGGTGTCGAACGCCTTGGCCGGCAGCGGGCAGCGGTTGCCGAAGTACAGCTCGCCATAGACATCGTCCTCGATCAGCGGCACGCCGTGGCGCGCGAGCAGGGCCACCAGCGCGCGCTTGCGGTCCTCGGCCATGCTGGCGCCCATCGGGTTCTGGAACTGGGTCATGAACCAGCACGCCTTGATGCGATGGCGCCCGAGCGCGGCCTCCAGTGCGTCGAGATCGAGGCCATCCACGGGATCGACCGGAATTTCCACCGCCTTGAGCCGGAGCCGCTCCAGCGCCTGGAGCGCGGCGTAGAACCCCGGCGATTCAATGGCCACCACATCGCCCGGCTCGGTCACGGCCATCAGGCAGAGGTTCAGGGCGTCGAGCGCGCCGTTGGTGACGATGATGTCGTCCACCGGCTGCGGCGCGCCGGTGCCGAGGTAGCGCAGGCCGATCTGCTGCCGCAGCGCGGCATTGCCCGGCGGCAGGTCGTCCACGCTGTTCCACGGATCGAGTTCGCGGCCGGCGCGCGCCAGTGCCTTGCCCAGCCGCTCCCACGGGAACAGCTCGGGCGAGGGAAAGGCGGAGCCGAACTGCACCAGATCGCGCTCGCGCGCGCCGTCGAGCACGGAGAAGACCAGCCGGGAGACATCGACCTCGGTCGACACCTTCTGCGGCGCGTGCGCCCGGGGCGCCGGCAGCACGCGGGTGGCCGCGCCCGCCACGTAGTAGCCGGATCGCTCGCGCGCCCGCACCAGCCCGCGCTCCTCGAGCCGGTAGTAGGCCTGGAAGGCCGTGGACGGGCTCACGCCATACTGGGCCACGGTCTTGCGGATGGAGGGCAGGCGCGYGCCGGGCGGCAGCGTGCCGTTGCGGATGTCGGCGGCCAGTGTCTCGGCCAACGCTTCATAACGTTTCATGCTTTGGGAATCGGCGCAAATCTGATACGGTAAAAAGTCATGCGGCTGATTCTGTTCCGTTTCGGGCTCAGGCCGCAAGATGTCGGGTCCAATCCGTCCCCATGCAGTCCGATTACAGGATGCGCCCCATGCGATGTTTCGGAAGGTGGTTGCCGGCCGCCCTCGCCGCGCTTGCGGCCTTGACCGTGATGAGCGTACTGACCGCGCTGCCCGCGCGGGCAGCGGCGCCGGCGAGCGCGCCGTCCCCGGAGCAGATCGCACGCGGCCGCTACCTGGCCGGCATCGCTAACTGCGCCGCTTGCCATACCAAGGAGGGCGGGGCGCCCATGGCCGGCGGTCTGCCGCTGCGCACCGGCGCCGGCACGGTCTATTCGACCAACATCACGCCGGACTCGGCCACGGGCCTCGGCGAGTATTCGCTCGATGATTTCGACCGCGCCGTTCGCCGCGGCGTGGCGCGCGACGGCAAGCGCCTCTATCCGGCCATGCCGTACACGTCCTATGCCCGCATGACACGTGACGACGTGGCGGCGCTCTACGCCTACCTGCGTGCCGAGGTCAGGCCGGTCAGCCAGTCCAACCCAGACGCCGAGATGCGCTGGCCGTACAACATGCGCTGGCTGCTGGTGCCCTGGAACTGGCTGAATTTGCGCGATGACCCCGTGCGTACCGATGCCTCCAAGGGCGCCGCCTGGAACCGGGGCGCCTACGTGGTGCAGGCCGTGGCGCACTGCGGCGCCTGCCATACGCCGCGCGGGCCGCTGTATGGGGAGAAGGGGCTGGACGAGCGCAGCCGGCATTTCCTGGCTGGCGCGTCCGTCGAAGGATGGTCGGCCACCAACCTGACGGGCGACCAGATCACGGGCATCGGCGCGTGGACGAAGGCGGACGTGGCCGAGTACCTGCGCACCGGCCGCAATGCCCACGCCACCTCGTTCGGGCCGATGTCCACGGTGATCGCCGCGTCCACGCAGCATATGACGCCGGGCGACCTGGACGCCGTGGCCACCTATCTGAAGTCACTGCCCGGCACGCGCGGCGAGACCCAGCCATTCCGCTACGACCCCACCGTGACCACGTTGCTGGAGCAGGGTCGATTCGATGCGGCCGGCGCGCGCCAGTTCGCCACGTTCTGCATGCCCTGCCACAACGCCAGCGGACGTGGCTTCGCGCGGGTGTTTCCGCCGCTGGCGGGCAACCCGACCGTGGCCGATCCAGACCCGGCGTCGCTGATCAACCTGCTGCTCGAAGGCGCCGTCACCGCGCGCGTGAGCACCGCGCCCACCGATTACCACATGCCCGGCTATGGCTGGACCATGGAAGACCAGGAGCTGGCCAACCTGCTCACGTTCATCCGCGGCAGCTGGGGCAACCGTGCCGCGCCCGTGACGGAGGCCGCCGTGGCCGCCCGCCGGCGCGAACTCGGCACGCCCACGCCCGAACCCGCACGGCCCCCATCGCGCTGACGCCATGACGATCACTCGCAGAGACTTCCTCAATGGCGCCGCGCTGACCATCGCGGCCGGTATCGCCCCGGCGGGCTTGGTGCGTGCACAGGCCACGGCGGCCGGCTACCCGCCGGCGCTCACCGGGCTGCGCGGCAACCATGCCGGCACGTTTACGCTGGCCCACGGGCTGGCGCGCGAAGGCACCACATACCCGACCGTGCTGGCGCGAGAATCGTATGACCTCGTGGTAGTGGGCGGCGGCATCAGCGGGCTGGCGACGGCCTGGTTCTATCGCCAGAAGTTCGGCGCGGACCGGCGCATCCTGATCCTCGACAATCACGACGACTTCGGCGGCCACGCCAAGCGCAACGAATTCACGGTGCGCGGCAAGACGCTGGTGAGCTATGGCGGCAGCGCCGAGATGCCGCCATCTGCCACCGACAGCGCGGCCATGCGCACGATGCTGGCCGGGGTGGGCATCGACATCCGCACCGCGCCGGCACCCGGCCCGGGCGACGCTTATCAGCGCCGGGGGATGGGCCGCGCGGTGTTCTTCGACGCCGAGCACTTCGGCCGCGACCAGTGGCTCGCGGGCGATCCGTTCGCAGACGGGATCGATGCCCGGAACGCCGCCAGCCAGCCGCCCGCCGACGGCATCGCCCATTTTCTCGATGCCGCGCCACTGCCCCCGGCAGACCGGCAGGCGCTGCTGCGGCTGGCGCAGGGCGGGGTGGATTACCTCGCCGAGATGAGTGGGACCGATCGCACGGCCTACCTCCAGCGGACGCGCTATGCGATCTTCTTGCGCGAGAAAGCGGGGCTTGGCCTGCCGGCCGTGCGTTTCCTGCGCAGCCGCAGCCACGATGCCTATGCGCTCGACGCGGACGGCATCTCGGTGGCGCAGGCTATCGCCATCGGTCTGCCGGCGGGGGCGGGCATGCCCAAGCCGGTGCTCGATCCGCGCCTCGGCAAGTCGCCGGCCTCGCGGCTCTGGTTTGCCGATGGCAACGCCACGCTGGCCCGGGCGCTGATCCAGGCGCTGGTGCCGGGCGTGTCCATGGCGCCGCGCGGTGGCGCCGGGCTGGCCGATGCCCGCTTCGACTACGCCCGGCTGGACCGCGACGGCAGCCCGGTGCGCGTGCGCCTGAACAGTACGGCGGTGGCCATCGAACCCGAT
Organism: Cupriavidus sp. 01L43; assembly: GCF_056399925.1. Lineage (NCBI taxonomy): Bacteria > Pseudomonadati > Pseudomonadota > Betaproteobacteria > Burkholderiales > Burkholderiaceae > Cupriavidus > Cupriavidus sp. 01L43. Next base: position 137,846 of record NZ_JBFTSH010000010.1, read on the forward strand.
GTGCGCATCACGCGCGTGACCTATGGCTGGCAAGGCAACCTGCAACGCGTGGAGGCGCAGCACGTGGTGGTGGCCGGCTACAACATGATGGTGCCGTTCATCCTGCCGACGCTGCCGGCGCCGGCCAAGGCCACGCTGCGCGCGTGCGTGAAGGCGCCGCTGGTGTATACGAAGGTGGCGCTGGACGACTGGCGCGCCTTCGAGACCCTCAAGGCGTGGCGCATCCACGCGCCGACCATGGCGTATTCGGACCTGTGGCTGGAGGCGCCGGCTGGTGCTGCAGCCGATCCGGCCAATCCGGCGGTGCTTCACATGCTCTACGTGCCCACGGTGCCGGACAGCGGCATGAGCGCGCGCGAGCGCTTCCGCGCCGGTCGCGCCTTCCTGCTGGGCACGCCCTTCGACGCCCTCGAGCGCGAAATCCGCGCCCAACTGGACCGCATGCTGGCCCCGGGCGGCTTCGCTTCATCGAAACAGATACGTGGGATTACGCTGAACCGCTGGGCGCATGGCTACAGCTATATGCCGGGCGGGCTGGCGCCCGACGACGCCTCGCTGCAGGCCGCGCTGGAACAGGCGGGGCGAGGGGTCGGCAATGTGCGGATTGCCGGCGCGGACAGCGCCGGCAATGCATCGGTGACGGGCGCGGTGGATACCGCGTGGCGCGCCGTGGACAGCCTGTCTCGCCCCGCCGCCTAGCGGGGCAGGAGGGGATAACGGCTCCGGTCAGTTGCCGGTAACGAACTTCTGGAGCAGCCGGCGGAATTCCTCGAATTCCTCCTCGCTGAAGCCCTTCAGGTGATGGTTCAGCACCTCGGGCGCGATATCGGGGATCTGCGTGGCGACGGCCTTGCCTTTCTCGGTCAGGATCAGATTGACCACGCGCCGGTCGTCGATGCTCCGGCTGCGCTCCAGCAGCCGCTTTTCCTCCAGTTTGTCGAGCATGCGCGTCATCAGGCCGCTGTCGATGCCGAGCAGCTTGCTGATCTCGAACGGCGTGGTCGCCATGCCGCGGTTCAGCGACAGCAGGATGCCCATCTGCTGGCCATTGATGTCCAGCGGACGCAGGGCCGAATCCATCTCCAGCAGCAGGCTGTTGCGCGCCTTGTTGAGATGGAAGCCGATACTCTGTGTGAGTTGGAAGTTGTCTTTGGTGTAGTGGTTCACTGCGCTTACCCCCTCTTGCATCCAATCGATCAAGCCGCGCGACGGCTCGCCAGCGCGTGAGCGCGGCTGATACGGCCGTCTGTTCTTTGCCTTCGGTGGCGTGCGCGCATACGCGGTGTGCGCCGGGACATGTGCCCCATGCCATGTCCGCAGCTAGTCTGGCAAATCTTGTAAAAAATGTGAATTCAATTTTATTGTGATTTGATGTAAATGCCGCTGGTATCTAAATTGCCGCCCAAGAATAATCCCCTAGATAATCACCCATCCGGGTGGCACGATTTCCATCGAGATAATGATGGATGACCCAAGCGGGTAAGTTGCAAGGTACGGCATCGACACTGGCGCAGGGTGCCTGGAAAAGAAAAACTAAACACGGGCGCAAGAACGTTCATATCGGCAATCCGGTCATGGAGGCGCAGGCTACGTTACATTCGCCGCAGGGCGTCGCCCCATTTAGCACGCCAGCTCATCGATGAGAGCCACCATGCATCCTTTCGCCCGGGCCTCGATGGCGGGCCTGATTGCGGCCGCCGCATCGGTCGGCCATGCCCAACCGGTGCCGGACGCGCTGGTCCCTTCGCAGGCACAGCCACCAGCCGCCCCGCCAGGCAAGTCGGAAAAACCGCCGCTGTCGTTCTTCGACCCCGAGGACGGCATGCTCGACATGAGCGATTTCCTGCTCCACCACAAGGGCGCGCTGCCCGTGCCGACCATCATCACGGAGCCGGCCGTCGGCTATGGCTTCGGGCTCGGGCTGCTGTTCTTTTCGCAATCGCTGGCCGACCGGGCCGCCGAGGCCCACGCCAGCGGCGAGGGCCCTGCGCCACCCAATATCACCGGCATCGGCGGCGCCTATACCGAAAATGGCACCTGGGCGGCCGGGCTCGCGCATTTCCATACCTGGCAGGGCGACCGCATCCGCTACCTCGGCGCGATCGCCAAGGTGAGCGCGAATCTGGAGTATTTCGGCTTGTCGAACCAGCCGCGTCACTATTCGCTGGACGGGGTTTTTCTGGTGCAGCAGGTGCTATTCCGCGTGGCCGATTCGCACTGGTATGTCGGACCGCGCTATACCTATTTCGATTCCACGGCCACGTTCAAATTCGGCGGCAACGCCCCGGAAGTGGGGGGAGTGACCAGCGAACAGCGCATCGGAAAGGGTGCACTCGTGGTCGATTATGACTCCCGCGACAATATTTTCTTCCCGGGCAAGGGGATTTATGCCGAATTCGAGGCCCAGTTCGCGCGCGGGGCGCTCGGCAGTTCGCAGGACTTCAATATGTATAACGCCCGGGGTTTCACCTGGCTGCCCATCGCCCGCACGCTGATCCTGGGGCTGCGCGCCGACACCAAGTTCTCGACGGGTGATGTGCCGTTTTATGCACAGCCCTATGTCGACCTGCGCGGCGTACAGGTAGGCCGCTACCAGGACCGCAACGCCGTGGTTTCCGAGGTGGAGTTGCGTTGGGACGTCACGCCGCGCTGGTCGGTGCTCGCCTTCAGCGGGGTGGGCAAGGCCTACGGACGCTGGAACGACTTCTCAGACGCCAGCACCGTGGTCAGCGTGGGCACCGGCTTCCGCTATGTCATCGCACGGAAGCTGGGGATTTCGATGGGGATCGACATCGCCCACAGCCGGGACCAGAACGCCTTCTATATCCAGATGGGCAGCGCGTGGCGCTGAGTGGCTGACCACGCACCGCCCATCCGCCCTGATCCTTACACGGCCGGGAAGTCCAGTGTGGTGTCGTTCAGGCGATTGATCATATTGGTGAAGAGGATGGCGCCGACCGCGTGCACCGCCTCCACGATCTGCGTGTCGTTGAAGCCGGCGGCGCGCACTGCCTCCACGCTCGCGGCCGGCAACGTGCCGCGCGTGCCCACCAGTTCGAGGACGAAGCGCACCAGCGCGTCGGTCCGGGCGTCCTGCGGATAGCTGCCCTGGCGCAATTGGCGGGTTTCCTCAGCGGTATAGCCAGCCAGCTTGGCGATCATCGTGTGGGCGGCCACGCAGTAGTCACAACCGCTGTGCTCGCTCACGGACAGGTTGATCGCTTCCCGTTCACGCGCAGAGAGTGAACTTCCCTTGACGACTTCGCCGACCTGCAGCGTCTGCGCCAGCACGGCCGGCGCGTTGCTGCCGATGGTGGCGTACATATTCGGCACCTTGCCGAGGCCTTTGCGGATGGCGCCGAACAGTTCGGCGGTCTGGCCGGTGGCTTGCTGGACGGGGGCGGTATGGAGACGGGTGGTCATGATTGCAACTCCTTGCTGATGCGATGGGTGAGAGTTCTGGGTTCCTTGCTGCGGAGACACCGTGCTGCGTGGCGCTTCCTTGGACTCCATAGTAGGGGCGTCGACGATCCGAATGGACTAGAATTCACTCAACTATTTGCTCAATCGTCTCAATGGATAGTCTCAGCGAACTCGTACGCCTGCTCGCGCCATCGGGCACCGTGGACCTGCATTGCCGCGTGGCGGGGGTCTGGTCGACCTTCAACGCCCAGGCCGCGCCGGGGCACGTGCCGTATCACGTGATCCTCGAAGGTGAGATCGAGATTGCCGTGGGCGATGGCCGCCTGCGCGCCACCGCCGGCGACGTGCTGCTGTTCCCGCATGGCGCCGCCCACACGCTGATCGGCCTGCAGGCCGGCTCGCGCGCCGTGGCGGCGTCGCGCCATTTCAACGGGGTGGTCACCGAAGTCACCGTGCCCGGCGCCGCCGCGCCGCTGGACATCCTGTGCGGCACCTTCGTGCTGGGCAGTTCCGCCGATGTGCTGCTGCGCACGTTGCCGGAGGTGCTGTGCATCGGCACCGACGATCCCAACCTCAACGGGAATGCGAGCTGGCTGCGCGGGCTGATCGGCATGATGCATGCCGAGGCGGACCGGCCACGGCCGGGTGGGGCGGCGATTGTGGCGGACCTGTCCACGGCGCTGTTCACGGTGCTGCTGCGGGCCTTGATCGATCGGGGCGGGGTGTCGCGCGGGCTGATCGCGCTGATGGCGGACGCCCGCATGGCGCGCGTGGTGGAGGCGGTGGTGCGGGCGCCCGAACAGCCGTGGACCGTCGATAGCCTGGCCGCGCTGTGCAACGTCTCGCGCGCGACCCTGGCGCGGCGCTTCAGCCAACTCGGCGGCATGACCCCGCTGGAACTGGTGACCACGCTGCGCATGGATCGCGCCGCCCGGCTGCTGCGGCAGGACGGGCTCTCCGCCGCCGCCGTGGGCGAGCAGTGCGGCTACGCCTCGCAGGCCGCGTTCGGCCGCGTGTTCGCCCAGCATTTCGGCATCGCCCCGGGCGCGTACCGGCGCCAGCATCGTGCGCGCCGGGCCGCCGACGATTGATCGATGTGAGCCACGATCGACATTTTTGCTGTGGGAGGTGACCCGTCACGAACATGCAGCACGCGCCCGCTGGCGGGCAGGGCCCCGCGTTGACTAGACTCGACGGAACGACAGGAGTCTCCAGGAGGGCTGCGCCATGGCCGCACGTTCCATCGCCTCGCTATCCATCAGCTTTGGGCTGGTGTCGATTCCCGTGAAAGTGTTCTCGGCCACCGAGAGCAAGTCCGGCATCAGCTTCAACCTGCTGCACAAGGGCTGCGGCTCGCGCCTGCGCCAGCAGTACGTCTGCCTGAAGGAAGACGTGGTGGTGGAGCGCGCCGAGATGGTCAAGGGTTACGAGTTCGAGAAAGACCGCTACGTCACGTTCACGCCCGAGGAGCTTTCCGCGCTGGAAGAGGCCGCGCAGCAGACCATCGACATCGTCTCGTTCATGCCCGCCGGCGCCATCGACCCGATCTACTACGACAAGCCCTACTACCTGGGCCCGGACAAGCGCGGCGCCAAGCCGTACAACCTGCTGGCCGAGGCCATGCGCAAGACCAAGACCTGCGCGCTGGCCAAGTGGTCGTGGAAGGGCAAGCAGTACATGGTGCAGATCCGCGTCGGCGACGATGGCCTGATCCTCCAGCAACTGCTTTATGCCGACGAAGTACGCGACATGGCCGACCTGCACGTCGAGGAGACCGACGTGCAGCCCGCCGAACTGGCGCTGGCGCAGCAGTTGATCGAGCAAAACTCGGTGAAGGGCTATGACGCCTCGGCCTATACCGACGAGGAGAAGCAACGCATCCTCGAGCAGATCGACAAGAAGATCTCCGGCAAGAAGATCACCGTGGCGGCCGAGGCCCCGGCGCCGTCCGGCGGCGAGGTCATCGACCTGATGGAGGCCCTGCGCAAGAGCATCGGCGCGAACAAGCGCCAGCCGGCGGCGGCCAAGAGTGCGGGGAAGGTTGCCGCCCCCGCTGCCGAAACCGCGCCACACAAGACCGCCCGCCGTGCCGCTGCGGCGCCGGCCAAGACCGCCGCCGAGCCAAAACGCGCTCGCAAGCAGGGCTAGCGCGATGACGGATGCGTATTGATGGATGACTACTCCATGCGCGATGTCCAGGGCGTTCTGGGCATTTCGCGCACCGTGGTGACGGCGCTGATCGCCGCCGGCGTGATCGCCCCCCGGCGCGGCGCACGCCAGGCCTATCGGTTCACGTTCCAGGACGTGGTGCTGCTGCGCACAGCCCAGTCACTGCGCGATTCGCGCATTCCCACGCGCCACATCACCCGCTCCCTGAAACGGCTGCAAGGGCTGGGCGAGGGGCGGCCGCCTACCGGCCTGCGCCTGTCCGCCGTGGGCGGCGACGTGACCGTGCAAGACCGCCAGGGCCGCTGGCACGTGGACACCGGCCAGTTCGTGCTCGACCTGGACGCGGCCGGCAGACCGCCGCAGCCATCGGGCAATATCGTCGATCTGCGACACGCGCGCGCACCGGCAGCGCCAGCGCCCTCGGTCGGCGACACCGATCCCACCGGCTGGTTCGAACGCGCCGTGGCCAGCGAGCAGCATGACGACGCCCCCGGCGCCGAAGCGGCCTATCGTCAGGCCGTAGCGGCGGCGCCGGACTACCTCGACGCCTGGCTGAACCTGGGCTGCCTGCTGAGCGAGCAGGGCCGCCATGCCGATGCCGTGGCCAGCTACCGGGCCGCGCTCGCGGCATTGCCCGCGCAGCCGTTGCTGCACTTCAACCTCGGCGTGGCGCTGGAAGACGCCGGCGCGCCGCGCGAGGCGCTGGAGAGCTACCACGCGTGCATCGAACTGGCCCCTGATTTCGCCGATGCGCATTACAACGCCGCGCGGCTGCACGAGGCCCTCGGCGACCCGCGTCGCGCCATCCGGCATTACAACCAGTACCGCAGGCTCGAGCCAGTGGACTAAACGCCACAGCGACGCGCATGTAGGCGCTTGTCGGACAGCATTGAAACGGCAGGCCGGCCCACAATCAGCGGACAGTCCAGGTTGGCGGAGGGGAAGTCTTGGGCATGGCATGGCGCGACCGCTTCGAGGGATGGTCTTTCTCGCCCGTCACGTGGCTGGTGTCGTTGGTGGTGTGCGCCGTGACCACGGCGAGTGCGCTGTGGGTGGGGCAGCAGTATGCCCAGCAACTGGTGGATCGCCGCGAATCGATGGTCGCCCGGGATGTGGTGGCCGCCATCGAGCGCATCATCGCCACTGTGGAGCGCGAGGGCACCCTGCACGTGGCGCCGCTGGCCGGCCTGCCGTGCGCGGCCATCGGCCGCCCGCTGCGCGAGCGCGAAAGCTACATCCCCTATGCGCGCGCGGCGGCCGTGGTGGCCAATGACGTGATCTATTGCTCGTCGGCGCGCGGCGAGATCAAGGTGCCGCTGAGCTGGTATTTCGGCGATAACAAGGCCGCCGCGCGACAGCAGCGCATCGTGCTGGTCGGCCGCACGCCGTTCCGCGAACAGGCGCCCGCGCTGGTGCTGTACCTGCCCAGCGCCACCGAGCCCTCGCAGGGCGCGATTTTCCTGATCGACGGCACCTACCTCGTGGACACCCTGGCGCACGGCAAGGAATTCGGCGCCGGCACCATCGCCCTGAGCGTCGGCGAGGCCACGATGGACCAGGACGGCACCTACCGCGACGCGCCCACCGCCATCCCACGCAACACGCTAGCCCGCTCCACCGCCTATCCCCTCACCGTGGCGGTGGCGGCATCCCCGGCGTTCTCCTCCGAGCTGTTGCACCGCTACGCCCTGTTCATCGGCGCCATCGGGCTGCTGCTCGGGCTGCTGGCCGTGGCCGGCTTCCTGGCCGTGGCCGCGCCCAAGCGGCTGCTGCTCCAGGCCGTGCGGCAGGGCCTCCGGCGCGGCGAGTTCCATCTGGCCTACCAGCCGATCGTGGCGGTGCGCACGCGCGAGACCATCGGCGTGGAAGCCTTCCTGCGCTGGCGCCATCCGCGCTGGGGCATGATCCCGCCCTCGTCGTTCATCGAAACGGTGGAATCGACGGCGGTGATCGACGACATCACGCGCTTCGTCCTGCATCAGGCTGTGGACGACATGAACCGCTACCGCCCGACGCGCGCGCTCCATGTGGCCGTGAACGTGGCGCCGCTGAACCTGCGGCGCAAGGGCTTCGCGGCGGAACTGGCGGCATTGCAGGCATCGATGCCGGACGGCTCCGGGCTGGTGATGGAAATCACCGAGCGCCACCTGCTGGCCGACCACGGCGCGGCCATGGAGGCGTTCGACCGCCTGCACCACGCCGGCATCCGCCTGGCCGTGGACGACTTCGGCACGCGCAACAACAACCTCGACATGATCCGCAACTTCCCGTTCGACTACCTGAAGATCGATCGGCAATTCACCCAGGACGTCTCCCCGGACGGCCGCGCCCTGCTGCGCAGCATCGTGGCAATGGCCCACCACTTCCGGCTGGTGGTCATCGCAGAAGGCATCGAATCAGAAGCACAGCACGCCTTGCTGGCCGAAGTCGGCGTCGACTGCGCCCAAGGCTACCTGTACCGCCGCCCGGCCAGCGCCCGGGAGATCCTGGGAGATGGGGAGGTGCAGGAGTCGAAGGCGATGGTGGCGGCTTAGGTGGTGGCGCAGGGGGGCCATCACATTTACTTCAAAGGCAGGTCGACCGTGGCCCGCTGAAGCTGGTCGGCGCGCCAGTGGTTAAGCTCGGCCTCACAGGCCAACCGCCAGATTTCCAACGCGTTGCCAATCGCGCCGCCGCCCAGCGCTGCGGCAAGCGAGCACTGATCCTTGCGATAGGTGGCAAAGGCTTTCGTGCTGGCAGCCAATCGCACTTTTGCGAAATTGACGTATTTGGGGTCTTCATCCCATCCGGCAAGTCGGCCACTGGCCTCCGCCTCGGCAGCCTTCAATGCCTTGCGGCTCTCGTCCACCTTCGCCACAAGGCATTCGCGCATGCCAGCCTGCGAATACGCTCCGCACGCTTCGCGCAAGGTCCGCTCGTTGACCGTGGCAGCGGGCGCCGCGTAAACCGGCATTGAACCAAGTGCCAGCCATAGGGCGACGAATCTTATTGCGCGCATGATGTCGGAGTGCCTCTCAAAAGCGATGTCATATCAAGCCGGCCATCCTATTCAATTGCGCGATAGCGGCCAATGACACCCGACAAACCTCACCCCTCCGCCCCAATCATCCAGCACGCCACATCCAGCCTGACTGTCTCGCCGTGCACGTACGGGTCGAACGCCGGGCGTACTACGTCGATGATGGCTTTCTGCCGGGTTTCGTCGAGGTTGGGGAGGATGCGGCCCAGGGGGCCGAGGCGGGTGATGTAGGTGAGCAGGTCTTTTTCGGCGAAGGTGCAGGTGACGTCGATGGGCTGGAGGTCGATGTCGTGCCAGCCGCTGTCTTTTAGGATTTGTTCGACGCGGGCGGCGTTGGCGAAGGCGAACTGGCCGGGGGCGTTGGGTTGGCGCGGGGGCAGTTCGGGCAGCAGCGGGGCGGCGGCCTGTTCGGCGGTGGTCATGAAGGGGTTTTCGCCGGCGCTGCGCCAGGCGATGACGCGCAGCGCGCCGTTGGGGCGGAGGGTCTGGTGCAGGTTGGCGAAGGCGCGCACCGGGTCGTCGAAGAACATCACGCCGAAGCGGGACACGATCAGGTCGAAGCTGGCCGGGGCGAAGGCGTGCGTCTGGGCATCGGCGAGGATGAACTTCGCCGGCACCTGCTCGCGGGCGGCGCGGGCCTGGGCGGCGGTGATCATCGGGGCGGAGATATCGATCCCGGTCGCATGGCCGGCCGCCCGGGCCACGGCCACGGTAGTGCCGCCGGTGCCGCATCCCACGTCCAGGACGGCGCGCGCCTGATGCTCGGCGGTGGTCCGGGCCAGCAGGTCTTCGAACGGGTGGAACAACTGGTCGAGGATCGCCTGGGCATCGACCCAGGCATTGCCGGCCGTGCCATTCCATAGCGCGGTCTGGGAGTCATCGGTCGGGCGGGTGGCATCCATGCGGGTCTCCGGGTGGTCTGGCGTTGTCTGCACGCGTCGAAGCCAGCAATATGCCAGTTGCGCCGCGCCCCGCCGGATGCCCTCACAATCGAAATGGCCGGAATTCTTGACTTATCGTTCCAGAACGCCTAGATTTCACCCATGGCCAGACCAAGAGAATTCAACAAGGACGAAGTCCTCGACGCGGCGATCGGCGTGTTCGGGGAGCATGGCTTCGCGGGTACGTCCACCGAGATGCTGACCGCCGCCATGAAAATCGGGCGGCAGAGCCTCTACGCCACGTTCAACGATAAATGGCAACTCTATTGTGCCGCGGTGGAGCGCTATGCCGGGGCGGAAACGCAGGCCCACATTGCCACGCTATACAGCAATGCCAAGGCTTTCGAGGGCATCCAGCGGATGGTCGAACGGGTGGTAATCCACGCCGGCGCGCCGTGTCTGGGCGTCAGTTCGATCAGCGAGTTTGGTACCGAGCGCGCGGACCTCACCCAGATTCGTCATGATGCGGCGAACGTCCTGGCCAAGGCCTTTACCGCCAGAATCAAGGAAGCACAGGTTGACGGCGATATTGCAGCGGATCTCGATCCGCATCACATCGCCGGATTCCTGCAGGCGAATTTCGCTGCCATTCGGCTCGCTGCCCGTGCTGGAGCCGGCGAGGCGGAATTGCGCACCTTTGGAAAGCTCACGCTGAAAGCGCTGCGGTGAGCTGTTTTTTTTCTCTATTTTGGAACGAACGTTCAAGAAAGGATGACAAATGAAAGTCGTAATGCTGAATAGCCCGGACGTGATCGATGTGGTCGAGTCGCCCATCCCCGTGCCTGGAAAAGGGGAGGTACTGGTCGAGGTTGCCGCTTCGGGCGTGAATTTCATGGACATTGGCGTCCGGCGGGGGGAGTTCTGGACGGAAATGCCTTACCCGAAGGCGCTGGGCGTCGAAGGTGCCGGACGGGTGGTGGCCACCGGTGAAGGCGTCGACGACATCCAGCTCGGTCAGCGCGTGGCCTGGGCTTACGCGCCCGGCAGCTATGCCGAGATGGCCGTGGTCCCGGCAACCTCCCTGGTGCCCGTGCCCGATGGCATCGACGATCGGACTGCTGCCGCCATCATGATGGCGGGGCTGACCGCCAGCCACTTCGCGACCGAGTTCTATCCGGTGCAACCTGGCGACGTCGCGCTCGTACACGCGGCGGCCGGTGGCGTTGGGCTGCTGCTGACGCAGATCATCAAGCTCCGGGGCGGCCGGGTGATTGGCCGCGTATCGTCGGAAAGCAAGGCGGTGATCGCGCGGAATGCCGGGGCGGACCATGTCATCGTGGACAAGGCTGGCCAATTTGCCGAAGAGGCCGTGCGCCTGTCCGGCGGCGAGGGCGTGCACGTCGTCTATGACGGCTCCGGGCCCGCGACCTTTCAAGGGTCGATGGATTCGCTTCGGGTTGCAGGGACGTTCTGCTGGTTCGGGCCGGTCCTGGGTGGCCCCGGTCTCATCGACATCATGAGCCTCCCGAAGAGCATCAAGCTTGGCTACGCGGTCTTCGCCCATCATGTGCGTACGCCGGAACGCCTGCGGGCGCACGCGGCGCAGCTCTTCCGGTGGGTCCTCGACGGCAAGCTGCGCACGACCATCGGCGGCGTCTATCCGCTGGCGGCCGCCGCGCAAGCCCATGCCGACATGGAAGGGCGGGCGACCACCGGCAAGCTTCTCCTGGTGCCGTGAACGTGCCTATTGCATCGCGCTCCAGAGGGCAGGCAGGCGCGGCAGCGTGATGGTGGCGCGCGTGCCGCCTTCCGGGCGCGGGGTCAGGTCCAGTTGACCTTGATGCGCGTCCACGATGGCCTTGCAAATGGTCAGGCCCATGCCCATGCCGTTCGGCTTTGTGGTGAACAGCGGCTCGAAGATGCGGTCCGCCAGTTGCGGATGGAAACCTTCGCCGCCGTCGTCGATGTCAATGCGCAGCACGTCTTGCGAGGGGCTGCATGCCAGCACCAGCAGTCTTTCGCCAGCCGGCTGCCCATGCATGGATTCCGCGCCGTTGATCAGCAGGCTGATGATGGCCTGTTGCAATTGCACACGTTCGCCGCGCACCTGCGTCGAAGGCGGGAATGCATAGAGGCGCAAATGTACGTTCATGGCATCGAGCGTGCAGGCGACGATCTCTGCCGCCTCTCGAACGGCCTCGCCGAGGTCGAAGGCGGTGAAGGTCGGCTCGACCTGGCGCGCCTGGGCGCGCAGGCCGCTGATGATGGTGCGGGCGCGCATGGCGCAGGCGGAGATGTGCGCGAGCATCTCCCGGGCGGCATCGATGTTCGGGGTGCTGCGATCGAGCCATCTCAGGCCGGCCCGGGCAGAGGAGTCGAGGGCCGAGACGGGCTGCGCAACTTCGTGCACGATCGACGCCACCATTTCCCCGAGCGCCCTGAGCTGGCTGGCACGTGCCAGTTCCGAGAGCGTATCGCGCATTTTTTCCTCGGTACTGCTCAGCCGCGCGCCCTGCACCGAAAGCGCGTCATGAAGGCGCGCGTTTTCCAGGGCGAAGCTGGCCTGCAAGGCAATGATCTCGACCACGGCGATCTTTGCCGGGGTAAAGGCACCTGCCGCGTGCCGGTGTTCCAGATACAAGGCGCCGACCGCCGCGCCATCGCACCGCATCGGCACGCAGACTACGGAGCGGGGCGCGCAACGTCGGACATAGTCGTCGACCCCCCAATGATGCGCGGCGCAGGCATCGTGGAGCGCCAGTCCGCTCTGCATGCGGATGGCTGTCGACAGGATGGACAGCGGCAGGTCGGCCATGGGCAGGGGCTCGGTACAAAAGGCCTGGGCGTCCGATGCCGTGGCGCTGGCTACGGTCTCCCAGCTGTCTGCGTGCACGACCGCGATAAAGCCCCACGTGGCCTCCGTGCTTTGCATGGCGGCATGGAGCAGGGTGCCCAGGCGCCTGGCCGGCATGACCTCGGTGGCCAGGGTCCGGGAGGCCCGCCGTAGCGTGTGCATGTCAAGGTCGGGTAGCCATGACGATGGGGGGCCATCGAGTGTTGGCGCGGTTTCGGCGGCGCTCCTCTCGGAGGCCGGTTTCCAGGCCGGCGCGGTGCGCCGGGAATTGTCGAGTTCGTTGTTCATTCTTCTTGCCTCTCGCCCACCTGTCGTGGACCCCGTTCAACCTGGATCCGTTCACTTCATGTAGTGAACGCTCCATTAACCAACGTTAGCACATCGGCGTTGACAATGACAGATGGAAATCTGATGAGGTGTGGATTTCGGCTCGCAGAACCGAGGTGATTAATGATTCTAAACCTTTGAACTACAACGATATTTTGTCGCTACCTTGCAACTGCTTTTAGGGCCATGTATGATCATTCACTCATGTAGCACTCACTGTATGAAAATTGCAGTACGAGTTCTGGTCGGAGAATGTTGGTGCGGCGGATCGGCATGCCGCCACCATAGGAGTGATATGACCCCAGCAGGAAAAAAGGCTGTGCGCGGAACCGGCATCCGGGAAGCGACGGCGCAAGCCACCCGCGACAAGATTCTTCGCGCGGCGACCAAGGTCTTCGCTCGATACGGCTACGAAGGCGGCAGCGTGGAAAAGATCTCCAGCCTGGCGAAGTCTTATGACCGGATGATCTATTACTACTACGGGAGCAAGGAGGGGCTGTTCGTCGCGGTGCTGGAAGACATCTACCGGCGAATGGACGAGGCCGAAGCCAAGGTGGCGCCGGATCCGGCGAGGCCGGTGGAGGCGCTCGAGATCCTGATCCGGTTCAAGCTGGACTACTACCGGCGCAATCCCGAGTTCGTCAATCTGCTCAACACGGAGAACCAGCACAAGGGCCGGCATGTGTCCAAGCTGGAGCGCCGGGGCGAATATTCGGCGCATGCGGTGCAGATCGTGGCCCGGATACTGGCGAGTGGCGCCGAACGGGGTCTGTTCCGCCCGGACCTGAATGCGCGCGATGTGTTCCTCCTGATCGCATCGGCGGGCTATTTTTATACGTCGAACCGCTACACCTTGTCGGTGTTCCTTGGCGAGGAACTCGATACCCCGGAAGCGGTGCGCCATTGGGAAGAATTTGTGATAGATAGTGTGTTGCGCGCCGTCCGCGCGGATGCCCCCGCCCCGGCAATGCCGCCTTCCGCCCCATAGCCATGAACTATTTCCGTGCCCACACCGTCGAGGAAGCGCTCGCAACGCTTGCGGATGATCCGCGGCGGCGTGTGGTCTGCGGCGGAACCGATGCCTTCGCCGATCTGGCGCTCGTGCCGGCCCGGTCGGAATGGGTGGACATCAGCCGCATCGACGCCTTGCGCCGCATCGAGCGGTGCGATGGCTGGGTGCGGATCGGCGCCGCCAGCGCCTGGGAATCCGTCGCACTGACCACGTGGCTGCCGGTGGCGCTCCGGGACGCGGCGGCGGCCGTTGGCTCGCTGCAGATTCGCGTCCAGGGCACCGTCGGCGGCAACCTGTGCCACGCGTCGCCGATTGCGGATGGCGTGCCGCCCTTGCTGTCGCTCGATGCGCAGGTCGAGCTGGCGAGTGTCCGGGGCGTGCGGCGGCTGCCGCTGCACGAATTTCTCCTGGGCGCCCGTCAGGTCGCCCTGAAGGCCGATGAACTGCTCGTCGCCATCCTGTTTCCGCTGCCGGCCGACGCGGACCGCACGGCGTTCGTCAAGTGCACGAATCGTGACGGCTCGGCCCTCGCCGTGGTGTCAGCCGCCGTGCGGCTGCGCATGTCCGCAGTGAACACAGTGGAGGACGCCGGCGTTGCTGTCGGCGGCGCCTCGGCGGTCGCGGTGCGGATGCCGGCACTGGAGGCGTCATTGCTGGCGCAGCGGCCGGAAGCACTGCGCGACATCATCGACGGCGCCTCGCTTGCAGCCCTGTCTCCGATAGAAGACTGCCGCGCGACTGCCGCCCATCGCACCCATCTCGCACGGCTCGCCATCATGCGCGCCATGACCCATTGCATCGAGGAGGCCGCTCATGGCGTATCTGCTGGATGACATTTCCCTTTCCGTTCCCAACGCAGGCGCTGCCGGCGAAGCACCGACGCCGCCCGGTGAAGAGGGATTCGAACTGAACGGCAAGCGCCTGCCGCTGCCAGCGGACCAGTCCCAGCGCCTTCTCGACTACCTGCGCGCCGGGCTGCGGCAATTCGGCACGAAGGACGGCTGTCGCCAGGGTGACTGCGGAAGCTGCACGGTCCTCGTGGATGGCGAGCCGCGCTATGCCTGCCTGACGCCCGTGGGGCAGGTGGCGGGTCGCCGCGTCGTGACCGTCGAGGGACTGGCCGAAGGCACGCAGTGTGGCGCGCGGCTCCAGCAGGCGTTTCTCGCGCATCAGGCGGTGCAATGCGGCTTCTGCACGCCGGGCATGCTGATGGCGTCTGCGACGGCGATCGACGCCGGCCGCGTGACCGATCGCGCAACGGCCCGTGCCGCCATCGAGGGCGTGCTGTGCCGGTGCACCGGCTACCAGAAGATCGTGGACGCCGTGACCGAAGTCGGTTGCGGCAGCGGGGTGCGGCGTTGCACCCCCCCGCCATCCGAAGGCCCCGCCGTGGGCGTGCCCCTGACTCGGCTGGATGGGCCGGAGAAGGTCGATGGGAGCCAGCGCTTCGGCGGCGACGCTTACCCGGCCAACAGTCTGGTCGTGCGCGCGGTCCGCAGCCCCCATCACCGCGCGCGCTTCGCGTTCGGCGACCTGAAGGCGTTCGTCGATGCGCATCCCGGCGTGCATCGCATCCTGACCCATGCCGATGTCCCCGGGATCAATCTCCATGGTGTGGCCACCCCGTACGCCGATCAGCCCGTCCTGCCGGAAGCGGAGACGCGGCACTATCTCGAAGCGGTAGCGCTGGTCGTCGGCGAGCGCGAGGCGATCGAGGCCCTGTCCCTGGCGCGCTTTCCCGTGGCGTGGGAGCCCCTCGCGCCGGTTCTGACCCTCGCAGAAGCCGTAAGCGAAGGCAGCCCGCAGCTCCATGCCAACCGTCCGGGCAATGTGCTGATCGAAGGGCACGTACGCCGCGGCGACACCGGGCGCGCGATTCAGGACGCCCGTCACGTGGTGAGCGCCACGTTCAACTCGAGTTTCGTCGAGCACGCCTACCTTGAGCCGGAGGCGGGCTGGGCGCGGCGCGTCGGCGACATGATCGAGATTCACTCGTCCACCCAGGCGCCGCACCCGCATCGCGGCGATCTGGCCCGTATCCTTGGCGTGCCGCCCGAGCGCGTGCGCGTGGTGGCCACGGCCGTCGGCGGAGGCTTCGGCGGCAAGCTGGACATGACGGTCCAGCCGCTGCTCGCCATCGCGGCGTGGCACCTCGACAGGCCCGTGGCCATGGTGTTCTCGCGCGAAGAATCGATGGGCACCTCGACCAAGCGCCACCCGGGCCGCATGACGTCTACCATGGCCGCCGATGCCGATGGCCGGTTGTGCGCGGTGGAGTTCGAGGGCGATTTCAATACCGGTGCCTTTGCCTCCTGGGGCACCGCTGTGGCCAATCGGGTGCCGGTGCACGCTGGCGGCCCGTACGTCCTGCCGCACTACCGTGCGCACACGCGTGCCATCCATACCCACATCACCCCCGCCGGGGCGTTCCGTGGCTTCGGCGTGCCGCAGACGATGATGTCGCAGGAGCAACTGATCGACGAACTTGCGCTCGCGGCGGGCATCGATCCGCTGGAGTTTCGGGCGAAGAACGCCCTGCGGCCCGGCGACTCGTTGCCGACCGGGCAGGTGCTCGACCACAGCGTGGGGCTGGTCGAATGCCTCGACGCGCTGCGTCCGGCATGGCAGGCGGCACGGAGCCGCATCGCCAGCCTGAATGCAGCCTCGCCCAGCCATATTCGCCATGGCGTCGGCATCGCCGCGTTCTTCTATGGCTGCGGCAACACGGCGTTGCCGAATCCTTCCACGGTGCGCTTCGGTGTCCGGCCGGACGGCACGGTGGTCCTGCATCAGGGCGCGGTGGACGCGGGGCAGGGCGCGAACACGGTCATTCCCCAGATCGCCGCCGACGCGCTCGGTGTTCCGGTCGACCAACTACAGTTCATCGGGCCGGACACGCATCTCACACCGGATTGCGGCCGCACCTCGGCGTCGCGCCAGACCTTCATCACGGGCCGCGCAGCCTATCTTGCCGGTACGGCCTTGCGCCACCGGCTGCTGGCGCTGGCAGGCGCGGCGGCCGATGCGAAGATCCGGGTCAGTGCGAGCGGCATCGCCATCGACGATCGTGCCCTGGATCTTCGGACGCTCCCGGTCGACGCCCACGGCTATGTCGTCGCGGCGGAAGAGCGTTTCGATCCGCCCATCACTTCTCTAGATGCCGCCGGGCAAGGCAGTCCCTACGCGACCTATGCGTTCGGCGCCCAGATGGCGGAAGTGGTGGTGGACTGCGAGAGCGGACGCGTCCGCGTGCTGAAAGTGGTGGCGGCGCATGACGTGGGCCGCATGGTCAACCCGACGCTGCTCGAAGGGCAGGTCGAGGGGGCGGTGGCGCAGGGCGTCGGCATGGCGTTGATGGAGAAATACCACCCGGGCCGGCATAACAATCTGCACGATTACCTGATTCCCACGGTGCACGACATGCCCGAGGTCCAGTCGATCTTCATCGAGGCGCCCACGGCCATCGGCCCCTACGGGGCAAAAGGCATTGGCGAGCCGGCATTGGTGCCCACGGCGGCCGCCATCCTCAATGCCATCCATGATGCGATTGGCGTGCGGATCCGCGAGGCGCCTGCTACCCCCGATGTCATCCGTCGCGCGCTTGCCGCCCGCGACGCGGCATCCGGCCTGCCCCGATAGATCCTTCGAACGGCCTAGACAATGACAACAAAAAACATTGACCAACCCGCGTTGCCGAGCCCATCCAGCCTGGACTGGTATGCGGAACTGAGCCCGCAAGCCAGGCGGACGTTCCTGGCATCGTTCATCGGCTGGGCCACCGATGCCTTCGATTTCATGGTGTTCAGCTTTGTCCTCGCGTCACTGATCGACGTCTGGGGACTGGACCGGGGCCAGGCAGGGCTGCTGGGCACCGTGACGCTGATCTTCTCCGCGATTGGCGGATGGATCGCGGGCATGCTGGCGGACCGCTACGGCCGGGTCAAGGTGTTGCAGGGCACAATCCTCTGGTTCTCCGTCTGCACGTTCGCGATCGGCTTCGCGCAGAATTTCGAGCAGATCTTCGTGCTCCGTGCCTTGCAGGGGCTCGGCTTCGGCGGGGAATGGGCCGTGGGCGCCGTGCTGATCGGGGAGATCATCGCCCCGAAGCACCGTGGCAAGGCGGTCGGCCTGGTGCAAAGCGGCTGGGCGGTCGGCTGGGGGCTCGCGGCGATTCTCTACAGCATTGCGTTCTCGGTGCTACCCGAGTCGCTGGCGTGGCGCAGCTTGTTCTGGGTGGGCGTCCTGCCCGCGCTGCTCGTCCTGTACGTGCGCAAGCATGTGCCGGAGCCCGAAGTGTTCGCGACGGCGACCGAGGCAAGGCGACAAGGGGTCAAGCCCGCTTCGATGTGGGTCATTTTCTCGCCGGCGTTGCTGCGCCGGACCGTGCTGGCCGCGCTGCTGTGCACGGGCATCCAGGGCGGCTTCTATGCGATGTCGACATGGCTGCCCACCTACCTGAAGCTGGAGCGGCACCTGTCCGTGCTGAACACCGGCGGCTACCTGATGGTGATCATCGTGGGCTCCTTCTGTGGGTATGTCGTCGGCGCCTATCTGTCCGACTACTGGGGGCGCCGGCGCAACTTCATCCTGTTTGCGCTGCTGTCGATCGCCTCGGTATACCTCTACCTGACGCTGCCCCTTTCCAACGCGGAGATGCTGTGGCTCGGTTTCCCGCTGGGCTTCGCGTCCTGCGGCATTTTCAGTGGGGTCGGCGCCTACCTGACGGAGTTGTATCCCTCGGAAAGCCGCGCCAACGGGCAGAGCTTTACCTACAACTTCGGGCGCGGCATCGGCGCCCTGTTTCCGAGTCTGGTCGGCATGCTCAGCCACTCCACGAGTCTTGCCATGGCCATCGCCATCTTCTCGGGGGCCGCGTACGGCGTGGTGCTGCTCATGGTCTTGCTGTTGCCCGAGACAAAGGGGCAGGCGCTGGATACCGTGTAGACCCATACCTTGGTATGGATGCGCGCCTGCCGGCGTATGTCAGAGCATTCCAGACTCACTTCTTCTATAGCGCACCGTTTCCGACCATGACTGCCCCCCACCATGCTTCCACGGCTTATCCGCAGGTGCTCGCCCAGGGCACGGTCCATATCGTGGACGACGACGAACTGATGCGCAAAGCCCTGACCAGCCTCCTGGAGTCCATCGATCTGCAGGTCCGGGCGTTCGGGTCCGTGGAGGACTTTCAGCGCGCGCCGAAAGTGATCGGCCCCGCCTGTCTTGTGCTCGATGTCCGCCTGCGCGGGCAAAGCGGGCTCGCGTTCCAGAAGTCGGCAATGCAAAAGGGCCAGCCGCACATGCCGATCGTCTTCATGAGCGGCCACGCCGATATCGCCATGTCGGTGAAGGCCATGAAGGCCGGTGCGGTCGATTTCCTGGCCAAGCCGTTCCGGGACCAGGACATGATCGACGCCGTCATTGCCGCGCTGGAGCGCGACATGCAGCAGCTTGAAACGGAGCAGTCGTTGCGCGGGCTGCGACGGTCCTGGGATACGCTGACCACCCGTGAGCGCGAGGTCCTCCGGCATGTCGTGGCCGGCATGATGAACAAGCAGATTGCCGCGGCCATGGGCATTGCCGAGATCACCGCGAAGATTTATCGCGGCCACGCGATGCGCAAGATGAACGCGCGCACGGTGGTAGAGGCCGTTCAGATCATGCGCGCGCTGGGCGAGGCGCGCGCTGCCTAGCCCGGCCACCGGCGAAGCGTTCGCGTAAATGAAGGTTTAGGGACCGCCATCTCACCGGATGATGGCGCCTTGCACCGCGTCATGGTGATATTCCGCAGCGCCGTTTGGTTGACGGCGAACGGAGAATGCCAATGACTATGGAACCGGGAGCCCTGACGAGTGTGCTCCTGCTCGGATGCGCCGGATTGCTGCTCTTTGCACTGGTTTGTGCGCAATGGATGTACCGGCGATGCAAGGCGCGAGAATCCGAGCTGCTGACCATGCAGGCATCGTATGCGCATGACTTGCGCACGCCGCTGACACGCATGCTGCTGCGTTGCGAGATGATCGACGACGCGCCGCTGCGTCACGCCATGGAGCGTGATCTCGACGAAATGCGGGAACTCGCCGAAGCCAGCCTGTCCTGCGCGCGCATGCAGAGCGGCCTTGTACAGCCGCTGCGGAGCGTGGACGCGGATAGCCTTCTCGACGTGCTGGTCCAGGACTATCGGGATGCGGGCTGCGTACTGGCGCTGGAAGGGCAGGTGGGACGCCCGATCGTCACCTGTCCACACGCGCTGCGCCGCGTGCTGGTCAACCTGATCGACAATGCGTTTCGCTATGGCAGCGTTGTCCGCATCGCCGTTCGCATGGAGAATAGGCGCCTGCATCTGGCTGTGATCGATTCCGGACCCGGGATCGCGCCATCGGAGCTGGATGCCGTGTTGAGGCCATGGTACCGGTCGCCGCACACCGCCAGCCGGGGTCCGGGCAGCGGCTTGGGGCTGGCCATCGCCCTGCGACTGGCCAAGGCCATGCGTGGGGAGTTGAAGCTACAGAATCGGCGCGAGGGCGGCCTGGAAGCGAGCTTGTCGCTGCCGCTCTGAGCGGCGCGGATTCACTGGGGAGGCAGGATTTTGAAGGAAGACACATCGGCGGCAGCATTCGTCGCACGATTGACGGCGCAGGGCACGACCCGCGTCACGGAAGCGGCCGGGTGCCGCATGGTGTGGCGCCGCTTTGGCAGCGGGCCGGATGTGCTGCTCGTGCACGGCGGCCACGGCAGCTGGCTGCACTGGGTGCGCAATATCGAGGCGCTGGCGGCCCGCCATACGGTCTGGGTGCCCGATCTGCCCGGCTACGGCGTCTCTGGAGACCCGGTGGGGACCGACATGCCGGCGCTGGTGGAGGCCGTGGTGGCGAACTTCGCCCAACTGCCCGATATGAGCGATGTCGATCTGGTCGGCTTCTCGTTCGGCGGGCTGACGGCGTCGCATCTGGCCTCCCGCCTGCCCAACGTGCGCGGGCTGGCGCTGCTGGGGCCGGGTGGCCACGGCGGCACACGGCGGCAGACCATCGCGCTGCTCGACTGGCGCCGCGCCGAGAGCCCCGAGACGCTGGCGGCGGCGATGCAGCAGAACGTCGCCGCGTTCATGATCGCGGACCCCGCCAAGGTGGATGCGCTGGCGCTGCTCGCCTACACCGAGTCCTGCCGCGACACGCGCTTCCGCAGCAAGCAGATTTCACGCGCCGGCGGGCTGCGCGAGGCGCTGGACCGCTTCGGCGGACCGGTGCTGATGGCCTTCGGGGAGCACGACGTGACCGCCGATCCGCCAGAGGTGCTGGCAAGCCTGATCGACGGGCGGGAAGGCAGGCGCGGCGAGATCGTGCCCGGCGCCGGCCACTGGGTCCAATACGAGGCCGATACGGCCGTCAACGCGCTGCTGCTGGCGTGGCTGGCGCGCTGAGCGGACGATAAACGTAGACTGGTCCGGTCAGCCCGAGCTGAACTTGGACCACCCCGCGCCACCCCGGCCACCATCGGCACGCCCGGCCAGCTTCACCGGCCCGCAGCAGGCACACCCTGCACCATGGCCCGCCAACTCCGACGGCACGGCCCCCGGTGCCCCCGCCAACGCCGGCGCGGCCACCAGCGCCCGCGCCGCAGCCTTGCCACAGTGCGGGCAGCCAACCGGCTCGTCCCGCTGCGCCATCGGCCGCATCAACGCAAAATCGCCGCAATCGTCACACCGGTAGTCATAGGTGGGCATCGCTTCTCGCTGGGTCGGGAAATAAGAGGGGTTCAGCTTACGCCAGGCCTTGTGAAACGTCGATGGCGGGGAACCCGGGCGGTTAGGGGCCAGATGCGTTTCCCCCGCTGACCTATCCTGAAACCATCCCGGGCTCAGCGGCTTGATGCCGGGTGGCGCATGCGTTCCTGTCCTGATTTGTCCGGGCATCGTTCGTCGGCGTTCCAGGCCGTGCTTTCTGCAGGCGTGATGCCATGTCCACGTACTTTCTTCCCGTTCTGGTTGCCTTGGCGACGCTGGGGGTGTCCGGGGTGGCCGGCGGGGCGCCGGCGCCTTCGCAGGGGGAGACGTCTTCCGCGTTGTCGCTGACGTTCATCCATCCCGAGACCTATACCGATGCCTCGTGGTCCCAGTCGTATGGCAGTGACCGGCAGGTGCTCGATGACATCCGAAAGCACTTCGCCAAACTGGCGGCGCGCAAGTTGCCGGAGGGGTATTCGCTGACGATCGAGGTGCTGGACATCGATCTGGCCGGCTATATCGACTGGCGCTACGCGCAGCAGGTGCGCGTGATCCGGGATGCCACGTGGCCGCGCATGACGCTGCAATATGAACTGCGCCACGGTGACGAGGTGGTGGCCAGCGCGCAGGAGCGCATCTCGAACATGAATTTCGGTTGGGGCGTGAACCTGTACGGGCCGTCGGACCGGCTGCGCTACGAGAAGGTCATGATCGACGACTGGTTCGGGCGCCGGATCGGCAAGCTGACGGGCAAGAGCTAGGCCGCCTCGCCCCCGGCAGGCGGGAAATGAAGCGCGATGGTCAGGCCGCCGCCGGGCGTGTCGCCGAGCACGATTGCCGCGCCGTGGAGTCGGGCGATTTCCCGCACGATGGATAGCCCGAGCCCGCTACCGGCGCGCGCTGCGCTGGCCTCGCCCCGATAGAAGCGCTGGAACACGGGTTCCCGGTCCTGCGGCGCGATGCCGGGGCCGTTGTCCTCCACCTGTAGCCGCGTGCCGCGCACACGCACCGTCACCATGGCGCCAGCGCCCGCGTAGCGCACCGCGTTGTCGATCAGGTTGCCGAGTAGTTCCTGGAGGAGTTCGGGCTGGCCGTCGATCTCATCCTGCGCGTCGCCAGCTTCGGCAACGTCTCCTTCGAAACCCAGATCCACGCCGTCCCGCCGGGCCAGTGGCGCCCAGTCCAGGGCCACCGCCTGTGCCAGCGCGCCGAGCCGCAGCCGGTGGAGCGTGGGCGCGTAGCCGCTGTCCGGCTCCAGCCGGGAGAGCGACAGCAGCTGCTCCACCTCCTTCGCCGCCTGCCGGACCGAGCTGTTGAGGCGGGCCAGATGCGCCCGCGCGCCGGCCAGTTCGCGTTCGCGCAGCGCCAGTTCCGATTCGGCCTGGATGATGGCCAGCGGCGTCTTGAGCTGGTGCGCGGCATCGGCAAAGAAGCGCTTGCGCCCCTCGACCATGCGCTGGAGCCGCGCCACGTACTGGTTGACGGCGTTGACCAGCGGCTGGGTCTCCACGGGGAGCGTGGCGGCGTCCAGCGGCTGGAGGTCGTCCGGGCCACGCGCGCTTATCGCCTCGGACAGCCGGTGCAGCGGCCGCAGCCCGCGCCGCACCCCGAACCAGACGATGGCCAGCGCCAGGCTGACCAGCATCAGCTCCTGCAGCAGCGATCCCATCAGGATGTCATTGGCCAGTTGCGCGCGCGGCTCGGTGGTCTCGGCCACGAGCACCCAGACCAGTTGCGTGCGCGCGGAGCGCACGTCGTGCAGCGGCAGCGGCATGGCGGCCATCCGCACCGGCTCGCCGCGATAGTCGGCATCGTAGAACTGCGTGCGATAGAGCGCGCGCACGGGTTGGGCCGGCATCGGCAGGGCCGGATAGCCGGTGATGGTGGCGCCGGTCTCGTCGCGGATCTCGTAGTAAATGCGCGAACCGGCTTCGGCGTCGAAGACTTCGAGGGCGAGGTAGGGTACCTCCACCTCCACGCGGCCGTCGCGCAGGCTAATGCCCTCGCGCATGGCCTTGAGCGAGGCGGCCAGCGTGCGGTCGAACGCCTCGTGGGCGGCGGCCATGGCGCGGCGGTCGGTCAGCCAGGCGTCGAGCGCCAGCAGCCCGAGCAGCGGCAGCAGCAGCCACAGCGAGAGCTGCCAGCGCAGGCTTGCTGATTTCATCGCCGACGTCCTGACCGGCTCACGGCTGGGCGGCGAGGTTGGCGTCCTCGGGGGCCGGGGCGCGCACCTCGAGCAGGTAGCCCAGCCCGCGCAGCGTGACGATGCCGACGCCACTGCCTTCCAGCTTCTTGCGCAGCCGGTAGACGTAAATCTCGATGGCGTCCGGGTTCACCGACTCCTCGATGCCGAAGATCTTCTCCGATAGCGCGGCCTTGTTGACGGCCCGGCCATCGCGCATCAGCAGGATCTCCAGCACCGCGCGCTCGCGCCCGGTCAGCGCCAGCAGTGTGCCGTGCAGCGTGAAGGCCCGGCTGACGGCGTCGTAGTGGAGTGGCCCGCAGTGCAGCGCGGTGCGGTCGTGGCCGTGGCTGCGCCGGATCAGCGCGCGGGCGCGGGCTTCCAGTTCGGTCAGGGCGAAGGGCTTGGCGAGGTAGTCGTCGGCGCCGAGGTCCAGGCCGCGCACGCGGTCTTCGACGGAACCGTGCGCGGTCAGGATCAGCACCGGCACCGGGTTGCGCCGCTGCCGCAGGCGCCTCAGCACTTCCAGGCCGTCCAGGCGGGGCAGGCCGATATCGAGGATGGCCAGCGCGTAGTCCTGCGTGGAGAGCAGGTTGTCGGCGCTCGCGCCGTCGTGCATGCAATCGACCGTGAAGCCGCTCTGGCCCAGGGACTCCACGAGGGAGGCGGCCAGTTTCAGGTTGTCTTCGGCAAGCAGGATACGCATGGCAGGGGGACGGCAGTAGCGGCAGGGGAACGGCAACAGCGCGTGATTGATACCGGGAAGCGGCGGGGCGGGCTAGCTAGGGAAAGCCCCAATCCGCACGCCCGCAACGGTCCGTATTTGAAGGATTTTCGAAAGCGATCTGAAAGTGAGCCTCCCATACCATTCGCGCCGTTCACTCACAAAAAAGACACAGGAGACAGGCATGAAACGGATGGCATGGGTCGTTGCCGGGATGGCTTGCGTTGCTACGGGCGGTGCGGCAGCGCAGTCCAGCGTCACGCTGTACGGCATCGTGGATTCGGGCGTGGAGTACCTCAACCACGCCGGGCCGGGCGGTGGTTCGGCAGTCAAGGTGATCTCGGGCGGCAAGAATACCTCGCGCTGGGGCCTGCGCGGCACCGAGGACCTGGGCGGCGGCCTGAAGGCCGTGTTCCAACTGGAAAGCGGTATCGCCATCGACACCGGCAAGCTGGACACCGACAACACGCTGTTCGACCGCCGCGCCACCGTGGGCCTGCAGAACAAATGGGGCCGCCTGCTGCTGGGCCGTGACTTCACCACGACCTACGATTTCATGCTGCCGTTCGACCCGATGGGCTACGCGCCGAACTACTCGTGGGCGACCTCGTCCACGGCGTCGGGCGGGCGCAAGGACGGCATGTTCTCGCGTGCGACCAATGTGGTCCGCTATGACGGCACGTTCGGCGGCGTGAAGCTGGGCGCCACGGTTTCGCTGGGCGAGGTGCCGGGCGAGTTCAAGTCTTCGTCGAAATACGACGTCGGCGTCGGGTATTCGTCGGGCGGCTTCGCTACCGCCGTGACCTGGGATCGCCAGAACGGCGCGGGCGGCAGCACCACGCCGGCCGATACGATGGACTACATCCAGGGCGTCCACGCGGGCGCCAGCTATGACTTCGGCTCGCTTGCGCTGTACGGCGGCTACCGCAACTATAAGCGCACCTTCACGAACGGCGCGGCCTCGCAGCTGAGCGACCTGTACTGGGTGGGCGCGGCGTACGACTTCACGCCGGCCTTCACGCTCTACGGCGCGGTGTACAAGCAGAACATCAAGGGCGCGACGGACGGCGATCCGATCCTGTTCTCGCTGCGCGCTCAATACAATCTTTCCAAACGCACCATGGCCTACCTGTCCGCAGGCTATGCCAAGGCGCGCAACGGTCAGACCGTGAGTCTCTCGCGCGACTTTGTGGGCTCTGCCAACAATCAGGTCGGCGTCACGGCGGGTCTCCAGCACCGCTTCTGATTCTTCACAGTCGGATTGTTGTTTGGACCATCGTGGTGGGTGGTCTTCCGGCGGCGCGAGGGGCTCGCGCCGCCGGTTTTTGCTTTTCGGCGCTATCTATTTAGTCGCACCGGTCACGCGCCAGATCACGTTGCCGACGTCATCGGCCACCAGCAACCCGCCGCGCTTGTCCACGGCCACGCCCACCGGGCGGCCCTGAGCGTCGCCGTCGGCGGTCAGGAAGCCGGTCAGCACGTCGAAGGGCGCGCCGTTGGGCTTGCCCTCCTCGAACGGGACGAAGATCACCTTGTAGCCGGCACGCGGCTTGCGGTTCCATGAGCCATGCTGGCCGATGAACATCCCGTGCTGGAACCTTGCCGGCAGGCTGTTGCCAGCGGCGCTGGCCAGCCCCAGCGAGGCCGTATGCGTGCCCACCGCGTAGTCGGGCACGATGGCCTTCGCCACCAGATCGGGGGCCGGCGGCTTCACGCGCACATCCACATGCTGGCCGTAGTAGCTGTACGGCCAGCCGTAGAAGCCGCCATCGCGCACGGAGGTAATGTAGTCCGGCACCAGATCGCTGCCGATTTCATCGCGCTCATTCACGGCCGTCCACAACATGCCGCTGGTCGGCTCCCAGGCCATGCCGTTCGGGTTGCGCAGGCCGCTGGCGAACACGCGGTGCTGGCCGGTCTGGCGATCCACCTCCCAGATGGCGGCGCGGCCCGCTTCCTTGTCGATGCCGTTTTCGGCCACGTTGCTGTTCGAGCCGACCGTGACGTAGAGCTTGTTGCCGTCCTGGCTGGCGATGATGTTCTTGGTCCAGTGATGGTTCAGCGGCCCGCCTGGTAAATCCACGAGTTTCTGGCCCGGATCGGTGATGCTCGGCTGTCCCGGCGCGTAGGGATAGCGCACTACGGCGTCGGTATTGGCCACGTAGAAGTCGTTGCCGACCAGCACCATGCCGAACGGCGAATTCAGGTCCTTGAGGAAGACGGAGCGCTCGTCGGCCACGCCGTCGCCGTTGGTGTCGCGCAGCAGCGTGATGCGGTTGGCGCTCGGCACGCCCGCGCCGGCGCGCTTCATCACCTGCTTCATGACCCAGCCCTTGATCCCTTTGCCGTCGTCCGGCTTGGGCGGCGCGTTCGACTCGGCCACGAGGACATCGCCATTGGGCAGCACGTAGACCCAGCGCGGATGGTCGAGCTTGTCGGCGAATGCGGTCACCGTCATGCCATCCGCCGCCACCGGCTTCTTGCCGTCCTCCCAGCCCTTGGCCGGCGCGATATGCACGGTCGGGATCAGCGTCTTGTTCGGCTCGGGCAATTGCGGCGAGGCGCCGATGCCGGCCGACTCCGGCAGCTTGGCGGATTCGCCGCATCCCGTGGCGAGTAGCGCAGCGGCGGTCAGGCAGACGGCCAGGGGGAGAGGAAGAGGGCGGAAGCTCGGCATGTCAGGCTCCTTGCGCGCGGGGCGCCATGCTTGGAGCATAGGAAATCACTTGGCGGGCGTCTGTCGGCCAGTGTCCGACTTTAGGCCACTCAGGCCAGCAGGCGGTGCCGCTTGTGCCAGTCGTGCAGCGATTCTTCCGGCCAGGTCTCGCAATGGCGATGGCCCTTGCCGCGTGGCACATCCACCCATGGCGCGACGTTCTCCAGCGAAGCCTCCACCACTTCGGGTGGGCGGGGCAGGGGCGTGTCGATGGCGCTCGCGTTGGGGTAGACCATGTCGGGCCAGCGCGGGTCCCAGAGCCACAGCGGACTGCCGCACTCGGCGCAGAAATGGCGGAAGGCCTTCGAGCGCTTGGGGCGCTGGCCGGGCTCGCGCATCACCGCGTGATAGCGCGAGACATGCTTCTTGCCGCGAACGCGCAGCGAGTGGGCATCCCCGCCGAGGTTGATGCCATAGCCTCCGCCGCCGCCAGTCTTGCGGCAGATCGAGCAATGGCAATGCATATAGGGGCAGGGCGAATCGGACTCCAGACTGAACTGCACGGCGCCGCATTGGCACGAGCCTTCGAGATGCATGATCCCTCCTGGTTGGCACGGTCGATGCCTCCCAGTGTGGGCGACGGAGCCGGTCGCTTCAAGCACGCCAAATCTGCAGAATTCGCGAAAAGTGTGGCGTTGTCGGAGAGTGTCTGTCAGCGCCGATGAGTTTTTGTAAGGAGATGTTGGAATGCGGCACGCGGGGCACGAGTCGGCTTCTAAACTTCGGTGCGCGGCGCAGGAAGGCAAGACATCCTGCGTGCGGCATTGCGTGGTGCCCGCGCTGCCACAGGTTGTACGCGGGCACCGTCCGAGATAACAACATCTTGAGAGGTCTCATATGTCCAAGAACATGTCCACGAACCGAATCATCCGCACTGGCTCGCTGATCGGCGCCCTGACCGCTGGGCTGTTGTCCGCCACCGCTTTCGCCCAGACCACGGCCGCCCCGGCACCCGCCGGCGGCAACGCCGCCGTGCCGCCGGGCATGACGCAGATTCAACCGCCGAAGGACCCGCTGGTGGAGCGCCGCGAAGCCCGCAAGGTTGCGAGCGACCAGTACAAGGCCGAGAAGGCCGCCGCGAAGGGCGAATACAAGCAGGATGTTGGCGCCGCCAAGCAGGAGCGCAAGGACGCCAACAAGGCGGCCAACGAAACCGCCAAGCAGGAACTGCAGGCGCCGAAGCAGTAAGCGAATCCAATCCGGATTCCCGGGGGCGGGGCTAGACCAGCCGCGCTCCCGGCCACGCGCCGGACATCACGATATTCCGCACGGACTGCCGCACGGTCTGCATGATGTCCCACAGCTCGGGCACCACGGTGCGATTGCGCGCCGTGGCCAGCACCACCTGCCGCGTCACCACCGGCTCCACCAGCCGGGCCGAGTGCAGCCGCCCCTGGGCCACGCGGTCCGCCACGGCGGCGAACGGCAGCAGCGTGGCGCCGCAGCCATCCTCCACCAGCCGCATCGACACCGTATTCGAGGCATCGCACTCCAGCGCCATGTTCAGCGTTGTGCCGGCGCGCGCGGCCAGCGATTCGGCCAGCACGCGCAGGCCATGCCCGGTACTCGGCAGGATCAGCGGCACTTCGCCCAGCCGCCGCACCGGGAATGTCAGGCCGAGGTGGCTCCACGAGGTGGGCGTCACCAGCGTCAGGTCTTCTTCCAGCAGGACATCCACCTTCAGCGCGCCCTGCTGCTC
Organism: Cupriavidus sp. 01L43; assembly: GCF_056399925.1. Classification (NCBI taxonomy): domain Bacteria; kingdom Pseudomonadati; phylum Pseudomonadota; class Betaproteobacteria; order Burkholderiales; family Burkholderiaceae; genus Cupriavidus; species Cupriavidus sp. 01L43. The sequence continues at coordinate 166,575 of NZ_JBFTSH010000010.1, forward strand.
GGGCAGGTAGAGCAGGGCGACGTCGATCTCGCCGGCAGCCAGCCAGGCAAGGATCGGGCTGGCCAGCCCTTCGGCAAAGCGCAGCCTGGTCGCCGGAAAGCGCTGCTTGAGCGCCGTGCCGATGGCCGCGAAGGCCGTGTTGGCGATGGTCGGCTGCGCGGCGATGACCAACTGGGACGGCCCCTGTGCCGTGGACTTGCGCACGGCGGCACGGGCCTCGTTGAGCGTGACCGCCACCTGGCGCGCGTAGCCGAGCAGCGTGGAGCCGGACTCGGTCAGCACCACGCCCCGGCCGCTGCGATGGAACAGGCGCGTGTCCAGCGCCGCCTCCAGCCGGGCGATCTGGCGGCTGACCGTGGACTGGTCCGCGCCAAGCTCCAGCGCCGCGCGGGAGATGCTCTGCGTGTTGGCCACGCAGACAAAGCACGCAAGGTCGTCGGAGTTCAGCGCCGACATCAGCCCGCCGTCTTGGGCTTGTCGCCGATGGCGAACGACGACATATGCTCGATCGCCTTGACCAGCCCCGAATGGTCCCAGCCCGCGCCACCCTGCGCCACGCAGACGTTGAACAGCTGCTGGCAGGACGCCGTGTTCGGCAGTCCCACCCCCAGCGCCTTGGCCGTGGACAGCGCCAGGTTCAGGTCCTTCTGGTGCAGTTCGATGCGGAAGCCCGGGTCGAAGGTGCGCTTGATCATCCGTTCGCCATGCACTTCCAGGATGCGCGAGCTGGCAAAGCCGCCCATCAGCGCCTGACGCACGCGCGCCGGGTCCGCGCCGGCCTTGGCGGCCAGCACCAGCGCCTCGCTCACGGCCTCGATGGTCAGCGCCACGATCACCTGGTTCGCCACTTTGGCCACCTGGCCGTCACCGACATTGCCGACCAGCGTGATGTTCTTGCCCATCAGCTGGAGCAGCGGCAGCACGCGGTCGAACACATCCTGCTTGCCGCCGGCCATGATCGACAGCGTGGCCGCCTTGGCCCCCACCTCGCCGCCGGACACCGGCGCATCCACATACTCGCAACCCAGCTGCTCGATGCGGGCCGCGAACTCGCGCGTCTCGATCGGGGAGATCGAACTCATGTCGACCACGGTCTTGCCCTGGCTCAGGCCCTCGGCCACGCCGTGCTCGCCGAACAGCACGCGCGCCACGTCCGGCGTATCGGGCAGCATCAGGAAGATGACGTCGGCCTGACGCGCCACCTCGGTGGCATTGGCGCAGGCCTGCATGCCGGCATCCTGGAGCGCCTGCGGCACGCCGCTGCGCGTGTGGGCGTAGACCGTGTGGCCGCCCGCCTGAAGGTGTTGCGCCATCGGCGCGCCCATCACGCCGAGTCCGATGAATCCGATCTTGCTCATATCCGTATTCCTATATAGATAGCGTCATTGCGCAAAGCGCTCGCGCAGCGCGCGGGAGGCGTCGCGCAGCAGCGTGTGGTCCAGCCCCACGGCGACGAAGTGCGCGCCCATGTCGAGGTAGCGGCGGGCGTCTGCCTCCACGGGAGTCAGCGTGCCGATGGCCTTGCCGGCGCGGTTGGCGGCGTCGTAGATCTGCGCCACGGCGGCCTGCACCTCCGGGTGGTTCGGGTCGCCGAGGTGGCCGTAGGCGGCGGCGAGGTCGTTCGGGCCGATGAAGATGCCGTCCACGCCGGGCTCGGCGCAGATCTCGTCGGCAGCCTCCACGCCCTTGCGGCTCTCGATCTGCACCAGCACGCAGATGTTCTCGTTGATGGTCTTGAAGAAGTCCGGCAGCGTGCCGTAGCGGTTCTGGCGCTGTACGCCGGACACCCCGCGCACGCCGTCCGGCGGGTAGCGCGTGGCCCGCACTGCGCGGCGGGCTTCCTCGGCCGACTCCACGAACGGGATCAGGAAGTTATAGAAGCCGATGTCCAGCAGGCGCTTGAGCAGCACGGGATCGTTCCAGGGCGGCCGGACCACGGGCGCGCTGGTGCTGTCCTTGAGCGCCATCAGCTGCGGCACGAAGGTCAGCACGTCGTTGGGCGCGTGCTCGCCATCGAGCAGCATCCAGTCGAAGCCGGCCAGGCCGATGATCTCGGTGGTAACCGGCTGGCCGAGCGAGGTCCAGCAGCCAATCAGGCGCTTGCGCGCAAGGATGTCCGCACGGAACTGGTTGGGCAGCGGGGAAAGCTGGGGCAGGTGAGGGGTCGTCATGAGAATTCCTTGAGCCTTGGGTTCAGTCCGCCGCCAGGGCGGAGAGCGGGCCGGGGGATTGGCCGCGCGCCTGGAGCACGCGCGCCGCGGCGTCGTCGAGCTGGGCCAGCGTGCCGGCATCCACGGGGATAAAGTCGGCGCGCGCCTTGCGCCATGCGCGCTCGGGGTCGCCGGGGAGGCGGATGGCATCGTTGCCCGGTTGCAGCCGGGACGCCTTCAGCCAATCGACAAAGGATTCCACCTCATGGCCGAAGGTGGTGCTGCTGCCGAGGCGGGCCGGATCGAAGATGATCGCCAGCATGTTGTTCCAGACCGCATGCTCGTGCGTCAGCGTTTCCGGGCGGAGGGTGTGGCCGCCAGTCACGGCCGCGCCGAGTAGCTCGCACATCACGGCCAGCACGTAGCCCTTGTGCTCGCCGAAGGTGCGCAGCGCGCCGTGCGGCGTACCGGGCGGCGGGAACATGACCGACGGGTCGTCGGTGGGATGCCCGTTCGGGTCCATCAGGCTGCCCGGCGGCACCGGCACGCCCTTGTTGTTGGCCACGCGCACCTTGCCCATTGCGATGGCGCTGGTGGCGAAGTCGAGCACCAGCGGCGGGGCGCCCGCCACCGGCACGCCGATCGTGAATGGATTGGTGCCGAAGCGCGCGTCGTAGCCGCCATGCGGCGCCACGAGCGGCTTGGACAGCACATTCACGAAGTGGATCGAGATCATGCCGGCCGCCGTGGCCTGCTCGGCCCAATGGCCCACCCGGCCCAGATGGTGCGAGCGCCGCAGCCCCATCACGCACACGCCGTGCTCCTCCGCGCGGGCGATGCCCATGCGCATCGCCTCCTCGGTCACGGCCTGGCCCATGCCCCGGTTGCCGTCCAGGCTCAGGATGCCGCCGGACTCATGCACCACGCTGACCTGCTGGTTGAGCTGCAATTGCTCGCCCTGCCAGGACAGCACGTACTTCGGGATCATGCCCACGCCATGCGAGTCATGGCCCGAGAGATTGGCGCCGACGAGGTGGTCGGCGGTCAGCTGCGCCTCACGCGCATCGGACCCCGCCGCCAGCCACAGGTCCACGACCCAGCGATGCAGGCCGGCGGTCGGAATACGGTGTTCTGCCATGCGTTACTCCAGGTGGATGTTGGCGACCTTGATCAGGTTGGCCCACTTGGCCACCTCGCTCTTCTGGAACTTGCCGAGTTCGGCCGGGCCGGCGCCAGACGGCTCCACGCCCATGCCCACCAGCTTTGCCTTGACGTCCGGCTGGTGGATGATCTTGCCGATCTCGGTGGCCAGCTTGTTGACGATGGGCATCGGCGTGCCGGCCGGCGCGAAGATCGCCTGCCACGAGACGATTTCATAGCCCGGCAGGCCCGATTCGGCCATGGTCGGCACATCGGGCAGCTCGGCGGCGCGCTTGGCGCCGGTGGTGGCCAGCGCGCGGAACTTGCCGGACTGCACCATCGGCATGGCTGCCACGCTGTTCTCGAAGACGATATCGACCTGATTGCCGAGCAGCGCCTGTACCGCCTGGCTGCTGCCCTTATAGGGCACGTGGGTCATCTTCAGGCCGGCCATGTTGGCGAACAGTTCGGCCGCCAGATGCTGGGAGGTGCCGTTGCCGGACGAGCCGAAGTTGATCGACCCCGGTTTGGCCTTGGCCGCCGCCATCACGTCCTGCACCGACTTGTACGGGCTGTTCACGTTCACCACCAGCACATTGGGCAGCGTGCCGATCAGCGCCACCGGCTGGAAGTTCTTGACCGGGTCGTACGGCATCTTGGGATACAGGCTCACGTTGATGGCGTGCGAGCTGATGGTGCCGCCGAGCAGCGTGTAGCCGTCCGGCGCGGCCTTGGACACGTAGTCCGAACCGATATTGCCGCCGGCGCCGGCGCGGTTTTCCACCACCACCGACTGGCCGAGCACCTGCGACAGCCGCTGGCCGATCAGTCGGCCGAGCAGGTCCGTGGTGCCGCCCGCCGCGAACGGCACGACGTAGTTGATCGGCTTGCTGGGGTACTGGTCGGCGGACTGGGCTTGCGCCAGTGGGGCCGCCGCCATGCATCCAAGGCAAAGCACGGCCAGGGCCGGCCGCATCAATCGATGAGGGAAGGACATTGCATGGTCTCCTGTTTTCGCGAGCATTGTTATGGGACGGTCGGGATGGCCGTCAGGTGTCGCGGGCGGGCGCGCTGTCATGGCAGCATCGCCTCGGTAGCCAATCTACACGGGCGCGAGGCGGGCTGCCTTGCATAAAACGCATAACAGAAATGCACGATAGACCCCGCGGCGGCGCCCGTCAAACGGAAAAATCGCTGTCATCGCCGCCTGCTTCGGGTCTGGCGCCTGCTTGGCTCCACCTTGGCGCCGCCTCCGATCCTGTCCATACTTTTCGTCATGACCGCTCAAACCCCATCCTCCCAGGCCCGCACCGGCGGCCGTGTCCTCGTGGACCAACTGCGCCTGCATGGCACGGAGCGCATCTTCTGCGTGCCCGGCGAGAGCTTCCTGGACGTGCTGGACGCGCTGCACGACCAGCCGGCCATCGACCTCGTCGTCACCAAGCACGAAGGCGCCGCCACCAACATGGCCGAGGCCGACGGCAAGCTGACCGGCCGCCCCGGCATCTGCTTCGTCACCCGGGGTCCGGGCGCCACGCACGCCAGCATCGGCGTGCATATCGCCCAGCAGGACTCCACGCCGATGATCCTGTTCGTGGGGCAGATCTCCCGCGCCCACAAGGGCCGGGAGGCGTTCCAGGAGGTGGATTACGCGGCAGTGTTCGGCACGATGGCCAAGTGGGCGGCCGAGATCGACGATCCGGCCCGGATTCCCGAGATGGTGGCGCGCGCCTTCCAGGTGGCCACGTCCGGCCGGCCCGGCCCGGTGGTGCTGGCGCTGCCTGAAGACGTGCTCGACGATCTGGTGGACTGCGCCGATGCCGAGCCGTACCGCACCGTGGTGGCCGCCCCGCGAGCCGAGGATGCCCGGGCGCTGGCCGCCGCGCTGGCCGAGGCCCGCCAGCCGCTGGTGATCGCCGGCGGCGCCGGCTGGACCGACGCGGCAGTGCGTGACTTCGCCGCCTTCGTCAAGGCATGGAACCTGCCCGTGGCCTGCGCCTTCCGCCGGCAGGACGTGATCGATAACCGCGACCCGCACTACATCGGCCATCTGAGCCTGGGCGTGAGCCCCAAGCTGGCCGAGCGGGTGCGCACGGCCGACCTGATCGTGGCGGTCGGCACCCGGCTGGGCGACATCGCCACCGATGGCTACACGCTGCTGGAAGTCCCGCGTCCCAAGCAGAAGCTGGTGCATATCCATGCCGATAGCGGCGAGCTGGGCCGCGTCTACCAGTCGGCACTGCCGATCCATTCGGGCGTGGTGCCTGCGGCGGCCATGCTGGCCGCGCTGCCGGCGCCGGCTTCTATCGGATGGAAGGACTGGACCAGCGGTGCCCGTGCCGAACACGAGGCCTTCGTCACGCCGCCCAAGCCCCATGCGGAACTGACGGGGGTGGATATGGCTGCCGCGATGTTGCACCTGAACGCGGTGCTGCCCGAAGACGCCATCCTCAGCAACGGCGCCGGCAACTATACGGTCTGGCTGCACCGCTTCTATGCCTACAAGCGTCCGCGCACGGAACTGGCGCCCACCTGCGGCGCGATGGGCTACGGCCTGCCGGCCGCGATTGCCGCGAAGCTGCGCGCGCCCGAGAAGACCGTGGTCTGCCTGGCTGGCGACGGCTGCTTCCTGATGTATCCGCAGGAGATCGCCACGGCCGCCGCGCACGGCGCCAACCTGATCGTGATCCTGGTGAACAACCGCATGTACGGCACCATCCGCATGCATCAGGAGAAGCGCTACCCGGGCCGTCAGAGCGGCACGACCATCGCCAACCCTGATTTCGTGGCGATGGCGCGCGCCTGCGGCGCATGGGCGGAGCGGGTGGAGAAGACAGAGGACTTTGCGGCGGCGTTCGAACGCGCCCGCAACGCCGGCCAGCCGGCCGTGCTGGAGCTGATGACCGATCCGCTCCAGATCACGCCCGCAATGCGCGTGACCGAACTGCCGGCCTGAGCCCGGATCAGACGCTGCCTAGGCGATCTAGAACAGCGCCGCTTGTGGCCGGGCCTCGTGCCCGGCTTTTTCATGGCCGGACGTCGGGCGGGCCAGGATCTCGCGGATCTGCTCCAGATACCGCTCGCCCACCGCGCGATGGCTCTTGCGAGCCTCGTCGGCCAGCGCGCGGCGCGACGGCGCCCGAATCCCGATCAGGCGGCAAATCGTTGAAAGATAAGGCTTTTTGTCGTCGACGGTGGCCCGGCGCGCGGCCGACAGCAGGGCGGCATCACCAATGCGCCCCCGCAACCAGACCAGCACCTGGCGGTCATATTCGTTCTGCACACGGATCAGGTGGATCAGGTGTTCCATTCCGCACTCCGATATACTGTTCATTCATACAGTTACTGTAAATATATACAGTGCACCGGAATTTTCAAGGTGTGCGTCGGAAAATGCTTGAAAGTTCTTGCGCTGGGCCGGCACGCGTGGCCACCATGGCGGTCTGCCAGCCGCCTTTTCGCATCGAATCATGGACGACACCACCGCCACCTTCCACAAGCTGCGCCCGCGCCTGCACGGGATTGCCTACCGGATGCTCGGCGCCGTGGCCGAGGCCGAGGACGTCGTACAGGACGCCTGGCTGCGCTGGCACACGGCTGACCAGACGGAAATCGAAAATGCCGAAGCCTGGCTGGTCTCGGTAACCACCCGCATCGCCATCGACCGCCTGCGCGCCGCCAAGATCCAGCGCGAGCACTACACCGGGATCTGGCTGCCCGAGCCGCTGATCACGGACAGCCCGGACAACCCCGAGGCCATCAAGGAGCGCGCCGACGACATCTCCGTCGCCTTCCTGCTGTTGCTGGAGCGCCTGACGCCCGAGGCCCGCGCGGCCTTCCTCCTGCGCGAGGTTTTCGACAACGACTACGACGAGGTGGCGCGCGTGATCGGCAAGAGCGAGGCCAGCTGCCGCCAGCTGGTCAGCCGGGCAAAAACCCAGCTACGCGACGACCGGCCGCGCTTCACGGTGTCCCCGGACACCCATCGGCACATGGTCCAGGCGTTCGCCCAGGCGATGCAGGGCGGCGACTTCGCCGGCATCCAGGCGCTGCTGGCCAACGACGCCACCCTGGCCGGCGACGGCGGCGGCAAGGTCCAGACCTTCCCCAAGCCGCTCGAAGGCGCCCGCCGCATCGCGCAACTGTTCTACGCCACGCGCCTCAGATTCCCCGGCGAGGGCCTCCGGGTGCGGCTGGTGCTGCTCAATGGCGAATGGGCGCTGCTGCGCTACTTCGACGGCGCGCTGGAGTCCGCGCAGACCTTTGTGGTCGAAGGCGACCGCATCGCCCGCATCCACGTGCAACGCAACCCGGACAAACTGGCGCGGATTGCGGCGTATTTTGGAGGGGACGACGCAAAGTAATTAATTCATCGGCGATTCTCGGGGCCGTGTCTCCAAGGCAGCGAGGAATCTGAAAGCGTGTCGTGTCGTCCCTAGGGGGGGAATGCTCCTTTACTGCTTGTCGTGGTCATGAACGGAGAGGTAGACGGGATGGCGAGCAGCTATCGGTTATAGACGGGCGCGACCGAAAGGGATGGCCGCTCAAGCGCTCATAGACCCGCAGCATCGGGCCATCTTTAAAAATACATAAATCGCCATTCATACGCTCACTGTTCTGCGACGTTACGCAGTAGCGCGAGTATTCTAGGAATTGCCCGGGCCAAACTTGGTGCTCGATCGACAGCTCGACCTATGTTCCAGTGGTTTTTTACAAAGTCCGTCATGTGAATGTTATAGCCTAGGCCGACCGGCGATGTGGCGCCTTTGCCAGGTAACATCTCGTCACGCAGCTCTCTCCTCTTGCTTTTCCTTACTAGGCCCAGTAATACTTGTTTGGGGTCGGGCTCCGCCTCTGGGTGCGCCGGAAACAAATCCTTGCTGATGTTTGCAAATTTTGAGAACCCTACATGGTCCGCAAGAACCCAGGCCTCTGCCTCTTTCACAGCCAACCGCATCGAAAGCCTTTGGCTGACATTTGGAGGAAGCCATGCATTACGCTGCGTCACTACGCATGGTGCTTGGTCTGCGTCGGCGACCATTAATACCGGCATCACATTTCTTGCGACATTGTTCATAGCCGAAATTCTTTGCTTGAAAGGCGCTGCTCCTCCGGCGACGATCCGCTGCTGAATATTTGTGGCTATGCCGCTATATGCAATCAAGGCGTCCGCTATAGCGCAACATAATTCGTCCTCGCCCACAACAAAAACTGACCCTATCATGCGAACAGCCCAAGTTGATCAATTCCCTGCGGATGTGTTTTGGGCAACAAAACGTCGGCGGGAGACAACCCCGATGACATTAACTGAAGTTCTGTATCATCCGCCACTCGAGCGATAGTGCCGTCACTAGCCGGTTCGAGTAAAATAATGGCCTTTCCGTCAAGGGGATTTCGCAATAGGGCCTCACTGTGCGTAGTGATAATTACTTGCCGCCCAAAGGCCTTTTGTTTTCGCAGCACGCGATCGATCATTAACGGAATGTGCGCCACGATCGAGTCATTCAGAGAAAGCTCTGGTTCCTCCAATAGCAGCAAGGAATTACTTTCTTGTAGCATCCAAAGAAGCCCTAGCAGTCGCAGTGTCCCATCAGAAAACTGATCCTCGCGCTGCCATGCACCGTGAGTGCGCCAGTGTTGGTAGGACGCCATTAAGTGCGGCAGACCGGTGACCTTGTCCTGCTCAAACTTAAGTTGATTAAACTGCGGTACTGCTTTCTCCAAAGACTGCTGGATCCGACGCAAACGCGCATCCCGAGTCTTTTGTGGCGTCTTCGCAATGCGCTGCAAAAGTCCCTGACCAAATGGGTCTCCCTCTACTATGCGTGCACCAATCTCACCATGCTTGAGCAGCTGCGGCACCAAGTGAAGATAAGTCGTTTCACGGAAAAAATCGGCAACTTCCCGGAAGTCAGAGTTCGAGTTGATTTGCTCAATAGCTGTTTGGGTAAGCCTTAACGTGTCCGTTTTATCTTTACTTTCTGGGCGATTAAGGACAGCGGTCGCTCTCCCTCGGCGTTTTACAATTTCTCGCGTAACGAGGATGCGATGCAAGCCCTTTCCCTCAGGTTTGAACGCCAGGGTGTATTCCCAGGAGGGCTCCGAGTCGACATCCTCAGAAATAGCTACATAGATTTCAACCTCGTTGTCTGTCCGGGCTTGCAAGCAACGCAGCTTCGTCAGCCCCCCCCGATCCTCAATAGCCTTTTGTAGGCCGCCGCCTGCAGGTTTGCAGATGTCACGAAGAAAGCGGAAGACATCTAGTAAATTTGATTTGCCGGAAGCATTGGCACCTATTACATAGGTACGACTTCTTAGTGGCACGTCAAAATTCTTAAAATTTCGCCAATTTTTTAGTTTTAATCGGGTAATTAGCATAGATGGACTGTTCAATTCTTACTGTAGAGTCGAAACGGCAAATGGTCCTGCACCCTACGACGGGTAGAGAGCCCCTTCGCTAAGTATAGCGCGGTGCCTGGTAGCGGAGGAAAGCAGTCGTGGGTGTTCGCACTCCATCTCACTTCCAGTAGTCGCTAGATTTCGATCTGCTGCTTGCAGTTTCACTATTACGGTCATCCTTCCGAGGAGTGCTCCCCGGAAATCGATGAAGGACCCCAAAAAAAGGTTCAACGAGGACTTCCGGGGAAGGCTGCCTTGATCTTCAGGAAGAAAGCACCTGCCGCCTGATGGGATCAACGACGACCGTGGCGTAACGATGCCCTTTGTGAAGCGCGAATTCATCCATCGCCAGATAGCGGATGCCTGACCAGTCGGGCTCGACAACCGCCTCGCGCAGGCGGGCCTTGTCGATGGATTTGGCCGTATGCCAGCCAAGGTCGTAGAAGGGCGCAACCGCCTTCACCGTGCAACTGCGTAGCACCCTAGCCATTCCAGCCGCTCAAGGTGCGGCACTCTACACTGCTCGCACAACACCCCGCGCCGCGGCACATGCAGCACGACACGGTATTCGAACAGCGCAGATCCCGGACCCGCCGCATGACTGTCTTGTGAACCTGCCGGCACTTCGACCCGCACTCCTCGAAGTATCAGGATACGGAAGGCCGCGATTCAATCCCCGGAATTCTTCGAAGAGCCAAAAAAGAGCCCGCCAAGGCGGGCCCAAAGACGAAGGGAAAGTCTCCGTCAAGTGGATTTCAGCGTGGCCGCTGCGCTCAGAAGCGGTGGCGGATGCCGACGATGGCGCCGAACTGGTTCTGGCCGGCGCCCACCTGTTCGGTTGTGGCCGTCAGGGTGCTGGCGCTGCGGTTCAGCGACGGGCCGAAGCCGGACAGGCCCATGGCCGAGCCGTCCCGGTTCTGGGCGTAGGCGACGATGGTGTACAGGTCGGTGCGCTTGGAGAACGCGTACGTGCCGGACAGCACGAAGCTGTACGGGTCGCCGCCGCTGTTTCGCACATCGGTGTAGTAGGCGGCGCCAGTCAGCGTGATGGCCGGGGTGACCTGGTAGTTCGCGCCGATCCAGTACAGGTTGGTGCGCAGCGAGCTGCTGGCGAAGTCGCCGTAGTACCAGCGATAGCCGGCGAAGGCACGGGCCCGGCCGAAGTCGTAGCTGGCGCCGAGGGTGGCGCGGCGCTCGCGGTTGTCGTCCGTGGCGACGGTGCTGCCGCGCACTTCGTCGTACACCACGCGGGCGGACAGCGGGCCGGCCGTGTAGCCGACGCTGGCGCTGAAGTTGCGGCCGGCCTTGTAGTCGCCAGGCACCTCGCCGCCGGCGCTGCTGTCGTAGCCGGTGCTGTAGAACAGACCGTAGTACAGCGCGCCGGTCTGGCCGGTGAACTTCACCGAGTTATCGGCGCGGCCGGACATCCACTTGTCGTGCATCAATACCGAGTAGCGCGTGGCGATGGCCATCGGGTCATAGGCCAGCGAGAAGTCGTACAGCACGGTCTGGTGGCGGCCCAGAGACAGCGTGCCGTACTGGTTCTGCAGGCCGACGAACGCCTGACGGCCGAACATGCGGCCGCCCTGGTTGGCGCTGCCGGTGTCGAGGTCGAAGCCGTTTTCCAGCGTGAAGACGGCCTTCAGGCCGCCGCCCAGGTCTTCGGCGCCGCGCAGGCCCCAGCGGGAGGTGGAGAGGTTGCCGGCGGACATCCGCACGACGTTGTTGCTGCTGCCGGTGGCCGCGTTCGGCACGTTGGTCAGGAATTCCACGCCAGCGTCGACGACGCCGTAGAGCGTGATGCTGCCCTGGGCGTGGGCAGCAGCGGGCAGGGCAGGGAGGATGGCCAGCGTGGCCAGGCAGGCGAGACGGGTCTTCATGCGTTCGTGATCCTTGTTATGGTCGCCGCCCGCGCACCCCGTAAGGGCTCGGGCGTGCCGGCGGCGACTGCAATGTAACGAGGGATCAGGAACGGGAGAAGCGCGTCTGGGCTGACAGACTGTCCCGGGATTTGAACAATTGGGGCGTCAAGCGCCCCTCAGCGCTCCGTCAGCGGCTGCCCTTGAGCAACGGACATTGCGACTTCGACGGCGGGATGAACGCCTGGTCGCCCGGCACCGTGGCCAGCACCTTGTAGTAGTCCCACGGATACTTGGACTCGGCCGGCGTCTTGACCTCGAACAAATACATATCGTGCACCATGCGCCCATCGGCGCGGATGCGGCCGTTCTTGGCGAAGAAGTCGTTGATCGGCATCGCCTTCATCTTCTCCATGGTCGGTGCGGTCTCGTCCGTGCCGGCCGCCTGCACGGCCTTCAGGTAGTGCGTGACGGAGGAGTAGACGCCTGCCTGGCTCATGTTCGGCATCTTCTTGACCTTGTCGAAGTACTTGCGCGACCAGGCCCGCGTGGCGTCGTTCATGTCCCAGTAGAACGCCTCGGTCAGCACCAGCCCCTGCGCGGTCTTGAGGCCGAGCGCGTGGATGTCGTTGATATAGAGCAACAGTCCGGCCATACGCTGCTTGCCGTCGCGCGTCAGGCCGAACTCGGAGGCGGCCTTGATGGCGTTGACCGTGTCGCCGCCTGCGTTGGCCAGGCCCACCACCTGCGCCTTGCTCGCCTGCGCCTGGAGCAGGTAGGAGGCGAAGTCGCTGGTACTGAGCGGATGGCGCGCGGCGCCGAGCACTTGCCCGCCGGCCTCGGTGACCACCGTGGTGGCTGACTGCTGGAGCGTGTGGCCGAACGCGTAGTCGGCGGTCAGGAAGAACCACGTCTTGCCGCCGCGCTGGACCATGGCCTTGGCCGTGGTGTTGGCCAGCGCGTAGGTGTCGTAGGCGTAGTGGACCGAAACCGGCGTGCACAGATCGTTGGTGAGGCGCTCGCTGCCGGGGCCGGAGAACACCACGATCTTGTTCTTCTGCTTCGCCACGTCGAGCACGGCCAGCGCGGGTGCCGAAGCCGCCACATCCAGGATGGCATCGACCTTGTCCGTGTCGAACCATTCGCGCGCCTTGTTGGCGGCGATGTCGGCCTTGTTCTGGTGATCCACCACCACCAGCTCGATTTTCTTGCCGAGCACCTTGCCGCCGAAGTCGTCGATGGCCATCTGCGCCGCCGTGGCGCTGCCGCGCCCGGTCACGTCGGCGTAGAGGCCACTCATGTCGAGCAGCAGGCCGATCTTGACGACATCATCGGAAATCCCTGCCTTCGACTGGGCCGAGGCGATGCCGGCCACACCGCCAGCACCGGCAAGCGCCAGCAAGGCAAGGGCCGTCCGCCGCCATGTCGCGGAAGTCTTCATGGTTGTCTCCTCCAGTTTTTTATCTAGTTTTTCTACGATTTAAAAACGCACACCGCGGATCACACCGTAGCCACCGGCGTTACCGGCGAGCCCACCGCGCCCGGCAGGCGCAGCGGCGGCGCCGTGAGCATGAAGCGCGAGCGGCGGTGCGCGCGCAGCCAGTCCGCCAGGTCCTTGAGATACCAGAGTTCGCCGAGCGGCAGCCCCAGCTTGAACAGGCAATGGTGGTGGAGCGGCAGCAGCGGATGCGTCTTCGCCTCGTCGGGCGGCGGCAGGGCCGGGTAGCGCTCCACGGCGTAGTTGTCGGCGATCAGCGCGGCGATGCCGGAATCGGTGATCCAGTTCAGCAGCCGGGCGTCGCGCCCGTTTAGCGCTGCGCAACTGTGGTGGAGCACCGCTTCGTCGGGCTCGCGCTGCATCGACTGCACGACTTCGGCAAAGCCGGTGCGCAGCAGGAGCATGTCGCCGGGCTCCACTTCCACGCGATGGGTGTCCATGGCGTGCATCAGGTCGTCGTAGCCGACGTTGCGGAAGTCCATGCCGAACACATCGGCCAGATCCACCAACACGCCCCGGCCCTGCATGCCCTTGACGGCGAAGTTCTCGATGCCGAGCGCGTCGGCGTGGCTGTGGGTATGGCCGTGGCTGCAATCGTGGGCGGCGAACTGGTCGTCATCGGCATAGTCGACCGGGCCGACGATGTCCGCGTTGGCGCGATAGCCGTTGTAGTAGACGCGCTCGAGCTTGCCATCGCCGTCCGCATCGAACAGCGCGCCCACGTGCGCCAGCGAGTCCCACTGGGTGGAGTACTGGAGGCAGAGCAGCACCTGATCGTCGCTGATGACATCGGTCGCGGCCGGGTTCACCTTGGCCAGCGGGAAGTTCATGTACGGGGAGTCGTCGCGGAAGGTGGGGCGCAACTCGGGCGGATGGCGGCGCGGATTGAGCTTGTTGCCGCCGGGGTAGTCCAGCGGCAGCGAGAGGCAGAAGCTGCGCCCCGCCTGGATCTCGCGCGCGCCCTTGACCACCTGCTCGGGGCCGATCAAATTGACGCGCCCCAGTTGATCGTCAGGACCGAAATCGCCCCAGTTGGAGCCCTGCGGACGTTGCTGCCAACGCATGCCTGATACCTCCCTCGCGAAAGATGTTGCCGGTTGAAGCGCCGCCGCCACATCGCGGCGCAGCATTCGGTTATACGTGATCCATGCGGCGCGGTCATTCTGCGTCGCATCAAGTTCCGCGTGACGAAATAGGAGGAAGGAAGGCGAGGGGGACGGCTATTCGCCGAGGAACTCGGCCACCACCTCGAGCCCTTCGACGTGGTCGGCCACGACCTTGGCGATGACGGCCAGCGGAATCGCCAGCAGCATCCCCCAGGTGCCCCAGAGCCACGTGAACAGCAGCAGCGAGACGAAGACGGCGACCGCGTTCATGCGCGCCATGCGGCCCGTCATCCAGGTGGTCATGCCGGAGCCGATCAGCGTGGCGATCAGCATCGACCCACCGGCCGCCGCTGCCGCGACGGACAGCGTGCCGAACTGCATGAACCCGGCCACGCCCAGGCACAGGGCGATCAGCACCGCGCCGAAGTACGGCACCAGGTGCAGCGCGGCAGCCGCCAGCGCCCACGCGCCGGCATTGTCGATCGACAGATACCTGAGCAGGATGTACGTACAAAGCCCCAGCGCGGCGTTCGTGATGACCAGCATCAGCATGTAGCGCTGGATCGCCCGGTTGATCTCGTCGAGCATGTGCACGCTGATCTTCTTCTGGCTGATGGTGGTGCCGGCCATCTTGATGAACTTGCGCTTGAACATGTCGCCGCCCAGCAGCAGGAACCAGGTCAGGAACAGCACGACGATGGCCTGCGCCAGCATCGCGAAGACGCCCATCGATCCCACCCAGATGGCGTTGTTGAGGGCGTCGGCGGAACGTTCGACGACGATCGGCGCGCCCTTGGTCGGCGGTGGCTGACCGGTACCGACCAGTACCGTGGTGGCGCGGCGGATCTTTTGCAGCATGGAGTCGTCGCCGCTCACCAGTTCGCCCAGCGAGCGGGAGAGCTTGCTGGCGATGGCGGGCAGCCGGTCGACAATAGATTCAATCTGCCCCTGGAGCAGATAGGCGCCGCACAGCAGCAGGGCCAGCATGCCGAGCAGCACCACGGTCGCGCCCACGGCGCGCGGCACGCGCTGGCGCTGGAGCCACTCGACCATCGGATCGAGCAGGTAGGCGATGACGATGGCCACCACTACTGGCACGATGAAGTCGCGGGCGAGGTGCAGGGTGTAGAGCGATGCGAGCGTCGCCAGAATGACCAACGCCGTGCTGGCGCGGCGCACAGAGACAGACAGCTTGGGGGGCGTACGGGTGGGTGACACCGGCGCGGCGTCCGCGGGCACCTCAGCCGTGACTGCGGGCACCCCCTCCGGTACGACATCCGGCACAACATCAGGCCCGGCCACGGTGCCGGGCGGGGCGGCCCGCATGGCGGGCTGGATCGGTACGCGCGACATGGATGGCGGGGCGGCTCGCAGACAAGAAGGACATGGCGTCACGAGGCGGACGCCTGCCATAACGATAGTCACTGCGGGGCGCGGGAGGGTGTCGGTGCGTTCCGGGTCGCGGTGTAGGACAGCGGCGCGACCTTCCAAGGCGGGCTTGGGCGTGTGCAGCCTGATACACGAAAGCCCCACCAAAGCAAAAGCCCGGTCTCGTGAACCGGGCTTCTGGGGATTGCGTGGCTGGCGTAGCCGGGGGGCGATCAGCGCATGGCGGGTTAGCGCGTCAGCGTCGAATGATCGTCGCCGTGAGGGCGGGCGCCCGACTGCTTGAGCAGCGGGTCATTCTTGAGCACCCAGCGGGCGCCGAAGGCCAGTGCGACGATACAGGCCAGCATATACGCAACGATCACAGTGAGAGTCAGCATGGCATCACAGGAGTAGGTTGCGACCGCGTTGCCAGCTTTCGTTGGCGGGCCGATGGGAACGAATTGTATGTGAGACAAGACGTTTCACCGGCGCCGATTAGCCTGAAATTTTCTGTATGCCGATCTAAGCCTGACTAATATCGGCAGGTTCTACGAGGGGCATGGATGATGACCGCCTCGCATCAGCCTCGGCCCTAGAAGTAGCACCCCATCTCGTATTGCTGCGAACGCAGGGCATGGACGTCGCTGCGGTAGCGGTCCGCGCGGCTCCAGTACTCGGTGGTATGCATGGCGCGCTCGGCGGCCCGCGCCTGGTACTCGAGTGCCCGGCACTGATTCCAGAAGACGTTCTGCGCGCGCAGGTCGAGATCGTCCTCGCGCCCCTGCCAGACCTGGATCTGTTGCGCCATCTGGGCGCGGCTCTGCAGGTAGGCCTGCTCGTCCTGGCGGATCTTGGGGGTCTTGGTGATGGTGGTCACATTGGCACGCATGGTGGACGTGACATCGCGGTAGCCCGCCGGGCACGATGCCGCCGTATAGAGCGTGTCCTTGCCGCTCTGGCACTTGGTGACGGCATGGGTGGCGCCGGAGGCGGCCAGCATCAGCAGCAGGATGGCAAATTGTCTGGACATGGCGGCGCCTTGGACGAATAGCGATGTCATCCAATGTAGGCAGCGATGCGCCGCGCTGCCAGTGCGGCAAGGTATCCAGATATTTCAGGTACGGGGGTTGCCGCGCGGGTTGCCGCGTTTTGAGTGGCGGGAGGACCCTGAAAGCGTCTTGGCCCCCTGCATTTCGGCATTGGCCGTCAGCAGCATGTCATACAGTTGCTGCGCCGCCGGCGACAGGGACCGGCCGCGCCGCCGGATCAGCCCCACGGTACGCGAGACGGTGGGCTCCACCAGCGGCACGCTGGTCAGCGTGGGATGCTTGCCCGGCGGCATGGCCAGCCGGGGCACCGCCGCCACGCCGAGCCCGGCTTCCACCAGGCTCACCAGCGTGCTGACGTGCCGCACCTCGCAATACCACTGCGGGCGATCGGGTACATCGGTCAGCGCCAGGTCCAGCAGCATGCGGTTGCCGCTGGCCTTGCCCACGGTCATGTAGTCGTACTGGCCCAGTTCGGCCCAGGTGACCTTGCGCTTGCGCGCCAGCGGATGGTCGGGCGGGCAGGCCACCACGAACGGTTCCTTGAGCACGGGTTCGAACTCGACGTCGGGCTCCTGCGTGCCGATGTAGTTCAGGCCGAAGTCGGCCTCGTTGCGCACGATCAGGTTCAGCACCTCGTTGGCGCCTTCGTCGATCAGCCGCACGACGATGCGCGGCCACGTCTCGTGGTACTTGCGCAGCACCGCCGGCAGGAAATAGCGCACCGCCGAGGGCACGCACGCCACCGTGACTTCGCCGGTCACGCGGGTGGCCACGTCCCGGATGCCGAGCAGCGACTCCTCCAGCCCGTTAAGGAGTTCGCGCGCCTTGCGCGAGAACTCCCGGCCCACGGCGGTCATCTCCACCGAGCGCGTCGTCCGGTCGAACAGCCGCACGCCGAGGGCGTCTTCCAGCTTCTCGATCCGGCGCGACAACGCCGGCTGGGACAGATGCAACTCCGTCGCCGCCGCGCGGAAGCTGCTCAGTTCGGCCACCGCCACGAAGGCGCGCAGATCGGAAAGGCTGAAGTTCATGCGCGGTTCATTTGTGGCTCATGCCGAAATCAGATGCCAGACCGCCTCGGTCTCGCGCGCCACGCCGTCTTCCTCGAGCTTGCGCAGGTGGGCCAGCAGCGAGCGCTGCGCCACCGGATGCATGCGCTCGGGCACGTCGTCGTAGACGCTGGCGAGCAGCGTGCCGATATCGGCCGGCGCCAGCGCGCGCAGCGCGTTCAGCACCTTGGCCTCGCGCTGCTGCCGATGGCGAATCAGCAGCCGGATGGCATCCCGGGGGCGCGGCATCAGGAAGCCGTGGCCCGGCGCAATCCACTCCAGGTCTTCGTCGAGCAGCGCCTGCAGGGACGCCAGATAGGCGCGCATGTCCCCATCGGGCGGATTGATGACGACGCTGGAGCCCTGCATGACGTGGTCGCCCGTGAACAGCGTCTTCTCTTCCTCGAGCAGGTAGCAAAGATGGTTCGACGCATGCCCCGGCGTGTGCACCACCCGCAGCGTGGCGTGCGGGCCGAGCACGATCCGCTCTCCGTGCTCGGGCATGCGGTCCGGCGCGAAAGTCTGGTCCTGGCGGTCCTGCACGGCCGTGACGCGCCCCCAGACCGGCGCGCCGGTGGCCTCGCGCACCGCCACGGAGGCGGGCGAATGGTCCAGGTGGGTATGCGTGACAAGAATCCACTTCACCGGGCCCGGCGCGGCGGCCAGCACGGCGGTGATATGGGCCGGATCTGCGGGGCCGGGATCGATCATCGCCCAGGTGTTGTCCGCGCCGCCGCCCACGAAGTAGGTGTTGGTGCCGGGGCCGGTCATCACGTTGCCGTTGTCCGCCGTGACGCGCCAGACCCGTTCGGAGAGCTTCACCGCTGCGCCCGGCGCCAGCGCGTAGCGGCCATGGCCGGCGCCATCGGGGTCGATCCGGGCGATTTCGGCGTACGGCGCTTCTTCCGGCATCACCGGCCGCACGCCCTTGGGGCCGGTGGCCAGGCGCGGCATGATCTGCACGATGTTGCGCAGCTTTTGGGCATGGTCGAAGCACGCCTGCGCAGTCGGGAAATGCGAAATCGACTGGAGCATGCGGCGGGTGACGTTCACCAGCGAGATATTGTTGGCCGGGTCGAGCGCATCGACGGGCCGCATCCAGCGATGCTCGACCGCTTCAACGCCATCGTGCCGCGCGGTCTGCCCAGCCGGCGCCAGCGCGAAGAAGAAGCGCGTGTCGAAGCGCTTCGGCAGGCCCGGCGGCGTCAGCCAGTGGCTGCCGTAGGCCAGTTGGTCCACGGCGAGGCGCACGCCCAGCCGTTCGCAGACATGGGCGATGCCGGCGCCGCCGTAGCCGGCGGCTTCGCGCAGGCTGCCGTAGGTGTCCGCGTCGAGTGCATCGAGATCCACATTCTGGCCGTTGGCATCGCGGGCGAACAGCAGGCCGGCTTCCTCGAACGCTTCGCGTGCGGCGCAGAGGTAGTAATCGAGCCCGTTTTTGTCGACGTTGAGCCGGGCGCTGGCGGCGGCATCGTCGAGGCCATCGCACAAGGGGTGAAGTGCCGTATCCTGCTCATCTAGCGTGCCACCCGGGAAGACAAAGGCACCGGCGCTGCGGTCGTCGTCGCGCTGGGGGCGGCGCATCATCAGCACCTCCATGCCCGCCGGGCCGTCGCGTAGCACCAGCACGCTGGCGGCGGCGCGCAGGGCTTTGGAGCGAACGGGGGCGGCAGTGGCGTGGGTCTCGGACATGGACGGAATGGGGCGCAGTATCAGAACAGGCGCCAAGTGTAATGGGTTCGGGCGGTTCGAATCTGCCGCGATGCAGCAGGAATCCCGCGCTGCTCTTGGGATGGGGGCGGATTTCAGTCCGGAAACAGCGCCATCTGCCCAGTCAGCAGCGTGTCGAAATCATCGTCGAGGAAGGGCAGGATGGCGTCGGCAATCGGCTGGAGCTGTTTTGTGATGTAGTGGTCATAATCGATCGGCGACTGGCGCGGATCGAGCGTCTCCATCGGCATCGGCCCGGCCACCGTCATCACATAGCTGATCCAGCCGCCGTTCTGGTACTGGCGCGGGCGGCCCTGGCTATCGTTATAGGCATCGGCCAGCCGCGCGGCGCGCACGTGAGGCGGGACGTTGCGCTGGTAGTCGCCAAGCTGGCGCCGCAGGCGCTTGCGGTAGACCAGTTGCGCGTCCAGTTCGCCGGCCAGCGTGCGGCGCACGATGTCCCGCACATAATCGCGGTACGGCTCGCGGTTGAAGATCATCGCGTAGAGCGTCTGCTGGAACTGCTGCGCCAGCGGCGACCAGTCCGTGCGCACCGTCTCCAGCCCCTTGAACACCATCTCGGCGCGGCCATCGGCACGCATGACCTGACCGGCGTAGCGCTTCTTGCTGCCCAACTCGGCGCCCCGGATGGTCGGCATCAGGAAGCGCCGGAAGTGGGTCTCGAACTGGAGTTCCAGCGCGCTGTCCAGGTCGAAGGTCTGGCGCAGGTGGTCGCGCCACCAGTCGTTGACGTAGGCGACAAGTTCACGCCCGATGCGTGCCGCATCGTCTTCGGCATGGGCGCCGCGCAGCCAGACGAAGGTGGAATCGGTGTCGCCATAGATCACGTCATAGCCGCGCGCTTCGATCAGCAGGCGCGTCTGGCGCATGATCTCGTGGCCGCGCATGGTGATCGACGACGCCAGGCGCGGGTCGAAGAAGCGGCAGCCGCTCGATCCCAGCACGCCGTAGAACGCATTCATGATGATCTTCAGCGCCTGCGAGAGCGGCTTGTTCTGCTCGCGCTTGGCCGCCTCGCGGCCCTGCCAGATCCGCGCGACGATGGCCGGCAGGCAGTGCTTGCCGCGCGAGAACCGCGCGCCCCGGAAGCCGGGCACCGAATCGGCGTCATCGGGGTGGGCCAGCCCCTCCACCAGCCCGATCGGATCGATCAGGAAGGTGCGGATGATCGACGGATACAGGCTCTTGTAGTCCAGCACCAGCACCGACTCGTACAGGCCCGGGCGCGAATCCATGACAAAACCGCCGGGGCTGGCCTCGGGCGCCAGTTCGCCCAGATTCGGCGCCACGTAGCCCTGCCGGTGCATCAGCGGCATATATAGATGTGTGAAGGCGGCCACCGAGCCGCCGCTGCGGTCGGTCGGCAGGCCGGTGACGGTGGCGCGCTCCAGCAGGAAGGTCAGCAGCTCGGTGGCGGCGAAGATGCGGGTGACCAGCTCGCAGTCGCGCAGGTTGTAGCGTGCCAGCGCGGGCTTGTCCTCGGCGAACATGCGGTCGATGGCGTCCATGCGGTCGTAGGGGTTGTCGATCGCCTTGCCTTCGCCGAGCAGGGTCTGGGCCACCGACTCCAGGCTGAACGACGGAAAGCTCCACGTGGCGCCGCGCAGCGCCTCGATGCCGTCGATGATCAGCCGCCCGGCCGCCGCCGCGAAGTAGTGCTGCTGCCTGGCGTGCTCGCGCCACTCCATCTCGGCGCCGCCCCGGCCCAGCCGCAACGGCACCTGGAACTGCACCGCGTGGGCCTGCAGCACGCGTAGATCGAACTGGACGAGGTTCCAGCCGATGATGGCGTCCGGGTCGTGCTCGGCCAGCCACTGGTTGAGTTTTTCGAGCAGGGCGGGGCGGGTGTCGCAGTATTCGAGCGCGAAGTCCAGCGGGGCCGGATCGCCCGCCGGCGCCGGGCCGAGCATATAGACCTGCCGCTGGCCGCAGCCTTCCAGCGCAATCGAATACAGCTCGCCATGGGCGGTGGTTTCGATATCGAGCGAGACCAGGCGCAGGGTGGGGCGATAGTCGGTGGCCGGCTTCATCTGCGCGTGGCGCAGCACGCCGTGCGCGTCCGGCTGGCCGTCGAACCAGACCGGCGCGGTGATGAAGCGCTCCATCAGGTAGCGCTCGGGCGGGCGGATATCGGCCTCGTAAACATCCACGCCAGCCTGCCGCAGCGCCTTGTCGATCCGGATCAACTGGCGGTGCTGCTGGCAGTAGAGCCCGAGCACGGGCCGACGGTGGAAGTCCTGCAACTCGAGCGGGCGCAAGTCCACGCCGCGCTCGCCGCGCAACAGCGGCTCGGCCTGATCGCGCTGGGCCTCGGGCACGAAGGCCACCGACGGCTGGGGCGGCAGGCGCAGCAGGCGCGGCCCCTGGTCCGTGGCCAGCCAGAAATCGACCTCGGTACCGGCGGGGGTATCGCGCCAGTGCCGGGTCAGGATGAAGCCCTGCTCAAGTGCCACGCTGGAAGCCTATGGAAAACCTGTGGGGAGGTGCTGGCGGGATTCTAGCCCCTACCGAACCGTTTGCAGGAAGGCCAGCAGGTCGGTGATCTCGCTGTCGTCGCCGATGCCCCAGAAGCGCATCTTGTTGCCCGGCACCACCTTGTTCGGGGCGTGGATGAAGGCGCGGAGCGTCTCGGGGGTCCAGACCACCTTCGACGTCTTCATGGCATCGGAATAGCGATAGTCGGAAGTCATGCCCGCCGGCCGGCCAACGATGCCGTTGAGATGGGGGCCGAAGGTGCCGCGCGCCGCCGGGCCGATCTTGTGGCAGGAGGCGCACTTGCGGTCGAATACGGCGCGGCCGGTCTCGATATCGCCGGCGGCGTGGGCGCTGGCCTGCATGACGAGGCAGGCAGTCAGCGCGATCAAGGGAAAACGCATGGTAGGTCAGCGAGGAATTGCAGCGGCGACAGTGTAGCCGCCCCCTCGGCTTTTCCCTTCGTCACCCCGAAAAATCGGCCGAATCACGATTCGACATGGCCTGATAACTCTGATTATCTCGACCCGATATTTAAGCCGACAACAGCGGGCCGCCAGACAGCCCTGAAACTCGGACAATCCTGTCGCGCGGTGCCTTCCGGGCAGCTTGCGGCTGGCGGCTTGGTATATGCTGTCGCGGCGCCTTTTCGCGCATAGATATAGACAGGGTGCCGGTGCCAATGAATGACAGCGTGAAGATGCAGTGGGACGATGGGGAGCGCGTCTTCCATCGAGGGCGGCACCCGGGCGGCGGCAACGGGCCGACCGTCCTGCTGGCGCGGCCCGCCGCCGAGCACCCGCTGCCTGCCTCGCTGGATCGCCTCGCCCACGAATTCGGCCTGAAGGACGAACTGGATGGCAGCTGGGCCGCCCGTCCGCTGGCACTGGTCCACGAAGGTGGCCGGAGCCTGCTGATCCTGGAGGACGCCGGCGGCGAACCGCTTTCGCAGCAACTGGGCGTGCCGATGGAGACGGAGACGTTCCTGGGGCACGCCATCGGCATCGCATCGGCACTGGGCAAGCTGCACCAGCGCGGGCTGGTCCACAAGGACCTCAAGCCCACCCATATCCTCGTGAATTGCGCCGACGGCCAGGCCCGGCTCACTGGTTTCGGCCTTGCCTCGCGGCTGCCACGCGAACGGCAGGCCCCGGAGCCGCCCGAGACCATCGCCGGCACGCTCGCCTACATGGCGCCCGAGCAGACCGGGCGGATGAACCGGTCGATCGACTCGCGCAGCGACCTCTATGCCCTGGGCGTCACGCTGTACCAGATGCTGACCGGTGTGCTGCCATTCGTGGCGACCGACGCCATGGAGTGGGTCCACTGCCATATCGCCCGCCTGCCGGTGGCGGCGCGCACGCGGGTGGAGACCATCCCGGACATGCTCTGCGACATCGTCGCGAAGCTGCTGGCCAAGACGGCCGAGGAGCGTTACCAGACCGCCGCCGGGCTCGAGCATGACCTGCGGCGCTGTCTGGACGACTGGACGCGGCAGGGCAGCATCGACGCACTCGCACTCGACGAGCACGGCACGCGCGACCGGCTGCGGATACCCGAGAAGCTGTACGGGCGTGAGCAGGAGGTCGATACGATGCTCGACGCCTTCGCGCGGATCGTCGACGGCGGCGTGCCGGAGATGGTGCTGGTCTCCGGCTATTCCGGCATCGGCAAGTCGTCGGTGGTTTATGAACTGCACCGGGTGCTGGTGCCGCCGCGCGGGCTGTTTGCGTCCGGCAAGTTCGACCAGTACAAGCGCGACATCCCGTATTCCACGCTGGTGCAGGCCTTCCAGGGCCTGGTGCGCTCGCTGCTCGGCAAGCCCGATGCGGAGCTCGAACGCTGGCGCGGCGCGCTGCTGGAGGCGCTGGAGCCCAATGCGCGGCTCATGACCGACCTGATCCCGGAGCTGAAGCTGATCATCGGCGAGCCGCCGCCGGTGGCCGAACTGGAGCCCCAGCAGGCGCAGCACCGCTTCCTGCTCGTCTTCCGGCGCTTCATCGGCGTATTCGCCCGGGCCGAGCATCCGCTGGCGCTGTTTCTCGACGACCTCCAGTGGCTCGACGCCGCCACGCTGGCCCTGCTGGAAGACCTGCTGAGCCATGCGGACCTGCGCTACCTGATGCTGATCGGTGCCTATCGCGACAACGAGGTCGACGACGCGCATCCGCTGGCGGGCACGCTGCGCGCCATTCGCGGCAAGGGCGTCAGGATCGACGAAATCCGGCTGGCGCCGCTTACCGGCGGCCATGTCGAGCAACTGGTGGCAGAGTCGCTGCATGGCGAGCCGGCGCGCATCGCGCCACTGGCACAGTTGATCTGGGACAAGACCGTCGGCAACCCGTTCTTCGTGATCCAGTTCCTGCACGGGCTGGTCGATGAGAACCTGCTGACCTTCGACCATGCCGCCCGGGATTGGCGCTGGGAGGCCGACCGCATCCACGCCAAGGGTTACACCGACAACGTGGTGGAGCTGATGGTCGGCAAGCTGGCCCGCCTGCCCGACGCGACCCAGCAGGCCTTGCAGCAACTGGCCTGCCTCGGCAACGTCGCCGGCATCACCACGCTCTCGACCATCCTCGGCATGGCCGAAGGGCAGGTCCATGCGGCCTTCTGGGAGGCGATTCGCCAGGAGCTGGTCGAGCGGCAGGAGGGCGCCTACGCCTTCGTGCACGACCGGATCCACGAAGCCGCCTATTCGATGATCCCCGAAGCCTCGCGCGCCGAGGCCCACCTCCGGGTCGGGCGACTGATTGCCGCCCAGACGCCGCTGGACCAACGCGAAGGCGCGATCTTCGAGATCGTGGGCCAGCTCAACCGGGGCGCGGCGCTGATCGCCGAACAGGACGAACGGGACCAACTGGCCGAATTCAACCTGCTGGCCGGCGAGCGCGCCAAGGCGGCGACGGCCTACGCCTCGGCGCTCACCTATTTCGCGGCGGGCGCGGCCCTCCTGAACGACGACGGCTGGGTCCGCCGGCCTGCGCTGCGATTCGCGCTGGAGTCGGGTCGCGCCCAGTGCGAGTTCCTGTCCGGGCAGGCGCCGGTGGCCGAAGCGCGGTTCGCGGCGCTGTCCGCGCGCGCCACGACGACGGTCGAACGTGCCCAGGTCACCTGCTGGCAGGTGGACATCTACGTGGTGCTCGGCCAGCGCGACAACGCCATCGCCGTTTGCCTCGCCTTCCTCCGCCATGTGGGGATCGACTGGTCCCCGCACCCGGACGAGACGGCGGTGCAGGCCGAGTACGCGCGCATCCGGTCCCAACTCGGCGATCGGCCGATCGAAACGCTGATCGACTTGCCGCCGATGGAGGATCCCGCCTCGATCGGTACCGTCGACGTCCTGATCAAGCTTTTCGTGCCGGCGTCGCATACGGATGCCAACCTCGCGTCCCTGACCATCTGCAAAGCGACCAACCTCAGTCTGGAGCACGGCAACGCCGATGCCTCGTGCGTGGCCTACACCAACGTGCCCAGGGTGGTCGGGCGGCGCTTTGGCGACTACGCGCGCGCCTTCCAGTTCGGCCAGCTTGGCTGCGAACTGGCGGAGCGGCGCGGGCTCGATCACTACGAAGCCCGCACCTACCTGTCCTACGCGCTGTTCGCCCGGCGCTGGGCGGAGCCTGTGCGGACCACCAACGACCAGTTGCGCCGCGCCTTCGGCGCCGCGAACCGGACTGGCGACGTGCCGTTCGGCGCCTTCGTCTGCAACAGCCTCGCCGCCAACCTGCTGTTCATCGGCACGCCGCTGGCAGAGACCCAGAGCGAAGCCGAACGCGGCCTGGCCTACGTGAAGATGAAGCGCTTCGGCCTCGTCATCGGCTTCATGGAGACCCAGCTTGCGCTGATCCGGATGTTGCGCGGCCTGACGCCGGCATTCGGCAGCCTGGACGACGCGCAGTTCAACGAAGCCCAGGTCGAGGGCCGCCTGCCCATGGGCTCCATCCTGAACGCCTGCTGGTATTGGATCCGCAAACTGCAGGCGCGTTATGTCGCCGGCGACCATGCGGGCGCCCTGGAGGCCGCGTCCCGGGCAGAACCGCTGCTGCCGGCCGCGCACGGGTTCATCGAAGAGGGCGAGTACGTCTTCTATAGCGCGCTGGCCCGGGCCGGCCTGTGCACCGCCATGCCAGCCGACGACCGCCAGCCGCATCTGGACATCCTGGCCGCCCAGCAGCGCGAACTCCGCATCTGGGCCGATCTCTGCCCGGAGAACTTTGCCGGCCATGCCGCGCTGGTGGCTGCCGAAATCGCCCGGCTCGAAGACCGTGTGGTGGACGCCGAACTTGGCTACGAGACCGCCATCCAGCTCGCGCAGGATTGCGGTTATGTGCACAATGAGGCGCTTGTCAACGAACTCGCGGCACGCTTCTATGCGGCGCGTGGTCTGGCGAAGATCGCCCGTGTCTATTTGCGGGACGCCCGTTACGGCTACCTGCGCTGGGGCGCTGCGGGCAAGGTGCGGCAGTTGGAGGCCGAATATCCGCAACTGCGGACGGAGGAAGCCGCGCCCGGGGCGACGAACACCATCGCCACGCCAGTCGAACATCTCGACCTTGCCACCGTGATCAAGGTGTCACAGGCCGCCTCGGGCGAAATCGTCCTGGACAACCTGATCGAGATGATCATGCGCACGGCCATCGAGCAGGCCGGCGCCGAACGCGGCCTGCTGATCCTGTCGGACGGCGGCGAACTGCGAATTGCGGCGGAAGCCACGACCGGCAGCGACGCGATCCTGCTGCAACTGCGCGCGGCGCCCGTGAGCGCGGCCATGCTGCCGGAATCGGTCCTCTACCATGCCCTGCGCACGCGCGAGAACGTGTTCCTCGACGACGCCGTGGCCGAGCCGTCGTTCTCCGCCGACCCGTACATTCGCCAGCATCGCGCCCGCTCCGTGCTCTGCCTGCCGCTGATGAACCAGGCCAAGCTCATCGGCGCGCTGTACCTCGAAAACAACCTGACCGCCCGCGTGTTCTGCCCGGCCCAGATCGCGGTGCTGAAGCTGCTGGCCTCGCAGGCCGCCATCTCGCTGGAGAACGCCCGGCTGTACCGCGACGTGGCGGAACGGGAAGCGAAAATCGGGCGACTCGTGGACGCCAATATCATCGGGATCGTCTTCTGGCGGGGCGAGGGCGAGATTCTCGAAGCCAATGATGCCTTCCTGCGCATGGTGGGATATGAGCGCGAGGAACTGCTCTCGGGGCGCGTGGGCTGGAACGACCTGACGCCGCCGGAATTGCGCCCGGTCAACCACCATGCACTGGCCGAGGCCGTGCGGACGGGGCACGCGCGGCCCTTCGAGAAGGCGTACGTCAGGAAGGATGGCAGCTACTTGCCGGTCATCGTCGGCCTGGCCACGTTCGAAGCCGGCCGGAAGGAGGGCGTGGCGTTCGTGCTCGACCTGACTGAGCGCAAGCAGGCCGAGGAAAGGGTCCACCAGGGCGAGCAGCGCTATCGCGAAGTCCAGGCCGAACTTGCGCACGCCAACCGCGTGGCCACCATGGGGCAGCTTGCGGCGTCGATCGCGCACGAAGTCAGCCAGCCGATTGCGGCGACGGTGACCAATGCGCAGGCGGCACTGCGCTGGCTGGGCGCCAAACCGTCCAATATCGACGAGGTGGGCCAGGCGCTCACCCGTATCGTCAAGGACGCCAACCGCGCGGGGGACGTGCTCGGGCGCATCCGCCAGCTGATCAAGAAGGCACCGCCGCGCAAGGAGCTGGTGGACATCAATCAGGCGATCGGCGAGGTGGTCGAGCTGACCCGTGGCGAAGCCGACAAGGGCCGCGCCACGGTGCAGGCGCAGCTTGCGGACGGCTTGCCAGCCATCGAAGGCGACCGCGTGGAACTGCAGCAGGTGCTGCTCAACCTGATCATGAACGCGCTGGAGGCCATGGGCGGCATCGGCGACGGTGCCCGGCAATTGCTTATCCGCACCGTGCAGGCCGAGGCCGGCAGCGTGTTGGTGACGGTGAGCGACACCGGCCCGGGCTTTGCGCCGCAAGACGCCGAGCGCGTGTTCGCCCCGTTCTACACGACCAAGGCCACGGGCCTGGGCATGGGTCTGTCGATCTGCCGGTCGATCATCGAGGCCCACGGCGGCCGGCTCTGGGCGAGCCCGAACCAGCCCCGGGGCGCCGTGGTCCAGTTCACCGTGCCTGCGCAACCGGCTGCGTGACGGCCGGCGTGGCAGCTTTCGCGGCGGGGGCGGCTGGCGCGGCTGGCGCGCCGGGTGCGGGCTGAGCCGGCTGGGCCACCGTCGCCTGCGTCCATCCGCCGCCGAGCGCCTTGTACAGGCCCACCCGGCTGGTCAGCCGCGCGAGGCGGATCGTCACCAGCGTCTGCTGGGCGTTGTAGAGCTGCCGCTGGGCATCGAAGACGCCGAAGTAGTCATCCACCCCGTTCTTGAAACGGATTTCCGACAGGCGCCGCGTCTCGGTAATCTCCTTCGCCAGCGCCTCCTGCGCAGCCGTCTGGCGGTCGTAGGTGCCGCGCGCGGCCAGCCCGTCGGCCACTTCGCGGAAGGCACCCTGGATGGTCTTCTCGTAGGCGGCCACGTTGATGTCCTTCTGCACCTCGGAGACGGTCAGGCGGGCCTGATTGGCGCCCGCGTTGAAGATCGGCAGGGTGATCTGCGGCGCGAAGACCCAGGCCATGCCGCCCGAGAACAGCCCCGCCAGCGTGCTGCTGGCCGCGCCGACGCTGGCGGTCAGCGAGATGGTCGGGAAGAAGGCCGCCCGCGCCGCGCCGATATTGGCGTTGGCCGCCTTGAGCCGGTGTTCGGCGGCCATGATGTCTGGCCGCTGCTCGAGCACGGTGGAGGGCAGCCCGGCCGGCAATTCGGCCACAAAGGAATTGTTCTCGAACGGCTGCGGCGCCGGCAAGTCGGCCGGCAGTTGCCCGCCGATCAGCAGCGCCAGCGCGTTTTCATCCTGCGCCACCTGGCGTGTGTACTGCTCCACGCCCACGCGCGCCGTCTCCAGCTGGGTCTGGGCGCGATGCGTGTCGAGCTGGGCCATGCCCCCCGCGCGCTTGCTGCGGTCGATCATCTGCGCGGCGTCTTCCTGCACCTTGAGCGTGTCCTGCGAGATCTTCAGCAGTTCCTGATCGGCCCGGAGCGTCAGGTAGGCACTGGCAACCTCGGCCACGAGGCTGATTTGCGCGCTGCGGCGCACCTCCTCGATGGCGAGGTACTGTTCCAGCGTTTCGTGCTTGAGGCTGCGCACCCGGCCGAACAGGTCCAGTTCGAAGGCGTTGAAGCCCACGCCGGCGGTCCACGCGTTGATGATCGGGTCCTGCCCCGGCGGGCGCAGGTCGCCGCTGATGCGCGAACTGGCGAAGCCGGCGCTGCCATTGATGGCCGGGAACTGCGCCGCCCGCTGGATGCGGTACTGCGCGCGCGCCTGGTCGATCGACAGCGTGGCAATGCGCAGGTCGCGATTGTTGGCCAGCGCGAGTTCGATCAGCCGGCGCAGGCGTGCATCGGTGAAGAAATCTTCCCAGCCCAGACTGGCGGCGGGTGCCTGCGCCTGCGCTTGCCCCGGTGAGGCCGCCTGGGCACCGGATGCGCCCGATTGGTACGCGGCGCCGGTCGGCCATTGCGGGGGCACCGGCGACTCGGGCCGCTGGTAGGTGGGTTCGAGCGTGCAGGCGACCAGCGCCAGCGGGAGCAGGGGGACTAGGTAGCGCATCGTCGTGATTGTCTTGGTCATGGTGGTTATCCCGAAAAAGCGCGTCGCAGCAGCTGGGCGATGGCCACGCCGGGCCGGCCACGGTCTGCGATGTTGTGTGCGGGCTCGCTGAACAGCAGGCGGATCAGGCGGTGGCGGGCGGCCGTGTCGGGGCGCAGCGCCACGCCGGCGAGGTTGCCGCGCGCACGCGCCACGCGGCAGGACACCCAGCCCAGCGGCGCCAGCCAGATCGCCCCTTCGGCGCCGTCCATGCCGCGCGTGACGGCCGCATTGCCGTCGAGCAGCAGGCCCGCGCCGTTGCAGGAGAGGTCGCGCGTGGTGCCGTGGAATTCGTAGGCCACGCCGTCCTTGCCGTAGAGCCGCAGCACGGCGCGCTCCCGGTGCGGAAAGCGTTCTTCCTTGCGGGGGCGCGGCAGCTCGAAGCACACCAGCAGGGAGGCGAAGTACAGCACCATCGACACCAGCGTCCAGCCGATGTTGAAGGCCAGGCCGGGCGCCGAGCCATCGGCGGCCACGGCACGCGCCAGCCCCATGCCGGTGAACAGGAACATTCCGCCGTAGAGCGCGGCGAACTTGCCGTGGATCACCAGCTTCGAGCGGTCCAGCCCCTTGTTGGTGACCTTGAACGGTCGCCCGAACGGCTTGAACACGGCGCTGGCCAGCGTGGCGGTCACCGCCAGTGCCGCCACGATCTGGGTGACCTCGGTGAAGATCGGCATCGCCCGCGAGCCGGTGATCCAGATGCTGTAGGCCCAGTACAGCAGCAGCGCCGGCACGCCATAGGCGAGGAACTGGACCGGATCGCCATATAGCGTCGGCACGTTGAAATACCAGTAGAGCAGGGGGCCGGCCAGCAGCATCAAGGTGAACGGGCGGCTCAGCCAGTGGAGCAGGCCGTGCACGTAGTGCAGCCGTTGTCGCAGCGAATAGCCGCGCCCGCGCAGGGGGCCATCGGCGGTGAGCGCCACCTGGATCGTGCCCAGCCCCCAGCGGCTGCGCTGGCTGATGTACTCAGGCAGCCCTTCGGCAGACAGGCCCACGCTGAGCCGCTCGTTGAGCCAGCGCGTGATGTAGCCGTGCGGCATCAGGCGGTAGGTCAGGTGGATGTCCTCGGTGACCGTGCCGGTCGGGAATCCGCCGATCTTGGTCAGCGCGTCGCGCCGCACCACGAACGAAGTGCCGATGCAGAACGCGGTGCCCCAGGCGTCCTTGGCCGGCTGCATGACGTCGAAGAAGGCCCGCTGCTCGTCCACCCAGCATTCGGTGGAGCGCAGGTTGTACTGGATCGGGTCGGCGTTGTAGTAGAACTGCGGCGTCTGCACCACGCCGACCACGGGGTCGTCGAACAGGCCGATGATGCGCAGCAGGATGTTCCGGTTCGGCGCGAAGTCCGCGTCCAGGACCATGATGAACGCCGCGCCGCCCGCCTCCGCGCTGTGCTGTAGCCCGTTATTGAGGTTGCCAGCCTTGGCGTGGGTGTTGTCCGGACGGGTCACGTAGCGCGCGCCGACCGTACCGCAGAAGTCCTTGAGCCAGTCGCGCCGGGTATCGTCGAGCACCCAGACGCGGAAGTTGGGATAGTCGATGGCCAGTGCGGCGACGATGGTCTTCTCGAGCACGTCCAGCCCCTCGTTATAGGTGGCGATGAAGATGTCCACCTGCGGCACCTCGGGGCTGCGGCGCAGGACCGCCTCGCCGGCATCGGCCGCCGCGCTGTGGTCCGAGGTGCGCGTCAGCGTGACGATCGAGATCAGCGTGTAGGCAATCGTCAGGGTCTCGAAGCCGAAGAACGCGTACGACCACACGCTCGGGAAGTCCATGCGCCAGTCCGGCAGGGTCTGCGTGCAGCGCCAGACGTAGTAGCACGACAGCAGCACCCCGGCGGCGATGCCGAACAGCCAACGGTCCGCCGCGCGATGGCGGCTGCCGCGCAGGCATAGCACCGCGATCAGGAAGGCGCCGGCGTTGATCTCCATCAGCATCCGGTTTTCGAGAAAATCGGCGAACATCGTCACTCCTTGTTGGCGACATTGGCGGTGTCGGCCTGTCGTCCGCCGGGCTGGAACGGATTCCAGCCGGCCGCGGCCAGGATGGCCCACGCGGTGGCCCCGAGGTGGGGCAGGTGGTAGTAGTAGAAATCGTCGGTGGTGCTGTCCGGGCCGATCTGGAGACCGGTGCGGATGCGGCGCTCGGGCGTGGCAAAGAGGTAGCCCGAGGGCGCCCGCTGGGCCAGCAGCAGCGGCCAGAGCGGGCGGGCCTCGTCCTCGCGGCCCATGGCGCGCAGGACCAGCGCGGCCTGCCCGGTGCCTTCCGTCCAGACGCCATCGGGGCTGGCGTTGAAGCCGTAGCCGCCGCCCACGGCGTGGCGGCTGCGCGTCCAGTCAAGCGCGCGGCGCCAGGTATTGGCCGATTCGGGCACGGCGATCAGCGGCCATAGCGAGGCATCGAGCGCGGACGGCCCGGCGTTGAGCGAGCGGCCATCGTCGCGCGTGCCGATGACGAAGCGGCCTTCGCCGGGCTGCCACATCGCCTCCACGAAGCGCTTGGCGCGGTCCGCGCCGGTGCGCCAGCGCGGGTCATCGCTGTAGCGGCCCAGCCAGCGGAAGGCCGCGTAGGCATCGACATTGTGTTCGGTGGACTTCCAGCCCTGCCGCTGCGGCGCGGGCTCATGGCCGAAGAAGCCGCCGATAAAGGCCGCCGGGGGCTCGCTGGCGAAGGTCTGCTTGTCGATCCAGCCCATCAGCGTGCCGGCGGTGTCCAGGTAGCGGCGGTCCTGCGTCGATTCATAGACCGCCAGCAGCAGCAGCGCGGCCCAGGCGACATTGCCGGTGGCCGTGCCGACCTGGTAGCGGTCTTCGAACCATTTCTTGCTCGGCTCGTCCCACCAGCCCGGCAGCGGCACCGGGCCATCGGGCACGGCGCCGGCGCGGTAGGCATTGCGCACGCGGCCATCGTGGTAGTGGCGGTCACGCGTGACGCCGGCCACCACGCCATCGGCAATCCGGCGCGCGGCGGCGGGCTGCCCGCAGGCAATGAGGGCGATGCCGGCCAGCGCGTTGTCATAGACGAAGGCCGACTGGCGCAGCGGGGCGGGCAGGGGCTCGCCGCCGGGGGCCGGCTCGTAGCTGCCGAGCATGACCGGGCCCTTGCCGGGCAAGGCGCCGACGCGCGCGGTCAGCGCCTGGCAGGCGCCATCGCGCAATTGCTGGCGCGCGGCGTCGGGCGGAACCGGGGGCGCGGCCATGGCGGGGGGCGGCGTGGCGAGCGCGGCGGCCATCAGGCACGCCCCCGCGCACGCCAGCGCTTGGGAGGGTAGGGAATAACGCTGCACGGCGAGGTCTCCTTCCTGCGGGCGTGGGGAACGTGGGGGATTGCCGATCCAGTCGAACGCAATCGAACGCAATCGATCTCAGATCAGGCTCTTGAACCACGGGCGATCGAGGCTGACCTTGGCCCAGTGGCCGAGCGCGCAGCGGTCCGTGCCGCTGCCGCTGCTGCCGGGCAAGTCAGGCAGAGGCTTGTTCAGCTTGGCAATCAGATAGATCTCGTTCTTCTCGATGGGCGGGAAGGGCACGAAGTAGCGCGCCTGGTCGCCATCGGGGGCGCGCGGCAGGATCTCGGACACGGCGCCCGACACCGGCACGGCCACGCCATCGACCTGCACCTTGACCTTGGCGCCGGGCAGGAGGTCCTTGCTGAGGCTGCGCGGGAACACCGCCACCACGCTCGGCTGGGCGCAGTTGGTGGTGCGCATCAAGGTGGCGCCGGCCGCCACGCGCGTACCCGGCGGGGCGGTCACATCCTCGACGATGCCGCCGCCATAGGCCTTGATGTCGAGGTTGGTGACCCGCTCCACGCGCTCCTGCTCGGCGGCGACGAGTTTGTCGACCGACTGGCCGTACTCCTCCAACTGCTTGATCTCGGCTTCGAGCTGCACGTTCTCCGCGCGCAACTCGTCCTGCCGTTGCGCGAGCGAGCCCAGCGCGCCGTCGGTACTCGACATGTACACCTTGCCGCGCGCCGCCTCGCTGCTGCCGCGTGCGGTATCCAGTTCGGCCTGGATCGCATCCCGATTGCCGGCCAGCACGGTGAGCTGGTTGCGCGAGGCATCGGTATAGGCCTGGCTCACCGCCCCGGCCCACTGCATGGCCTGGTTGCGATTGACGAGGTCGGTCTGCTGGTCGATCTGCTGCTTGGCCACGGAGAGCCGCGCCTCGATGCCGCGCAGCTTGGACGCATGCTCGCGCTGCGCCGCCGACTGGTAGCGCTTGATGTCGTCGCCGGTGGACGCCAGCCGCGCCTGGTTGCCCTCGAGCTTGGCCTTGGCGGCTTCATAGCGCTTCTGGTTGTCGAGTTGCTTGCCGAGCAGTTCCACCAGCAGCGAGCGGTCGGTATTGGGATTCTGGAGCGTCATCAGCGACTGCCCCTGCGCGAAGGTGCTGCCCACAGCCACGATCTGCTTCGTCACGATGCCTTCGACCGGCGTGGTGACGAGGTTCACGGGGCTGTTCACCACGGCGCGCTCGGAAGACCGCGTGAACACGGGGGGGAACATCACGGAGAGGACCACCCAGATGATGAAGGCCACCATCCCGTAGCTGGCCAGCCGCGGCACGATCTGCCACAGCGGCCGCAGGCTCAGCGTGCCGCCACGCCGCGCGACGAGGGGGTCGTCGAGCTTACCGCCGGGCGGGGGCGCGGGGGAGGTGGGCCGGCGCGTCGGCAACGTTGGTTTGTTGTCGGGCTTGTCGTTCTGCATGCCATCCTCCGAACAATAGTCAGCGCCCGTCAAAAAAACGGGCAAAAGCGTCCCCACCGCGATGGCCGGAGCGGAATCGCGGAAATCACGGGCAAAAGCTGCACCCCGCACGCGGTGTTGGCGCGCGCGGAGGCGCAACGTCGTCGTCCCCAGGTAGTTCTTATGCGCGTGGTCCCGGGCTGTTGCTACGCGCCGGAACTGGCTTTACTTCCAGACCGGGCAGGCAGGCCGGTCATTTGAGAGGTCCACAAAAGCGGACCGGTACAGCGAGGCGTTACACGCCCATTGATGCTCCGTGACACCATATCGCGGATGGGATCGGCATGGCATTGCCGGAGCGATTCAAAGGTAGTCAGTTTGACGGGGGCGTGCTGTAAGGAAGTGTAAGGACTGTATATCGCAATACTTAGTACGGCCGTTCGGTTGGCCGCGTGCGACAAGGGTCATGCGCGCGTCACGCAACACTAGTAATGAAGCGGTGACGTGAGAGCACTGCATCAGGGCATGATGCAGTGTCTCGGTGCAGTTGTGATGGAAGAAGCGTAGGGGAAAATGTTACGAGGTCGTAGAGATTGCAGCGTGCTCACTGCGCGACGCGCGGCACGAGCAGATCTCCCATGCCCACGCGATGGAGCATCTCGGCACGCAGGCGGTCCAGCACTGCGAAGCCGACGTCGGCGCCGTCCTGTGTCGGATCGACATGCACGCGGAACGGCCGCTTGCCGAACGGCGCGTTGACGACATCGACGATGGCGTCGGCCACTTGTCCCGCATCCGCATCGGGCGGCACGATGCCGGCGAACGCGTGCTGGATTTCATCGCCAAAGCCGGGATAAGGGCCCGACTCGTATTCCTCCGCGCGCGCGGTATCGGCAGGCAACCCCGTGTGCGCGAAATGGTTGGTGCCGCTGGTGAACGCGCCCGGGACGATGATCGATGTCTCGATGCCCCAGCGCGACAACTCGCGCGCGTACTGGACCGCGATGGCATCCATCGCTGCCTTCGCCGCGAAGTAGGGGGCGAGGTAGGGCGGGGTGCCGCCAGCGGAACTGCTGCTCGACACCCAGACCAGCAGCCCTTGCCCCTGGCGGCGCAGATGGGGCAGCACGGCGCGGTTCACGCGCTGGGTGCTGAGCACGTTGATGTCGTACAGCTGGGCGAATTGTTCCGGCGTGAACGCCTCGGCGGGGCCGAAGGCCATGTGGCCCGCGTTATGCATCAGTACGTCGATGCGGCCCGTGGCGGCGAGGATGCTGGCCACGGCGTCATCGATGGACGGCTGCGACTGTACGTCCAGCTCCACCGTACGCAGATCAGCGTCATGCGTGCGGGCGAACGCAGCCATTTGCGCCACGACTTCGGCATTGCGGCTGGCCGTGTTGCGCATGGAGGCGTAGACCGTGTGGCCGGCCTTGGCGAGGGCCTCGGCGGTCAGGCGGCCGAAGCCGCTCGACGCGCCAGTGATGAGGATGACTTTCTTCATGATGGACTCCGCTCCTGCATCAGATGATGCCGCCGTTGACGCGGATGGTTTGCCCGTTGACCCAGGCGCCATCGGGGCCAGCCAGGAAGGCCACGGTGTTGGCGATGTCCTCCGGCGCGCCCAGGCGCTCCAGCGGGGCGAGCCGGGCGAGGTTGTCGATGACTTCCTGCGGCTTGCCGTCGAGGAACAGGGCGGTGGCAGTGGGGCCGGGTGCCACGACGTTCACCGTGATGTTCCGGCCGCGCATTTCCTTCGTCATCACATGCGTCATGGCTTCCACGCCGGCCTTCGTGGCGGCGTACACCGCGTAGGCGGGCTGGTAGAGGCCGACCACGCTCGACGACAGGTTGATCACTCGGCCGCCGTTGCGCAGGCGGCGCGACGCTTCGCGCAGCGTGTTGAACGTGCCCTTGAGGTTGATGGCGATCTGGCTGTCGAACAAGGCGTCGTCGCTGTCGGCCAGCTTCGCCAACTTCATGATGCCGGCGTTGTTGACGAGGACGTCCACACCACCGAAAGCGGCTTCGGCGGCATCGAACATGCGCGCCACGGCGGCCGGGTCGGCCACATTGGCCTGCTCCGGAATCGCCCGGCCGCCGCCGGCTTCGATCTCGGCGACCAGCGCCTCGGCTTCGCCAGCGCTGCCGGCATAGTTGACGACGACGGTGAAGCCGTCCTGCGCCAGCCGGCGGGCGATGGCGGCGCCGATGCCGCGCGAGGCGCCGGTCACGATGGCGACCTGCTGGTTGGGGGACTTGGCCTGGGCGGTGGCTTCGGGGGTGATCTGGGTGGTGCTCATGGTTCTTCTCCGGGGTTGGGTGGCCGCCATTCGCTGTGTGACGCTGCGGGTTGAGTGAACTATGCGCGATTGGAGCGGATAGATAATCGGTCTAAAATTGCCCGCACTTGTTCTGGCAGGGAAACAATCGGCGGAGGGTGGGGTGGACCGGTTCGACGCAATGCGGCTATTTACGCGGGTGGTGGAGCGGCGCAGCTTTACGCTGGCGGCGCACGACATGGAGGTGCCGAGATCGACGGTGACCAAGGTCATCCACGATCTGGAGGGGCGGCTGGGAGTTCGGCTGCTGCAGCGGACCACGCGCGTAGTGCGGCCGACGCTGGACGGGGAGGCGTACTACCGGCGCTGCCTGACCATCCTGGACGACATCGAGGACGCCGAGGGCGCCTTCAACGGCGCCGAGCCGAAGGGGCTGCTGCGGCTGGAGGTGCAGGGCACAATCGCGCGCCATTTCCTGCTGCCGGGATTTCCGGACTTCCTCGCCCGGCATCCGCATATCCAGATCTCGATGAGCGAGGGCGACCGCTGGGTCGACATGGTGCAGGAGGGCGTCGATTGCGTGCTCCGCTATGGCAAATTGCCCGATAGCGAGCTGGTGGCGCGGCAAGTGGCGACCCTGGACCGGCTGACCTGCGCCACGCCGGCTTACCTGGCGCGGTTCGGCACGCCAACGAGCCTGGCATCGCTCGACGGGCACCAGATGGTGGGCATCCGATCGGTTACGACGGGGAATGTCACGCCGCTGGAGTTCGACGTCCACGGGGAAATACAGGCCGTATCGATACCGGCCGTACTGACCGTGACCGGGACGGAAAGCTATCTGGCCGGGATCAAGCTGGGGCTAGGGTTGGCCCAGGTGCCGCGCTTCCATATCGAACGGGAACTGGCCGATGGCGAACTGGTGGAGATCCTGCCGGACACGCCGCCGCCTTCGGCGCCGGTCTCGCTGCTGTATCAGCGGTCCCGGCAGCTATCGCCACGGGTGAGGGCGTTTCTCGACTGGGCCGCCCGGGAATTCGGCGATCGATGCAGAAAAGAGACGGAAAGCGACTGATCGATCATTTCCAGGCGAGATACTCAATCTCTCGTGATATACCACATACAAAATATTTACAGATGGTGCGACGCATCATATAATGGAAACTCCTAACGTCGCTGGAGTGCTTCATGGAAGTCGCCACCCTTTTCGCCCTCGCCGTCGCTTTCCTGTTCTCGGGCGTCAGCGTCACCATGGCCATCGCCGATATCGTCGATCCCCAAGGGGAGCGTGGCGCGGCAGGCGAATTGGTGGACGTGCGCGCGGTGTGAGCGCTTTGTAACCGTCGGCCGCGTTCAGAGTGAACCGTACGAGTGCAGGCCAGCCAGGTACATGTTGACGCCAAGGAAGGCGAAGAGCGTGACGAACAGGCCGGCCACCGCCCACCACGCCAGCACGCGCGCGCTCACCTTGCCCAGCATGCGCAGGTGCAGCCACGCCGCGTAGTTCAGCCAGACCGCCAGGGCCCAGGTTTCCTTGGGGTCCCATGACCAATAGCCGCCCCAGGCTTCCGCCGCCCACAGCGCCCCGAGGATCGTGGCGACCGTGAAGCAGGCGAAGCCGCTCGCGATGGCGCGGTACACCGCTTCGTCGATCCATGCCGGATCCGGCATGCGCGACCTCATGAAACGCCGTCCCGACAGCAGGCGCGCGCCGCCGAGCATGGCTGCGATCGAGAACGCGCCATAGGCGAGGAAGTTCGCCGGCACGTGCAGCTTCATCCAATACGACTGCAGCGCCGGAATCAACGGCGTGATCGCGCCTGCGCCGCGCGCGCCGCCATACCAGAACAGGAAGGCGTAGGCCGCGCACAGCAGCGGCAGGGTGAACACCGTGAACCCCGCCGCGCGATAGCGGGACGCCATGTACAGCATCATCAGGCCGGTCAGGATGATGAAGACGACAAACACCTCATAGAGATTGCTGACCGGTATGTGGCCCATGCCGGCACCGATGCGGTACGACTCGTACCAGCGCGTGAGGAAGGCCGCAGCCGCGAGCCCGAGCCCGGCCCACGTGGCAGCACGGCCGATCGCGGCCAGGCGCGCCCGCTGTCCTACCCAGCCGGCGATGGAGGCCAGCGTGGCAACGCCGATCAGCGCGCCCGAGCCCAGCAAAACCGGCTGGCTCACAGGGCCGCTGGCGAGGTTGTCGACGGCCACGGCGCCGCCGATATCGCGGCCGAGCTGCCAGCAGAGCAGCGATGCCACGGCACCCGTGCCGGCCATGAACGCCCGCAGGGGCGGCCACGCGTTGCCGGCATAGACCAGCCCGGCGGCGGCCAGCGCGAGGATCACGACCTCGTAGCCGTCCATGGCCGCCCACCAGCGTGCGTAACAGACGGCGACCCCGCCCGCCAGCGCGATGGCGAACAGCTTGCCGGGGAGGGTGCCCGCCGGTGGCGGATTTGCCACCGCAGCGGCGTTCAGGGCGGGGGCGGAGGCACCCGCCGGGGCGGGCTCTGCAATGGCAGTTTTCATGATGGTTCCGATAAGTCACGGTTGCCGGCGTCCACCGGCGGGAGGGGGCCGAGCGGCGCCAGCCATGCAGCCAGTTCCGCTTCGAGCCCGGGCATCTTGCGATTGGCGCGCAGACCGGCCACCGCCACGCGGCTGGCGGGGTCCCACCACAGCCAGAGGCGCCGCTCGCGCACCGCGTACAGCAGCCACACGCCGATGGCCAGCATCGACAGGCTGACGATCAACAGCGCATCGCCACCACGCCGGGCGACCTGCAGGCCGGAGGCGGCGCGCTGGCTGACGGTGCCGGCCAGCGCCCACGCGGGCGCGTCACTGGCCACCATGTCGTCGTGGGCGTTCAGCAGGTCCTGCAGGCGGCGCCGGGCGGAGGCGTCCTGTGGACCCTGCTCGTCGTCCTCGGCGGCCAGCGCGCGCGCGGCGCGCACCACCAGGCCGGAGAGCAGCGTGGTGGCTGCGCCCCGTTCCGCCTCGGGCACCGTCGCTTCCACCAGCGCGGCGATGCCGGGCGAGCCGTCATGGGCGAACACCTCCAGCGCACGGGCCGCCACGTCCGCCATTTCCGCGGAGGGCTTGGCCAGTATCCGGCGCGCCGCACGCTGCCGCGCGGCGGGATCCTGCAGTTGGCGCTCGAATCGCTCGAACGTGGTCGCCGATCCGTCCGCATCGACAGGCACGCGGATGTACTCGTAGCCCTCGCCATCCGCCCGGCGCACGCCGCTGACGAAGTAGCGGTCGCCGCCAAAGGTCAGCGGCCGCAGGTACGTCACCATGGTGCGGGGCTGGCCAGCCGGGTCGCGCAGCACGTATTCGATGGTCGGTCCCAGGTCGGCGACGGTGCCGGAGCGGCCTTCGAGGTAGCGGCGCAGCAGGCCCTGTGCCGGCGCGTTGCCGGTGTCCTGGATGTTGTCCATGCGCAGGTCGCTCGCCTGGAACGTCCAGGGCGCGTTATCGATCAGCAGCGGCACATCGCTGCCCACGGTGGCCGCCAGCGGCACCGCCGCGCCAGTCCGGGAGAACATGCGCAGGTTCAGCGTGCTGCCACCATCGGCAAATCCGGACTGGTAGAGCGTGACGCCGTGCTCGGCGAGCGGATGGTTGACGCGCAGCGCGTGGCGTGTCGGCGGCTGCCCGGGCAACTGGATCTCCAGGTCGCTGATGAAGTCCCGGGGCTGGCCGTTGGGATAGCGCTCGATGTGGAAGCGGTGCAGCCGCACGGTGAACGGCAGCGGCTGGACCAGATAGCCATCCCCGATGGGGACGATGGCGTTGCTGGCCGATTCACCTTCGGCAAGGGTGAGCTGGCCGCGATAGCTGAGCGTGCCGGCCGGCAGCACGCTGCTGGGCGGCACGGCATCGACGGGCAGGTCGCGGGTCTCGATCTGCTGGAGGCCGGCCAGCACGCGGCCCCGCACGGCGAGATCGCTGTCAAGGAACGCAGCCACGGTAATCAGGACGATTGCGGCGTGCGTCAGGATATAGCCGATGCGCCGCGCGCCACCGCGCCGCGCCGCCACCAGCAGCGCCCCATCGGCCGTCCGCCGTGTGGCGACACGAAAGCGCTCGCGCCGCAGCGCCGGCATCAGAGTGGCCAGCAGCGCGGCCTCGCCTGCGTCGTGGCGGAAGCGCACGCGGCAGGGCAGGGTCTCGACGAACTTGCGGTTCACCCGATCCTGCCGATCGAAGACCTGCCGGAGCATGGCGGGCGTATTGCGCACCACGCAGATCGCCGTCGACGTGGACATGACCACCAGCAGCGCGCCGAACCAGCTCGCGTGGTAGACGTCGGTCATGCCGAGGAACACCAGCACCGCCGTCCAGGTCGTGCCGTATTGGGAGACATAGGCGGCCGGCCCGGCGTTCTGCGGCACGATGCTGCCGATGCAGGCCGCCAGCGCCACGATGACGAGGATCGCCACGGCGAAGCGCATCGAGCCAAGCAGGTGATACAACGCGCGGGCCGCCTTCCGCACCCGTTCCCCGAATGCGATGGGTGCGGGGTGGGCCGATGGCCGGGTTGGGGCGTTCGTGCTCATACCCGTACCTCCCTATCCAGTGTGCCGAGGCGCGGCGCGCGGGCGGCACGCTCGCGGAACAGCATGACGTAGAGCGCCGGCATCAGCAACAGCGAGAACACCGGCGCCGACAGCATCCCACCCAGCAGCGGTGCGGCGATCCGCTTCATCACGTCAGCGCCCGTGGCGTCGGACAGCATGACCGGCAGCAGCCCGGCAAGGATCACCGACACCGTCATGGCCTTGGGCCGCAGCCGCAGCAGCGCGCCGCCCACCACGGCGCGGTAGAAGCCCGCCGAGCCGAGGTGCCCGCCATCATGCCGCCAGCGGCCGACCGCCTGGTCGAGGTAGAGCACCATGACCACGCCGAACTCGGTGGCCACCCCGGCCAGCGCGATCAGGCCGATGACAACCGCGACCGACATCTGGTAGTCCAGCCACCACACCAGCCACACGCCCCCGGCCACGGCGGCGGGCAGGCAGAGCAGCACCAGCAGCACGCGCCGCAGGCTGCGGAAGTGCAGGTAGAGCAGGCCCAGCACCAGCGCAGCCGTGGCGATGCCGATCAGTGCGAGGTTGGCGGACGCGTTCTCGAACTGCAGGTACTGCCCGGTCCAGGTGGCGGTGTAACCCTGCTGGTGGATGCCGGCCGCCGCCAGCGCGGCGCTGGCGCGGCGGTAGTAGCCGCCGATATCGGCGCCAGCCACGTCGACGAACACGTAGCCGATCAGCTTGGCGTTCTCGCTCTTGATCTCGGTGGGGCCATCGCTGATGCGGATG
Organism: Cupriavidus sp. 01L43; assembly: GCF_056399925.1. Taxonomy (NCBI): domain Bacteria; kingdom Pseudomonadati; phylum Pseudomonadota; class Betaproteobacteria; order Burkholderiales; family Burkholderiaceae; genus Cupriavidus; species Cupriavidus sp. 01L43. The sequence continues at coordinate 208,437 of NZ_JBFTSH010000010.1, forward strand.
TGCGCCAGATCGCGCAGTGGCGCGAGCGCGCCGGATGGCGCCTTGACCTGCAGCGCGCCGATGGCGTCCGGCGTCTCGCGTTGCCAGGCCGGCAGCCGCAGCGTCACGGGGATGCGCTCCCGCCCGTCGGTCATCACCGTCAACTGCTGGCCGCCGAGCGCGCCTTCGATCACACCCTGGATGTCCGCGATGCGGATGCCGAGGCGCCCGGCCGCGGCGCGGTCGATGTCGATATCCAGATAACGGCCGCTGCCCGCGCGCTCCGCAAACACCGAGCGCGTGCCTTCCACCCGATTGAGCACGGCCTGGATCTCGCCGGCCATGGTGTCGATGCCCGCGAGTGTCGGCCCGCTGACCTTGAGCGCGAGCTGGCTGCGGATGCCGGTAGACACCATGTCGATGCGCGTGCGGATGGGATAGCCCCAGGAGTTGGTCAGGCCTGGCACGCGCACGGCGGCGTCCAGCTTTGCGATCACGTCCTCGATCGACGTGCCGGGGCGCCACTGGTCGCGCGGATGCAGGCGGATAGTCGTCTCGATCATCGACAGCGGCGCCGGATCAGTGGCCGAGTCCGAGCGGCCCACCTTCCCGAACACGTGCTCGACCTCGGGAACCTGCAGGATCATGCGATTGGTCATCTGCAGGATGTGCTGCGCCTCGGCGGCGGAGACCGATTGCAGCGTGGTCGGCATGTATAGCAGGTCGCCTTCGTCCAAGGGCGGCATGAACTCGCTGCCCAGCCGGTAGAGCGGCCACGCGGCGCTCAGCACCAGGGCGAGGCCGGCGACCAGCGCCAGACGGGCATGGCGCAGCGTGCCGAAGAGCAGCGGCGCATACACGGCACGCAGGACACGGCTGACGGGGTTGCGGGATTCGCCACGGATCTTGCCGCGCACCGCGTAGCCCATCAGCACCGGCGTCAGCGTGATGGCCAGCCCGGCCGCGAAGGCCATCGCATAGGTCTTGGTGAAGGCCAGCGGGAAGAACAGCTTCGCTTCCTGCCCCTGCAGCGCGAAGACCGGCAGGAAGGACACGGCGATCACCACCAGCGAGAGGAACAGCGAGGGACCCACCTCGTTCGCGCTGGCGCGCACCATCTCCCAGCGGCGCGCGGGTGCGGGGTCGGGTTCCTTTTCCAGGCGCCGGTGCATGCTTTCCACCATGACGATGGCGGCGTCCACCATCGCCCCCACGGCAATCGCGATGCCGCCCAGCGACATGATGTTGGCGGTGCTGCCCTGCAACCGCAGCACGAGCAGGGCGCCGAGAATGCCGACCGGCAGCGTGACGATGGCGGTCAGCGACGAGCGCAGGTGCAGCAGGAACACCAGGCAGACGAGCGCGACGGCCAGCGATTCCTCGATCAGTTTGGTGCGCAGTGTATCGACGGCGCGCAGAATGAGCGAGGAGCGGTCGTACTGGATGGTCACCTTCACGCCCGCCGGCAGACCGCCCTGCAACTGGCCCAGGCGCGTCTTGACCCGCTCGATGGTGTCGAGGGTGTTCTGGCCCTGGCGCATGACCACGATGGCGCTGGCGGCATCGCCGTGGCCGTCCACGTCGACGGCACCCTCGGTGGGGCGCGGCACGGTAGCGATGGTGGCGACATCCCGGAGCCGGATCGCGCCGCCGTCTGCACTGTTCGCCACGGGAATCTCGGCCAGGTCGGCAGGCTTGCGCAGCAGGCCATTGGCCCGCACCACCAGCCGCGAGCGCGCCAGCTCGAACGCGCCGCCCTCGATGGCCTGGTTGCTCTCGCGCACGGCGCCGGCAACATCCGCGATCGAGAGATCGAGCGATGCCAGCCGCTGCGGATCCACCTGGATCTCGTACTGCCGACCCTTGCCACCCACACCCGCGATTTCCGCCACGCCGGGGATGGCGCGGAGTTCCGGCGCGAGATAGTAGTCCTGCAGTGCCTTGAGCCGATCCGGCGGCACCTGCCCGGATGGGTCCTCCAACGCGTATTCGAGGATCCAGCCCACGCCCGAGGCATCCGGACCCAAGGTGGGCGACACGGCGGCGGGCAGGCGGTCGCGGATCTGGTTGAGCTGTTCCGTGACGCGCGCACGCGCCACGGCAGGCGCCACGCCATCACGAAAGACGATGTACAGGTAGGACTGCCCATACATGGAGAAGCCGCGCACGGCATCAGCATCCGGAATGGACAGCATCGCGCTGGCCAGCGGATAGGTCACCTGATCCTCGACCAGCTGGGGCGGCTGCCCGGTGTAGTCGGTCTTGACGATGACCTGCGTATCGGAGAGATCGGGCAGGGCATCGAGCGGCAGGCTGCGCAGCGAGACGATGGCCGCCACGCAAAGCATCGCCGCGGCAAGCAGGACGGCCGCGCGATGCGCTATGGACCAGTCGATGATGCGTCCTATCACGATATGTTCTCCGTCATGCCGATGTCATTGGGGCGGATGCGCTGCCGCCACGCTGTTGCCTTGTCGTTACAGGATCTCTTTCACGGCCGCGCCGCCGCCCATGCGCTGGCGCGTGGCCGCCAGAGAAGCCTCCGCACCGAGCAGGAACTGGCCGTTCACGGCGATTGCCGCGCCTTCGGCCAGTCCGTCGACAATCTCGACGCGCTCGGCGTCTTCCTTGCCCAGCCGCACCTCGGTCGGCACGAAACGTCCTTCGCCCAGCGCGACCATGACGAAGCTCCCGTGGCCGGTGCGCAGCACGGCATCGCGCGGTGCCGTTAGCGTGGTCTCGCCCGCGACCTCGACGATGGCATGGAGGAAGGTGCCGGCGACGAGGGCGGCGGGCACCTGGTTGAGCGTCACGCGCACACGGGCCTTGCGGGTGGCCGGGTCGACCTCCGCCGTGGTGGCACGCAGCGGTGCGGTGGCGCGCCAGCCGGGCACGGTGTCCGAGGTCAGCGTGAGCTGGCCACCCTGCGCAAGCAGTGGCAGTTGATCGGGATAGAGCGACAGCGTGGCGCTAGTGCCGCGCGGGTCGCCGTAGGTCAGCACCGGCTGGCTGGGTCCGGCAAAGCCGCCCGGCCGGACATTGATGGCGGAAACGATGCCGTCGCGCTGCGCCAGCACGGGAATGACCTCGGTAATGCGGCGCTCCGTATCGAGCTTTGCCATGACCGCCGGCGGAATCTCGGCTTCACGCAGGCGGTCCCGCTGGCGGGCAATTTCGCGCGCAAGACTGCCGAGCATCGCGTTGCTCTGTTCCAGCGCGGCCATGCCGCCGGAGGTCAGGCCGTCGCGGCGGGTCAGCAGGTCGAGGTAGTCGCGCTGGCGCTGTTGCGCCTCGGCGGAGTAGATCTCGTAAAGCACCTGGCCCTGACGCACCCGCTCGCCGGTTGCGGCGACGCCCAGGCGCTTGATCCAGCCCTCGAACTTCGGCGTGGCGGACGTGGCACGTCCCTGGTCGGATTCGAGTACGGCGTAGGTATTGATGACCGGTTTCAACTGGCGGTGCGTGACGACCTCCACCGCGATGCCCATCTGCCGGTAGGCGGCATCGCCCACGGTCACGGCAATCGGCGCGGCGGCAGCAGATTGCTGCGCGTGCTGGTGCTGCGGCATCGACTGGGTGGCGCCGGCCTTGACCAGGTGCATGCCGCAGATCGGGCAGCTTCCCGGCTGGGCCGTGACGATGTTCGGATGCATGGGGCAGGTGTACTGCGTGGCGCCACTGGCGGACTTGGTTGCCGCCGTCAGCAGTGCATTCCCCGCTTCAGGTCGACCGTGCATCTGGTCGTGCCCGCCATCCGCATGCGCCCCAGCATCGGCGGTCACCGCCCGCGCCTGGCTGATCAGTGGATCGTTGACGTAGTCGTACGAAGCCACCATTCCCACCACACCAGCCAGCAGTGCCACGGTAGCGCCGCCGATGCCCAGCATCGCACCTTCTTTCATGTTTTTCACCTTGCTCTCTGTGGCCGGCCGCGACGATGTCCCCGCCTCGGCCAGCCGTTAGCCCCGCGCTGCTTACCTCACGAGGATGTTGTCGCCCTTGCCGGCCTTCGGATCGGCATCATTGGAGAACTGCATGATGGCGATGGCGCCCGACAGCGCCTGACGCAGCGAGTGCGACACGATGGCGTTGGCGCCTTCCTTCGGCGAGATCAGGTCGAACGTGGCGGCATCGCCCGGCCCAACCACGAAGCTCTGCATGCCCACGTGGACGTTCTTGGGGTTGCCGCTGCCGTAGACGCGATCCCAGATACCCGCGATGGGGTGGAGCGACGAGAACTCGTTCACACCGGCGTTGACGAAGTAAATCCGCACGCGCTCGCCCGGCTTGGCTTGCAGCACGCGGGTGGCGCTCGGATCATGCACCGGGTCGTACTTGAAGATGCTGCCGTTGAACATGACGTTGGTCCACTTGTTGGCCATCATGTCCGCCTGGTTGTCCGGATTCGCGTACAGCTCGGACTGGATCAGCACATACTCGCGATCTGCCTTCGGCATGGCCTTGGAATCCTTCGGATCCACGATGATCGTGCCGTACATGCCGCGTGCGATATGCTGGATCATCGGGTCCGCGCCGCAGTGGTAGAAGAACACCCCCGGGTAGTCGGCAGTGAACGTGTAGTGGGCTTCTTCACCCGGCTTCACGGCCTCGAAGTCCTTGACGACATCCACGCGTGCCGCGTGAAAGTCCATCGAGTGCGAGTTCTTGTTCGCCTTGTCGTTGATCAGTGTGAACTCGATCGTGTCGCCTTCGGTGACATGGACCACGGTGCCCGGCACCTGGCCGTCGAAGGTCCAGGTGCGGTACATCGTCCCCTTGTTGTCGATAGGCAGGTCGATCTCCTTGGCTGTCATCGTGACCTTGACGGTCTTCGCATGCGCCTGCACGCCGGCCAGGAGAGCGGCGGCGGCAAAGAGCAGGGTTGGAAGGGCTTTCATTTGTCTTGTTTTTCCTCGGTTGCGTATTACTTGGTGCCAGTCTTGCTTACGAAGCGCAGGTAACTGACCATTTCCTTCATGTCGTCGTCGGTGAGCAGGCCCTCCCATTTCGGCATCAGAACGGATTTCCCTACAGCGAGACCACCTCCCTTGATCGCCTTCAACAGCGTTTCATCCGGTGTGTCACCCATAGCCTTGGTGTCGGTGTGATCGCGCGGCTTGACCGCCATGTCGCGGCTGTTCACACCGTTGCCGTCACGGTTCACACCGTGACACTGCACGCAATACGTGTTGTAGAGCCGTGTGGCGTGCGCGAACTGGTCGTCGGCATGCGCACGGTTGATGCCAGCGGCCACAAGCAGCGGCGCGAGCATCAGGAAAGTCGTCTGGCGCCTCATTTCGGCTCTCCCTTCAACGTGGTGATGTATCCGGCCAGCTTCTGGATATCGGCATCATTGAGGTCGAGGCGCGGCATCCAGACGTGCGGGTCGAATTTCTGTGGATCCTTGATGTAGGCGACCACGTAGTCCGGCTGCAGCCGCGCGCCACCATCCACCATCTCCGGCCCAGAGCTGCCGCCGTTGCCCGGCTTGGCCGAATGGCAGGAGGCGCAGCCGCGCAGCTTGGCAAACAGCAGGCTGGCCATGGAGGCGTTGGGCGGGTCGTTCTTGAAGCCGCCTTTCTCCACCAGGCCGGCATCGCCGCCGAGCTTCATCAACTCGGCGGCTACGGCGGCGGCCTCGTCCTTGTCCAGCTTCGGGTGCGGGCTCAGCGCGGCGGGGTCGATGGTGTCGGGCCCCTTGTCGGCAGAGGCCTTGACCGCCCGGGCCACCATCACCCCCGCGGGGCGGATGGTGGTCGGGCTCTGCAGCCACTTCTCCAGCCATGGCTGGTTGAACTTGACGCCCGCGTAGTACAGGTCCGGGCCCTTGCGTTGCCACAGACGATCCACATCGAGCTTCTGGGGTTTCGTGACGGCGTGGCAGGCCACGCATTGCGCCTGCAGGACTTCCTGCCCGGTTTTCGCCTGGGCGGCGGTGCCCGCCGCCGTGAAGGCGAGGGCGGCCACGGCAAGGCGCGTGAGGTGAGGGATGTTCATCGAGATCGTTCCTGGGTCGATTACTGGACGGCCTTGCCCTTGAGCAAGTCGTTGCTGTACTGACCGGGCCCCTTCTTCAGCGATTCCTCGTAGTAGAAGTTGGGCTGGTACTTCTTGCCGGCCCAGTCGTACCAGGGGTCCGAAGGCACGCCCGCATACTCCACGACGCTCATGATTCCGCCCATCGGACGATCGCCGTTGACGGTATGGGAGTCGACGTGGTCGTGAACCATCCAGCGGCCAGGGTTGTCGGCTTCGAAGATCAGGTCGTAGCGCTCACCGGGCCCGAACAGCACGGTGTCGGCCATGATGGGGTTGGCCAGCGGGAAGCCATCCTTGAAGGCGATCTTGAAGCTGTGCCCGTGCAGGTGGAAACTGTGCGTGCCGTCGCCAGCGCCAATCAGGCGCAGGCGGACCACGTCGCCTTTCTCGATACGGATGGGCTGGGTGTCCGGATAAGCCTTGCCGTTGATCGTGAAGTAGTCGGGCTTGTCTGATGGCAGGCCGCCGAAGCCGGGCTTGTCCGCCCACTTGGAGTCCCACTCGGAGAACATCAGGATGAATTCCTTGGTGACCTTCCTCTCCAGCGCAGTCGGATTCTTCGGCCGGACGATCAGCGGCCCCCACATGCCGCGCAGGGCGACGTGTTCATTGACGTTGACGTGGCAGTGGTACCACATGGTGCCGGACGGCGCCGCCTTGAACTGATACTTGAAAGAGTCGCCGGGCTTGATGGCCTCCTGGGTGACACCCGGCACGCCGTCGTTCTTCCAGGAGTTCTTCTGGTACATGCCGTGCCAGTGCACGGTGTGGGGCAGGGCGGTCAGGTTGTTGACGGTGACGTTGACATCGTCGCCTTCATCCACCACATACAGCGGACCTGGCACCTGCCCGTTGAATGCAAACGTATGGAATTGCTGCTTGTCTACCAGCGTGACCCGGGTGTCTTCGATGTTCATCTCGAAGTTCCGGGTTGCCGCGCAAGCACCGTGCGCCGTCAGAAGCGCCGATGTGGCAAGGATTGCGGAAAGTAAGGACTTCAACTTGGTACCCCCGATTGTTTGAGTGGCCGGCCTTCGCCTTTAAAGATGCATTCACTATACATCTTTAGATGCGGCAGAGCGGGTTAAGCCACACCACCCGTGAGGACTATCGCGTCCTCCAGGCAACGGAAATTTGCCTTTTTATCCGATGCAGAGCATTTATGTTGTATTTGGTATGCATCTTTAATAGACTTCATCGAAACCTGGAACGGGAAGTCTTGCGAGCTAATGGATACCTATGTCGCTGTCTTTTTCCGCCATCCGACGGTGCCACCTTGCCGGAATGCGTGATGCGCCTGACCGTCTATACCGAGTACGGACTGCATGCGCTGGTGCATCTCGCGCGCAACGATGGCAGGCCGCAGACGGCGAGGAACATCGCCGACGCCATTGGGCTGCCGCTCAATCACGTCGTCAAGATCGTCCACGCGCTGCGCCGTGCTGGCTACCTCGACACCGCACGCGGGCGTATCGGTGGAACACGCCTGGCGTGTCCTGCATCGGCCATCACTGTGGGCGACGTGGTCCGGGTCTTGGAATACAGGTTGGACTTGATGGCGTGCTTTCGCGCCGGGGGATTTTGCGTGGTCTCGAGCGTTGCCGATTGTCACGCGGTGCTGAGTGGGGCGTTGGTGGCCTACCTCACCGTGCTCGATGGCTACTCGATAGCGGATCTGCTGCCCTGATCGATTCCCGACATCGCAATAGACCTTTTCAATGCCGTGCGCTGCCATGTCGCATGGCGCAGGCCGATACGTGCTTCGTATGCTTCCGTTGCTTGCCCGGGGTCCATACCACGGCACCTGAAACGTAGACGAGAACAAAATGAGATCTGAAAAAGCCTGGCGCAAGACCGCCATTGCTGTAGTCGTACAGACGCTCGCGCTGAGCGGCGCGGCCATCGCGCAAACCAACGCCACGCAGGCATCCAATGACGCGCCACTCCCCACGCTGCCCACCATCACCGTCAGCGCAGCGGCGCCAGCCGAGGGTTCACTCACGGTGCCCGGCGTGGCCCGCCAGCGTGACACGCTGTTCCAATCGGCCGGATCGGTCGGATTTGTCGATGCGCAGTCTTACACCGATACCTACGCCAGCAATCTGCGCGATGTCCTCAAGGACTCGCCCGGGGTCTACGTGCAGGAGCGCTACGGCCAGGAGCTGCGCCTGTCGATCCGCGGCTCCGGCATCTCGCGCGGCTTCCACACGCGTGGCCTGGAAATCCTGCAGGACAGCGTGCCGACCAACTTCGCGGACGGCAGCGGTGACTACTACCAGATCGATCCCATCGGACTTTCCGCGGCCGAGGTCTACAAGGGCGGCAACGGGCTGGCATTCGGCAGCTCGACGCTGGGCGGCGCCGTCAACTTCACCACGCCAACCGCGCTGACGGCGGATGCGCCAAACATGCTGCGCGTGGACGGTGGCAGCTTCGGCACCGCGCGCGCCAGCGGCCAGGTATCGCGACAGATCGGCGCATTCGACTTCCTCGCCAATCTCAGCGTCAATCACTCGGAGGGCTACCGCAACCACGAACGCGGGCAGTACGAACAGCTCAACGCCAACTTCGGCTACCGCTTCAGCCCGGCCGTGGAAACGCGTTTCTACTTCGGGGCCTACGTGGTCGACCAGCTGCTGCCAGGCACGCTCACGCTCAATGAGGCGCTCAACGATCCGCGCAAGGCGTCCGCCAGTGCGCTGGCCGGGGACCAGGCACGTAACACACGCACCGAGCGGCTGGCCAACGTGACCAGCGTGAAGCTGGACAACGGCCAGCTGGACTTCAGCACCTGGATCATCCACAAGAGCCTGTACCACCCGATCTTTCAGGTCATCGATCAGGACTACTGGACCTACGGCTTTGCGCCGCGCTACACCGGCAACTTCACGCTGGGCGGCATGCGCAACCAGTTGATCGCCGGGGCACGCTTCTTTGGTGGCAACAACAATGCCCGCCAATACGTCAACGTCAATGGCGACCGCGGCGCACAGACGCTGAACGCCCGGCAGGATGCCTTCAACTACGAGGCCTATCTCGAAGACCGGCTGTACGTGCGGCCTACGGTCGCGCTGATGGCGGGAGCGAAGGCGTACCGCAACCGGCGGGAGTACCAGGACTACGGCGGCTTGTCCGCCAGCCCAACGGCCAAGTCGGACAGCGCCACCTACAGCGGCGTGAATCCGAAGTTCGGCGTGCTGTGGGAGCCGCGCAAGGACGTGCAGGCCTTCGTCGACATCACGCGCAGCGCCGACGTGCCGGACTTCTCGGACCTGAACCAGACCATCGGCGCGACCAACCAGTTCGTGCCACTGGCGCAGCAGCGCGGCTGGACGGTGGAGGCGGGCACGCGCGGGCAACTGGACCGCTTCGGCTGGGACCTGACACTCTATCGTTCGCTGGTGCGCGACCAGATGCTGCAGTACACGGTCAGCCCCGACGTGCCAGCCTCCACGTTCAACGCCAACCGGACCATCCTGCAGGGCGTGGAGCTGGGCGCCAGCGCCGAGATACTGCGCAATATCATTGGCGCAGGCGACCGGCTCACGCTGTCGCAAATGTGGAACTACAGCGATTTCCGCTTCGACAACGATCCGGTTTACGGCAACAACCGCATCGCGGGCGTGCCGCAGCATGTGCTCCGCACGACCGTGGCCTACAACAGGGGCTCCGCGCTGCGCGTGGCGGGCACGATCGACTGGGTGCCGACCGGCGCCTACGTGGACTACGCCAACACGATGAAGGTGCCGGCCTACGTGCTGTTCGGCATACAGGCCAGCTACGAATTCCAGCGCGGCGTCACGCTGTTCCTCGACGCCCGCAACCTGGCCGACAAACGCTACGTCAGTGACTTCGGCACCGTGGCGAATGCGCGCACTGCCAACCCGGCGGTTTTCTACCCAGGGGTCGGACGCGCGTTGTATGCGGGGGTGAAGTACAAGTTCTGATCGTGGTGGGATGCGGCGGTCCTGGCGGCCGCATCCCACCTGACTCGAGGGTCGATTCCCTAAAAGATGCATTTGGCGCGTAAGATATACTGACGCGTCCCGTCCTGGAGGCGAGTGGGGATCGAAGATGAGACTGACCGACTACACCGACTATGCACTACGTACGTTAATCTACATTGCTGCGCACCCGGACGAACTGGTGACGATCCAGCGGATTGCGGACAGCTTTAGCATTCCCAGGAACCACCTGATCAAGATCGTGCACCGGCTGGGGCAGGAGGGTTTCCTGCATACCCTCAGGGGCCGCTCCGGCGGCGTCCAGCTCAACCGTCCCGCGTCCAAGATCAACGTCGGCGACGTGATTCGCACGATGGAGAGCGATTTTGCGATGGTCGAATGCTTCCACGCGGAAGGCAATCAATGTGTCATCACCCCGATATGTGGCTTGCGCGGCGTGCTGCACGCGGCGCTTGACGCATACTTCCGGGTGTTGGACGAACACACGCTCGAAGATCTCATTCTCAAGCCGAAGATGATGCAGCGCGTGCTGGACGAGCACGCTGCCGCGTCTGTGCTGGCGCGGATCCCCGTCAAGGTCTCAAGGCAAGCTGCGAAGACCTGACGAAGGGCAGGGGTTTATCTGCGCATTCGTCAGCCCCGACTATATAGATGATAAGATGCATTCATGATGCATCTTTTAGGGATGACGATGCCCGGGAATAACCTTCAGACCGCCAGCGACGCCGTGGCCCAAGGCGCGCAACTGCCCGACGAAGCCGAAATATCGGCATTTGTCCGTGCCTTCTACGCGCGGGTTCGCGCCGACGAGAGTATCGGCCCGCTTTTCGACCGAGTCATCTCGGGCCGATGGGACCAGCATCTCACAACGATGGACACGTTCTGGTCAAGCATTGTCCTTGGGAGCAAGCGCTACCGGGGGCATGTCCTGTCCCGCCACATGATGCTCGCGGGGATCGAGGGCCATCATTTCGACCGCTGGCTCGAACTCTTCATCGACACGGCACAAGCCACTTTCAACAAACCAATAGCAGCCGAGTTCGTGCGGCCGGCATTGCGCATTGCCAAGAGCCTGCAATTGGGGATGTACGGCATGTCCTACGAGGTGCCAGCCGGGCAACGGGAGCTGCTGGACCGGTACACGGGCAGGTAGCCAGCCGCAGCATGTCCGGGGCAAGGCTGCCTGCAGGGCTTTCGGCCTCGGATCATTTATTTAACATAATACGCATTATGCGTATAAGGGATGTAGCGGCAAAGTTGTAATGTCCGGTTCGGGGGTGCGGATGAAAACTTGGACTACTTGGAGGTAGTTCATGTATTCGTACGAGGATCGCATCAGGGCGGTCAAGCTATATTTCAAGTACGGGGG
>NZ_JBFTSH010000011.1:0-181065 GCF_056399925.1 Cupriavidus sp. 01L43
AAAGGGCTACCAGGACGTGCAGCACCGTGTGCCGAAGATCGACAACACGATGGAAGAACTGGGCTGGCAGCCGAAGCTGAACATGGAGCAGGCGCTGCGCCGCATCTTCGAAGCCTACCGCGACAAGGTGGTGGAGGCGCGTACGCTGGTCGACGCCTCGCACTGAGCACGGCATGGCACGCATTGCCCTGAAAGTCGACGTGGACACGCTGCGCGGCACCCGCGAAGGCGTGCCCAAGCTGCTGTCGATGCTCGCCGCCGTGCAGGCGGAGGCCACGTTCCTGTTCAGCCTCGGCCCGGACCACACGGGCTGGGCGCTGCGGCGCGTGTTCCGCCCCGGCTTCCTGAAGAAGGTGTCGCGCACGTCAGTGGTGTCCAACTACGGGCTGCGCACGCTGATGTACGGCGTGCTGCTGCCGGGGCCCGACATCGGCCGCAAGGGCGCCGCCGAGATGCGCGCCGCCGCTGCGGCCGGACACGAGTGCGGCATCCACACCTGGGACCACGTCTACTGGCAGGACAACGTACGCACGCGCGACGCCGCCTGGACTCGCCGCCAGATGCAGCACGCACACCGCCGCTTCGTCGAGGTCTTCGGCACGCCGCCCACCACGCACGGCGCGGCGGGCTGGCAAATGAACGACGACGCCTTCCTGCAGATCGACGACTGGGGCATGGCCTACGCCTCTGACGGACGCGGCACCGCGCCGTACATTCCCACCGTAGCGGGCAAGCCCTGCCGCCACGTGCAGATGCCGACCACGCTCCCCACGCTCGACGAGCTGATCGGCGTGGACGACCTCACCGAGGACAACGTCCACCACGCGCTGCTGCGCCTGACCGAGGGCCCCGGCGATCACATTTTCACGCTCCACACGGAGCTGGAAGGCGGCAAGCTGGCACCCGTGTTCGAGCGCCTGCTGGCCGGCTGGCGCGCGCAGGGCCACGACCTCGTGTCGATGGCCACCTACTACCGCCACCTCGACCGCACCGACCTGCCGCAACTCCCCGTCACCTGGGGCGAGATTGCCGGCCGCAGCGGGGAATTGATCATCCAGCCGTAGGTTTGCGGAGATTAGCCCCCCTAATCTCCGCATATCCTGCGGCGAATAAGTTGCGGATGCGGAGATTAGCAGCCATAATCTCCGCATGAAACGCGGCGATTACACCTATATCTGGCAGGCATCCGGCTGGACGCACTGGCGCTACGACCTCAATGCGCTGGCGCAGCCCATTGCCGACGTCAGCCGTGCCCAAGGCGTGCTGCTTGGGCGCCTGACCGATCTTGGCCTCGCCCTGCGCGATCAGGCCAGCCTGGCCGCGCTCACGGATGATGTGGTCAAGACCAGTGAGATCGAAGGTGAGCACCTGAAGGTGGAATCGGTGCGCTCCTCCATCGCCCGTCGCCTTGGGGTGGACATTGGCGCGCTGGCTCCGGTGGATCGCCATGTCGAGGGCGTCGTGGAAATGGTGCTGGATGCCACGTCCAACAGCATGGCGCCCATGACACGGGAACGCCTGTTCGGCTGGCACGCCGCGCTGTTTCCCACCGGATACTCTGGCCTGTCCTCGATCAACACTGGCCGTTGGCGCGACGACGCCAGGGGGCCGATGCAGGTCGTCTCGGGCCCCATTGGCCGCCAGCGCGTGCATTTCGAGGCGCCGCCGGCCGATCAACTCGAAGACGAGTCCCACCTGTTCCTCAAATGGTTCAATGCAGCGCCCAAGGACCCTCCCCTCATCCGGGCGGGGCTGGGTCACCTGTGGTTCGTCACCATGCACCCGTTCGATGACGGCAACGGGCGCATCGCGCGTGCCATCGGCGACCTGCTGCTCGCGCGCGCCGAGGGCACCTCGCAGCGCTTCTACAGCCTGTCGGCGCAGATCCAGCGCGAGCGCGCGGCCTACTACGACATCCTGGAGCGGACGCAGCGGGGATCGAAGGAGGTGACCGAGTGGCTGACGTGGTTCCTGAACGCCCTCCACCGTGCAGTCGACCACGCCCACCTGAACCTTGACGCGGTACTGGCCAAGGCGCGCTTCTGGCGTCACTGGGCGATGCTGCCGTTGAACGAGCGGCAAGTGAGGCTTCTCAACCGACTGCTCGATGGTTTCGACGGCAAGCTCACCAGCAGCAAGTGGGCGGCCATCGCCAAATGTTCCCCTGACACGGCGCTGCGGGATATCAACGACTTGCTGACGCGCGGCGTGCTGCGAAAAACAGACGGCGGCGGGCGCAGTACCGGTTACGAACTGGAGGACAGGTTCACGAACGCACGCCCCGCGCCAGCCGTAGCCCGTTGAACACCACCAGCAGGCTGGCGCCCATGTCGGCGAACACGGCCATCCACATCGTGCCCAGGCCCATCACGGTCAGTACGAGGAAGACCGCCTTGATGCCCAGCGCCAGCGCGATGTTCTGCTTGAGGATGGCCGCCGTGCGCCGGGAAAGCTGCACGAAGGTGGGGATCTTGCGCAGGTCGTCGTCCATCAGCGCCACATCGGCCGTCTCGATGGCGGTGTCGGTGCCCGCCGCGCCCATGGCGAAGCCGATGTCGGCGCGCGCCAGTGCCGGGGCGTCGTTGATGCCATCGCCCACCATGCCCACGCCGCCGCCGTGCGCCTGCCCGGCCAGCGCCGCGATGGCGTCCGCCTTGTCCTGCGGCAGCTGATTGCCGCGCACCTCGTCGATCCCCACTGCCGCGCCAATCGCCTGCACCGTGTGCGGGTTGTCGCCGGACAGCATCAGCGTCTTCACGCCTAGCGCGTGGAGTGCCTCGATAGCCTGCCGGCTGGTGTCGCGCACCGTATCCGCCACGCCGAACAGCGCCAGCGCGCGCGGGTTCGCCCCATCCGCCCCGGCGGACGCCAGCAGGACGAGCGTCTTGCCCTGCCGCTCGATCGCCTCCAGCCGGGCCTCCAGCGCCGGCGAGCACGCGCCGAGGTCGTGGATCAGGCGATGGTTGCCGAGGAAATACGTCACGCCCGCCACGCTGCCGCGCACGCCCTGCCCCGGCAACGCGGCAAAATCGTCCACGGCGAGCGGGGCGATGCCTTCCGCTTCGGCCGCCACAGCCACGGCCCGCGAGACCGGGTGGTCGGAGCGCGCGGCCAGGCTCGCCGCAATCGCGCGTGCCTGCGGCAGGTCATCCGCCAGCAGGCCGACATCGGTCTGCACAGGCTTGCCGTGCGTGAGCGTGCCGGTCTTGTCGAGTGCCAGCCACTTCAGGTGCTGGCCCTGTTCCAGATAGACGCCACCCTTGATCAGGATGCCGCGCCGCGCGGCGGCGGCCAGCCCGCTGACGATGGTCACCGGCGTGGAGATCACCAGCGCGCACGGGCAGGCAATCACCAGCAGCACCAGCGCCTTGTAGATCCAGTCGAGCCAGGCGCCGCCCAGCAGCAGCGGCGGCACCACCGCCACGGCCACGGCCAGCGCGAACACCACCGGGGTGTAGATGCGCGCGAACTGATCGACAAAGCGCTGCGTGGGCGCGCGGCTGCCCTGCGCGGCCTCCACGGCGTGGATGATTCGGGCCAGCGTGGAATCGCTGGCCGGGGCCGTCACGGTGTATTCGAGTTCGCCGGACTGGTTGATCGAGCCGGCGTACAGCGGATCCCCCACGGTCTTGTCGACCGGCACGCTCTCGCCCGTGATCGGCGCCTGATCCAGCGCGGATTGGCCGCGCAGCACGCGGCCATCGATCGCCACGCGCTCGCCGGGACGCAGCCGCACCACGGCGCCCACGGGCACGTCGCGCGCCGTCACGGCCAGCCAGGTGCCGTCCGGCTGCTGCACGGTGGCCTGTTCGGGCGCCATCGCCATCAGCCCCCGCACGGCGTTGCGCGCGCGGTCCAGCGAGGCGGCCTCGATGCGCTCCGCCAGCGCGAAGAGGACCATCACCATCGCCGCCTCGGGCCACTGGCCGATCAGCATGGCGCCGGTGACGGCGATGCTCATCAGCGCATTGATATTGAGGTTGCCGTGGCGGATGGCGATCCAGCCCTTGCGGTAGACGGCGAGACCCGACACCAGCACGGCGGCCAGCGCCAGCACGGCGGGCGCATACGGCAGGCCCCATTCGAACCAGTGCGCCACCTCGGCGCCCAGCGCCGCCACGCCGGCCAGCGCCAGCGGCCACCAGGGCTTGGGCGCTTCGGGGGCGGCGACCGGCGCATCTGCCTGGGTGTCGGCATTCAGCGGCTGGGCGTGCATGCCGAGCGTGGCAATCGCCTTGACCACGCCGTCAGTCGAATCCAGCGTGTGGTGGACGGTCAGCACGCGCTGCATCAGGTTGAAGTCGAGCGCAGCCACGCCGGCCATGCCGCCAAGCTTGTTGCGGATCAGCGTTTCCTCGGTCGGGCAATCCATGGCCTCGATGCGGTAGGCGGCCGAGCGCGTACCGGCCGGGGCCGCCTTCGGCTTACGGATGGGCGTCGGCATCGACACCGTTGCCGTACCGCAACCGCCGCCACAGCAGGCGTGCTCGGCGGCAGGGGCATGGGCATGCGCATGCCCATGATCGTGGGCATGATCGTGGGCATGATCGTGGTCGTGCGCATGTGCATGAGGCATCACGTGATCGTCGGTATGGCGAGCCATGGCGGTGAGCGTTGGTCTGATATGGATGTCATTGAAGACCCTGTAGTCGCTACAAGGTCAACCCTTCGGGGCGAATCCCCACAGATGACACGGTTGTCACGTGCGCCCGCGCGGCAGCCCCGTATAATCGGCCGCCATGCGTCGCCTGCTCCTCGTCTTTCTCGCCATCCTGCTGCCGATCCAGTTCGCCTGGGCCGGTGCTGCGGCGTATTGCGCCCATGAGGAGCGCATGCCGGCGAACGGCGCCAGTTGGCACATCGGGCATCACAGCCATGTGCATCCCGGCGCCGATGCCCATCAGGACGCCGCCAAGCCGGCCCCGAAACTGCCCGACGCCGACTGCGCCGCCTGCCACTTCCCCGGTTCGCACGGGGTGATCGCGCAGGCCATCCTGCCCGGCAGCTACCATTTCGTCACCGTGCGCTACCTGCCGCGCGTCGCGGGCTTCGGCTCGATTCCCGCCTCCGTCCCAGACCGGCCTCAGTGGTCCCGTCCCGCCTGAGCGGCGAGACGCGGACAATCTCCTCCCTGACTCCTGACGTCTCGCCGATTTTCCCTGTTTGCAACGGTGAAATTCGATGAGAAACCTTGTATTGCCCTGGGCAACGGCCGCCGCTTTGGCGTGGTGCGGCCTCCTGCCCCATGCCGCCGCGCAGATTGCCTTGCCACCTGTGTCGCCGCCTGCCGGCCAGGAGCCACCCGGCCCGCTGACGCTGGAAACCGCGCTGGCGCTGGCCATCGCGCAGAACCCCACGCTCTCCGCCTCGCGCCACGAGCTTGACGCCACCGAAGGCGGCATCACCCAGGCGCGCGTGATACCGAACCCCGAAGTGGCCGTGCTGATGGAAGACACGCGCCAGTCCACCCGCACCACCACGGCGCAGATGAACCTGCCGGTGGAGCTGGGCGGCAAGCGCGCCGCGCGGATCGGCGTGGCCCAGCGCACGCGTGAACTGGCGCAAGCGCAGCTGGAAGCTACGCAAGCCGACCTCCGCGCCAGCGTCATCGGCGCCTTCTTCAACGTGCTGGTGGCCCAGGAGCGCGTGCGGCTGGCAGCGGGTGCCGTCGACATCGCCAGGCRCGGCGCCAACGTGGCCGCGCGCCGCGTGGCGGCCGGCAAGGTCTCGCCGGTGGAAGAAACCAAGGCCGGCGTGGAGTTGGCCAATGCCGAACTCGAGCGCGCCGAGGCCGATGCGGCGCTTGTCTCCGCGCGGCAGGCGCTGGCCACGCTGTGGGGCAACCCGTCGCCCCAGTTCGCCGAAGCGGACGGCAGCCTCGATACGCTGCCCGCGCGCCCGGACGCCCTCGTCCTGCGCGAAGCGCTCGACGCCGCGCCCGCCACCGTGGCCAGCCAGCGCGAACTGGCGCGCCGGCAGGCCGAAATCAACGTGGAGCGCAGCCGCCAGTATCCCGATGTGACGCTGAGCCTTGGCGCCAAGCGCGAAAACGCCTCCGACCGTGGCTACTACCCGGTGCTCGGCGTGGCGATTCCGCTGCCGCTGTTCGATCGCAACCAGGGCAACCTCTACACCGCGATCCGGCAGGCCGACAAGGCGGCGGACACCTATCGCGCCACGCGGCTCCGGCTGGACCACGACCTCCAACAGGCCACCAGCCAGCTCGCCGTCTCGCGCGGCTCAGCGCAGACGCTACGCGACACCGTGCTCCCTGCCGCCCAGCGCGCCTATCAGGCCGCCACGCAGGGCTTCGAGGCCGGCAAGTTCAGCTATCTCGAAGTACTGGACGCCCAGCGCACGCTGTTCCAGGCGCGCATCCGCTATCTCGGCGTGGTGGCCAATGCCTGGCAGGCCGCCACCACGATCGACCGCATTCTCGGCCGCTGACGCGCCGCAAGGATTTCCCATGACCCTCACACGAAAACAAGGCATGGCCATCGCGGCCATCGTCATCGGCGGCCTGATCGCCGCGCTGGCGCTGCTGCTGGTGGGCCGCGAGAGCGGTTCGCATGACGGCCACGGCCACGGCAGCCACAGCGGTCACGGCGATCACGGCGATCACGGCAATCAGGCACCCGCCGCCTCGGCGCCTCAGGCCCCAGCCGCCGCCCCCGGCCTGATCGCCATGACGCCTGAGCAGATCGCCAACGCCAACCTCGTGCTGCGCACGGCCGGCCCGGGCCGCATCCGCAGCACGGTGCAGTTCCCGGGCGAAATCCGCTTCAATGAGGATCGCACCGCCCACGTGGTGCCGCGCGTGGCGGGCGTGGCGGAGGCGGTCGCGGCCAACCTCGGCCAGCGGGTGAAAAAGGGCGACTTGCTGGCGGTTTTCGCCAGCACGCAGTTGTCCGAACTGCGCAGTGAATGGCTGGCCGGCCAGCGCCGGCTGGAGTTGGCGCGCAGCACCTTCGCGCGCGAGAAGCGGCTCTGGGAAGACAAGGTCTCCGCCGAGCAGGACTACCTGGCCGCCCGCACGGCCTTGCAGGAAGCCGAAATCGCCGTGCGCAACGCCACGCAGAAGCTGACCGCCATCGGCGCGAAGCCTTCGTCGGACGGCATCAACCGCTTCGAGCTGCGCGCGCCGTTCGACGGCATCGTGGTCGAGAAACACCTGTCGCTGGGCGAAGCCGTGGGCGCCGACACCGCCGTCTTCACGCTCTCCGACCTGACCACGGTCTGGGCCGAATTCGTGATCGCGCCGAAGGATCTCGGCCACGTGCGGCTCGGGGAGGCGGTGCGCGTCACTTCCACCGCGTTCGACGGCACCGCCGATGGCAAGGTCTCCTACGTGGGCGCCCTGCTCGGCCAGCAGACCCGCACGGCCACTGCCCGTGTGACGCTGGCCAATCCCGAGATGGCCTGGCGCCCCGGGCTGTTCGTCACGGTCAGCGTCAATACGGGCGAAGTGGACGCCCCCGTGGTGATCGAAGCCGAAGCCCTGCAGACCGACGATGGCCACACCCAGGTCTTCGTGGCGGTGCCCGGCGGCTTCGCGGCGCGCACGGTCAAGACCGGCCGCACGGACGGCCAGCGCATCGAGGTCACGGACGGCCTGCCCGCCGGCACGCGCTACGTGGCGGCCAACAGCTTCGTGCTGAAGGCCGAACAGGGCAAGGCTGGCGCCGAGCACGCCCACTGAGCGGAGCGACCACACATGTTCGAACGCATCCTCCGCTTCGCCATCGCCCAGCGCTGGCTGGTCATGCTGGCCGTGCTGGTCATGGCCGCGCTGGGCTTCTACAACTACGGCCGGCTGCCGATCGACGCCGTGCCGGACATCACCAACGTCCAGGTCCAGATCAACACGGCGGCGCCGGGCTACTCGCCGCTCGAGTCCGAGCAGCGCATCACCTATCCGATCGAAACGGTCATGGCCGGCCTGCCGGGGCTGGTGCAGACGCGCTCGCTGTCACGCTACGGGCTGTCGCAGGTCACGGTGATCTTCCGGGATGGCACCGATATCCACTTCGCGCGGCAACTGGTCAGCCAGCGCATCCAGGACGCCCGCGCGCAGCTGCCAGCCGGCGTGGCGCCGCAGATGGGGCCAATCTCGACCGGCCTCGGCGAGATCTATCTGTGGACCGTGGAGGCCGAGCCCGACGCGCGCAAGCCAGACGGCACGCCCTACACCGCCACGGACCTGCGCGAGATCCAGGACTGGCTCATCAAGCCGCAGCTGCGCACCGTGCCGGGCGTGACCGAGATCAACACGATCGGCGGCTTCGCCAAGGAATACCTCGTGGCGCCGAACCCGGAGAAGCTGGCCGCCTTCGGCATGTCGCTCCAGCACGTGGTGCAGGCGCTGGAGCGCAACAACGGCAACGTCGGCGCCGGCTATATCGAGCGGCGCGGCGAGCAGTACCTGGTGCGGGCGCCGGGGCAGGTGAAGTCGATCGACGACATCCGCGATGTGATCGTCGGCACCGCCCAGGGCCAGCCGATCCGCATCCGGGATCTGGCCGATGTCGGCCTGGGCCGGGAGTTGCGCACCGGCGCGGCCACCGACAACGGCCGCGAGGTAGTGCTCGGCACGGTCTTCATGCTGATTGGCGAGAACAGCCGCGCCGTGTCGCGCGCGGTGGATGCGCGCATGGTGGCGATCAACAAGTCGCTGCCGGCCGGCGTGCGGGCGGTGACGGTCTACGACCGCACCGTGCTGGTCGACAAGGCCATCGCCACGGTCAAGAAGAACCTGCTGGAAGGCGCCGCGCTGGTGGTGGCGGTGCTGTTCCTGTTCCTCGGCAACCTGCGCGCGGCGCTGATCACGGCGATGGTGATCCCGCTGTCGATGCTGTTCACGTTCACCGGCATGGTGGCGGCCGGCATCAGCGCCAACCTGATGAGCCTGGGCGCGCTGGACTTCGGCATCATCGTCGATGGCGCGGTGGTCATCGTCGAGAACTGCGTGCGGCGGCTGGCCCATGCGCGGCAGGCCGCCGGACGGCCGCTGACGCGTGCCGAGCGCTTCGAGGAGGTGTTCGCGGCGGCGCGGGAGGCGCGGCGGCCGCTGGTCTTCGGCCAGCTCATCATCATGATCGTCTACGTGCCGATCCTGGCGCTGACGGGCGTCGAGGGGAAGATGTTCCACCCGATGGCGAACACCGTGGTGCTGGCGCTGCTGGGCGCGCTGATCCTGTCGGTGACCTTCGTGCCGGCCGCCGTGGCGCTGTGCATTGGCGACCGCGTGGCGGAGAAGGAGAACCGCGTGATGGGCTGGGCGCGCCGCTGGTACGCGCCGGCGCTGTCGCACGCGCTGGCCAATACGCCGGTGGTGCTGACCGGCGCCGTGGTGGCCGTGCTGCTGAGCGGGCTGGTGGCCACGCGGCTCGGCAGCGAGTTCATCCCCAACCTGAATGAGGGCGACTTCGCCGTGCAGGCGCTGCGCATTCCAGGCACCAGCCTGACGCAGTCGGTGGCGATGCAGCAGCAGATCGAAACCCGGCTCAAGGCGAAGTTTCCCGAGGTGGAGCGCGTGTTCGCGCGCACGGGCACGGCCGAGATCGCGGCGGACCCGATGCCGCCCAACATCTCGGACGGCTACATCATGCTCAAGCCGCGCGACCAGTGGCCCGATCCATCCCGCTCGTACGACGCGCTGCGCACGGCCATGTCAGCCGAACTGGAGCAGCTGCCCGGCAACCGCTACGAGTTCTCGCAGCCGATCCAGCTCCGCTTCAACGAGTTGATCTCTGGCGTGCGCAGCGACGTGGCGGTGAAGCTCTATGGCGACGACAACGCCGTGCTGGCCGCCACCGCCCAGCGCATCGCCGAGGTGCTGCAACGCGTGCCCGGCGCCGCCGAGGTCAAGGTGGAGCAGACCTCCGGGCTGCCGGTGCTCACGGTAGACATCGACCGCGCGCGCGCCGCGCGCTACGGCCTGAACATGGCCGATGTGCAGGAAACCGTGGCAATTGCCGTGGGCGGGCGGGAGGCCGGCCTGTTCTACCAGGGCGACCGCCGCTTCAATATCGGCGTGCGGCTGCCGGAAGGGATTCGTGCCGACGTGGAGGCGCTGCGGCGCCTGCCGATTCCGCTGCCGGCCGCGGAAACCAAGGGCGCCGAGGTGCGCACGAGCTACATCCCGCTGGGCGAGATCGCCACGCTGGAGATTGCGCCGGGGCCGAACCAGGTATCGCGCGAAAACGGCAAGCGGCGCATCGTGGTCAGCGCCAACGTGCGCGGGCGCGATGTCGGCAGCTTCGTGCCGGAGGCGATGAGCGCCGTCGAGCGTGGGGTGACGGTGCCGGCCGGCTACTGGATTGCCTGGGGCGGCACGTTCGAGCAGCTGCAATCGGCCACGCAACGGCTCGCCATCGTGGTACCGCTGGCGTTGCTGCTGGTCTTCGGGTTGCTGTTCGCCATGTTCGGCAATCTGCGCGACGGCCTGCTGGTCTTCACCGGCATTCCGTTCGCGCTGACGGGCGGCGTGCTGGCGCTCTGGCTGCGTGGCATGCCGCTGTCGATCTCGGCGGCGGTGGGGTTTATCGCGCTGTCTGGCGTGGCGGTGCTGAACGGGCTGGTGATGCTGTCGTTCATCCGCACCCTGCGGGACGGCGGCCAGCCACTGGACGCGGCGGTCACAACCGGCGCCCTGACCCGCCTGAGGCCCGTGCTGATGACGGCGCTGGTGGCCTCGCTGGGTTTCGTGCCGATGGCCATCGCCACCGGCACGGGCGCCGAGGTGCAGCGCCCCGTGGCCACGGTGGTAATCGGCGGCATCCTGTCATCGACGGCGCTGACGCTGCTTGTCCTCCCGGTGCTGTACCGGTGGGCGCATCGGCGCGGGGGATTGGGCGCCACCGGGCCTGCTCTTAGTGCTCGCAGTTGACCATCCAGCTCATGCCGAACTTGTCGACGAGCATGCCGAATCCTTCGGCCCAGAATGTCTTCTGGTATGGCATGAGCACCTTTCCGCCTTCGGCCAGCGCCTCGAAGATGCGCTTGCCTTCCGCGTTGGGCACGTAGCCCACGGACAGCATGAAGCCCGAGAAGGGATACGGCTCGCCTTCCCTGCCGTCCGAGGCCATGATCTGGCTGTCGCCGATCTGGATGTTGGCGTGCATCACCTTGTCCCCCCAGGCCGGCGAGGCGGGCGCCTCTCCGGGCGGCGCTTCCTTGTAGCGCATCAGGAACGTCACCTTGGCGTCGAGCACCTTGCCGTAGAACGCCATCGCCTCGTCGAAACGGCCACCAAAATCGAGATACGGTTGTACCTGCATATCGGTCTCCTTTACGTCACGTGGGTTGCCCAGATCCGGGCGCCGTCAATTATGCGCCGGCCTTGCTGCCGGTCAACGCGTCCGGAAAGTCGATCTCGAACTCGGTCTGTACCGCATCGCTGCGCACGGTGACGCTGCCGCCATGCAGCCGCATGATGGTATCGACGATGGCCAGCCCCAGCCCCGTGGAGGTGGCTGAATTGCGGCGCGACGGGTCGGCGCGGTAGAAGCGCCCGAACAGGTGCGGCAACGACTCCGGCGCGATGGCCGGGCCGTCGTTGGCCACGCGGATGTCGGTAAAGCCCGGCCGACCGCGCCCCACCGCCACGCGCACGGTGCTGCCGGCCGGCGCGTGGCGCAGGGCGTTGTCGAGCAGGTTGATGATGGCGCGCCGCAGCAGCGTGCGGTCGGCCGTGACCGTGGCGACGCCCGACACGGCCAGCGTGACGTCGCGGTCGGCGGCCACGGCCTCGAAGTACTCGGCCACCTTGTCCAGTTCGGCGCGGGCGTCGAGTTCGCATGCCCCCAACGCCACCTGCGCGTTGTCCGCGCGGGCCAGGAACAGCATGTTCTCGATCATCCGCGCCAGCCGCTCGTATTCCTCCAGGTTCGATTCGAGCAGCGATTCGTACTCGGCCGGGCTGCGGCGTTGGGCCAGCGTGACCTGCGTCTGTCCCACGAGGTTGCTGATCGGCGTGCGGAAGTCGTGGGCCAGATCGGCCGAGAATGCCGAGAGCCGCGTGAAGCTGTCCTGCAGCCGCGCCAGCATGCCGTTGAGGGCGCCGGCCAGTTCGCGCAGCTCCTCGGGCGCGCCGCCCACGTCCAGCCGCGTAGCCAGCCGGCTGGTGGTCACCGCCGCCGCGTCGCCGGCCATGCGGCGCAGCGGCCTTAGGCCCCGGCGCGCCAGCAGGTAGCCCAGCGCCGCCGCCACCAGCGCGCCGCACAGCACCGCGCCCAGTAGCTGGCTGCGGTATTCGCTCATCAGCGCCACGCGGTAGCCGGCATCGCTGAGCACGATGATCTCCACGGCGCGGTCGGTATTGCCCAGCACGCCCAGCGCCGCCATGCCGCGCGACGGCACGCCGTTGCGCGGATACCAGGTCTGGAGCATGCCCTTGTCCGGCGCGGCGTTAGCCGGCAGCACGCGCAGCGGCGGCACCGACTCGTTGCGCGGATTCAGCGTGATCAGCGGCTCGCCCTGCCGCGTGCGCACCACGAGGATCAGGCCCTCATGGCCCATGGCGATATCGGCAAAGCGGTGGGTGTCGGCACGGATATCGGCTTCGTCGCCCACCTCGCGCAGCAAGTGGCGCACGAGCAGGATCTCGCCAACCAGTTCGCTCTCGTCGCGCGCCTGGAGCTGGCTGTCGAGCGCGCTGGAGAGGTAGGCGGCCACGCCGACCAGGATCAGCGCCGTGGTCAGGCCATAGGCCAGCGCCAGCCGCGTGGTCAGGGACGCCGTGAGGGAAACCGGGAGCGCGCCGGAGAGGCGGCCCAGCATTCGTCGCCAGCGACGCGCCATCGCCGCTCAGCCCTCGTCCGATTCGTCGAGCACGTAGCCCATGCCGCGACGCGTGTGGATCAGCTTGCGTGGGAACGGGTCGTCCACCTTGGCGCGCAGCCGGCGGATGGACACATCCACCACATTGGTATTGCTGTCGAAGTTCATGTCCCAGACCTGGGAGGCGATCAGCGAGCGCGAGAGCACCTCGCCCCGGCGCCGCGCCAGCAGTTGCAGCAGCGCGAATTCCTTCGATGTGAGATCGATCTTCTGCCCGGCACGCGAGACGCGGCGCCGGATCGCATCGATCTGGAGATCGGCCACTTCCATGAACTCGCTCTCGCGCAGCGGCCCGCGCCGCAGGATGGTGCGGATGCGCGCCACCAGTTCCGCGAAGGCGAACGGCTTGACCATGTAGTCGTCGGCGCCCAGTTCCAGGCCCTTGAGGCGGTCGGACAATTCGTCGCGAGCGGTCAGGCAGAGCACTGGGGTGTCCTTGTCGCGGCGCAGTTCGCGCAGCACCTGCCAGCCGTCCATGCCGGGCAGCATCACGTCGAGGACGATCAGGTCGTAGTGCTGCTCGCGTGCGTGGCCCAGGCCGTCCACGCCGTCGCGGGCGAGATCGGCCACGAAGCCTGATTCCGTGAGGCCCTTGAGCAGGTAGTCGCCGGCCTTGGGTTCGTCTTCAACAATCAGGATGCGCATGGGAATTCACTGACAACAGCCATGGGTTGCGGGGGGAATCCACGACACTAGCCGAGGTTGGTACGCAATGGGCGAAGATTGCAGGAATGTCATCTTGGCGCCAGCGTTCTGACGGGTGGAATCCCAGTACAATGCGGGCTGCCATGATGAAAGGACGCCACCTGTGCGTCCCGTCTGGCGCGCCGCCCCCAAGATCCCGCAATGAAACGCCTGCCTGCCCTCTCCCTGCTGTGCCTTGCCCTGTCCACCCTGCCCGTTTCCGGCGCCAGCGCGGCGGTCATGGACTCCAGCGTAGCGGAAGTGGCCGGTTTGTCGATGTCGGAACGGCATGTGGCCATCAAGGCCGAGGCCGAAGCCGCCATCGCCAACACGGAAGCGGCCCAGTGCACCGAGGCGACCAGCGCGGCCAACCTGCCGGCGCCCCTGCCCGTGCTCGCGGAACTGCCGCGTGTGGCGCTTGAGCATCATCGACACTCAGTGCCGATGGCCTCGCCGGCGGCGTTCGCGACCTCAGCGGCCTACGTCCCGCTGCCGGTCGAGCGCCCGGCCCCTCACTGCTGAACCCTGCCCGCGTGGCGCTTAGTCCACGCGATAAAAATCGATCGACTGCCCCGCGTTGACTGCGCGCTGGAGCCAGTCGGGATATTCGCCGGTACCGTCCCACGTCTGCCCCATCGCATTGCGGTAGAGCACCCGTACGCGCGCAACTTCGGGTTGGGCGGCGATGGTGGGGGGTACGTCGGTTTCCACGGTGACGGCGTCGCCGTCTTCGCTATCGGCAAAGCAACCTGCTTCGACCAGATCGTCGAACGTCAGGCCATGGCGATCCATTTGCTCGCGGATCCACGCTACCGCGGCTAGTTTGGCTGCATCAGACTCGGACATGACTATCGTGCGGCGCCCGCCGCAAGATGGGCGGGCTGGTGAAAGACCTTTTTGGGGGAATGGCCCTGAACGGCTGGGCCAGTACGGATTCTACAGGGTGTTTGCTCCGCCCCCGCCGCATTTCGTGCGGCGGCACATCGTCACACCGCTGGAATTGCTGCATGACAGCATTGTCATGGATGGGTCATCTTGGCGTCGGGGGCCCGCTTCTAGACTGCCTGCCATGGTCGCCATCAGCCCGGTGCGCGTCGTCAAGAACGGCGCCACGCAGCGCGGCCCAACGCAGTTTCCCGCCTCCCTGGGACACGCAACGGAGTCTCACTATGCCTTCCATCCGACAAACCATCCGACAAACCATCGCCTACGCCGCGCTGGCCGCCACACTGGCCGGCACCGCCGGTCTCGCCAACGCCGCGCCGCGCTCGACCGACCCGTTCACCGACGGGGCCCGTGTGGGTGCGCGCGATGTCTATTCCGACGGCGCCCGCGCCGTGCACGACACCCGCAGCCCGTTCGTGGACGGTGCGTTCAGCGCTACCGGCCCGCGTGACGCGTTCGACAGCGGCGCCTGATCGACACCCCTCCCTCCCGCGCAGGCGGCTTCAGCCCGCCTGCTCCACGCCGGGAAATTGCGACGCGGGCATCGGGCGGCCCAACAGGTAGCCTTGCAGCGCGTCGCAGCCCAGATCGGCAAGGAAGGTCCGCTGCGCGGCCGTTTCCACACCTTCCGCCACTACCTGCAGTTTCAGCGTGCGGCCCAGCGCCACGATGGCGGACACGATGGCCGCATCCTCCGTATCCTCCGCAAGATCCCGCACGAAGCCACGATCGATCTTCAGCTCGCTGGCCGGAATCCGCTTCAGGTGCAGCAGGCTCGAATACCCCGTACCGAAATCATCGATGGCGATGCGCACGCCCATGTCGTCCAGTTGCGTGAGGATGGCCAGGCTGGCCTCCACGTCGCGCATGGCCGTGGACTCCGTGATCTCCAGCGTCAGGCAGGCCGGCGGCACGCCGTGGCACGCCAGCGCCTCCCCTACCGACTCGACCATGCCGGCATGGCAAAACTGCAGCGCCGACAGGTTGACCGCCATCGACCAGCTCGTATGGCCCAGCGCGTGCCACTCGGCCAGTTGGCGGCACGCCTCGTCGAGCACCCAGGCACCAATCGGCACGATGGCGCCGGTCTTCTCCGCCAGCGTGATGAACTGGTCCGGCATCAGCATGCCGTGCGCGGGATGGTTCCAGCGCAGCAGCGCCTCCGCGCCGACCAGCTCGCCGCCCGCCGCTGCGAACTTGGGCTGGTAGTGCAGCTGTAGCTGCCCGTGCTTGAGCGCGCCGCGCAGATCCTGGATCAGCGCCTGCTGGGTGCGCGCCTGGTGATTCATCGAGCGTTCGAAGAAGCAGTACGCGTTGCGGCCGGCGGCCTTGGCGTGATACATCGCCGCGTCCGCGTTGGACATCAGCGCGTCCTGGTCCTGCCCATCCGCCGGATGCAGGGCGATGCCGATGCTGCCCGAGACATGCAGCGCATGGCCGGCCACCTGCACGGTCTCGCGCAGCGCTTCCAGCAGCCCTTCGGCGATCACGCCGGCGTCCTCGGGTTCGTCGATGCGCACCAGCAACACGAATTCGTCGCCGCCCACACGCGAGATGGTGTCATCGGCGCGCACCGCCGAGCGCAGCCGCCGGGCGATTTCCACCAGCAGGCCGTCCCCCACGTGATGGCCGTAGGTATCGTTGACGCCCTTGAATCCGTCGAGATCGACGAACAGCACGGCAAAGCGCGCATGCTGGCTGGCGCCGGCCTGGATGGCCTGCGCGAAGCGGTCGTCCAGCAGCGCGCGGTTCGGCAGATGGGTGAGCTTGTCGTGCAGGGCGAGGAATTCGAGTTCCTTATTCGCCACGCCGAGCGCCTGTGCCAGCATGGCGGTGCGCATTTCCAGCCGCATGTCGAGGACCGACGTAATCAGCGCCACCGCCAGCACGCAGACCGTGACGACGAGGATGGGCAGCGCCAGCGAGCCGCTGTCCACGCCGTCCCGGGCCGCGCCGCACACGCTGCCGAGCGGAAACTGGGCCGCTGCCATGCCCGTGTAGTGCATGGCGGCGATGGCCCCGCCCATCACCACGGCGGCGCCGAGGCGCAACTGGTGGATGCGCGGCATGTTCCGGCGCAGCCGGAAGGCAATCCACAACGCCACGCCGGACGCCACCACCGCGATCCCAATCGACAGCACGAACAGCCACGGCACGTACTGGATGCCCGGCTGCATGCGCAGCGCGGCCATGCCGGTGTAGTGCATGCTGGCCACGGCGGCGCCGAGCACCAGCGCGCCCATCACCAGCCGGCGGCGAGGCAGGTGTTCCTGGCAGACCAGTTTCAGCGCGAAGGCCGAGGCGACGATGGCAATCAACAGCGAGCCCACCGTGATGGCGGGGTCG
The DNA here is from genome assembly GCF_056399925.1 of Cupriavidus sp. 01L43. NCBI lineage: Bacteria > Pseudomonadati > Pseudomonadota > Betaproteobacteria > Burkholderiales > Burkholderiaceae > Cupriavidus > Cupriavidus sp. 01L43. The sequence goes on from NZ_JBFTSH010000011.1 coordinate 16,816, forward strand.
TAGCCCAGTGGAATCGGCAGCCGGAAGGCCAGCATGCCGACGAAATGCATCGACCAGATGCCCAGCCCCATGGCAACCGCGCCGCCGGCCAGCCACATATGGGCATAGCGTCCGCGCGCAGTGGCGATACGGCCGGCCAGGTCCAGCGCGGTATAGGACGCGAGGATGGCCACCAACAGGGAAAACAAGACGAGAAGCGCGTCGTAGCTCGGGGAAATCATGGTGGCGCGTGACGAAGCAGTGGCTTGGAGAGCCGGAATTCTGAGGGGTGGCGCCGCGCGAGCGTGCAATTCCCGTTATCAGTAAGGTTATCGGCGGATGGAGGCCAGACTTTAGCGGGATTGCGCTAGGCCCGCCTCCCCCGTTTTCCCTGCTTGCGCGCTGATATCCGACCTGTACCCGGCTTGCGCCCCGCTTGCCGAGGGCTTGACACGAGGCCGACCCGGCGCGCCCGCCGTCCGACAATTCCTACATCCCAATCGGCGCCCGCCGGAATGGCTGCGCCCAGTGCCCCGCCTATTCTTGAGTCGTGGCGGAAGCGCCGCATCGCAAATCAGCAAGACCTAGGCAATGCGACGCGGCCCGCGGAATGCAGGAGAGCAACCATGTGGAAACGACTGGCTGGCGCGCTCGCGGTGGGCGCATGCTGTTGGGCCTTCTCGGGCTGCACGGCAACCGGCGCCGTCGCGGGCGGCGTCGTTGGACACGAAGCGACCAACGGCAGCGCGCTAGGCACCGTGGGTGGTGCCGTGGTGGGTGGCGTGATTGGCCACGAGCTTGGCAAGTAACGCTGCAAGTAACGGATTGATGAAGTAACGTTTTCCGCGGTCTGGATGGCGGGCAGGGTCGTCCAGGCTAGCGCGGCATATGCTTGAAGATGGGAAGGATATGCCGCCGCGCGCCGCGCCATGAGCATCGGCTGTTGTGTTTTTCAACGATGAGCGGACGTTTTCATCGCTGAAAGGCATCGCGGCACACAACGATGTCAGATCTCCCCGATCGTCATGGCGCGGCCGTGGGAAACCCTGCAATGAGAAAGCCCCGGCGCGTGTGCACCGGGGCTTTTTCTTTTCCCGCTTTTCTCGATACTGCTTTCGACACTGCTTTCGACACGCCTCTCGCGTTCCCGCGCGATAGGACTAGTACGACTTCGGCAACCCCAGCACCCGCTCGGCGATATGGCACATGATCAGTTGGGCGCTGACCGGCGCGATGCGCGGGATGTACGACTCGCGCAGGTAGCGCTCCACGTGGTATTCCCGCGCATAGCCCATGCCGCCCAGCGTCAGCACGGCGGTCTGGCAAGCCTGGTGCGCGGCCTCGGCGGCCAGGTACTTGGCGGCGTTGGCCTCGGCGCCGCACGGCTTGCCGTTGTCGTAGAGCCAGGCGGCCTTCCACACCATCATGTCGGCGGCTTCCAGCGCCATCCACGCCTGCGCCAGCGGATGCTGGATGCCCTGGTTCTGGCCGATGGGCCGGCCGAATACGATGCGCTCGCGGGCGTAGCGGGTGGCGGCCTCCAGCGCAGCGCGGCCCAGTCCCACGGCTTCGGCGGCAATCAGGATGCGCTCCGGGTTCAGGCCATGGAGGATGTACTCGAAGCCCCTGCCCTCCTCGCCGATGCGGTCCGCCGCCGGCACCATCAGGCCGTCGATAAACAGCATGTTCGAGTCCACGGCGCCCCGGCCCATCTTGTCGATCTCGCGCACCTCGATGTGCTCGCGGTCCAGCGCCGTGTAGAACAGGCTCAGGCCCTGCGTGGGCTTGGCGACGGACTCCAGCGGCGTGGTGCGCGCCAGCAGCAGCATGCGCGTGGCCACCTGCGCCGTGGAGATCCAGATCTTGCGGCCATCCACGCGATAGGCGCGGCCGTCCGCCGTGCGCACCGCCTGCGTCTTCAGGTGGGTGGTATCGAGCCCCGCGTCCGGCTCGGTCACGGCGAAGCAGGCCTTCTCCTGCCCGGCGATCAGCGGCGGCAGCGCGGCCGCCTGCTGGGCCTCGGTGCCGAACACCACCACCGGGTTCAGGCCGAACACGTTCATGTGGATGGCGGACGCGCCCGAGAATCCCGCCCCGGACGCCGACACGGTCTGCATGATCAGCGCCGCCTCGGTAATGCCCAGCCCCGCGCCGCCGTACTGCTCCGGCATGGCAATGCCGAGCCAGCCCGCGCCGGCCATCGCCTTGTGGAACGCCTCGGGAAACGCGTGGCGCTGGTCCAGCCCGGCCCAGTAGTCGGGGCCGAAGTCGCTGCATAGCTGGCTGACGGCCTCGACGATGGCGTTCTGTTCAGGTGTCCTTTCGAAGTTCATCGGCGTCTCGCGTTATTCCGGCTGGATGCCGGCGTCCTTCACCAGCTTGGTCCACTTGACCAGCTCGCCCGCCACGAAGCCGGCGAACTGCTGCGGGGTCTGACCGAAGGCCTCGAAGCCCAGCGCCTCGAAGCGCGGCGCCACCTCCTTGCTCGACGCAATGCGCGACAGCTCGCGATTGACCCGCTCGACGATCGGCTGCGGCGTCTTGGCCGGCGCGAACACGCCGTTCCACGATGTGATGTCGAAGCCCTTCATCTCCGGCGTATCGGCAATCGGCGGCAGGTCCGGCAGCAGGCGGCTGCGCTGCGCGGTGGTCACGGCCAGCGCGCGCATCTTGCCGGCCTTCACGTTGGCGATGCCGGCGGCCACGTCGACGAACATCATCGGCACCTGGCCGGCAATCACGTCGGTCATGGCCGGCGGTGTGCTTTTATAAGGCACGTGCAGCAGGTCCAGCTTGGCCAGACGCGAGAACGTGGCGCCGGAGACGATGCCAGTGCTGTTGCCGCTGGCGTAGGACATGCCCGGATGCGCCTTGGCATAGGCAATCAACTCGCCCACCGTCTTCACCGGCAGCTTGGGATTGATCACCAGCATGAACGGCAGGTTGCCCATGCGGCCGACCGGCGTGAAGTCCTTGATCGGGTCGTAGGGCAGCTTCTTCATCAGCGACGGATTGGCCGAATGCGTGGTGTTGGTGGTCATGAACAGCGTGTAGCCGTCCGGGGCCGCCTGCGCCACCAACTCCGCTGCGATGGCGCCATTGGCGCCGGGGCGATTGTCGACCACCACGTTCTGGCCGAGCGCATCGCCCAACTCCTTGGCCGTGATGCGCGCCACGGCATCGGTGCCGCTGCCGGCCGCAAACGGCACGACGAGGCGGATCGGGCGGCTAGGCCAGTTATCGGCAGCCCGGACGGCGGGGGCAAACGACAGCGTTGCCAGCGCGGGCAACGCCACGATGGCGGCGGCAAGCACGCGCCGCGCACGGAAAGTCGGCATGGAGGTCTCCTCGGGTTCTTATATATAGGCAGGCGGCGCGGATTCAGGCGGGACGGATGACGCGGTCCGGCGATTCCTCGTAAGGCGGGGCGTAGACCACGAGCAGCTTGACGGGCTCGTCGCTGATCACCGTGAAGACGTGCATCGCTTCGGCGGGAAAGAAGCAGCAGTCCCCGGGGCCCAGTTCCTGGGACTGTCCGTTGACTTCGGCCCGCGCACGGCCTTCCAGCACATAGCAGACCTGTTCGATGCCCGGGTGCGCGTGGGGCAGCGCGCCCTTGCCGCGTTCGATGGTGCCGTGGATGACTTCGAGTTGGGTGGCGCCGACGTTCTCGCGCCCGATGATGCGGCGGTTCAGCGTGCCGACGTGATTGGCGGGGTGGTAGCCGGCAACGTCCTCGGTGCGGACGAAGTACACCGGCCCGGATGCGGGTGAAGCTTGGGTCATAAAGGGCTTGTCTCCAACAGGGAATGACATCGGTCGCCGCGTGGCATTACGGGCGCCTGTTTTCATGTTTGTGAAACTGATTTTATGCCCATGAAAAACGAAGTCAACTAGGGGATGGCCCTTGGGTGTGGCGCGGGTGCACATCGCATTCATGAAATTGAGGCACGAATGAAGTGCATGGACCGAAATTATGTCGCCGCAGGCAAATGCTAGGATGCCAGCCATAACGACACCTATCCAAAAGGAGACAACCCCATGAAACTCAGCCATCTCGCCTGCACTGCCTTGCTCGCCTGCACCGCCATCGTGGGTACGGCTTCGGCCCAGTCCTACCCGCAACGCCCGGTTCGCCTGATCGTGCCCTACGCGCCCGGCGGCAGCGCCGACATCGCCGCGCGCCTGATCTCGGAAGCCTGGTCGAAGAGCCTCGGCGGCACCCTCGTGGTGGAGAACCGCGCCGGTGCGGGCGGCAATATCGGCGTGGATGCCGTCGCCAAGTCGCCGGCGGATGGCTACACCATCGGCCTGCAAACCGTCTCGCTGGCCATCAACCCGGGCCTGTTCCCGCGCATGCCGTATGACACGCTGAAGGATCTGGCCCCGATCGGCATGGTGGCCAGCTCGCAGCACGTGCTGGTGGTCAACAACAAGGTGCCGGCCAAGAATCTGCAGGAACTGATTGCGCTGGCCAAGGCGTCGCCGGGCAAGCTGACCTACGGCTCCGCCGGCAATGGCAGCACCTTCCATATGTCGGCGGAACTGTTCAAGTCCGTCGCCAATGTGTCGATCGTCCACGTGCCCTATCGCGGCGGCGGCCCGGCCCTGGTGGACACCATCGCCGGACAGGTCGACATGAGCTTCCCGGTGATTTCCGCCGCCCAGCAGCACGTGCAGGGCGGCAAGTTGACCGCGCTGGCGGTGACCGGCGCCAAGCGCTCGGCCCTGCTGCCGAATGTGCCGACCGCCGCCGAAGCCGGCCTGCCCGACTACCAGTTCGAGACGTGGTTCATGGTCTTCGCCCCGACCGGCACGCCCAAGCCCATCATCGACAAGCTCAACGCCTCGCTGAACAGCGCGCTGGCCGCGCAGGCCACCAAGGAGCGGATGGTCAAGGAAGGCTTCGAGCCCACCCCGACCACGCCGGAAGCCGCCCGCCAGCGCCTGGAGCGCGAAATGCCGATGTGGGCCAAATTGATCAAGCAGCGCGGCATCACCGCCGAATGACCGAAGCAGAGAACGTAGCGATGACTTCCCGAACCCTATACAACAAGCTGGTGGACTCCCACACCGTCGCCCGGATCGATGAGGACAACGTCCTCCTGTTCTGCGACCTGCATCTGATGAACGAGTACACCAGCCCGCAGGCCTTTGCCGGCCTGCACGAGCAAGGGCGCGGCGTGCTGGTCCCGGGGCAGAATGTCTCGGTCGTCAGTCATATCATCCCGACCCATCCCACGGTGATCCGCGTGATTGCGGACCCGGCGTCGGCGCTACAGGCGACCAACCTGCGCGATAACTGCACCCGCCACGCGATTCCGCTGTTCGACACCAATGACCGCCTGCAGGGCATCGAGCACGTGGTGGCGCCCGAGCACGGCATGATCCGGCCCGGCATGGTGGTGATCTGCGGCGACAGCCACACCACCACCTATGGGGCGCTGGGGGCGCTGGGCTTTGGCATCGGCACGTCCGAGGTCGAGCATGTGCTGGCCACCCAGACGCTGGTCTACCGGATGGCGAAGACCATGCGCATCCGTGTGGATGGCAAGCTGCCGGTGGGCACCACGGCCAAGGACCTGATCCTCAAGATCATCGCCCGCATCGGCGCGCAGGGCGCGCGCGGCTATGTGGTGGAGTACTGCGGCACCGCGATTCGTGACCTGAGCATCGAGGCGCGCTTCACGCTGTGCAATATGACCGTGGAAGCCGCCGCGCGCGGCGCGCTGATCGCCCCGGACGACGCCGCCATCGACTACGTGCTGCGCCGAGCAGCCGATATGGACGAGGCGCAGCGCATCGCCGCCCGCCAGTACTGGGACACGCTGAAAAGCGATGCCGACGCCACCTTCGACATGGAGTACGTGTTCGATGCCAGCGACATCGAGCCCTACGTCACCTGGGGTACCAGCCCGGACCAGGCGCTGCCGGTGTCTGGCCACATCCCCTTCCCCGAAGACCAGATGGACGATGCCGAGCAGCGCTCGGTGGCACGCGCCCTGGCCTACACCCACCTGACGTCTGGCGCGGCGCTGGAAGGCACGCCGATCCAGCACGTGTTCATCGGCTCCTGCACCAATGGCCGCATCGAGGACCTGCGCGCGGTGGCCAGCGTGGTACGCGGCAAGCACGTGGCGCAAGGCGTGCGGGCGATGGTCGTGCCGGGCTCCGGCACGGTGAAGGCGCAGGCCGAACGCGAGGGGCTGGCCGACATCCTGACCGCCGCCGGCTTCGAATGGCGCCAGCCGGGCTGCTCGATGTGCCTGGCGATGAATGACGATGTGCTGGCCGACGGCGTGCGCTGCGCCTCCACGACCAACCGCAACTTCGAAGGCCGCCAGGGGCGCGGCGCCATCACCCACCTGATGAGCCCGGCCATGGCCGCCGCCGCCGCCATCACCGGCACGATTACCGATGTCCGCAAGCTGGAGCTTTCCCATGTCTGATTTCGCACACCTTACCGGCAAGGGCGCAGCCATCCGCTTCGAGAACCTCGACACGGACCAGATCATCCCCAAGCAGTTCCTGCGCGGCATCGACAAGGCCGGCCTGGCCCAGGGCGTGCTCTACGACCACCGCTTCGACGCCGCCGGCCAGCCGCGCCCCGATTTCGTGCTGAACCGGCCCGAATACGCCGGCACCCGCATCCTGGTGGGCGGCGCCAACTTCGGCTGCGGTTCCAGCCGCGAGCACGCGGTGTGGGGGCTCCAGCAGTTCGGCGTGCAGGCGGTGATCGCGCCGAGCTTCGGCGAGATCTTCTACTCGAACGCGATGAACAATCGCCTGCTGCTGGTGATGCTGCCCCGGGACGTGATCGAGCAGTTGATGAACGATGTCGATGCCGACAGCGACAACGTCATCACCATCGACGTCGACGCCATGCGGGTGCGCACCCCGGCTGGCGAATACCCGTTCGACCTGTCCGCGCGGCACCGCCGCATGTTCCTGGAGGGGCTGGACATGATCGGCCTGTCCCTGAAGCAGCGCGGCGAGGTCGAGCAGTTTGCCGCGCGCTACTGGTCGGCATTCCCCTGGACCAAGGACGTCGCCCGGCGCACCCGGGATCGCCTCTCCGAGGTCTGAAATAAAAATCTTTCGGATGAACGCCACCCAAACGGGTGGAACCTGTCTGCATACGGCCCGTGATGAACGGGCCGTTTTGCATTTCGGAATCGATATGGGGACCAGGCAGGCGGCACTATAAGCGCCGCTTTCACCATTTTCCACGCCGACAATGTATTAAGGCAGAGACAATCTCGATACGTTCACCGTGTCTGTGTCGGGCCAGCAACGCAAATTGCAATGGGAATTGTTCGCATTTATATTCCGCCAGCCCGCCAGATAGATGCCCCTCCCGCAGCCGAACCCCGCGCAATCGCGCCCGGCGGCTGAGGACGGATCGGGCCCGACCGCGGAGGAGCGAATGGACCTGACAATGATTCGCCGTACCCCCGTGGCCACCGCACTTGTGGCCCTGTTCGCCGCCCCCGCCGCCCCCGCTGCGTTCGCGCAGCAGGCCCCCACGCCTCCGGCCGCCACGGCCGCCCCAGCCGCCCCTGCTGCCACCGAAAGCGCGCCGACCACGCTGCGCGAAGTCACGGTCCAGGGCTCGGCGGCGCGCGACGACTTCAATGCGTCCGGCAGCCAGCTGTCCAAGCTGCCCGCCGACCTGCGCGACGTGCCCCAGTCCGTCACCATCGTGAACCAGGCGCTGATGCAATCGCAGGGCGTCAGCTCGCTGACCGATGCGCTGCGCAACGTCCCCGGCATCACCATCGGCGGCGCGGAAGGCGGCCAGATCGGCAACAACATCAACCTGAACGGCTTTTCGGCGCGCACCGACATCTACCTCGATGGCTTCCGTGACCGTGGCCAGTACTACCGCGACACCTTCGCGCTGGATCAGGTGGAAGTGCTGATGGGCCCCTCGTCGATGCTGTTCGGGCGCGGCTCCACCGGCGGCGTGATCAACCAGGTCACCAAGAAGCCGTCCCTGAAGGCCGCCACCGAGGTCAGCGGCTCCGTCACCACCAACGGACTGGTGCGTGCCACCGCTGACGTGAACACGCCCACCGGCGACACCTCGGCCTTCCGCATCTCCGCGATGGCGCAGGACGGCAAGCCGAGCACGCGCGACGAGATGACCGTGCAGGACTTCGGCATCGCGCCGTCGTGGCGCTATGGCATCGGCACGTCCACGCAGATCACGCTGTCCGCGCTGCTCCAGCACAACGAGGACATGCCCGATTACGGCCTGCCGGCCATCAACGGCCATCCGGTGAAGGTGGACCGGGACACGTTCTACGGCTTCAACAACGACCACACGCGGCAGAACATCGCCTCGCTGTCGGCGGGCATCGACCACAAGTTCTCGCCCAACCTGCGCCTGCGCAACCAGACCGCGTTCAACTACGTGGAAACGGACGCCCGCGAGACCGCGCCGAACGCCGTCGGCTCCATCAACGCGGCGGGCGCCTTTACCGCGCTGACCACCACCAACCTGCCGCTGTCGCAGCTCTACGTGCGCCAGCAGAGCCACGACCGCAACATCCGCGACTACTCGATCTTCAACCAGACCGAGCTGACCGCCACCTTCGAAACTGGGTCGATCAAGCACACGCTGCTCACGGGCGTGGAACTGGGCCACGACGGCTACAACAACCAGAACTACTACCGGAACGGCAGCTGCGGCAGCACGCCGCTGAACCCGCCGGCCACCGCTACGGCTGCCGCCGGCACCTCGGGCTTCGTGGCCTGCACGCCGGTGGTCGATCCGGTGTACCGGGACTCCCCGGGCAACGTGCCGACCGCCACCGGCAACCTGCAGGGCGGCTCGGCCAACACCGTCGCCGTGTACGCCAACGACGCCATCGAATTCACAAAACAGTGGAAGGCGGTGGCGGGCCTGCGCTATGACCGCTACATCGCCAGCATCAGCAACTCGGTGAACGCCACCAACACACGGGGCAACACGGCGCTGGCCAACGCCGACCAGACCGTCAACTTCACCAGCGTGCGGCTGGGCGGCATCTGGCAGCCTACGGAGCAGCAGTCGTACTACCTCTCGTATGGCACGTCGTTCAACCCGTCGCTGGAGCAGCTGGTGGGCACGGTGGGCCAGCAGTCGCTGGACCCCGAGAAGAACAAGTCCTACGAGGCCGGCGGCAAGTGGGACCTGCTGAACGGCAACCTCTCGGTCACCTCGGCCCTCTTCCGCATCACCAAGGACAACGCGCGCAGCCAGATCGACGCCACCACCTACGCGCTGGCCGGCAAGATCCAGGTGGACGGCTTCCGCGCCGGCGTCACCGGCCGCATCACGCCGAAGTGGCAGGTCTTTGCCGGCTACACCTACCTCGACGCCGAGATCAAGAACGGCATCGCGGCGGGCACGCAGGGGAAGGTGCCGACCAACACGCCCAAGCACACCGCCACGGCATGGACCAGCTACGCCGTGCTGCCAAGCTGGGAAGTGGGCGGCGGCGCGTTCTATATGTCCGAGCGCTACGCCAACAACACCAACACCGTGCAGGTGGGCGGCTTCGTGCGCTGGGACGGCATGATCGCCTTCCACCAGCCGAAGTACGATGTGCGCCTGAATCTCTTCAACATCTTCGACAAGAAGTATTACGATGCGCTGATCCAGTCGGATGGCGGCCGGTCGGTGCCGGGCACGGGCCGTACCGCCATGCTGTCGCTCACCTATCGCATGTAAACGCCGGCGGGGCCGCCCTGCCGGCGGCCTTCGCCAGGATTCCAGCCATGCTCGTCTGCATTCCCCGGGTACTCGACGCCGAACAGCTCGCGGTACTGGTCGCCCAACTCGAACACGCCGGCGATGCCTGGGTGGATGGCCGCGTCACGGCCGGCTACTCCGGCGCACCGGTCAAGTTCAACCAGCAGATCGACGAACGCGCCGAGGTGGCGGCCCAGTGCCAGCACCTGATCCTGAGCGCGCTGGAGCGCAACCCGCTGTTCATCAGCGCGGCGCTGCCCAACCTCGTCTATCCGCCGATGTTCAACCGCTACAGCGAGGGCATGACCTTCGGCGCCCATGTGGATGGCAGCGTGCGCATCGACCCGCATAGCGGGCGCAAGCTGCGCACGGACATCTCGGCCACGCTGTTCCTCTCGGACCCGGCCAGCTATGACGGCGGCGAACTCCAGGTGGAAGACACCTACGGCCTGCACAAGGTCAAGCTGGCCGCCGGCGACATGGTGATCTACCCGGCCACCAGCCTGCATCAGGTCACGCCAATCACGCGCGGCACCCGGCTGGCCAGCTTTTTCTGGATCCAGAGCCTGGTGCGCGACGATGGCCAGCGCGCGCTGCTGTTCGACATGGACAACGCCATCCAGACCTTGAACCAGACCAACGCCGACGAACGCGCCCGGCGCAGCCTGGTGGGCTGCTATCACAACCTGCTGCGGCAGTGGAGCGAGACCTGAGCTAGCGCGGATCGGCGGCGAGCCACGGGCTGCCCCGCTCCAGTCCGGCCCGGACTTCGTCGGCATGCTCGCCAATGGCAGGAATACGCCCGACCTGCCGCACCGCGCCGTCGAAGCGCGGCGCCGGGGCAGTCTGCAGGAAACCATCCGCCTCCACATAGACCCCGCGCGCCACGTTATGGGGATGGGCGGCGGCCTCCGCCGGGCTCAGTACCGGCGCAAAGCACACGTCGGTGCCCTCCAGCCGGCGGCACCAGCCTTCCCGGGTATCCGTGGCGAAGACCTCGGTCAGATGGCGATGGAGTTCCGGCCAGACCTCGCGCTGCCACTGCCGGGCGAAGCGCGGGTCATCGGCCAGCCCCAGCGCCTGCACCAGCAAGGCGTAGAACTGCGGCTCGATGGCGCCCACGGTGATGAACTGGCCATCCGCGCAGCGATAGGTGGCGTAGAAGTGCGAACTGTCGTGAAGGTTGCGCCCGCGCTCGCCGTGGATATAGCCCTTGGCCGTGGCCCCCAGCAGCAGTTGCAGCATGTGCGCCGAACCATCGACGATGGCGGCATCGACCACCGTGCCGACGCCCGTGCCCCGCGCGCGCAGGATGCCGGACAGCAGGCCCACGGCGAGGTACAAGGCTCCACCGCCCACGTCCCCGGTCACGGCGAAAGCGGTCGAGGGCGGCGTCTCGGGCGCGCCGTTGTAGTAGAGCGCGCCGGACAGCGCGGTGTAGTTGTTGTCGTGGCCGGCCACCTGCGCCATCGGGCCGGTCTGGCCCCAGCCGGTCATCCGGCCATAGACCAGCCGGGGGTTACGCGCCATGCACACGTCCGGCCCGAGCCCCAGCCGCTCCATCACACCGGGCCGCATGCCTTCGATCAGCGCGTCGGCGTCCGCGATCAGGTCCAGCACCAGCGTGCGGCCTTCCGGCGTCTTCAGATCGGCCATCACCGAGCGCTTGCCCCGGTTGACCAGCTTGCGCGGCTGCCCCGACGCGCCATCGTCAGGCCGTTCCACGGCTATCACATCGGCGCCGAGGTCGGCCAGATGCATCGCACAGAATGGCCCCGGGCCGAGCCCGCTGATTTCCACGATCCGCACGCCTTCCAGCATGGCTGCTCCTGACATCGCTCAAACGACTCCGGCCGACTTCAGCGCCGCAAGATCCGCAGCGGTGACCCCGATCGCGCCATAGACCGCCGCGTTGTGCTCGCCCGTGGCCGGACCACTGCGCGGCGGCGACGGCTGGTAGCCGGAGAAGCGCGGCACCACGCACGGCGCCGGAATCGTGCCGAGGTCGGCGTCTTCGAGCCGGACGATGGCCTCGCGCGCCTGCAGGTGGGGATCGTCGATCACATCGACAATGGTGAAGACCTTGCTGAACGGCACCTCGTGCGCCTTCAGCGCGGTGGCGATGGCGTCATAGGACTGCGCGGCGAACCAGGCCACGATCAGGTCGTCCAGCGGGCCGATATTGCGGATGCGGTCCGGGTTGCGGCGATAGTCGACGGACTCCGCCAGATCGGGCCGTTCCATGGCCTTGGCCAGCCGCCGGAACGTGACGTCCGACGAGGCCACCAGCGAGACCCACTGGTTGTCCGCCGTGCGATACATATTCGACGGCGCGGTGTAGGTCGCCCGGTTGCCGGAGCGCCCGCGCACCTGCCCAAGTTGCTCGTACTCCACCGCCAGCGGCTCCAGCAGGCGCAGCAGCGCCTCCGTGGCGGACAGGTCGATCTCCCGCCCCGGGCCCTCCGGCGCGCCGCGCGCCTCGGCAATCGCCGTGGCAATCGAGAACGCGCCGAACAGCCCCGCCACCATGTCCCCGATCGGGTAGTTCATATGCATCGGCCCGCCGGCGGCTTCGCCGCACAGGTTGGTGAAGCCGCTCATCGCCTCGAAGATCCGCGCGAAGCCGGGGTTGGCGGCATACGGGCCGGTCTGGCCGAAGCCGGTCAGGCGCAGCACGGTCAGGCGCGGATTGGCGCGATGCAGGGTGGCGATATCCAGACCCCATCGATCCAGCGTGCCGGTGCGGAAGTTCTCCACCAGCACATCGAACTCCGGCAGCAGGCGCAGGAACAGCGCCCGGCCTTCGGGCGTCCGCACATCGAGCGAAATACCCTGCTTGCCGCGATTGGTGACCTTCCAGTACAGCGACAGGTCGTCCTTTACCGGCGCCAGGCCGCGCAGCGGGTCGCTGCCGTCCGGCAGTTCCAGCTTGACCACCTCCGCGCCCATGTCGCCGCACAGCGTGGCGGAGAACGGCGCGGCCACCACGGTGGCCATGTCGAGGATGCGCACGCCGCGCAGCGGGCCGCCTTGGGGCGAGTCGGAGGGGGTCCGCTGTGCGGAATTGCGTTCGGAGGGGTGCATGTCGTCGCCAGGTAGAAAGGGAAAAAGCACGGTGAGACGAGGGTGGTCCCGCCAGACCCGCCTTGCAAGCAGGGTTTCGCACAGCGAAACCGTTCCGGTTCATCATTGACTCCCCGACCTGCGGAAACCAACATGAATCCACCCCAGCGCCCCCCCGCCATGGACCCAAACACGATTTCCGGCCTGGCCAGCGCCGACGAGCTGGCCCACGACAGACAGTTCGCCACCAACCTGGCGCGCGGCGTGGAAGTGCTGCGTGCCTTCACCCCGGCCCGGCCGATCCTGGGCAACCAGGATCTCGTGGTCAGTACCGGGCTGCCGAAGGCCACGGTGTCGCGACTGACCTACACCTTGTGCCTGCTGGGCTTCCTGAGCCGGGTGCCCGGCACGCAGAAATACCGGCTCGGTTCGGGCGTGCTGGCGCTGGCGTACCCGATGCTCGCCGCGCTGCCGATCCGCCAGGTGGCCCGCCCCTACATGGAGGCCATCGCGCGGGAAACCGGCTGCACGGTGAACCTCGGCATGCGGGACCGGCTGACCGTGGTGTACGTGGATAGCTGCCGGCTGGACCCGACCAACGTGTACCAGCCGGACATCGGCAGCACCCGGCCGGTGCTGTCCACGTCGATTGGCCGCGCGCTGCTGCTCGGGTGCAGCGCGGAGGAGCGCACGGCGGTGCTGAACCGGCTGCGCGTGGAAGACCCGGAGCGGTTCCGCGTGGAGAAGCCAATGTGGACGGCCGAGCAGCAGCACTTTCCCGCGCGCGGCTTCTGCCTGAGCCCGGGCGAGTGGCGGGCGGAGATCCACGCGATTGCCGCGCCGATCCGCATGCCGAAGCAGGAGCCGTTTGCCTTGAACTGTTCGATCTCGGYCTTGCGCGACAAGGACGGGTATCTGGAGCGGGAAGTCGCCCCGAAGCTGCTGGAAGCCGTGCGGCAAATCGAATTCGGCCTGATGCGATAGCGAACCCGCCATCGCGCACCGGCCACCCGGACGGCCCGCAGAGGCCGCCGGACCCATCGTGGACCATCGTCAAATACGGAGACAACCATGTCTGGCATGAAGAATCTGGCCCGCTCGCGTCGCGGGTGGCTCACTGGCGCGCTGCTGATGGCAGCCTCACCGGCCCTCTGGTCAGCGGCCGCTCAGGCAGCGGACAAGGCAGCGGATAAGGCCAACGAGAGCGCGGCGCGCTTCCCCGACCATCCGATCCGGATCATCGTGCCCTTCTCCGCCGGCGGCGTGGTGGATTCCGTAACGCGCGTGGTGGCGGAGCGGATGTCGAAGACGCTGGGCCAGCCGGTCATCGTCGAAAACAAGTCCGGCGCCGGCGGCGCCATCGGCACGGACGGCGTGGCCCGCTCCACGCCGGACGGCTACACCCTGCTCGCGGTCAGCCCCAGCCACGCGGTGGCCCCGCTGCTCAACGCCAGCATCACCTGGAACGCCGAGCGCGATTTCCGCGCCATCGGCGGCTTCGGCATGATTCCCAACGTGATCGCCGTGCCGGCCAACTCCAGCGCGCAGACGCTCAAGGCGCTGCTCGACGATGCCCGCGCCCACCCGGACAAGCTGACCTATGCCAGCGCCGGCGTCGGCACCTCCAACCACCTGGCGGGCGCGCTGCTGGCGCAGAGCGCCGGGGTGCAGATCACCCACGTGCCATACAAGGGCCAGCCGGAGGCGCTGACGGACCTGCTCGGCGGCCGGGTGTCGATGATGCCGCTCACCGTGGCCATCGCCCAGTCCCACGTCAAGAGCGGCAAGCTGCGTGCGCTGGCCGTGACCTCCACCAAGCGCTACCCCGGCATGCCGGACGTGCCCACGGTGGCCGAGGCAGCCAACCTGCCCGGCTACGAGGCCGGCGGCTGGTTCGGGCTGGTGGCGCCGCGCAAGACGCCGGACGCCGTGGTGCGCAAGCTGGCCGATGCCGTGGCCCAGGCCGTGGCCGCGCCGGATGTGGCCAGCCGGCTCCAGGACCTCGGCATGGACGTGACCCCGCAGACCGCCCCCGCCTTCGACAAATACGTCGATGCCGAATCGCGCAAGTGGGCCCGTGTGCTCAAGGCGTCCGGCATCACCGCCCAATAATCCTTTCCCGAGAGGCGACCTCCCATGATTACCAACCCTTCCGCCATGAACACGCTGCTGGCCGACATCCGCCGCTTCGTGCTGGAAACCTGCATCCCGCTGGAAGCCGAGATCGATCGTACCGATGTCATTCCCGAGCCCGTGGTGGAACAGATGCGCGCGCTGGGCCTGTTCGGCCACAGCATTCCGCGCGAGTACGGCGGCGCCGGCCTGACGGCCGAGGAGTTGACGCTGGTCAATATCGAGGTGTCGCAGGCGGCCACGGTGTTCCGCGCCCGCTTTGGCGGCAATACCGGCATCGCCTCCGAATCGCTGGTGGCAGACGGCACCGAGGCCCAGCGCACGCGTTACCTGCCCCGGCTGGCCTCCGGCGAGATCACCGGCTGCTTCGCGCTGACCGAGCCCGAGGCCGGCTCGGACGCCACCTCGCTGCGCACCGTGGCCGTGCGCGATGGCGACCACTACGTGCTCAACGGCAGCAAGTGCTTTATCACCAACGCGCCGCTGGCGGACCTGTTCACGGTCTTCGCCCGCACGGACCCCAACACGCCGGGCGCGCACGGCATCAGCGCTTTCCTGATCGAGCGCGGCACGCCGGGCCTGAGCACCGGGCCGGCGGAGCGCAAGATGGGCCAGCACGGCTCCCCGGTGGGCGATGTGTACCTGAAGGACTGTCGCGTGCCGGCTTCGGCCATCGTCGGCGAGGTGCCGGGCCGTGGCTTCAAGACCGCGATGAAGGCGCTCAACAAGCAGCGCATCAACCTGGCCGGGCTGTGCATCGGCCCGGCCATCCGGCTGGTGGACGAAATGGTGCGCTACGCCGCCACGCGCGAGCAGTTCGGCCGCCCCATCGCCGATTACCAGCTGGTGCAGCAGATGATTGCCGACAGCAACACCGAGGTGCACGCAGCGCGGGCGCTGGTGCTGGAGACGGCGCGCAAGCGCGACGACGGCGGCGACGTGACCATGGAGGCGTCCATGTGCAAGCTGTTCGCCTCGGAGATGTGCGGGCGCGTGGCGGATCGCGCGGTGCAGGTCTTCGGCGGCAGCGGCTATGTGGCGCGCACCGTGGCGGAACGCTTCTACCGCGATGTGCGCGTATTCCGCCTCTACGAAGGCACCACGCAGATCCACCAGCTCAATATCGCCCGGCGCACGATGGACGCGCGCGGCCGGGCGCTGGAGCTGGGCTGAGCCCGGACCTTACTGCAGGGTCACGCCGGCCTGCTTCACCAGTTTCTCGGTGCGCGGGATCTCCGCATCGACCATCGCCGTGAAGTCGCCGACGCTGCCGCCGCGCGGCTCGGCGCCGGTGACGGCCAGCTTCTCGCGGAAGTCCGGCGAGTTCAGCAGCTTGTTGATCGACACGTTGAGGCGGGTCACCACGTCTGCCGGCGTGCCCTTGGGCGCGACGATGCCGTACCACGGCGCGATGTCGAAGCCCGCATAACCCTGCTCGGCGATGGTCGGGATCTCGGGCGCCTGCGGCGAACGCTTGGCGGTGGACATGCCCAGCGCGCGCAGCTTGCCGGACTTCACGAACGGCAGGCCGGTCATGATGGTGTCGAAGTACATCGACACCTGGCCCGAGAGCAGCGCGGGAATCGCCTCGCCGGCGCCCTTGTAGGGCACGTGAACGATGTCGATGCCGGCCACGGCCTTGAGCATTTCCCCGGCGATATGCGAGGTGGTGCCCGAGCCGAACGAGGCATAGGTCAGCTTGCCGGGGTTGGCCTTGGCGTAGGCGACCATCTCCGGCAGCGTCTTGAACGGCAGCGACGGGTTGGACAGCAGGATGTTCGGCGTGATCGCCACCACGGCCACCTTCTCGAAGGCATCCGGGTCATAGCTGAGCTTCTTATATAGGAAGCGGTTGGTCACCATCGACGCCGGCCCGGACATCAGCAGCGTGTAGCCGTCGCCGGGCGCGCGCGCCGCGGCCTCGCTGCCGATCATCGCGGCGGCGCCGGGCCGGTTCTCCACCACGAAGCTCTGCCCGTACTCCTTGCCCAGCCCCACGCCAAGCTGGCGCGTGATGAGGTCCGTGGCGGAACCCGCCTGGAACGGCACGACGATGCGCACCGGCTGGGTCGGCCAGTCGCGCGCGGTCTGCGCCATGGCCGTGGAGGACATGGCGAGCACCGCCAGCACGGAAGCCGTCATGAGTGCCCGGAAACTCGTCGATCTACTAAAACGCATGGTTGGTCCCTCGTGGATTTTGCGCAGGTTCGCGCTGGGTGTTATCCGCAACATGCGTGCCACGCTGAATCGGCACGCTTCAGGCTAGCGTTGAAATGCGTGTTTCCCGCCCCCTTCCGCGTGGGGAAGTTGGCCGGGGCGATGCACCGGGTTGGCGCGGGGCACGCTTGGCGTGCCCCGCCATGGCGTCTGACTTACTCGACCATGGCCTGCGCCAGCACGCCCAGCGCGGCGTCGAACTGCGCCTGCGGAATCGTCAGTGGGTAGAGGAAGCGGATCACATTGCCGTAGGTGCCGCACGTCAGCAGCAGCAGGCCGGCGTCCAGCGCGCGGCGCTGCACGCGCAGCGCGTGCTCGGCGCTCGGCGCGCCCGTGGCGGGGTCGCGGAACTCGGCGGCGATCATCGAGCCCAGCCCGCGCACCTCGGCCAGCGCCGGGCAGGTGGCGCGCAGCGCGGTCAGGTGCTCGCTAAGCTGCCGGCCCAGTGCGTTGGCACGCTCGCACAGCTGTTCCTCGGCAATGGTGTCGATCACCGCGTGCGCAGCGGCCACGGCCAGCGGGTTGCCCGCGTAGGTGCCGCCGAGCCCGCCCGGCAGCGGGGCATCCATGATGGCCGCGCGGCCACACACCGCCGACAGCGGCATGCCGCCGGCGAGGCTCTTGGCCATCGTCACAAGATCGGGCCGCACGTCGTAGTGCTCCATCGCGAACAGCTTGCCGGTGCGGCCGAAGCCGGTCTGCACCTCGTCCGCAATCATCACGATGCCGTGGCGGTCGCACACGGCGCGCAGGCCGCGCATGAAGTCAGCCGGGGCCGGCTGGAAGCCGCCCTCGCCCTGCACCGGTTCCACGATGATGGCCGCCACGCGGTTCGGATCGATATCGGTCTTGAACAGCCCCTCCAGCGCCTGCAGCGCCTGCGCCGTGCTGACGCCGTGCAGCGCGTTGGGGAACGGCGCGTGGAAGATATCCGACGGGAACGGCCCGAAGCCGACCTTGTACGGCGCCACCTTGCCGGTCAGCGCCATGCCCAGCAGCGTGCGGCCGTGGAAGGCGCCCGAGAACGCGATCACGCCCGGGCGGCCGGTGTGGGCGCGCGCGATCTTGACCGCGTTCTCCACGGCTTCCGCGCCCGTGGTGAACAGCGCGGTCTTGTTCGGCCCGGGCACCGGCGCCAGCTCGTTGATGCGCTGGGCCAGCGTGACGTAGCTCTGGTACGGCACCACCTGGTAGGCGGTGTGGGTGAAGCGGTCGAGCTGGGCGACGATGGCCTGCATCACACGCGGATGCCGATGCCCGGTGTTCAGGACGGCGATGCCGGCGGCGAAGTCGGTGTACTGGCGGCCCTCCACGTCCCACAGGGTGGCGTTCTCGGCCCGGTCGGCATAGAAATCGCACATCACGCCAACGCCTCGCGGCGTGGCCTGGGCACGGGATTGGTTCAGTTCGCTGTTTTTCATGGGTCCGAGGTCTTGGGGCAGGGAGTGACAGGTGTGACGTGCATTCCAATCCCCTTTGGCTCTACAATCCAGCGCCACTTCGACAAATCAGATGGTGCCAATGTGAAATCGATCTGCGGCGACCTGCTGCTCCAGCGGCTCGGCCAGCCGACCGACCAACCGCTCAATCGGGCGCTGTACGCCTGCATCCGGGGGGCGATCCTGGACGGCAGCCTGGCGCCCGCCACGCGCCTGCCGCCCCAGCGCGACCTGGCGGCGGAGCTGGGCCTGTCCCGCAACACGGTGATGTTTGCCTACGAGCAGTTGCTGGCCGAGGGCTACCTGCGCGCCCGCACGGGTAGCGGCACCTTCGTGGCCGACACGGCGCCCGAGCGCTACCTGAACGCCACCGCCGCCGACAGCGCGCCGGCCACGGCAGACGCCATGCCGGGCCTCTCGCCGCGCGGGCAGCGGCTGGTCTCGAGTGCCTCCGCATCGCCCATCCAATGGGGCGCCTTCATGCCCGGCGTGCCGGACCTGACGCGCTTCCCCCATCGGCGCTATGCCCAGATCGCCGCGCGGCTGTGGCGCCGGCCGCAGCCCGAATGGCTCAGCTACAGCCACGGCGGCGGCCTGCCGGCCCTGCGCGAGGCCGTGGCGGCCCACCTGCGCGTGGCGCGCTCCGTGCGCTGCGATGCCGACCAGGTGCTGATTACCGAAGGCATCCATCAGGCGATCGACCTCGTGGCGCGCATGCTGGGCTCGCCGGGCGATCAGGCGTGGGTGGAGGAGCCGGGCTACTGGGGCATCCGCGGCGTGCTGCAGGTCAGCGACATCGGCATGGTGCCGCTGCCCGTGGACGCCGAAGGGCTGTGCCTGCCCGATGCGGACGCCAGCGCCCCCGCGCCGCGCTTTATCTTCGTCACGCCCTCGCACCAGTATCCGCTGGGCGCCGTGATGAGCCTCCGGCGGCGGCGCGCGCTGCTGGAGTTCGCGCGGCGGCACGGGAGCTGGATCGTGGAGGATGACTACGACAGCGAGTTCCGCTTCTCCGGCCAGCCGATTCCGTCGCTCCAGGGCATGGAGCCGGACGCGCCGGTGCTCTACATCGGCACCTTCAGCAAGACGCTCTACCCCGGCCTGCGCATGGGCTACCTGGTGCTGCCGAAGGGGCTGACGGAGGCGTTCCAGACCGCCCATTCCGACCTGTACCGCGCCGGCCACCTGATGACGCAGGCCACCGTCGCCGAGTTCATGCAGGCCGGCGACTATGCCGCGCACATCCGCCGCATGCGCCCGCTCTATGCCCGGCGGCGCGCGGTGCTGGCCGGGCTGATCGAACGCTACCTCGGGACGGAGGCGCTGCACGAACACGCGAGCAACGCCGGGCTGCACCTCGTGCTGCGCCTGCCCGACCACGTGGACGATGTGGCGCTGACGGCGGACATCCGCGCGCGCGGCATCCTGGTACGACCGCTGTCGCGCTATTTCATGGGGCCGGCGGTCCGGCGCGGGCTGCTGCTGGGCTATGCCTGCGTGCCCGAGGAAGACATCGGCCCCGCCTTCGACGTGCTGCTCGATTGCCTGCTGCCCCGGCTCAGACCGACCTAGGATACAAAGGCTTCGGTAACGTGGTGAGCAGGAGGACGTGATGATTCATGCACATCGATCGATGCTATGCCGGCTGCTCGCCATCACCACGCTGTGGCTGGCCGGCTGTGGCGGTGGTGGCGGCGACGTCCAGATCACCAGCGGCAGCACACCCGCCACCCTCGCGATCGTCGTGTCCGGCCTGCCCGCCGGCACGCCGGCCAACATTACTGTGACCGGGCCGGGCGGCTATCGGCAGACCGTCGGCCAGACCGTCACGCTAGGCAACCTCGCGGCCGGCACCTACACCGTGACGGCGGCCCCGGTACTGACCGGATCGACGTCCTACCAGCCCTCGCAGGCCGCGCAGACCGCGATGGTGGCCGCCAACACGGCGCCCACCATCGGCGTGAGCTACGGCGCGCCCTCGGACATGCGGCTGTCGCTGACCCAGGTGGCGGATGGCTTCGCGGCGCCGATCTTCCTCACCGCACCCGCCAACGACCCCCGGCTGTTCGTGGTGGAGCGCGCCGGCCGGGTCCGCATCGTGCGGGACGGCAGCGTGCTCGCCGCGTCCTTCCTCGACCTCTCCATCCTCACCACCACCGACGGCGAGCGCGGCCTGTTCTCGATGGCCTTCGACCCCGCCTACGCCACCAACGGGCGCTTCTACGTCTACTACACCGACCAGAACGGCGCGATCACCGTGGCGCGCTACACCGTCTCGGCCAGCAACCCGGACGCAGCGAACCCCACCGGCACGGTGCTGCTGTCGATTCCGCACCCGGGGGCCAGCAACCACAACGGCGGCCAGCTCGCGTTCGGCACGGACGGCATGCTCTACATCGGCACCGGCGACGGCGGCGGTAGCAACGACCCCTCCAACAACGCCCAGAACAGCGGCACGCTGCTGGGCAAGATCCTGCGCATCGACGTGAGCGGCGCCAGCTATACCGTGCCGGCCGGCAATCCGTTCGCCGGCGGTGGGGGTGGTGGGGGCGGACGCCCCGAGATCCGGGCCACCGGGCTGCGCAACCCGTGGCGGTTCTCGTTCGATGCGAACGGCCTGCTCTATATCGCGGATGTCGGCCAAGGCCAGCGCGAGGAAGTCAACGCCATGCCAACCGCCAGCGGCGGCCTCAACTACGGCTGGGATCGTCTGGAAGGCACCGCCTGCGTCGGCGCCACCGCGTGCGACCCCGCCGGCCTGACCGCGCCCGTGTTCGAGTACACCCACGACGCCGGCGGCTGCGCCATCGTCGGCGGCTACGTCTATCGCGGCGCGGCCCTGCCCGAACTCCAGGGCCGCTATTTCTATACCGACCTGTGCACCGGCAAGCTGGCCAGCTTCCTGTACCGCGACGGCGCCGTTTCCGAGCGGGTGGACTGGCCGGTCACCGCCAGCGGCAGCGTCTACTCCTTCGGCACCGATGCCGCGCAGGAACTCTACGTACTGGCCGACGCTGGCACGTCTTCGACGAGCGGCAAGGTGTATCGGGTACAGCGGGCGCCTTAGGGGCGCCTTAAGCGCGCCTTGCGGGGGGGCGCCAGCGCCACACGCCGTGATGGCGGATAATCCCGCATCCTCACGACGCCCTCCCCACCCCCATGCATGCCAGCGCCACCCGCCGCCTCGACGGGACTACCCTGTTCCTGCTCACCTTCCCGCCACTGGCCTGGGCGGGCAACGCCATTGTCGGGCGGCTGGCCGCCGGTACGTTTCCGCCGCTCACGCTGAATTTCGTGCGCTGGGTACTGGCCGGGACCTTGTTGGGGCTCTACGCCTGGCGCGGGGTGGTGGAACATCGGGCCACGCTGCGCCAGCATGCGGGGCTGCTGACGGCGATGGGCGTGCTGTCGATTGCCAGCTACAACGCGTTCCAGTACCTCGCGCTGACCACGTCGACGCCGATCAACGTGACGCTGATTGGCGCCTCCACGCCGCTGTTCCTGCTGATCATCGGCGCGCTGTTCTTCGGGGAGCGCATGCGGCCGTGGGCTGTGGCGGGGGCGCTGCTGTGTCTGGTGGGGGTGTCTTTCGTGCTGGTGCGCGGGGAGTTGGGGCGGCTGGCGCAGCTGGACTTCGTGCCCGGCGACCTGTACATGCTTGCGGCGACCATCGCCTGGAGCGCCTATACCTGGCTGCTGCGCAAGCATCGCCCGGACCTGCCGCTGCCGGTGCTGCTGTTCGCGCAGATCGTCACCGGCGTGGTGGCCAGCGTGCCCGTCACGGCGTGGGAATTGATGACGCTGTCGACGCCCATCCCCTGGAACGGCAAGGTGATGGGCATCCTGCTTTATGTGTCGACGATTCCCTCGCTGCTGGCCTACTTCGCCTGGGACCGCGCCATCGCCCGGGCCGGCGCGCAGTTGCCGGTGTTCTTCATCACGCTGACGCCGGTGTTCGCCGCCCTGCTCTCCACGCTGCTGCTCGGCGAGTCGCCCCACTGGTATCACGGCGTGGGGCTGGTCACCATCGCCGCAGGCATCGGGCTGGCGCAGCGGCGCTGAATGACGCTGAAGGGTGCTGGCTAGCGCCCCAGCCGTTGATGGAAGGCCATCAGCGGCGTGGCCGTCAGGCCGTGCAGGACGATGGAGAACACCACGGTGCACAGCGTGGCGTGGATCAGGAAGGGACTCCATTCCTCGCCGGCGGTGTGCGTCAGGGCATAGGCCAGGTAGTAAAGCGAGCCGATGCCGCGAATGCCGAACCACGCGGTCAGGCGCCGCTGGCCGCGCGCCATGGGCAGGTCGAAGGTGGACGCATAGACCGATAGCGGCCGGATCAGGCAGATCAGCAGCAGCGCCAGCACCACGTACTGGGCGTGGAAGACCTCCCGGGTCAGCATCGCCCCGATCAGCAGGGTGACGCACAACTCGGCCAGCCGCTCGATATTGAACGAGAACTCCGAGGCGGTATGGGTGAGGTAGGCGGCGGCCTTGCGCTCGTGCGTAGAGGTGGTCTCGACATCGGCCGTATGCAGCGGTCCCAGCACCTCTGCCGGCGAGGTGGCGGGATTCTCGCGGCGCTCCACCTGCCGCATCGCGAGCCCCGCCGCGAACACGGCCAGGAAGCCGTAGGTGTGCAGCAACAGCGCGGCGCCGTAGGACACGCCGATCAGGCCCAGCGTGAGGAAACTCTCCAGCCCCACCGCCTCATGGAAGCGCAGCCGCAGGACCAGGATGGTCTTGCTCGCCAGCCAGCCCAGCAGCCCACCCACGGCCAGCCCGCCGAGCGTGCTCCAGACCAGATCGACCGCCATCCAGCGCCCGCCCCACGCGCCCAGTTCGTGGAAACCCAGCAGGCCAAGGCCGAGCATGACGAACGGGAATGCCGCGCCATCGTTCAGGCCGCCCTCACCCGTCAGGCTGTAGCGCACCACGTCGCGATCCTCGGTATCGGCCATCTGCACGTCCGAGGCCAGCACCGGGTCCGTGGGCGCCAGGATCGCCCCGAGCAGCACCGCCAGGCCCAGTGGCACCTGCAGCCAGCCCACTGCCACGGCGCAGACGCCGCCGATGGTCAGCAGCATCGCCACGGTGGCCAGCCGCACCGGCAGGCGCCAGACGCGGTACGTCATCTGCACCCGCAGCCGCAAGCCCACGCCGAACAGAGCGACGAGCACGGCCAGCTCGGTGATCCATTCCAGCACCTTCACGTGGCCCGGGTCCGTCAGATCGAGCACGATCAGCCCGGCCCCGCCGGGCCCCAGCGCCATCCCCACTAATAGATACAGGCCGGACGGGGACATGGGCAGGCGCTTCACCATGGAGTCGATCAGCCCCATCGTGATCAGCAGCGCGCCAATGACCAATGCCCAGGTCGCGAACAAGCTGGCTCCTCTATTCGATATATCCCGGTCGAGACTTTCACAGTAGGCGGCGCGGCGGGCGGGCGCTGTCGGGCGGACCCCGTAGCGCCGTGTCAGTGAAGACCTCCCGACACTGGTGCGTGCGCGCACCGCGCAGGGGCTTGCGGGTGGCCGGCGGGGTGTGGGTGGCAGGCCGAAGGCGCCCAGCAGCCCGGTCACGCGTGAACAGCCACGTGGTTAATCGACTGATTTCGTTGATATTTCCCACGTCTGACCGGGCTTCCCCCTGCCCAAAAGTGCCTTTGGCACGGTGATTGCTATCTTGTATCCAAGATTGGATTTCAGATAGGACTCTCATGCGTACCTCTACCTCGGCCACCACAGCGGCCACGACAGCCGCCCCCGGCGAGGCCGGTGCGGCGTGGATCGCGCGGTTCGATACCCCGGTCGTCGCCCCGCACCCGGTTGGCGCCCCGCTGGCCGGCCTGCGTTTTGCCGCCAAGGACAATATCGACGTGGCCGGCGTGCCGACGACCGCCGCCTGCCCCGAATTCGCCTACGTGCCGGACGCCCACGCCACGGTGATCGCGCGCCTGCTGGGCGCCGGCGCGGCGTTGGCCGGCAAGACCAACCTGGACCAGTTCGCCTGCGGCCTGAATGGCACGCGCTCGCCCTACGGCGCCGTGCCCAATGCGTTCGACCCGGCCTATGTCAGCGGCGGGTCGAGTTCCGGTTCGGCGTACGCGGTGGCCAGCGGTGAGGTCGATTTCGCGCTGGGCACGGACACCGCCGGCTCCGGCCGGGTGCCCGCCGGGCTCAACAACATCGTCGGGCTGAAGCCGAGCAAGGGCCTGATCTCCGCCCACGGCGTGTTCCCCGCCGCGCAGAGCGTGGATTGCGTGTCGATCCTGGCGCGCACGGTGGCCATGGCGGTGCGCGTGCTGGAAGCCGCAGCCGGCCATGACCCGCAGGACCCGTACTCGCGCGCGCTGCCGCTGGCGCGCACGCCGCTGCCGGCTGCGTTCCGCTTTGGCGTGCCGGCCGAGCCGGAGTTTTTCGGCGATGACCTCGCCCGCCGGGCCTTCGACGCCGCCGTTGCCGCGCTGGAGGCGCTGGGCGGTCGCGCGGTGCCCATCGACTATGCCCCGCTGGCCGAAGCCGCCGCGCTGCTCTATGACAGCGCGCTGGTCGCCGAGCGCTACGCCGCCGTGCGCCCCTTCTTCGACCGCGCGCCGGGCGCGGTCATCGAGCCGGTGCGTTCGATCCTGGCCGCCGGCAGCCGCTACAGCGCCGCCGATGTGTTCGATGCCCAGCACGCGCTCCATGCCCTGGCCCAGCGCGCGGCCACGATGTGGCAGGACATCGACGTGCTGTGCGTGCCCACGGCGCCGACGCATTGCACCATCGCCGCCATGCTGGCCGATCCGGTGGTACGCAACCGCGAACTCGGCCACTACACGAACTTCGTCAACCTGCTCGACTACGCCGCGCTGTCCGTGCCCGCTAGCCTGCGCCCGGACGGGCTGCCGTTCGGCATCACGCTGATCGGCCAGGCCGGCAGCGACTGGCAGCTCGCCGACCTGGGGCAACGCTTCCACCACGCCATGGGGCTGACGCTGGGTGCGACGGGCGAGCCGCTGCCCGCGCCGGTGTCCATTGCCGGGCTGGCCCCGTCCCCCGCCACGCATCTGCCGCTGGCCGTGGTGGGCGCCCATCTCTCTGGCATGCCGCTGAACGGTCAGTTGACCGAACGCGGTGCGACGCTGGCCGAGGCCACCACCACCGCGCCGCACTATCGGCTGCACGCGCTGCCCGGCACCACGCCGCCAAAGCCCGGCCTGCGCCGCGTGGACGCCGGGGAGGATGCCGGCGCCGCCATCGCGGTGGAGGTGTGGCAGGTGCCGCTCGCCGCCGTCGGCAGCTTCCTGGCGCTGGTGCCGGCCCCGCTCGCGCTGGGCAGCCTCGAACTGGCCGATGGCCGCTGGGTCCATGGCTTCGTCTGCGAAGGCCATGCGCTGCACGGTGCGCCCGATGTCAGCGCCCATGGCGGCTGGCGCGCCTATATCACGTCGCTCTCCGCCGCTTGACCGTCTCCCGAATCCTCAACATTCACGCACAGGAACCCGCCATGACCCGCTCCACCTCCCGTCCCGCCACCGTCTCCCCCTCGCGCCGCCGCGCGCTGAAGGCCGGCGCCGCCGCGCTGTCCGTGCTGGCCGCGCCGGCCATCGTCCGCGCGCAGGGCACGCCCAGGCTGCGCATCGGCTACTGGCCGGTCGCCTCGGGCCTGCCCTTCTTCGCCGCCGTCGAAAAGGGCTATTTCAAGGAAGCGGGGCTGAACGTCGAGCCGATCAAGTTCGCCAGCCCGCAGCAGGTCATCGAGGCCATCCTGGCCGGCCGCTGCGACGGCAGCGCCAATGGCACCGCCTCGGCCGCGCTGGCCATCGGTGACATCGCCCAGCCCGGCCTGCTGAAGATCTTCTGCACCAACCCGACCAACGCCAAGTTCGTGCTCGACGAGTTCCTCGTGGCCAAGGACAGCCCGATCAAGACCGTGGCAGAACTCAAGGGCAAGCGCGTGGCATGCGGCCCGGGCCTGCAGAACGTGGTGCTGGCCAAGACCATGCTCGAGCGCGCCGGCGCCGGCAAGATCAGCGTGACGGAGCTGCCGATTGGCCAGCACGTGGCCGCGCTCACCGCCGGCCAGATCGATGGGGTCTACTCGCTCGAGCCGACCGGCACCATCGGCCGGCTCAACGGCACCACGCGCACGCTGGAAGCCGGCGTGGTGGCGCGCTACATCCTCGGCGACCCGATGGCCCCGTGGCATGGCGGCTCGGCCAGCCTGACCACGGAATTCCTCGGCAAGAACAAGGACGTGGCCAAGGCCTACCTCGCCGCCTACCGGCGCGGCGTGGTGCTGGTGCGCCAGAACCCGACCGAGGCGCGCCCCTTCCTCAAGGGCTATACCGCCATCGAAGGCGCGCTAACGGCCGAGGTGCCGATGGCTGACTACCTGTTCTTCGACGAATTCAAGGCCAGCGACGCCGCCCACTTCCAGAAGTTCTACGACCTGTTCACCGAAAAGGGCATCTTCTCGCGCAAGGTGGACGTCAACACGCTGCTCTACAAGGCCTGACGACCATGTCCGAACTCTCCGATACCGCCGCCGTGCCGGGCACGGCCCCGCCCGCCGGCCAGTCCTGGGCGCCCCCGGCCTCGCACGACGCCGCGCCACGCCGGCCCCTCGGCGACCGACTCTTGCCGATGGTCGGCCCGCTGGTGCTGTTCTTGATCTGGGACCTGGTGGTCCGCTTCGGCCTGATCAAGCCGATCCTGCTGCCGAGCCCCGGCGATACGCTGGTGGCGCTGGCCACCGGGCTGGCCGGCGGCGAGCTGCTGGCGGACTTCGCCGTCACCGTCGCGCGGACGCTGCAGGCGTTCGCCATTGCGGCGGTGGTTGGCATGCCGCTGGGCGTGCTGCTCGGCAGCAATGAGCGGGCCTACCGCAGCGTGGAGTTCCTGATCGACTTCTTCCGCTCCACGCCGTCTTCCGCGCTGATTCCGCTGTTCCTGCTGATCTTCGGCGTGTCCGACATCAACAAGATAGCCATCGCCGCCTTCGGTGCCCTGCTGATCGTGGTCTTCAACAGCGCCTATGGCGTGATCAACGCGCGCAAGCAGCGCGTCATGGCGGCGCGCGTGATGGGCGCCTCCCGCTGGCGCATCTTCCGGGACGTGCTGGTCTGGGAGAGCCTGCAGCCGAGCTTTGTCGGCCTGCGCTCCGCCGTGTCGATGGCGCTGGTCATCGTGATCGTCGCGGAGATGTTCATCGGCTCCGAGAACGGTCTCGGCCACGCCATCATCGACGCCCAGCAGGTGCTCAACGTCAAGACCATGTACGCGGCCATCCTCGCGGCCGGCGCGCTCGGCTACGTGCTCAACATCGCGTTCCTCGTGCTGGAACGCCGCATCGTCCATTGGAGTGGAAGGTAACCATGACCACCGTTCTGTCCCCTGCCCGCCACGCCGACGTGCCGGTGCCGCCGTTCCGCCCCGGGCCGCCGGGCACCCACATCACCATCCGCGGGCTGACCAAGTATTTCGCCGGCTGGCCGCTGTACGAGAACTTCGACCTCGACATCCCGAAAGGCAAGATCGTCTCGGTGTTCGGCCCCAACGGCTGCGGCAAGAGCACGCTGATCAACATGATCGCGGGGCTGATTCCGATCGACCGGGGCGAGATCCTGTTCGACGGCAAGTCGCTCAAGGACACGCGCATCGGCTACGTGTTCCAGAACTACCGCGAGGCGATGTTCCCGTGGATGCGGACCATCGACAACATCGCCTATCCGCTCCTGCTGGAGGGCCGCAGCAAGGCCGAGGTGGACCGGCGCATGGCGGAGCTGGTGGCGTCCTTCGACGTGAAGTTCGACCTGAACCGCTACCCGTACGAGCTGTCTGGCGGGCAGCAGCAGACAGCGTCGATCATGCGGGCGTTGGCGCCCCGGCCCGAGGTGCTGTTCCTCGACGAACCGTTCTCCGCGCTCGACTTCGAAATGACGCTGTTCATCCGGGAGAAGCTGCAGGAGGTGTTCATGCAGACCGGCACGACCATGCTGCTGGTCTCGCACGACCTGGAGGAGGCGGTGTACCTGGCCGACCAGATCCTGCTGCTGACCAAGCGCCCGACGCGCGTGGCCGAGATCCTCGACTACGGCGACGCGCGGCCACGCACGGTGGAGACGCTGTCACAGGCGAGCTTCGTCGCGGCCAAGCGGCAGAGCCTGGAGATCTTCCAGCGTGAAGTCAGGCGCTGAAGCGTGCCCTTGGGGCCGGTGGCGACCCGGCCGGTGCCGGCGCATAATGGGCGCCAGCGCCGGCCCAGCCTTCCCCATGAGACCCGCACCGCGCCTATCCCGATGAATGCCATGCCCCCTACCGATGCCGGGCGCACCTCGCGTGCCGACGATGTGTACGCGCTGCTGAAGCGCGATATCGCCGACTTTCGCCTCGTGCCCGGCGACCGCTTCACCGAGAACGAAGTCTGCGAGCGGCTGGGCGTGTCACGCACGCCGGTCCGCCAGGCGCTGTTCCGGATGAAGCAGGAAGGATTCGTCGAGGTCAGCTTCCGCGCCGGCTGGCGCGTGCTGCCGTTCGACTTCGACAAGTTCGAGCAACTGTACGACCTGCGCATGGTGCTGGAGACCGAGGCCGTGCGGCGGCTGTGCGCGATGGCGCCGGACAGCAACCAGGAGGCGCTGGCCGCCCTGGCGGCGATCTGGCTGGTGCCGCCCGAGGCGCGGCTGCCCGACATGGCGCGCGTGGGCGAACTGGACGAGGCTTTCCACTGCACGCTGGTGGAGGCTGCCGGCAACCCCGAGATGGCGCGCGTGCATCGCGACGTAACCGAACGCATCCGGCTGATCCGCCGGCTGGACTTCACCAAGCCGGCGCGCGTGGATGCCACGTATGAAGAGCACGGGCGCATCCTGCGCGCCGTGCTCGCCCATCGGTCGGATGAAGCCTGCAGGCTGCTGCGCTCGCACATCGGGGCGAGCCAGGCGGAGGTGCGCAAGATCACCCTGCACGAGGTCTACCTCGCCCGCAGCCAGGCGCGGGGCGAAGGGAAATGAACGGCCCCTGCAGCTTTTGCGGCGCGCCACTACAATGGCGCACACCCGGCCTGAAGCCGGGCTGACCTGGGGAGTCGAACATGCGGATTCTGGTAGTCGGAGCGGGTGCGATTGGTGGGTATTTCGGGGCGCGGCTGCTGCAGGCCGGGCGTGACGTCACGTTCCTCGTGCGGCCCCGGCGCGCCGCCCTGCTGGCCGAACGCGGCCTGCGGATCATGAGCCCGCACGGCGACGTGCGCGTGGAAGCCCCACCCACCGTGCTATCCACCCAGATCACCGAGCCGTACGACGTGGTGCTGCTGAGCTGCAAGGCCTACGACCTCGACGGCGCCATGGACAGCTTCGCGCCGGCCATGGGCCCCGGCACGGTGGTCATCCCGATGCTCAACGGCATGCAGCACCTGGACAAGCTCGATGCGCGCTTCGGCGCCGAGCGCGTGATGGGTGGCCGCTGCATGATCTCCAGCACGCTGGACGAGCAAGGCACCATCCTGCATCTGTCGGCCTTCCACATCCTCTCGTTCGGCGAACGCCCGGCTGGCAATACCGAACGCGCGCGCGCCGTGGCCGCCTTGCTCGAGAACGCCGGTTTCGACGTGCAGCGCAGCGAAGCGATCATGCAGGACATGTGGGAGAAGTGGCTGTTTCTGGCGACGCTGGCCTCGTCCACCTGCCTGATGCGGGCGACGATTGGCGACATTCTGGCCGCACCGCGCGGGCGGGAGACCATTGCGGCGCTGCTCGATGAGTGCGCGGCCATTGCGGCCGCGAACGGCTATCCGGCGCGGGCGCCGGCGCTCGAGCAGGCTCGGGCGACACTGTTTGCGGAAGGTTCACCGCTGATGGCGTCGATGCTGCGCGACCTGGAGCGTGGCGCTGCCATCGAATCGGACCAGATCGTGGGAGATTTGCTCGCGCGGCGCGGCAAGACGCCGGCGCCGACCCTGGAGGTGGCCCTGACGAGTCTCAAGGCCTACGAGGCGCGCCGCGCACGCGGCTGACGCTTCGGAGTCTCAGACGCCGAAGCCGGGCGCGCCGAATTTCGTCAGCAGCTGTTCGATCAGCGCCATGTCTTCGGTGCGCGGCGTGCGGTCCTCGACCACGCGGGACGGCCCGCCGTAGGTGGCGCTGACGTGCCGGCGCACGGTCAGCACGTCATCGGCCGGCGGGGCGATGTTCACGGCATCGCCCGGCTCATGCCGGTAGCTGCCGTCCATCCAGCCCTTGGGCGTCAGATGCATGATTTCCCATTCGTCATTGGCTGACATGACGGCCTCTTCCAGGTCGGGATGGCTCATGACTGCGCTCAATTCTTGTGCCGGTAGTTGATGCGGCCCTTGGTCAGGTCATAGGGCGACATTTCCAGCGTCACGCGGTCGCCGGCCAGAATCCGGATGCGGTTCTTCTTCATGCGGCCCGACGAATATGCCCACACCTGGAAGCCGTTTTCGAGAACGACGCGGAAACGGTTATCGGGCAGCACTTCGGAAACGTGGCCGCCGAATTCGACGAGATCTTCCTTAGCCATGACGGGCTCCTTGATTAGCGTGGGCAGTGGCGCCCGGTTGATGGTGTCGCGCAGCCAGGCGCGTGATGGCGCCTTCGCCGGCACAGCGGGCGGCATGCTTGGCCCGGGCGGCGGTGCGGTAGGTGTCGTGGCGCATGGCCACGTTGGCCACCACGCGTTCCATGCCGTCCTTGTATTCGCGGATCAGGTAGGCCGCGAACCAGACGCCTGGCTCTTGCTCGATGGGGTACACGGCAACCGTGTACGGCGATTCAATGATTTGCGTTTGCTGCAATGTGATGTGATGTCTCGTTTCGCGTGAACGCGCATGCGCAGGCCGGGCACCGATGTGCGCCTCTGCTTGCCAGTTGGTTCCAACGCGATGGGAAGGGGGTCAATGTGCGCGACACGCACTGAGGCGCATGTCGTCGCGATTGACGCGGAGTGACCGTGCTTGCGTAAGCTGGCGCGCTGGTACGGGGCGTGCCGGGTACGGAGCGGACTTGCCGCCGGTCATTATGGTGACGGGCCACGTGGCCCGGATCGATTCGGGTGTACGCCCGAAGGGTGCCAAAACTGAGTCTTTGTAGTGATGTCGGCACCCGGCCCTGTCGTTTTGGAGAGAGGACCAAGTCCGGCATTATAACAGCTTCTTGCCTTGGGCCCTGATGCCATCGAACACGGCCCCGGCCACGTCCTGCGGAAAATCCTGGGGCAGGCGAACCGCCACGGCAGCAATCGCCGGATCGATGGCAGTGACGAGTTCGGCGATCATCGACTCCACCTCCGCCTCGGGCAGCCCCACCTGCCGCCCCTGCGCAATCCAGTGCCGACGCTGGATCTGGGCCAGCCGGTAGTAATTCTGCGAGCCCCGCACCGCCATGGCCATGCGCGCCTTCTGTATGGCGAGTTGATTGGCGCCGCCCCCGACGATGGGATGTGCCGAAAGCACGTCATACAGCGGCGTGGCCCAGTAGCGACCGCCCGGCCCGATGCTCAGGCTGAAGTTCTTGGCATGCCCGTCCGTGGCCGCGAGCATCCAGAACAGGATCTGCGTCTTGAAGAAATTGCGACGATCCGCCTCGCGCGCGTCGGAGCCGGCCAGGATCGCCATGATGTCCGCGATGCCCGGCCCGCCATCGGCCTGATACTTGGCCAGCGGGGACATGCCCATCGCCTGGCAGAAGTCCTCCTGCGGCAGGCGCAGGATCCACTCGCCATCGGGCGCCACGCGCCGGTCGAAACGCTCGACCACGAGCGCCTTCTGATCCTCGAACATCGCCATCTCGCACGCCGCGATGGGCAGGCCGAAGGCCTCGACCAGCTGCGCGCAAAGCCATTCGTTCTCGACGGACGTGCGCATGTCCGCGCGCATATTGCCTACCAGCCCGAGCGGCAACTTGAGGATATGGGTCGTCGGCGTACTGCCGTGCGGAACGAACCATTGGCCGTCCCGGCGCAGCAGCGCGGTCTTTTCCTGCGCGCCGGCGATCGACAGGCGCAGGTCGGCATCGTCGCCATGCTGGCCGAGGGGCGATGCACTCGTGGTGTCGCGCAGCAAGCGGGCGATGTGAGCGTCATCAGCCAGGCTGCCTTCGATGACGCGCAGTTCTTCGGGTACCTCGCCTTCGGGGAGCAGCTGCAGCGCGCCCACGCAGTCGCGGCCCAGCGCCGTGAGCAGATCGAACGGACCGATGCCGCGCGTGCGATAGCGCTGCGCGAGCCGCCGGCGGATGGCGTCGCTATCCGGCAGCAGGTTGTCGAAGTAGTCCGTCACCACGCGGCCGCGATACGGCGCGTTGTCTGACCGGAACGGCATCGAAAGCGACAGCGGCCGGCCTTGCGCGCTGTGGATCCAGCGGGCCGCATAGTGGAAGGTCTCGCCCTCGCTGCCCTGTGCCCACACGCCCGTGAAATGGCCGTTCATCCAGACGCCGAGCTGGCGTCGCAGAGGTCGACGTCCCATTACCAGGGCTCGCTTGGCGGGGGCTGGCGGAGCATGGAGCCGCCGCCGCGATAGTCCTCGTCCCCATCGGTCGACAGGAGCATTTCCACGTCCAGCGCCTGCAATACCGCATGCAGCCGCTCCACGCTGACGCGTGCCGGGTTGGCTTCCAGCCGGGCATAGGTCTGCTGGCTCACCCCCAGGCGCGCCGCGAGTTGCGCCTGGGTCAGCCCGCGGGACTTGCGGAAGCCCTGGAGGATCGGCCGTAACTGGCTGATGATGCGGATGGGATACATAGTCGGATGTATGCTCGGATGGGGGCGCGAATACAGCTAGGAAGTTGTAAAGCCGTTTTACGCCATTTTGGCTGTATTTTCAAGATACAGCCTATCGGGCGTAAAACGGAAATACAGCCATTAAGCTGTATCGACGCGGCCCATCGGGCACGCCGTGGTACATTCCGGCCCCATATCCCTCCTGATTGCATGACACGCCCCGATGCCCGTGCGTCCCGATCCGTCCGCCGCCAAGCCGCCCTCGATGAACGTCAAGACCGCCCTGCGCGTGCTCGAGATCATCGAGACCTTTGCGCGCGAACGGCGCGCGCTGTCGCTCTCGGAGCTCTCCCGGCTGCTGTCCGTGCCAGCCTCTAGCTGCCTGGCGCTGATCCGCACACTGACCTCGCTAGGCTATCTCTATGAGACGGCCCGCAGGCAGGGCTACTACCCCACCGGCCGGCTGCTGGCCATGGCCCAGCAGATTGCCCGGCACGACCCCGTACTCGATCGCGTGCACGGCACCATGAGCGAATTGCGCGAAGCCACTGGCGAGACCATCGTTATCGGCAAGCTGCATGAGGGCCACGCGGTGGTGTATCTCGATGTGCTCGAATCGCCACATGCGATCCGCTACATCGCCACGGCCGGCGAGCGGCGCGAACTCCATGCGAACTCGATCGGCAAGGCGCTGCTGGCCGCCATGGACGACGCCGAGCGCGCCGCCCTGCTCCCGCAGCTTCCCTTCCAGCCGTTCACCGCGCGCACGCTAGCCACGCCGGCGGCGCTGGAGGACGACCTCCGGCAAGCGCGCGAGCGCGGTGCGTTCGTGAATCTCAGTGAGTCGATGCCTGATGTCGGCGCGCTGGCCTGGCCGGTGCGGTTGTCGGGCGAGAGTTACGCGATTTCGATTGCCGGCCCGGTCTACCGGATCGAGCCGCATCTGGAGCGCTACGCGGCCATCCTGCGCGCGGCGTGCGCGGCGCTGGAGAAGATCTAGCCAGGCGGATCTAGTCGATCTGCTGCGCGCGGAGGCGCCATCCGGCCGGATTGGGCACCGACACCGAGGCCAGCGGCGCCGAAGCCGTCAGCGCCAGCACCGCGTCATCGCGCCGCCATGTGATGCCATTGGCGTGCGCCATCTGCACCGGCACGGCTTCCACCACGTGGCCCATCATGGTCCGGAACAGATTGCCGCCGTGGCACTTGATCCAGGCTTCCTTGAGCGTCCAGAGCTCGTAGAACGCCTCCAGCTTCGCCAACTCGTCACCCACGTCCAGCAAGGCCGGCAAGGCGTCTCGCTCGGCCTCCGTGGTGGTGGCCTCGATCAGCGTGTCCAGGTGCTTCCGCGGCTGCATGTCCTCGATATCGATGCCAACCGGCAGGTCGGACACGGCGCAAGCGAGGTGATCACCCGAATGGGCAATCGACAGGAATACCGGCGTGCCGACGGCCCCACTGGTATGGGTCGCCAGCGGCGGCGCATCCTCGGCGGCCGACAGCGACCATTCCGCCGCCTCCCCGCCGAACGTCACCGCCAGCAGCCGCCGGGCGAGCCAGCGGCCCGCCGCGAACTGCTCGGCGCGGGCCCGGGCACGCATGGCGGCCAGCCGCGCCAGTTCCTCGGGTGACATCCAACGGCTGACGGGCGGCGCCATGGCCGCGAATGCCATGACCGATCCTGTGCGCAGCGCGAGCGGCATGGCAATCGTCCTGAAAACGTCTCAAACAGGTCCCGTCGATGGCGCCTTACTTGGCGGCCACCTTGGCGTAGGTGCCCTTCAACGTCACGCCCACCACCACGGCGCCGGCGTGGCATTCGTACTCGGTGTTGCTGGCGTTGGTGTCCTTCTTGTAATAGCTCACCATGTCCACCACCGCATTCACGCCCAGCGACTTGGCCTTGTCCTGGAACGAGATCAGCGCCGAGAGCGCGGCCCAGCGGCACGCTTCCTCATCGGCCTTGCCCACGCCGTTGGTCTTCTTGTTCGAGACGTCGCTGTCCTTCTTCTCGAGCACCTTCGGCGTCTTCTGGCCGGCCAGGTAGAACGCAACCGAGCCGTCGAGCTTTTCCTTGGCTTCCGGCATGTTCAGGACGTCCTGGAACGGCAGCATGTACTTGGTGTCGCGCGCGGCGGCAGGGGTGGACAGCAGCGTGCCTGCACAGGCGAGGGCAACCAGCGGGAGAGCGAATTTCATTGACCTTCCTTTGTTCTTGATTGTTGAGGGATGAAAACGGCGGTACGGCTCGGGTACGGCTTCCTGCTCAGGCGTCCCAGCGGCGGAACACCAGCGAGGTGTTGATGCCGCCGAACGCGAAATTGTTGCTCATCACGTACTCCGTGTCGAGTCGGCGGCCTTCGCCCATGATGTAGTCCAGCGGCGCGCAGCGCGGATCCGGGTTGACGAGGTTCACCGTGGGCGCGAACCAGCCATCGCGCATCATCTCGATGGTCATCCACGCCTCCAGCGCCCCGCACGCGCCCAGCGTATGGCCGAGGTAGCTCTTCAGCGAGCTGACCGGCACGGCGCCACCCAGCACCGCGTGCGTGGCGTGGGATTCGGCGATGTCGCCATGGTCGGTGGCCGTGCCGTGCGCATTGACATAGCCGATGCGATCCGGCGCCAGCCCGGCGTCCTCCAGCGCCTGCCGCATGGCCACGGCCATCGTCGCGGCCTGCGGCTGGGTCACGTGCGCGCCGTCGCTGTTGGTGCCGTAGCCGACGATCTCCGCCAGGATGCGCGCGCCGCGCGCCTGGGCGTGCTCCAGTTCCTCGAGCACCAGCGTGCCGGCGCCCTCGCCCAGCACCAGCCCGTCGCGGTCTGCGTCGAACGGGCGCGGCGTGGCCTCGGGGGCGTCGTTGCGCGTGCTGGTGGCGAACAGCGTGTCGAAGACGGCCGCCTCGGTCGCATCCAGCTCCTCGCCGCCGCCAGCCAGCATCGCCACCTGCCGGCCCGCGCGGATCGTCTCGTAGGCGTAGCCGATCCCCTGGCTGCCGGACGTACACGCGCTCGACGTGGTCAGAATCCGTCCGGTGATGCCGAAGAACACCCCGATATTGACCGCCGTGGTGTGCGGCATCATGCGGATATAGGTGGTGGCGCTGATGTCCTCGGTGGTGCGCTCGCTCATCATCCGGCCAAAGTCCTGGATCGCGGACGGCGTGCCCGTGGACGAGCCGTAGGCGATGCCCATCTGCCCGCCCGTGATGATCGAATGGCCGGTCAGCCCGGCATCCGCCAGCGCGGCCTCGCTGGCCAGCACCGCCATCAGGGCGACCCGCCCCATGGACCGCGTGGCCTTGCGCGTGTAGTGGGCCGGCAGCGCGAACGGCGGCACCGGTGCCGCCAGCTGCGTGTTCAGGCCCTTGATGTCGGCCCACTCCGGCATCTGCACCACGGCATTGCGGCCGCTGGCCAGGCGCGCGCGCACCGTGGTCCAGTCGTTGCCCAATGCGCTGATTGCGCCCGCGCCGGTTACGACAACCCGCTTCATCCGAACATCCCCCCGTTCACCGA
Organism: Cupriavidus sp. 01L43; assembly: GCF_056399925.1. Taxonomy (NCBI): domain Bacteria; kingdom Pseudomonadati; phylum Pseudomonadota; class Betaproteobacteria; order Burkholderiales; family Burkholderiaceae; genus Cupriavidus; species Cupriavidus sp. 01L43. Next base: position 53,631 of record NZ_JBFTSH010000011.1, read on the forward strand.
AATCACCTGCCGTGTAATGTAACCGGCATCCGGCGAGAGCAGGAAGGCCACCGTGGCCGCCACCTCGTCCGGCGTGCCCATGCGCCGCGCGGGAATCATCTTCAGCGCTTCCTCGCGCACATGCTCGTCCACCATTTCCGTGTCGATCAGCCCCGGCGCCACGCAGTTCACCGTGATATGGCGCTTGGCCAGTTCGATGGCGAGCGCCTTGGTGGCGCCGATGATGCCGGCCTTGGCGGCGCTGTAGTTGGTCTGGCCGCGGTTACCCACCAGCCCGGACACCGACGACAGCGTGACGATGCGGCCCGGCTGGCGGCGCTGCACCATCGGCATCACCAGCGGGTTGAGCACGTTGTAGAAGGCGTCGAGGTTGGTATGCACCACCTCGTCCCACTCCTCCCCGCTCATGGCCGGGAACGCCGCGTCCCGCGCGATGCCAGCGTTGCAGACCACGCCGTAGTAGGTGCCGTGTTCCTCGATGTCGGCATGCAGCACGCTGGCGGTGGCCTGGCGGTCGCTGATGTCGAAAGCCAGCACGCGCGCGTTGCGGCCGAAGGCGCGCACGGCGTCGGCCACGGAGTCGGCGTCATCCCGGCGGGCGCGGCAGTGCACCACCACGTCGTAGCCGTCGCGCGCGAGCCGCAGCGCAATGGCGCGGCCAATGCCGCGCGAGGAGCCCGTGACCAGCACGGTCTTGTTCGTCATGCTTGCTGCCCCTGGAGAAACGCCTGCGCGTCCGCAGGCTGGAAAACGGAAACATTGGCGCGCGCCACGTCGCGGCCATCCATCTCGAGCGTGCAGGCGAACATGCCGAGGCCGTTGTCCCCGATCAGTTCCACCTGGGTGCGGATGGTCAGCACGCTGCCCACCGGAAATGCGGCCACGTCGCAGGCATAGCGGCGCGAGCCGAGCAGGAAGCCCAGCCCCGGCGGGCGGCCCGCCGCGCGCTCGCGCACACCGGCCCAGGCGGCAATCGTCTGGGCCATATATTCGATACCGACCCAGCCGGGCATGCCGGCATCGTCCACGAACAACTGCGTGGCGCGCACCGTGGCGCGGGCCACGCAGTGCTCGCCATCGGCCTCAACCAGTTCGTCGATCAGCCGCATGGCGCCCGCGTGGGGCACCACTTCGGACACCGGCGGCAGGAGTGGCGTGAAGTCAGGCTTCGTGTCAGATGTCGTCACGTCAGCCCTCCCCCATCACCAGCACGCTGTTGCTGCCGCCGAAGGCGAACGAATTGCTCATCACGTAGCGCGGGGCCCGGCCCAGCGACTCGTCCGCGCCCACCACGTGCAGCGGCGGCAGCGTCGGATCGGCCGCGCCGTCCCACCAGTGGGCCGGCAGCCGGCCACGCGGGTTGTCGGTCATGGTCAGCACCATCAGCGCCGCTTCCACCGCGCCGGCGGCGCCCAGCGTGTGCCCGGTCTGCGGCTTGGTCGAGCTGACCGGCACGTCGTGCCCGAGCAGGTCCGCCACGGCGCGGGATTCCATCGCGTCGTTCTGCTCGGTGGCCGTGCCGTGCAGGTTCAGGTAGTCGATGTCCGCCGGCTGCAAGCCAGCGCGCGTCAGGGCCTCCTGCATGGCGGCGCGGGCGCCCGCGCCGGCCGGGTCGGGCGCGGACATATGGTGTGCATCGGACGTCTCGCCCCAGCCGGCCAGCCGCACCGGCCCGGCCTCGCGCGACATCAGGAACAATGCCGCGCCCTCGCCCAGGTTGATGCCGTGGCGATGGGCCGACAGCGGATTGCACCGCTCGGCGCTGACTGAGTCGAGCGAGCGGAAGCCGGCGATCGTGAACGCGCACAGCGTATCCACGCCACCGGCGATGGCGACATCGGCCATGCCCTGTTCCAGCAGCCGCGCGGCGGCGGCCAGCGCCTTCGCGCTCGACGAGCACGCCGTGGAAATCGTATAGGCCGGCCCGGCCGTGCCCAGCGCCAGCGCGAGGTACTGCGCGGGCGAGCCCAGCTCCTGCTGGCCATAGTGGAACGCTTCCGGCCAGGTGCCGGCGGCGTGCCGCGCGCGCACGGCCAGCTCGCCGTCGCTGATGCCCGAGGTGCTGGTGCCGAGCACGATGGCCACGCGGGTCGGACCCACGCGGGCGATGGCAGCTTCCACGGCGGGGCGCAGCGCGTCCAGCGTGCGGTCCAGCAGCGCATTGTTGCGGCTGAACAGCGCGGGGGCGATGCCGGCCGGCAGGTCGGTGGCGGCCACCGGCTCGCGCACGGTGCCCAGGTGCAGCGGCGTGCCGGGCGTGTAGCGGTCAGTGACTTCGCCGCCCGTCGGGCCGTCCGTGCGCCACAGCGCGGCGCGCACGGCGTCGTTGCCGCTGCCCAGCGCGCAGATGACATTCATCGCGTTCAGGAAGATCGTCATGGCCGTGCTCCTTCGCCCTGCAGCGTGCGGATGGTCAGCCGGTAGCCGTCGCGGCGCTGCACGAATTCCGTGGTGGCGGCGTCGGGATAGCGGATCTCGGCCACGAGTTCGTCACCGGCCAGCAGGCGGCGCATGGCCGGCGTGGCGTCCAGGCGCCAGCCCGGCGGCAGCGCCGCGCGAATGGCCGCCACGGGCCAGAGCGACAACTGCAGATCACTGAGGATACGCTCCGGCACGAGTTCCGCGGGCGCCCATGGCGCGCGTGTCACGTGCAGGTCACTGCCGTCCCAGTCCAGCCGGGCCAGCACCTGTCCGCCGGCCAGCGCGGCCAGCCGGGTGTGGCCGGCGTCGGCCTCCAGCAGCGCGAGGATGTCCCGCGTCTGCTCGCCCTGCGGCGACGGATAGCGCACCGTGATCTGCTGCTGCAGATGCAGGGTGCGACCGAGCGACGCGGGCGGCAGGCGCAGCAGCGGCACCGCCGGGCGGCCCGCTTCCGCCACGGGCGGCGTGGGGCCGGCCGGCGGCGTCGCGGCGCAACCGGCCAGCACGGCAAACGCCGCGCCGGCCAATATCGAACACGTCAGCCTCAGACCGCGCAAAGCTGCTCCAGCACGTTGAGGCGCCGCCGGGACTCGGCCACGAAGGGGTTGCTGCGGTCCCAGGCGTAGCCGGCCAGGATCGACGAGATCATCCGGCGAATCTCGGGCGTGGCGTTCGGATGGAAGATCAGGGTCTGGAAGCGGCCTTCGTACCAGGCTTCGACGAAGGTGCGGAAGCAATCCACGCCGGCCTTCAGCGGCTTGGCGTAGTCGGCCTCCCAGTCCACGGTCTCGCCGGCCAGCTGGCGGGCGAGGCAGGCGGTGGCCAGGCTGGCCGATTTGAAGGCGATGGTCACGCCCGACGAGAACACCGGGTCCAGGAACTCGCCGGCATTGCCGAGCAGCGCGTAACCATTGCCCCAGAGCGAGCTGACGTTGGCCGAATAGCCGACGATCTGCCGCGCCGGCGTGTCCCAGTTGGCGTCGCGCAGCAGGTGCGCCAGCCCCGGTTCCTCGCTGACCAGCTGCTTCAGCTTGGCCATCTCGTCGCCCCGATACTGGTCCAGGAAGGACTTCTCCGCCACCACGCCCTGCGAGCAGCGGCCGTTCGAGAACGGAATGGTCCAGTACCAGACATCGACATGCTCGGGATGCACGCCGATGCGGATCTTGTTGCGGTCGAAGGTGCCGGGCGCCACGCGGTCTTCCACGTGCGTGAAGATGGCTGCGCGTACCGGGAAGTTCGACGGGGACTCGAGCTTCAGCAGGCGCGGCAGGATGCGACCGAAGCCGGAGGCATCGAGCAGGAACTTCGCCTGCACGTTGTACGCCTGCCCATCCGGGTCGCGCACGGTGACTACCGGCTGCGCGCCGGTGACATCCACCGCTTCCACCACGTGGCGGAAGCGCACCTCGGCGCCCTGCTTCTCGGCCTCGCGGATCAGCACGTCGTCGAAATGCGCGCGCTGCACCTGGTAGGTGGTGCCCCAGCCCTTGGAGAACTTGTCGCGGAAGTCGAATTCCGTGTAGCGGTCGCCCCGGGCGAAGGCGGCGCCGTTCTTGTACTGGAACCCGGCCTCCACCACGGCCTGCAGCATGCCGGCTTCCTCGATGTATTCCATGCTCTGCGGCAACAGGCTCTCGCCGATGGAGAAGCGCGGGAACGTCTCCTTCTCGATGACCAGCACCTGGACGGCGCGCTTGCGCAGCAGGCCAGCCGCCACCGAGCCAGCGGGCCCGGCGCCGACGATCAAAACCTCCACCTGTTCCGTTTTCATATCAATCAACCCTGTTCAGCTTGTTGTTGTGAGGCATGCCGGGCCAATGGCCGGAACCATGGCGAAAGCACCCAGACCGCGCCCACGCCCGAAAGCATGGTCATGCCGAACGCATGCAGCGCCGGCGTGGAAGACAGTGCGAGCAGCCCGAACGCCAGCAGGGTGCTGGCCGCCCCGAGCACGATGGCGGTCCAGGACACGCCATCGCCGGGGTGTTCGAGCAGAAATATGCCGTAATCGACACCTACGCCGAGCAGCAACGCCAGCGCCAGCACCGAAAACAGTTGCAACGGCACGCCGAGCCAGCCCAGCACGGCCACGCTGAAGGCGGCGGCCAGCAGCGTGGGCGCCAGCGCGCGCCAGCCCTCGCGGCCATAGCGCCACGCCAGCAGCAGCGCCACGCCGGCCGCACCGGCCAGCAGCAGCCAGCTCATCAGCACGCGGTAATGGTGCAGCAGGAAGGACAGATCGGCGATGCGGTCGGCCCACTCGGCACCCTGCACCGTGTTAACGGTGGCGGCGATGCCAGACATGACTGCCGGATTTTCCAGCCCGCGCAGCAGCATCACGCTGGCGTAGCCGCTGCCCTCGCGGTCCAGCCACAGATGACGCAGCGTGCCGGAGACCGGATTGGCCAGCCAGGCGGGCAGCGTCAGCACGACGTCGGCCGAGGACGCCGCCGGCGCGGCAATCGACCCACCCAGCGTGCGGGCCACCCGCTCGCGCACGGCGGCCTCCTGACGGCCGGCCAGCGCGGCGTCCGCGCGCTGGCGGGCGGCGGACGGCACCCAGTCGGAAATCGCCAGGAAGCCGGCCAGCTCGCCGCGCCGGATGGCCGGCGCCAGCGCGGCCTTGACGGCCTCCTCGCGCGCCAGCACCTCGTCCGGCGTGGCACCGCGTACGAGCACGAACTGCGCGGGGCTCGGCGTGCCGAGCAGGCGGCCCGTGAGGCGCTGCGCCTCGATCAACGCCGGCGGCGAGCTTTGCAGCTGGCGCACGTCATCGACAACCCGCACCTGCCAGATCCCCGGCACGATAAACAGGGCCAGCGCCCCGAGCGCCAGCGCCGTGCGCCGGTCCGCCCGCACGCGCGGCCAGCGGGCGAGGCTCTGGGCCAGCCAGCTCGACACCCGCGTGGGCCGCAGCGCGCCCCGGTCCAGCAGTGGAAACCAGAACACCACGGTCAGGAACGCGGCGACCAGCCCCACCGCCGAGAACAGCGCCATCTGGCGCAGCCCCGGGAACGGCGCGATGCCGAGCGCCAGGTATGCCACCACGCTGGTCGCCAGCGCCAGCGCCATGCCCGGCAGCAGATGGCGCATGACCGATGGCGGCGTGGCGCGCGGCAGCGCCTGCCGCGAGACGAAGTAATGGATACCGAAGTCCTCCGCCACGCCCACCAGGCTGGCGCCGAACACCAGCGTGATCAGGTGCACGCGGTCGAAGACGATGGCCGTGGCCGAGATCGCCGCCGCCGTGCCAATGGCCAGCGACAGCCCCACCAGCACGATCGGCCGCAGCGAGCGGAACGCCAGCCAGACCAGCAGCAGCACCGCCGCCAGCGAGCCCCAGCCGATCACGTTCATTTCGAAATTCGCCTGCGCGGCGGCGGCCTCCGCGTGCAGCGGAATGCCGGCGGCCACTACGCGCACGTCCGCATCGCCCTGCCGCGCAGCGGCCTCGGCGGCGCGCAGCAGGTCGCTGTAGTCGGTACTGCCGCTGACCGAGAATGCCGGTTTGGTGATGTGGTACGTCAGCAGCACCCACTCCTTGCCATCGCCGGACAAGGCGGCCAGCCCGTCGCGCTCCTGCACGCGCGTCACGGCGGCGCGGGAGAGCCACCAGTCCTGCCACAGCCCAAGCGGATCGGCGGCCCAGTCGGTCAGGCGCGGCCCGGTGGAGAGCTGGTAGAGGCGCGTCAGCGCCTGCTGGGCGAGTTGGTCCGGATGACCTTGCTGCAACTGCTGACGCTGGGCGTCGGTCAGCAGGCGGTCCCGCCACGGGCGATAGAAGTCGAGCGCCTTGTCGAAGTCGAACGCGGCGATCTTGTCCACCGGTTGCAGCAGCGTGCCGCCCTGCGCCGTGGCTTGGCTGAAGCGCTGCGCGGCGGCGCGCGTGCGCGCCCAGTCCGGGCTGCCGACGAGCACCACCACCTCCTGCGCCACGCTGTCGGCCAGCCGGCGCAGCACGCGGTCCGCCGCAGCGGTGCGCTCGCTGGTCGGCAGCAGCGCCATCACATCCGTATCGAGCCGCGAGCCGCGCCAGAACTGCACCTGATGGGCGATCATCGCCAGCACGATCAGCAGCCAGACGATGGCCAGCCCACGCGCCAGCCGCGTGATGCCGCCCTGCATCGCCACGCCGCCCGCCACGTTACTCAAAGCGCTGCTCCTCGGCCGGGGTCAGCCTGGCGGCGGCGGCCGGGTCGATCATGCGGACCACGGTGCTGTCGCCGCCGGCTTCCTCGAGCCGTACGTCGCGCACGAACTTGTCGCCGGCCAGCTCGATCCGGGTGAACACGCGCCGCATGCCGGCATCCTTTGGGATCAGCGTCAGCGCCCATCCGGCGCTGCCGGCCAGCTTGCCGGTCACGTCGAAACGCGCGGACAGCCCGCGCAGGTCGCCGCGCAGCACGGCGATCATCGACTCGCCGACCACGCGCATCGCAGGCTGGGATTCGGTTTGCATCTGCTGCTGCACGCTGCCATCGGCGCCGCGCATCACCAGCTTCTCAGGGGTGACCAGCAGGCTCGACGGGAACGGCTCGCGCGTCTGCCAGACCACGCCACGGCCGCGCGCGAGCACGAAATCGCCCCGCGAGACCAGCGGATTGCTGAAGCCGGACAGCCGGCGCGTCTGCTCGAACCGGCCCCGGATCACGGGCGCATCGGCCAGCCGCTTGGCCACCGAGGCCAGCAGGTCGTCGGCATGGGCCGGCAGCGCCGGCAACATCACCACCAGCGCCAGTGCGCCAGCAGCGGCCAGAACCTGGCGGCGCCTCACGACGGCACCCCGAGCTTCTGCAGCAGCACCGGCGGGCAGACGTAGAGCATCTCCTGCGTCGTCATGTCCACGGCTACCTGGATCGAATAGCCCTTGGTCAGCCGCTGGCCAGACGCCGCATCGCGGATCTCGTAGTCGATCTTGAGCCGGTTTTCCCATTCGACGATGGTGGCGCGCACGATCATCGACTGGCCGTAGACCAGCGGGCGCACGTACTTGACGCGCAGGTCCACCACCGGCCACGCGTAGCCGGAATCGCGCATCTGGGGGTAGTCGTAGTCGATCTGCTGCAGCAGCGCGCAGCGCGCCACCTCGAAGTAGCGCACGTAGTTGCCGTGCCAGACCACGTTCATCGGGTCGAGGTCGTGGAACGCCGGCGTCAGCGTGATCTCGTGGCTGAAAGCTTTGGACATAGGTCTCCGGTGGGCGGCGCGCGGGCTAACGCGCGTCCTGCGCGTCCTGGCGACCGGTACGGACCGGATCGTCCGCCCAGAAGTCGTAGAAGTTGAACCAGTCGAATGGCGAGCGCACCAGCAGCGCCTCCAGCCATGCGGCGTAAGTCGTGGCCAGCGCGGTCAGCGCGGCGTCCCGGCTCGCACGTGGGAGCGTCACCGCGCGCGTGAGTTCCGTGAAACGCAGCAGATGGCCGTCGCCATGGCGCACGCAGCCCATGGCGTACAGCGGGCAGCGCATCAGCCCCGCCAGCACGTACGGGCCCACCGGGAAACGCGCCGGCGCGCCCAGGAACGGCACGCGCACCGCCCGGCCGCCGTGCGCGGGCGCGCGGTCGCCAGCAATCGCCACGAACTCGCCCGCCTGCACCTTGGCCGCCAGTTCCAGCGCCGTGGCGGGCGAGATATCGTCCACCTGATAGAGCTGGAGGCCCGATTTGGGATCGAGCCGCGACAGGATCCGGTTGAATCGCTCGGCATGGGCGGTGTGCACCAGCACGGTCAGCCGCAGCCCCTGCCGCTGGTTGGCCAGCACCCGGCACAGCTCCAGGCAGCCCATATGCGCGGTCATGATGATGCCGCCCTGCCCGCTGGCGATCTGGTCCAGCAGCACCTGATGGCCTTCCCGGGTGACGTTGCCGAAGCGGTACTGGCCGCCGATGGACAGCAGCTTGTCCAGCAGCGTGTCTGCGAACGAGAACAGGTGGCGCAGCGTATGGCGCCAGGTGGGCTGCGCGCCGATCGCGCCGGCGGTGGCCTCCATGCGCGTGAGGTAGTCCATCGACGCCCGGCGCGCCAGCGGATGCGTGATCCAGTAATAGGTGACCACCGGGTACAGCACCGCCCGGAACAGCGTGCGGCCGAAGACGCGATAGAGCCCGTACAGGCACCAGACGCCCCAGACGCACGTGGCCTCGCCGATGGTGCTCCAGTGGCGCGACGGCGTGCGGCGCGTGGCGGCGTCAGCCGTAGGCTTCGCCGTGCTCATGCCGGCCTCACCCTGCGCCAGAGCAGGCGCGGCAGCCGCCACACCATGCCGAAGAACAGCCGCGTATGCATGCGCGAGATCAGCACGTTGTCGCGCCACGCCTGGAAGTGCGAGACGCCATCGGACGGATAGGTCACGCGCGTCGGCACGTTGACGATGCGCACGCCGCGCCAGACCAGATGCACCAGCACCTCGGTGTCGAACTCCATGCGCCGGCCGAGGTCCACATCGCGCATCAGGGCGGTTACCGCCGCCAGCGGGTAGACCCGCAGGCCGCACATCGAATCCTTGATCTCGAACGACAGTGTGTTGATCCAGACCCAGATGTGTGTGAGGTAGCGCGCGTAGAGCCGCAGGCGCGGCACCGAGTCGTCGTAGACCGGGTGGCCGCAGATCATCGCGGCAGGCTGGGCCTGCGCCAGCGCGGTGAACTGGGGAATGCAGCCGGCGTCGTGCTGGCCATCGGCATCGATCTGCAGCGCGTGCGTGTAGCCGAGCCGCGCGGCTTCCGTGAAGCCGGCCATGATCGCGCCGCCCTTGCCCTGATTCACGGACAGGCGGATCAGGCGGACGCGCTCGGGGTGCGCGGCGGCAATCTCGCGGAGCACCTGCTCGCAGGCCGGGCTGCTGCCGTCGTCCACCAGCAGGCACGGCAGCGGGTGCGCGAGGATGGCATCGACCATGGCGCCGATGGCGCCTTCGTGGTCATAGACCGGCACGAGCACAACCGGACGGAACGGCGTCATGGCGTATCGGGATGAAAAATGATCTTGCCGCTGGCGTGCGGGCCGGTGTCGGATGTCAGCCGGAAGCCGAGCGCGAGGGCGTCTGGCTGCCACGTCAGCGCCATGCGCACCGTGGTGCCGGGCTGGATCACGGCCTGGAACTTGAGCGTGTCCAGCCGCGCGAAGCGCTCGCGCGGCGGAATCGGCAGCCGCTGGGGCGCCAGCGCCATCACCCAGTCCACCTGGGCCACGCCAGGCACGATCGGGGTATCGGGGAAGTGGCCGTCGAAGATCGCCAGGTCATCGGTCACCTCCAGCGCGGCGGTGGCCGAGGTGGCCGAATTGGCCTCAGCGTCCAGCCAGTGCGCAGCCGGCACCGTGCGGCGGAACAGGTCGCGCAGCATGGCTTCGGTGGTCTTGCCCTGCGCGTTGCACGGCAGCGCCGGCACGAAGGCCCAGCGACGCGGCAGCGCCACCGGGTCCACGGCGTCGGCCAGTTGCGCGCGCAGCGCGGCGGTCAGCGCGGCACGCCCATGGGTGTCGAGGAGTGCCTGTCCGGCGTCGCCAGGCACCACGGCGGCGGCCACGCGGGTGCCGACATCGAGTTCGACCATGACAACCCGCGCCTCCCGCACCAGCGGCGAGGCGGCCAGCCGCTGCTCGATCTGCGTCAGCGAGACGCGTTTTTCCTCGATCTTGACGATGCGGTCAGCGCGGCCGGCCAGCACGAAGCTGTCGTCGCCGGCGGGCAGCGCGCGGTCCGCGCAGACGTACCAGTCGTCATCGGCCAGATGCGGCGAGCGCACGGCCAGGAAGCCGTCCTGCAGGCGCCAGGCGATGCCGGGCAGTGCCGTCCAGCGGTCCGCCTGCACGGCGCGCTGGCGCCAGGCGATGCCGCCGGTCTCGGAGCTGCCGAATACTTCGATGGGGGAGCGGCCGGTGTGGCGCAGCGCGTCCGCGGCAGCCTCGGGCGGGAGCGGCCCGCCGGACGAGAACACCGCCTGCAGCACCGGGCGCGTGACGGGCCAGTCGAGCGCATCGGGCATCCGCTTCAGGTGCGCCGGGCTGCTGACCAGCACCGCCGGGCGGGCGTCGTCCGCGCAGGCGCGTACCAGTTCCTCATGGAAGGCGAGCCGCGCGCCGGGCATCGGCCGGCCCGCCGCCAGCGGCCAGAGCACCGTGAAGAGCAGGCCGTAGATGTGCTGGTGCGAGACCGTGCTCAGCACACGCACATCGGCGGGCAGCCGCGCGCCAAAGGCTTGCTGGAGCGTATGGACCTCCGCGTCGAGCTGGGCCAGGCGCTTGTCGATGGCGCCGGGCTCGCCGGTGGACCCCGAGGTGAACAGCGTGACCCAGGTGTCGTGCGTGCTTAGCGGGAGCCAGTCGGCCTCCCCTGCCCCCGGAGTTGTTCCGGGCGCTGGCATCAAGCCGCCCGGCAACTCGCCGGCCCAGCCATCGGCATGGCCACGCAGCGCCGCGAGCGTCTCCGTGCGGGTATCGCCGGGCAGCACAACGTGCTTGCCGGCATGCCACGCGCCGAACAGCGCGGCGGCGAAATCGGCCGTGCCCTCGACGTACAGCGCCCAGCGCGCGCCCGGCGCCGCTACGAAGGCCCGGCGCCACGCCGCCACACTGGCGACGAACGCTGCCGCCTGGGCATCGCCTCGCGCGGCCCGTGCCGCCTGGGCAGCCATCACGGCGCCAACGCCCGTGAAGCCAGTGAAACCACTGAGCGCGGGCTCAGTCATGACGATTCTCCGCATGCCGCGCACGCGCGCGCTGCCGCACCAGCCATTCGCCGGCGAACATCGCGCCGATCAGGCCATAGGCAATCGCGCCGTTGTACAGCGCCCAGACCCGGTCGCTGGCGGCCAGCGCGGTCACGGCGGCAACGGCGCCATTGCAGATAAAGAACACGCACCAGGCCTGCGTCACGCGGCGCGTATAGGCCACGCCGCTGGGCGGCAGGTTCGGCTCGCGCAGCCGGGCCATGCGTTCCACCAGCGAGGGCGGATGGCGCAGGCTCCAGCCGAACACGCCCAGCATCGCCACGTTCACGAGCACCGGGTAGAGCTTCAGCGGCAGCGCGTGGTCGGAGGCCAGCACGATCAGGGCCAGCCCCGCCGCGAGCACCGCCATCGCCCGCCAGCCGGCCTGGCGGCTGGTGCCGGCGCGCAGCAGGGCGAGCGCGACCAGCGCCAGCGCCATCACGCGCGGCGAGAAGTGCTGCAGACCCAGGTAGATCACCACCGGGTACGACAGCGTCAGCAGCCCCAGCCCCCACTTGCGCCAGGTCATTGGCGTCAGGCGGTGGCCGGCGAGTCGATCAGCAGCGCAAGCGCCTGCACCACGTCCTGCACGGTGCGCACGGACTTGAACTGCTCGGGCTTGAGCGGCTTGTTCAGCATCGGCTTCAGCTTCACCAGCAGGTCGACGGCGTCGATGCTGTCGATGTCGAGGTCGTCGTACAGCCGCGCCTCGGGCGTAATGCGCTCCGGGGCGATCTCGAAGGTTTCCTCGAGAACCGCCGCCACCCGCGCGAAGATTTCGTCGTGAGTCATGATCTGGCTCCGTATAGCAGTATTGCGATGACCTCGCGGATCAGGCCGGGGCCTGCCCGCGCTGCGACGCCACGAACGCCGCCAGCGCCGAAACACTGGCAAAGCGCGCGCGGATTTCCTCCTTGTCGCCGTTCATGGTGATGCCGTAGCGCTTCTGCAGCGCCAGGCCCAGTTCCAGTGCGTCGATGGAATCGAGGCCCAGGCCTTCGATGAACAGCGGCGCGGTGGCGTCGATATCGTCAGCCGCCACGTCCTCGAGGGACAGCGACGAGATGATCAGTTCCTTGATTTCTTGCTCAAGCGCCTGCACGGCGGATCTCCCTGGAGAAAAACTCGAATAGTGATTGGGTCAGGTGGCGCACGGCCATGGCGTCGTCGGTGCCCGGCGCCACCCACTGCGCGGGTGGCACGTCTGGGTGCACGTCGATGACGAAGCGCGGGCGCCGCACCGGCACGTGGTACCACTTCTCGCCCTTGGTCAGCGTGGGCGGTTCGCAGCGGATGACCACCGGGGTCAGCGCAAAGCCGCCACGTACGGCCACGTTGGCCGCGCCGCGCTGGAGTTGCAGCGGCTGGCCCGGGCGCGTGCGCGTGCCTTCCGGAAAGATGATCAGGTTGTTGCCGGCCCGCAGCGAGGCGATGCAGTCGTCGACCATCGCCGCGCCACTGTCGTTCTGCACCCAGCCGGTGGCCAGCACCGGGCCGCGCGTGAACGGGTTGCGTGCCAGGCCGGACTTCACCACGCAGTCGGCGCGGCGCGTCAGCGCCATCAGGAACACCACGTCGATCAGCGACGGATGGTTCGCCACCACCAGCATCCCCTCGCGTTGCAGCCGTTCTGGATGGCGGATTTCGTAGCCGATGACGCCGACGCTGCGCATCAGCCAGAGGAACAGCCGGAAGGCATGGTGGATGACATCGCGGCATACGCGCTGGCGCGTCTGGGTGGACCACGGCAGCAGCGCCAGCGCCGGGAACACCAGCACGCGCAGCAGCAGGCCGCCCACGCCGAAGCTCGAGAAGCAGAAGCCGGTGGCGCACACGCGCCAGGCGCGGTCGAGGCGTTCAACCATGGCGCTGCCACCTCCAGACCGCGCGTTCGCCACGGTGGCACAGCTCGGCGTCGCCGGTCAGCATGAATCGCAGCACATCCAGCGCGTGCGGCAGCACCGGATGGGCGGTGTCGGGGTCCGACGCCTCGCGCACATGGTCGATGTCGAGCCGGAACACCGGCTCGCCCGGGCGCGGCTTGCCGATGCGCCAGGCCCAGCCGAACAGGCAGCCGGGCTCATCGGCGAACTCGGCATAGGCCTCGGGCAGCGGCGCGTCATAGCAGACCAGCAGCACCTCGTCCGCACCATCGGCCAGCAGCGCGCAGGCTTCGAAGGCGGCCGTCTCCACGGTATCGCGGCCAGCCGCCACAGCCTGGAGGTTGGAGGCGTCTCCCCGGTCGATCGTAAACATCGCGCCAATGGCGTTGTGGACAGAGAGGCCGAACGCGGTGGGCGACAGTGGCTCGCCGGCTGCCAGTTCGCTGAGCATGTCGAAGGCGCGGCGGGTGTCGCCGTGGCGCGAGGCAAACACGGCCGGCGGGGCCGGCGCGGCGGGGGCCTCGTCGGGCGGGAGGGTGTCGTAGGCGGGATGCAGCGCCGCGCGGCCGATGGCATTGACGCGTCGGCGCAACATTGGGGCCATGGCCGAGAGCGCCGGCAGGTCCGATCCCTCGGGCAGCCATGGCGCAAGACTCCACGCCTGCCAGGCTTCCGGGGATTGCAGTGCCGGCGCACAGGCCGCCCATGCGCGAATTCCGAATTCAATTGCCATGCCGTGCGCGTTGGGTGGAATGTGAGCCCCGCGTCCCCCGCCGTGCCTGGGGCAACGTTGGCCACGCGCGTGTGCGCAGGCCCGCGCGCGACCATCGCACCGGGGAACAGATTCCGTTTTTCCCTGAAATTAGAAGCAAAATCCGAGGATTTCGCCGAAATTAGTTATCGACACCCCGATTTCGCATATACCGCGCTAACGGCGGGTTTCGGCCAAACACTGAGCCGCCCAGTCGAGGGGTGTCCGTGGAGCGTGCTCCGGGTGGTCATTCCTAGCAAAATACTGAAATGTTTCAACCCGGCGAACTTCGCCACACTTTTTTTGTCAGGGGCGAATTCTCGCATAAAGCGGCACCCGTAGGAATGGCGCAACAGTAACGGTCCTTCGCAAATGTAACGAGGGCGGGCGCGGCTTTTCAGCCGCCCCGCCCTGTGCTGGGACGCCCCGGAGGACGTGTCGATCAGGCCGCCGGCAGGATCTTCCCCGTGACCTCGCCAAAGCCGACCCGGTAGCCATCGCCCTGGCACCAGCCGGTCATGGTCACCGTGTCGCCATCCTCGAGGAAACCACGCTGCACGCCGCCGCTCAGCGTCACCGGTTCGGCGCCATTGCGCGTGGTCTCCAGCAGGCTGCCGCACGAATCGGGCGTGGTGCCGCTGATCGTGCCCGAGCCCATCAGGTCGCCGACGCGCACATTGCAGCCAGACACCGTGTGGTGCGCCAGTTGCTGCGCCATGGTCCAGTACATCGCCTTGAAATTGGTGCGGCAGACCGTGCTGGGCGCCGCGCCAGCCGGTTGCAGCGCGATTTCGAGCGCGATGTCGTAGGCGTTGCGGCCCTGCTGCTGCAGATACGACAGCGGCTCGGGCGACTGTGCCGGATTGTCACGGCGGAAGGGCTCGAGCGCCTCCATCGTCACCACCCACGGCGAGATCGACGTCCCGAACGACTTGCTGTTGAACGGCCCGAGCGGCACGTATTCCCACTGCTGGATATCGCGCGCGCTCCAGTCGTTGAGGATGACCATGCCGAACATGTGCGCGGGGGCATCCCCCGTGCTGACCGGCTCGCCCAGCGCCGACGGCTTGCCGACGATGAACCCCATCTCCAGCTCATAGTCGAGCTTGCGGCACGGGCCGAAGGTCGGGCGCGCCTCGTTCGGCAGCTTGGTCTGGCCGTTCGGGCGACGCAGCGCGGTGCCACTAACCACCACCGAGCTGGCGCGGCCGTTGTAGCCGATTGGGATTTCGAGCCAGTTCGGCAGCAGCGCGTTTTCCGGGTCGCGGAACATGCGGCCGACGTTGGTCGCGTGCTCGCGCGACGAATAGAAATCGGTGTAGCCAGGGATCTCGACCGGCAGGTGCAGCGTCACGCCGGCCATCGGCAACAAAGCCTTGGCGCGCAGCGCCGCGTGATCGCGCAGCGCGGCGTCTTCGCCGGAGAGCAGCGCCGTCAGCCGGGCGCGGGTGGCCTGCCACAGGGGCTGGCCCAGCGCGATAAAGCGGTTGAGGCTGGCCGAGGCAAACGCGCCCTTGGCCGCCGCCGGCAGCAGGCCGGCATCGTCGAGCGCGACGAGGTCCAGCACCTGGTCGCCAATCGCCACGCCCACGCGCGGGGCCTGGCCGTTTGCCGAAAACAGGCCGTATGGCAGGTTCTGGATCGGGAAATGGGTCTGGCCGTCGTTGGCCGATTCGACCCAGCTGGTGGCACGCGTTTGGGTGCCGGTTTGGGGGGCAGTCATCTTGGGAATCTTCCGGAAATCAGCGCACGTTCGGGTTGAAATGCTTCTTCAGGCCTTGCCAGCAGGTGTAGTAGTCATGCTGGAGCAGCRCCGACTGGGCCGCGTACGGCGTCGGGCGGATCACGCCCGGCGTCTCGAACATGAACGCCATGGTGTCGGTGATGTGGTGCGGCTGGCTCGTGTCAGCCCCCGAGGCGCGCTCAAAGGTTTCCGCATCGGGGCCATGGCCACTCATGCAGTTGTGCAGGCTGGCGCCACCCGGTGCAAAGCCCTCGGCCTTGGCATCGTAAACGCCCGAAATCAGGCCCATGAACTCGCTCGCCACGTTGCGGTGGAACCAGGGCGGACGGAACGTGTTCTGCGCGGGCAGCCAGCGCGGGCCGAAGATCACGAAGTCGATGGTGTCCACGCCCGGCGTGTCCGACGGGGACTGYAGCACGAGGAAAATCGACGGATCCGGATGGTCGTAGCTGATCGATCCGATCGTGTTGAAACGGCGCAGATCGTACTTGTACGGCGCGTAATTGCCGTGCCACGCGACCACATCGAGCGGCGAATGGTCGATCTCGGCCTGCCAGAGATTGCCCTGGAACTTGGCGACGAGTTCGAACTTGCCCTCGCGGTCTTCGTAGCTCGCCACCGGCGTCAGGAAGTCACGCGGATTGGCCAGCCCGTTCGAGCCGATCACGCCGAGGTCCGGCAGCTTGAACAGCGCGCCGTAGTTCTCGCAGATATAGCCGCGCGCGGTGCCGTCCGGCAGGTCCACGCGGAAGCGCACGCCGCGCGGAATCACGACGATCTCCTGCGGCTCCACCGCCAGCCGGCCCATTTCCGTCGACAGCAACAGACGGCCTTGCTGCGGCACGATCAGCATCTCGCCATCGGCGTTGTAGAAGAAGCGGTCCTGCATCGACTGGTTGGCCAGGTACAGGTGGATGCCGCAGCCGGTCATCGCTTCGGGGCTGCCATTGCCGGCCATCGTCACGATGCCGTCGATAAAGTCGGTCGGCGCGGTCGGCATCGCCGGCGGGCTCCAGCGCAGCTGGTTCGGCGACGGCGGCACCTCGTCGAAACGGCTCAGCCAGCGGCCCGGCTCCAGGCGGCTGAACGGCTGATGCATGGCGGCCGGGCGGATGCGGTACAGCCACGCGCGCCGGTTGTGAGCGCGCGGCGCGGTGAAGGCAGTGCCCGAGATCTGCTCGGCGTACAGGCCATATGGCACGCGCTGGGGCGAGTTCTGGCCCACGGGCAGCGCGCCGGGCAGTGCCTCGGTGGCGAATTCGTTGGCGAAGCCGGACAGATAGCCGGCCACCGAGACGTCCGCCATGGCTTCGTTCAGTTGAGTCTGGGTCATGAAGTCTCCTCTCGTGCCCCGGATCGTATTCGTCGTTCGACAAATTACGAATGGTGAAATCAATTTCGCATATCGTAATGATGACGGATGGACGTGTCAAACCGGGAACGACCCTGAGTCGGTCCTAGGACGACAATAGGCGACCCGGCGGCCGGTTACATCACTGCCGATGGAAAAGGCGAAACGGAAATCAGAAGACGCGCAGCGAGATGTGCACGAAAAAGCACGCGGCGCAATGGCAGCGGCTGGGGATCGCGGGCGCGATCGCATGAAGGACCGGGCATTGCCAGCGCGGCGGATTAGCCGCGCCGGAAATGCCCGGTGGTCTTGCTATCCGCAGACCATGTGGGCGGGTGCCCCCAGGCCCGTGGACTGGCGGTGTTACATGGGCTTGTGGCCCTCCCCGGTGCTGGGTCCGGAACCGAACCCGCCCTGCCCCTGCGGCGCTGCCGCGGGAGCCGAGCCGGCCGGCTGGCCGGCCATCGAGGCTGCTGTAACGCCGCCATTGCGGCTGGCGATGAATGCGTTGACGTCGGCTGCCAGATGCTGCGGGGCCAGCACCACTTCCAGCCCCAGCGCCTCACAGGCCGCCAGGAACGTGGACATGCGTGGATCGGCTTGCCCCGATTCGGCCCGAAGATAGGCTTCCCGGGAAATTCCCGCCTTACGGGCGACGTCCTCCTGCTTGAGCTTGCGCGCACGACGCAACGCCCGCAGTTGCCGGAACGGTTCGCTAGCGCCTCTTGGCACGGCTGTACTGTTCATGTCGGTCTCCAGTCACCAGTGAAAAAAAAGTGCGCGGACGTGCATTCGAGTATAGAGCACGTAAAGCGTTCCGTAAGGTCATGTTTGGAACACTTTTACAGATTTCTTATGATGGCTTGATCTCGCCCACCGGAACCTCCTCCAAAAGGCGGATACAGCACAACTTCCTCTCCCCGCCTCCTCATAACGACAACGCACGCTTTGCGTTGACGTCACTTCAGTATCAACGATGTGTGGAATAAGGCAAGTTGACAAACCGACCGGTCGTGCTATTCTCAACCTCATGCAAAAAGGCCAGCTCACCCGTACCGCGATCATCGAACAGGCACTCGCTTCCGCCGCGCGCGTGGGGTTCGAGCAGCTTTCGCTCGCCACGCTGGCCGCGGACACGAATATGTCGAAGAGCGGGCTCTACGCGCACTTCCGCTCGAAAGAGGCGCTGCAGGAGGCCGTGCTCGAGCGCGCGGCGGAGCGTTTCAACGATGTCGTCGTACGTCCGGCGATGCGCCAGCCGCGCGGCGCACGCCGCCTGCAGGCGCTGTTCGACGGCTATATGGACTGGCTAGGTGCCACGGTGACGGAGGGGCGCTGCCTGTTCATGGCGCTCTCCCAGGAGTACCGCGACAAGCCTGGCGTCATTCGTGACAGGGTCGTGCAGGCCTTCAAGGACTGGCACAGCACCATCTGCCGCGTGATTACCGACGCGATGGACGAAGGCGATCTCCGGACCGATGTGGACCCGCGCCAGTTTGCGTTCGAGATGGCCGGGATTGGTATGTCGTTCCAGACATCGTTCAAGTTGATGGCGCGCAGCGATGCCGAGGCGATGGCCCGGCGCGCGTTCGCCCGGCTGCTCGACGACGCCCGAGCCACGCGGGAAACCGCCCCGGCCGACGCCTGAAACGGCTCGCCGGCGGCTTCACACCACGGCGTTCCCGGGCACGAACGCAGTGTGTCAGACGGCATTTTCGTCGTCATTTATTGCCCGAAAAATAGCACGACTGGTCGGTCGTGAATCATAAAAAAACAGGCGGGAAGCCAGCGAAGCTGGCCGATTTCGCCGGCAAGCCATCGGTTGGAGGTGTTCGCCGTGCCGCAAGTGCTGTTTTCCTCATCCACGCCACGCGCCGCTGGGTCACATCATGTGACGCATGCGGAACCCGTTTCCACCGTCCGCAGGGGGCCGCCCATGTGGCTCAGACTGCGGTGGCAGGCCGCGAGCCTCCTCCATCCGGGGGGCACCGCCCGCGCGCTGGAGCGCCTATGGTTCACGCCGCCCCGCGCCAAGTCGAGCCCGGATGCACTGCGCCTGATCGATGCCGCGCGCAGCGAATGGGCACTGGTCACCGGCCAGGGCATCAGCCGGCGTGTGCGCGTCTACCGCTGGGGCACCGAAGGGCCGGTGGTCCTGCTGGCCCATGGCTGGGGCGGTCATGCCGGCCAGTGGCATGCGCTGGTCCATGCGCTGCTGGGCGCCGGGATGCGCGTGGTGGCGTTTGATGCGCTATCTCACGGGGCCTCCGACGCCGGCGCACGCGGGCCGAACCAGACCTCCTTGCTGGAGATGGCACGCTCGCTGCTGGCCGCGGCCTGGCAGGTCGGGCCGGTCCATGCAGTGGTCGGCCATTCGCTGGGCGGTGCCGCCGCCGCGCAGGCGATACGCGAAGGCTTGCCGGTGCGCGGCGCGGTGATGATCGGCTCGCCCGCTGATATGGGCGAATCCTGCGCCGCCCTCGCCTGGCAGCTCGGCATTGCGCCGGGCATCCTTGCGCGCATGCGGCAGCAGAGCGAGCAGTGGCTCGGCACGTCCTGGGCGACGTTCAACGTGCCCGATGTGGGGCGCACGCGGCCGGTGCCGCCGGCGCTGGTAATCCATGACCGCGACGACAAGGAAGTGCGCTGGGAAGACGGCGCCGCCATCGCAGGCGCGTGGCCGGCGGCGCAGCTGGTGACCACGACCGGACTCGGCCATCGGCGCATCCTGCAGGACAAGGCCGTGGCGACCGAAGTGGTCAGTTTCGTGGCGGGACTGGTTGGGGAGAACCCAGTGCGAAGCCTCGCGCGCGCGGTCGCCGCTCGTCCTCTCAGCTAACCCCCTTCTATATAGACAATAAGGGCCGGGTGCTGCGTCAGCAGCCCCGGCCCTCGTTTATGGCGCGCCCGCGACTTGGCGGTTAATTGCAGATTAGAACCCGGACAGCACCAGCTTGCCGATAGTCTGGCCACCTTCGAGCTGCGCGTGGGCGCGGCGCAGGTTGGCCGCGTTGATCGTGCCCAGGTTCTCGCCCACCGTGGTTTGCAGGCGTCCCGCATCGATCAGCCGTGCCACCTCGTTGAGCAGGCGGTGCTGCGCGATCATGTCCGGCGTGCCGAACATCGCACGGGTGAACATGAACTCCCAGACGAAGGTCGCGCTCTTGCTCTTCAGCGCGCCCACCGGCAGTTCGCTCGCGTTCTCGACGATCGAGCAGATCTTGCCCTGCGGCGCGATGGCTTCGGCCATCGCCGGGAAATGGCGATCGGTGTCGTTGAAGCAGAGGATGTAATCCACCGCGTCAAACCCAAGCTTGCGCAGTTGCGCGGGGATGTCGGCACGATGGTCGATGATATGGTCGGCGCCCAGGCGGCGGCACCAGGCTTCCGATTCCGGCCGCGAGGCCGTGGCGATGACCGTCAGCCCGCCCAGCACCTTGGCCAGCTGGATGCCGATGGAGCCCACGCCCCCTGCCCCGCCGATAATCAGCACCGAACGGCCGGCATCGTCGCCCTTTGGCGACACGCCCAGGCGATCGAACAGCGCCTCCCAGGCGGTGATGGCCGTCAGCGGCAGCGCGGCGGCGTTGGGGAAGTCCAGCGATGCTGGCTTATGGCCGACGATGCGCTCATCGACGAGGTGAAATTCGCTGTTGGCGCCGGGCCGCGTGATGCTGCCCGCATAGAAGACCGGGTCGCCGACCTTGAACAGCGTCACGTCCGGGCCCACGGCGGCCACGGTGCCGGCGGCATCCCAGCCCAGCACGCGCGGGGCATCTTCGACCTTGTCCTTGGGCGCGCGGACCTTGGTGTCCACCGGGTTCACGGCGATCGCCTCCACCTTGACCAACAGGTCGTGGCCCGAAGCGGCGGGCTTGTCGATTGCCACATCCACCAGCGCTTGGGGGTCGCTGATCGGCAGGTAACGGGTCAGTCCAATGGCTTTCATTGCAGGCATCCTTTCCAACGTATCGAGGGGATGCCTGCATCCTAACCGTTTCGGATTGCCCTGATTAGCCAGATGAATCCGCAATCACTTTCACGAATTTTCGGAAAATCATCCGGGCAAGGCCAATGCACCGGCCAGCGAATCCAGGATTTGCCCACCGCCGAAGCTCAGCTGCTCGGGCACGGCGCCGCCCAGCGTCATCCGGATCGCGCAGTACTTGAACTCCGGAATCTTGCCGAACGGGTCGAGCACCGGGTTGGTCAGCTTGTTGATGGCCGCCTCGTAATAGCAGAACGGCACGAACACGGCACCGCGCGGGGTGCCATCGTCGGCGCGCGCGTAGAGCACCACCTGGCCGCGCCGGGACGCCAGCGTGACCACGTCCCCGGGCTTGCCGCCGAGTGCCGCCAGATCGAGCGGATGGACCAGCGCCACCGGATCGGGCTCGATGGCGTCGAGCACGCCGGCGCGGCGCGTCATGCTGCCCGTATGCCAGTGTTCGAGCTGTCGGCCCGTGATCAGGACCGTCGGATATTCCTGATCCGGACGCTCCGCCGCCGGGATGATGTCTGCCGGCACGAATCGCCCGCGTCCGCTTACGGTCGGGAACGTGTCGGTAAAGATCACCGGCTCGCCTGGATCTCCCTCCGTCTTGCAGGGATAGGTCACCGCATGCTCGCGCTGGAGCCGCGCCCACGTCATGCCGCCGATGCTCGGCATCGCGTGTCGCATTTCGTCGAAAACCAAGGCCACGGGCGCCGCATCGCGGGTGGCATGCCCGTAGTCCCAGGGCAGCCCGAGCCGCGCAGCCAGTTCGCACAGAATCCACAGGTCCTGACGCGCCTGCCCGGGCGGGTCGATGGCCTGCCGGCCAAGCTGCACGGTGCGATCCGTATTGGTAAACGTGCCGGTCTTCTCGGGGAAGGCCGAGGCGGGCAGCACCACATCGGCCAGGCAGGCGGTCTCGGTCAGGAAGATGTCCTGCACCACCAGATGGTCGAGCGCGGCCAGCGCCTCGCGCGCGTGCTGGGCGTCCGGGTCGGACATCGCCGGGTTCTCGCCCATGATGTACATGCCGCGCACGGTACCCGCTTCGATAGCCTGCATGACCTCCACCACGGTCAGGCCCGGCTGCTTGTCCAGCGGCATGCCCCACAGCGCCTCGAAGGCGGCATTGGCGGCGGGGTCATCCACGCGCCGGTAGTCCGGGAACATCATCGGGATCAGCCCCGCGTCGGACGCGCCCTGCACGTTGTTCTGCCCGCGCAGCGGATGCAAACCCGTGCCCGGCCGGCCGATCTGGCCCGTCATCAGCGCCAGCGCGATCAGGCAGCGCGCGTTATCGGTGCCATGCACGTGTTGGGACACACCCATGCCCCACAGGATCATCGATCCCTTCGAGGTGGCATAGAGCCGGGCCACCTCGCGGATGGTTTCCGCGTCGATGCCACAGACCGGGGCCATGACTTCGGGGCTGTACGGGGCCACATTGGCCGCCAGCGCCTCGTAGCCGGCCGTGCGCGAGGCAATGAATTCGGGATCGACAAGTCCTTCCTCCACAATCACATGCATCATCGCGTTCAGCAGCGCCACGTCCGTATCGGCCTGGAACTGGAGGAAACGGTGCGCAAAGCGCGCCAGATCCGATCGGCGAGGATCGGCGACGATCAGCTTCGTACCGTTGCGCACCGCATTCTTGATCCAGGTGGCCGCCACCGGATGGTTGACCGTGGGATTGGCGCCGATCAGCAGCACCACCTCGGCCTTGCCGACATCCATCACCGGATTGGACACCGCGCCCGAGCCGATCCCTTCGAGCAGCGCCGCCACCGATGAGGCATGGCACAACCGCGTGCAGTGATCGACGTTATTGCTGCCAAACCCGGTCCGCACGAGCTTCTGGAACAGATAGGCTTCCTCGTTGCTGCCCTTGGCCGAGCCAAACCCCGCCAGTGCGCGGCCACCCAGCGTGTCCCGGATGCGCGCAAGCCCGCCGGCGGCCAGCGCCAGCGCCTCTTCCCAGGTGGCTTCCCGGAATACCTCCATGACGCGATCGGGATCCAGCACGATGTCGCCGGATTTCGCCACGCCTTCGCGCCGCACCAGCGGCACCGTCAGCCGGTGCGGATGCTGGGCGTAGTCGAAGCCGTAGCGCCCCTTCACGCAGAGCCGATTGTGGTTCGCCGGGCCATCACGCCCTTCCACGAACAAAATGCGGTTGTCCTTGACGTGGTACGTGAGCTGGCAGCCCACGCCGCAATACGGGCAGACCGAATCCACCTCGCGGTCGGGCACCGCCAGCGCCACGTTGCGTGCCGGCATCAGCGCGCCGGTCGGGCAGGCCTGCACGCACTCGCCACAGGCCACGCAGGTGCTGACGCCCATCGGATCGGCCATATCGAAGACGATGCGCGCATGATCGCCGCGAAATGCCAGCCCGATCACGTCATTGGCCTGTTCGTCGCGGCAGGCACGCACGCAGCGCGTGCACTGGATGCAGGCGTCGAGGTTGACGGCGATGGCTGGGTGCGACAGGTCAGCCGGCACCGCCTCGCGCGGGGCGAAGCGTGGCTTGCCGACTTCGAGCCGGGCCGACCACTGGTCGAGTTCACTATGGCGCGTGTACGCGGTCTCCGGCATGTCGGACTGGAGCAGTTCCAGCACCATGCGCTGCGCGCGGCGGGCACGCTCGGAGTCCGTGTGCACCGTCATGCCATTGGCCGGCGCGCGGCAGCACGACGGCGCCAGCACGCGTTCCCCATCGATCTCCACCATACAGGCGCGGCAGTTGCCGGCCGTATCCAGCCCATCCTTGTAGCAAAGATGCGGAATCTCGATGCCTTCCCGACGCGCCACCTGCAGCAGCGACTCCCCGGGGCGGGCGGTCACGTCCCGGCCATCGAGCCGGAAGGTGACCTCGGTATCGGACGACGCCTGAACGAGCGCGACTTCAGCGCGGGTCAGTGCATTCATGGCTGGCCCTCCGGAGGAGCGACGGATGTGAGTTCATGCGGGAAGTAGCGGATCACACAATCGACGGGATTCGGCGCGGCCTGCCCCAGCCCGCAGATCGATGCGTCACGCATCACGGCGGACAGGTCGGCCAGCGCGGCCAGGTCCCACGCCGCTGCCGGCTGCCGGATCAGGTCGAGCGCCTTGGCCGTGCCCACACGGCACGGCGTGCACTGCCCGCAGGACTCGTCGCGGAAGAAATGCATCAGATTGCGCGCGGCATCGACGGCCCGGTCGTGGTCGGACAGCACCACGATAGCCGCCGAGCCGATAAAGCAGCCATGTGGCTGCAAGGTGTCGAAATCGAGCGGAATATCGCCCATCGCCGCCGGCAGGATGCCGCCGGACGCCCCGCCCGGCAGGTAGCCGTAGAAGGCGTGGCCGTCCAGCATGCCGCCGCAGTATTCGTCGATCAGCTCCCGCACGGTGATGCCAGCCGGCGCCAGATGCACGCCGGGATGCCGCACCCGGCCGGATACGGAGAACGAGCGCAAACCCTTGCGACCATGCCTGCCCTGCCGTGCGAACCACTCCGGGCCGCGCTCCACGATCTCGCGCACCCAGTACAGGGTCTCGAAGTTGTGCTCGAGCGTGGGCCGGTCGAACAGCCCGACCTGCGCCACATAGGGCGGACGCAGCCGGGGCATGCCACGCTTGCCCTCGATCGATTCGATCATGGCCGACTCTTCGCCGCAGATATACGCGCCGGCGCCCCGCCGCAGGTGGATCTCGGGCAGGCCGGGCACGGGCGGCGCGGCGCGCAGTTGCGCCAGGGCCTCGGTCAGCACGGCACGGCAGCCCGCGTACTCATCGCGCAGGTAGATATAGATGGCGGCCACGCCGGTCACGCGTGCGGCCACCAGCATCCCCTCCAGGAAGCGGTGGGGATCGCGCTCCAGGTAGACGCGGTCCTTGAACGTGCCCGGCTCGCCTTCGTCGATATTGACGGCCATCAGGCGCGGCGCCGGCTCAGCCCGGACGATGCGCCATTTGCGGCCGGTGGGAAAGCCCGCCCCGCCCAGCCCGCGCAGGCCCGAGTTCTCCATCACGGCGATCAGCGCATCCGCATTGGTATCGCCCTGCTCCAGCGCCTGCAACAGGCGATAGCCGCCCTGGGCGCGATAGTCGTCATAGCCGAGGTAGGGTTGGGGGTCATCGCGCACCGTGCCGGCCGTCACGCAGGCCTGGACGGCAGCAGGCGTGGCGGCATCCACGGGATGCTGGCCTACCAGCACGGCCGGCGCCCGTTCGCAGCGGCCGATGCAGGGCGCGGCCAGCACGCGGACATCGGTGCCGAGCAACGCCGGCAGGCGTTCCAGCAGCGCGGGCGCGCCGGCCATCTCGCAGGCGATGCCCTCACAGACGCGCACGGTCAGCGCCGCCGGGGCGGCGATATGGCCGTCGGCGTCCTCTCGGACAATATCGAAATGGTGATAGAAGCTGGCCACCTCGAAGACTTCGGTCTGGGCCATGCGCATTTCCTGCGCCAGCGCGGCCAGATGGGGGGTGGCCAGTTGACCGTAGTGGTCCTGGATGGCGTGCAGATGCTCGATCAGCAGATCGCGGCGGCGTGGGGCATCGCCCAGCAGCTGGCGCACCTCGGACAGTGCCGCCGGATCCACCTGCCGGCCCTTGGGCTGGCGGCGCTTCCGCTCGCGTCCCCCGCCCTCCACCACAATCGGAATCACAACCTGGTTCATGGGGAATCCTGTCGGTTGCTGTGTTGCGCGCCGGCTATGCTGCCGGCTGGTCTGATGATACGCCCGGCATCGCCAGACGCACGGGGCCCGCGATGGCGGGCCCCTTCTGTCTAACCCGGCGCTCGGCTCAGGTCAGGTCAGGTCAGGTCGTCCGGCACGGCCCGATAGCCCATCGGCGGCGCCGAACTATCGTTGACGTACTTCCGGGCATGGGCCTCGCGCATCGGCTTGAGCACGAAGATCGCCAGCACCGCCGAGAGCGCCGCCATGCCGGAGGCCAGCATGAACACCGCGTGCCAGTCACCGGTGGCGGCGGTAATCACACTCGAGAACGGTACCAGCAGCGCGGCCGTGCCCTTGGCCGTGTACAGCAGGCCGGCGTTGGTCGCCGCAAACTTGGGGCCGAAGGTGTCGCCACAGGTGGCCGGGAACAGGCTGTAGATCTCGCCCCAGGCGAAGAACACCACGCCGGTCAGAATCACGAACGCCACCGGGTTGTGCCCGTACTTGGACAGCAGCAGGATGCCGACCGCCTCCACCGCGAAGGCCAGGAACATGGTGTTCTCGCGGCCGATGTTATCGGAGATCCAGCCGAAGAACGGCCGGGTCAGCCCGTTCAGCACGCGGTCGATGGTCAGCGCGAAGGTCAGCGCCGGCAGCGTCAGCCCGAGGATGGACACCGGCGAGTCATGGAGCCCGAAATCCTTGGCGATGGGGCCCAGCTGCGCCGTGGCCATCAGCCCGCCGGCGGCCATCATCACGAACATCGCGTACATGACCCAGAAGATCGGCGAGGACAGCACCTGGCGCGGCGACGCATTATAAGTAGCAGCCGCCTTCAGGGTGCTCTTCACGTCGGAGAGGATCTTGGCCGACGGCGGATAGAGCGCCAGGCCCAGGATCACCACCACGATGCCTTGCCCCAGCCCGAAGGTCAGGAAGGTGCTCTCGTAGCCGCTGGTCTTGATCATGTTGGCGATGGGCACCACGGTCAGCGCGGAGCCCGCGCCGAAACCGGCCGCCGTAATCCCCGCCGCGAGCCCGCGCCGGTTGGGGAACCACTTGAGCGCATTGCCCACGCAGGTGCCATACACCGCGCCGGCCCCGACGCCGCCAATGGCCGCAGCGAAGTACAGCAGCGGCAGCGACGACGCCACCGAGTTCAGCGCCCATGCAATCGCACAGAGCAGGCCGCCGCCCACCACCACCGGGCGCGGGCCGTACTTGTCGACCAGATAGCCCTCGATCGGCACCAGCCACGTTTCCGTGACCACGAAAATCGTAAACGCCACCTGGATGGCCGTGCGGCCCCATTGGTATTTGTCATCGATCGGATTGACGAACAGGGTCCAGCCGTATTGCATGTTGGCGATCATCGCCATGCAGATAACGCCGAATACGAGCTGCGTCCATGGGGACGCAAATCGTGACGTGGACGCGCTTTGCTGTAGTTCCATGGTGTCTCCTTCTGGCGGTCATCGCCGCCGTTGTGGATGGGCATCTGATTCGATGCCTCTGTGTACCGCTATCGTTTTCTAGATGTTTTCGTAGAGTGGCTCGCCGCTCTAGTGCTATACAGTATGTGGTATATCACCCAAGTCAAGCCGTTTTCAGGTGACCAGTTTTTCTGCCCGATACGACTCAGACCACCGCCGCCCGGAGCGAGGCTGGCAGTGGTGCGCCGGGCGCATCAAACCATGCCGCGAAACGGCGCTCGGTTCGTTGCCGATCAATGACTTAGCGGGCGACGCCAGATCAATGGCGCGGCCTGACGGCCAGCACCTGGGATACTGCAATGCGAGCGGAAAAGAGATGTCCTAGGGAAAGTCCTAGGCGAGGAAAAAGCCGGGAAACGCGGGGTCAGGCGGGGTCAGGCTGGATCAGGCGGGGGATGAAGCGAGGGGGAAACGAAAGATACGGCCGATGAGTACGACGACTGCTGGGAGGGAGTTGCCGGCCGCTACAAGCTCCCTGCCTTCGAACCCAACTGGCTTACGCGTGGGCGAACTGCGGGCGCGCGCCAGCGGCAGGCGTCGCACGGCCGATCCCGTCCACTGCCTGATCCGAGCCGAGGCCGGCAAAGCGGCCATGGTCACCGGCGGTGGTCAGCAGACCCATCGGCAGGCGCGTGGCAATCAGCCAGGTTACGGAAACACCCGAGGCAATCAGACCGAGGGCGATGAGGGAAAGCTGTGCGGCGTGCATGAAAACTCCTGAATGAGGTAGGTCAATGAGTCTTCAGTATATGCTGCACCGCGAGGTCTGTAAATATCCTGTATGTGATATATCAATAGAAGATTGGCACTAAAAACAACAACGCACCCCGTGGGGTGCGTTGTGGATCGCTTCTTGCGAGAACGACTCTCGAATTCGAGGGAAATAGCGCCTTATTCAGCGCAAAAAACGTTGCGGCGCTGCATCAGATGAATCCGATTCACGGCCCTACCCCGCTTTCTTCATCTGGCCCTGTTCGTACTCCTGGCCACGCAGGTTGTCCCACACCGCCGCCGCGTTGGGCTTGAGCGAGCGCGCCTTCCTTCGAACCAGCATCACGTTGTTGTTGACCTGGGGCCGCAAGGGCCGCAGCACGGCCGCGGGCGCCAGACCGGCGGCCTGGGTGCGCGACGGCACCACGCCGATGCCGAGCCCCATCGCCACCATGCCGAAAATCGCCGAGAAATGCCCGAGCAGTTGCAAGGCGCCGGGCCGTACGTGATAGGTGGCCAGCGCACGCTCCACGGCGGGCTGCACGCCCGAGTTATGGTCGAGCGAGAGCACCGAGGCATCGGCAAGTTCGCCCCAGCCGAGGGACTCGCGCGCCGCCAGCGGATGCCCGGAGGGCAGCACCGCGTGCAGCGGGTCCATATAGAGCGGTTCGCAATAGAGGTCGTCGCAGGCCACCGGGTTGCTGGCGATGCCGAAGTCCACCTCGCCGCTGCGCACACTTTGCAGCACGCATTCGTGCGAGCGGTCGCGCAGCGTGATGCCGATGCCGGGCCATGCCGTACGGCAGCCGGCCACCCACATCGGCATGGACATCGACGACAAGACCGGATCGGTGGCGATATGCACGGTGCCCTGGCTGGGCTTGCCGGTGCCGTGGCTCTCGCGCAGCGTCTGCTCGACTTCCTCGATCAGATGGCAGATCCGTTGGGACAGATGCTCGCCGGCGTCGGTCAGCTCCACCTGGCGCGTGGTGCGGTCGAACAGCCGCTGGTCGATTTCCTCCTCCAGCTCACGCACGCTACGACTGATGGCCGACTGGGTCAGGCCGAGCTCCGCCGCCGCGCGCGTGAAGCTCTTCTGGCGCGCAACCGCAGCAAAGGCCTTCAGTTGGGGAAGCGAAACATTCATGGTGCCGCTCCTTGTCCTTGCATGGTGGGATGGGTTGCCGCGTGTCCGGTGATGAAGCGCCGGCGCATCGGCTGCAACAGGAACTTGGCGGACAGCCCCGCTGCCACGGTCAGCACGGCCGCCACCGTAAAGACCAGGCTCCAGCCACCACGATGCGACAACACCGAGGCCAGCGGCACCAGCATCGCCGCCGTCCCCTTGGCCGTATAGAGCGTGCCCGCATTGGCTGCGGCGTACTCGCTGCCGAACGTATCGGCACAGAGCGCCGGGAAGATCGAGAAGATCTCGCCCCAGAACAGGAAGGTGAGCGCCGCGAAGAACATGAACCAGTACGGGTTGTGTCCGAATTCCATCAGCCCGATCAGCGACAGCCCTTCGCCGATGAAGATGAAGAACATGGTGTTCTCGCGGCCGATGCGGTCGGAGATCAGGCCGCACAGCGGGCGCGTCAGCCCGTTGCAGAGGTTGTCGATGGACAGCGTCATGGTCAGCAGCGGCAGCGTCATGCCCAGCAGCGTGACCGGCATCGACGCGAAGCCAAAGTCCTTGGCGATGGGGCCGAGCTGCGCAGTGGCCATGATGCCGCCTGCCGCCACGGCCACGAACGATGCGTAGATCACCCAGAACACCGGCGTGCGCACCATCTGGCCCGGCGTCAGCGCCACGGGGTTGGTCAGGTTGGCCTTGCCGGCGACGAGCCCCTTGGGCGGCTTCGGCTTGACCAGCAACATCGCCAGGATGAAGATCAGCACGCCCTGCAAGATGCCGAACGTGAAGAACGCGTGCTCGTAGCCCGATTTCTGGATCATGTTGGCGATGGGGATCACGGTCAGCGCCGAGCCCGCGCCGAAGCCGGCSGCGGTCAGCCCGGCGGCCAGGCCGCGCTTGTCCGGGAACCACTTCAGCGCGTTGCCCACGCACGTCCCATAGACGCCGCCCGCGCCGATACCGGCCACGACGGCCGCCGCGTAGAGCATCGGCAGCGAGGTGGCGAACGAGTTCATGACCCAGGCTGCTCCGGCGCACAGCGCGCCCACGGCCACCACGGGGCGCGGGCCGAACTTGTCCACGAGCCAGCCCTCTACCGGCACGAGCCAGGTTTCGGTGACGATGAAAATGGAGAAGGCGACCTGGATGGGGGACTCGCCCCAGTGATGACGCGCATTCATGGGCGTCACGAACAGCGTCCAGCCGTACTGGAGGTTCGCCACGAGGCCCATGCAAAGGACGCCGATGAAGAGCTGGAACCAGCGATTGCGGAGCAAGCCGCCCTGCCCGTCCAGATTGCCGTTGCCAAAGGCGGGGCCTGCCGCGTGCGGGTGCGCCATGTCGTGTCTCCTTACATTAGTGTGTCTCGCGCTCTGACGGCGCGACTGGTGGGCAGACCTGCGTGGGGACGCCCTACTTCACTACTGAATGAGCGCGCCTGACATTGCGGCACGTTGCATTGCTGATTGATGCTACTTCAAACTTAGATACGCAAAGCATAAAGTTTTTTATTATGATCATTGACGATCCTTTATAGATTGCAGGATATCGACCAATGAAGAACGCCACGCTGCGCCAGTTGAAAGTGTTCGAAACGGTGGCCCGCCACCTGAGCTTTTCGCGCGCGGCGGAGGAACTGCATCTCACGCAACCCGCTGTTTCCACACAGGTTCGGCAGCTCGAACATCACGTGGGCCTGCCGCTGTTCGAGCAGCTGGGCAAGCGGATCTACCTCACGCCGGCCGGCACGGAGATGCTGCACTACAGCCGCAGCATCATCCAGCAATTCCGCGAGGCCGAGGACGCGATGGCGCAACTCAAGGGTATTTCCGGAGGCCGGCTCAACGTGGCGGTGATCAGCGCCGGCGATTATTTCTTTCCCCGCCTGCTGGCTGAATTCATGAATCGGCATGATGGCGTGACGCTGAATCTCGCGGTGCACAATCGTGAGGAACTGTTGCACCAGCTGGCCGGCAACCTGACCGACCTCGCCGTCATGGTGCGCCCGCCCGAAGGCATGGACACCATCGCCGAGTCGTTCGCCCCCCACCCCTATGTCATCGTGGCCGCGCCGAACCATCCGCTGGTCGGGCGCCGCGACATCCCCCTGGCCGGGCTGGCCGAAGAGGCGTTCGTCTCGCGCGAGAAAGGCTCCGATACCTGGAATTCGATGCAGGAAGGTTTTGCCGGGCGGCTCTCGAACCTGCGCATCGCCATGGAGATCAAGAGCACCGAGACGATCAAGCAGGCGGTCATCGCCAATATGGGTATCGCCTTCCTGTCCGCGCACACGGTGGGGCTGGAGCTACAGGCCGGCAAGCTGGCCGTGCTCGACATCGAAGGATTCCCAGTCATGCTGAACTGGTATGTGGTGCACCGCAAGAACAAGCGGTTGCCGCCCGTGGCGCTGGCATTCAAGCATTTCCTGATGGAAGAAGGCGCCACCCTGATCCAGCAGATCACCGGCGTGGAGGGGCTGATCCGGCCGCGTATCGCCCACCAGGTCCAGATTCCCAATGTATAAGCGATAGCTTATGGTTTCTCGATGAAACTTTAATTATCGTAAATCGTTCGTCGCGCCTACTCTGCACTTGTACCAAGCTCGTGACCTTGCAAACACAGGAGACGATCATGAACCCACTGCATCCCGCCGCGTCTTCCGCGTCCGTTTCGTCGCCCGTCGCCGGCGCCACGGGCCCTGATCGTACGTTGCAACTCGCCGCCTTCAACGCCGCCTTCGCCGAACTGGGCCTGCGCTTCCGCTGGGACATGCCGATGTTCGAGTGGCTCTGCGGCATCGAATGCGAGAAGACCCGCGTGGCCCGCTATATCGAGGAACACCACGCGCATCTGCTCAACGCCTACGACGCGCCGTTCCTGAGCCAGCTGATCTTCGACAAGAAGAACGAATACCTGCGTGCGATGTCCGGCACCGGCATGAACTAGGCGTTTTACGATTTCCCTTTACGATTCGTCGCGCAATACCAGACAGGCCGTTCCCTCGGGAACGGCCTGTCGCATTTGCCCCTTCGTTTATCAAATGCCCCCAACGGTTGCTGTCTCGTTGGGGGCTGGTTGTGCTGGAGATGCCGGCAGGTCTGGCTATGCCGGCGGGGCGGACCGCATCAGATCTTGCCCGCTCCCCTCGCCCACTTGTACTTCGCGCCGAGCACGGCCACCGGGATCTCGGTCGAGTACGCGTAGGACGGCACGCCGTGCTCGTACAGGTACTCGGCAGCTTCCTCCACCTGCACGTCGCCGGCCAGCGACGCCACGATCGGCTTTTCGATGCCCTTCGCCGCCATCTCCTCCTTCACTTCGATGACCAGCTGGGCGAACACCATCGGCGGCGTGATGATCGTGTGCCAGTAGCCGAGGATGATCGCGTGGATGCGCGGATCTTCCATGCCAAGGCGCAGCGTGTTCTTGTACGTCGTGGGCGGCTCGCCGCCGGTGATGTCCACCGGATTGCCGGCCGCGCCGAACGGCGGGATGAACTTGCGGAACGCGGCGTCGAGGTCGTCCGGCATCGTCATCAGGGACAGGTTGTTGTCCACGCAGGCATCGGACAACAGCACGCCCGACCCGCCCGCGCCCGTGATGATGACCACGTTCTCGCCCTTCGGCGTCGGCAGCTTGGGAATGCCGCGCGCGAACTCGAGCAGGTCGCGCAGCGAGCGCGCCCGAATCACGCCGGCCTGCTTGAACACGTCCTCGTAGATGCGGTCGTTGCCGGCCAGCGCGCCGGTGTGCGAGCTGGCTGCCCGCGCGCCCATGCTGGTCCGGCCAGCCTTGAGCACCACCACCGGCTTCTTCTTCGACACCCGGCGCGCCACCTCGGCAAAGGCGCGGCCATCCTTCAGGTCCTCGCAGTGCTGGGCGATGATCTCGGTGTTGTCGTCCTGCTCGAAGAAGGTGAGCAGATCGTCTTCGTCGATATCCGACTTGTTGCCCAGGCCGACGATGGCCGACACGCCCATCTTGGCCGAGCGCGAGAAGCCGATGATGGCCATGCCGATACCGCCCGACTGCGACGACAGCGCCGCCTTGCCCTTCACGTCATACGGCGTGCAGAACGTGGCGCAAAGGTTCTTCGGCGTGTAGTAGAAACCGTAGATATTCGGTCCCATCAGGCGGATGTCGTGCTTGCGGGCAATCGCCACGATCTCGTCCTGCCCTTGCACGTTGCCGGTTTCGGCAAACCCGGACGGAATCAGCACGGCGCCGGGAATGCCCTTCTTGCCGACTTCCTCGAGCGCCTGGGCCACGAACTTGGCCGGGATCGCAAACACCGCCACATCGATATTGCCCGGCACATCGAGCACGCTCTTGTAGGCCGACATGCCCATGATCTCTTCGGCCTTGGGGTGGATCGGGTAGATCTTGCCCTGGTAGCCGCCGTTGATCAGGTTCTTCATCACCGAGTTGCCGATCTTCCCGTCCTCGGCGGATGCGCCGATCACCGCCACCGTGTCCGGGCGCATGATGCGGTTCATCTGCTTGACGATCTGCTCCTGCGTCGGACGGTACTTCTCCGGCTGCGGCGAGAAGTCCACCACGATCCGCACGTCGGCGGCGATGGCGCCGTCCTTGCTGGCGAACACCGGGTTCAGGTCCAGCTCGGAAATCTCCGGGAAATCGCTGACGAGCTGCGACACGCGCTCGATCATGCCGGCCAGCGCCTCGCGGTTGGCCGGGTCGGCGCCGCGCACGCCCTTGAGCACCTCGGCAGCGGCAATGCCGTCCAGCATCGACAGCGCATCTTCGTTGGTGGCCGGTGCCATGCGGAAGGTGATGTCCTTGAGCACTTCCACCAGCACGCCGCCCAGGCCGAACGCCACCAGCTTGCCGAACGACGGATCGGTCACGGCGCCGATGATCACTTCCTGGCCGCCTGTGATCATTTGTTGCACTTGCACGCCGATGATTTCGGCGTTGGCGTTGTACTTCTTGGCGTTCTCGATGATGGTGCGGTAGCCCTGCTCCACATCCGCCGCCGATTTCAGGCCCACCAGCACGCCGCCGGCTTCGGTCTTGTGCAGGATGTCCGGCGAGACGATCTTCATCACCACCGGAAAACCCATCTTCGTCGCCAATTCCACCGCGTTCGACGGCGATTTGGCCACGCCCTCGCCCGGCACCGAGATGCCATAGGCGTCGCAGACGAGCTTGCCCTCGGGCGCCGTCAGCGCAGCGCGCCCCTCTTCCTTCACGGTCGCCAGAATCTTGCGTACCGCATCCTTGTCATGTGCCATGTCAGGTCTCCATCTGTTCAGGCATTGCAGACAATCATTCGAGAGGTGGCGCGGCTCAGACCGCGCCGGYCGCCTTCAGCGCCGCGATCTGGGCCGGCGAGCGGCCGAGCCAGTCGAGGATTTCTTCGGTGTGCTCGCCCAGCAGCGGCGAACGTTCCACTTCCACGGGCGAGGCCGAGAGCGTGATCGGGCAACCCAGCTGCACGTACTTGCCGCGCTCCGGGTGGTCCAGCTCGACCAGGTAGCCGCGGTCGAACATCGACTCGTCCTCGATCAAGTCCTTCATCGAGAGAATCGGGCCGCACGGCACGTCCACCTCGTTCAGGGCGTCCATGACCTCGAATTTCGTCTTGGTCTTGGTCCACTTCTCGATGATGGAGAAGCACTCGCCCAGGCATTTCAGGCGCGCTTCCGGCGTGGCGAACTGCGGATGGGTGATCAGGTCCTCCCTGCCGCACAGGCGCATCAGCGGCTCCCAGCCTTGCGGCTGAATGATCACGTAGACGTAGTCGTTGGCCCCGCCCGGCGAGCAGCGCAGCGCGGCGCCCGGCTGGCCGCCGCCCGACGCATTGCCGGCACGCGGCACATAGTCGCCAAAGGTTTCGTTCGGAAATTCCTTAAGCGGACCGGCCGAGAGGCGCTGCTGGTCGCGCAGTTTCACGCGGCAGAGATTCAGCACCGAATCCTGCATCGCCACTTCCACGCGCTGGCCACGGCCCGAATGCTCGCGGTGCAGCAGCGCGGCCAGGATGCCGACCACGCAGTGCACGCCGGTACCCGAGTCGCCGATCTGCGCGCCGGTCACCGTCGGGGCACCATCCTCGGTACCGGTCGTGCTGGCCGAGCCGCCCATGCACTGGGCCACGTTTTCGTACGCCTTGCAGTCCGCGTACGGCCCCGGGCCGAAGCCCTTGATCGACGCGTAGATCAGGCGCGGGTTCAACTCCTGCAGGCGGTCCCAGTCGAAACCGGCGCGGTCGAGCACGCCGGGGCCGAAGTTCTCCACCAGCACGTCGCAGCGCTGCACCAGGTCTTCCAGCAGCGCCTTGCCCTCGGGCGTCTTCATGTTCAGCGTGAGGCTGCGCTTGTTGGAGTTCAGCATCGTGAAGTAGAGGCTGTCGGCGTTCGGCACGTCGCGCAGCTGGCTGCGCGTGATGTCGCCCCGGCCAGGCAGTTCCACCTTGATCACGTCGGCGCCCAGCCAGGCCATCAGCTGGGTGGCCGAGGGGCCGGCCTGCACGTGCGTCATGTCCAGGATGCGGACACCGTCGAGTGCTTTGTTATTCATGCGTTGTCTCCTTGAGTATTCTCGTGCGCGCTTGCTGGATAACGTATGTGATATATCACGACACAACAAGAAGAAAATGCAGCGCGGTTCAGACTTTTCATTCCGCATCGCAATAGATCCTGCGGCATACACGAGCGTTAACCCGCAACATAGAAGGCTTTGCGATCAATCTTGCGCGATTGATGCGATGGCCTTGTCAGCGCGGACATCCCTTTTGCGCGATTCAGCTCGCACCCAGTTTCGGCATGATTTTATTATTGATATATTACATATCGTATTTTACGCCGCGAAAAACTGAACAGGCGGGTCCCGACCTGCGGCCCGCGGCGCTTTTCAACCGAGGAGACACGTGAACATTCACGAATATCAGGCCAAGGAGTTGCTCAGGCGCTATGACGTGCTTGTACCGCATGGCCGCGTGGTCTTTACGCCAGACGAGGCCGCCCATGCCGCCCGCAAGCTGGGCGGCCCGGTCTGGGTGGTGAAGTCGCAGATCCACGCTGGCGGCCGCGGTGCCGGCCGCTTCGCGGATGACAGCTCGGGCAAGGGCGGCGTGCGCGTGGTGAAGTCGATCGATGACGTCCGCTCGAGCGCCGCGCAGATGCTGGGCAAGGCCCTGGTCACCAGGCAGACCGGCCCGGCCGGCCGGGTAGTGCGGCGCCTTTACGTCGAGGAAGGCTGCGACATCGCGCGCGAGCTCTACCTGGGCATCCTGATCGACCGCGCCACGTCGCGCATCACGATCATGGCGTCCACCGAAGGCGGCATGGAGATCGAGGAGGTTGCCGCACGCACGCCCGAGAAAATCCTGAAGGTGGCAATCGATCCGGCCAGCGGCATCCAGCCGTTTCATGCACGCCGGCTGGCATTCGGCCTGGGGCTGTCGGGCAAGCAGGTGGGCGCGGCTACCCGTTTTATCCTCTCGACCTACCGCGCGTTCACCGAACTCGACGCGTCGATCGTCGAGATCAATCCGCTTGTGGTCACCGGCAGCGGCGACGTGATGGCGCTCGACGCCAAGTTCAGTTTCGACGATAACGCCCTCTTCCGCCATCCCGACATCGATGCCATGCGCGACGAGAGCGAGGAAGACCCGGCCGAGACCGAAGCCGCCCGGCACGCCCTGAACTACGTGCGGCTGGACGGCAACATCGGCTGCATGGTGAATGGCGCAGGCCTGGCGATGGCCACGATGGACATCATCAAGCTCCATGGCGGCGAGCCGGCCAACTTCCTCGACGTAGGCGGTGGCGCCACGACGGAGCGCGTCACCGCGGCGTTCCGGCTGATCCTGGCCGATCCCAGGGTCGAAGGGATTCTCGTCAATATCTTCGGCGGCATCATGCGCTGCGACGTGATTGCCGAAGGCGTGGTGGCCGCGGCGCGCGAAGCGGACCTGACCGTGCCGCTGGTGGTGCGGCTGGAAGGCACCAACGTCGACCTCGGCAAGAAGATCCTGCGAGATTCGGGCCTGCCGGTCGTCTCGGCCAAGGATCTTGCCGATGCGGCCGAGAAAGTCGTGGCCGCCGTGCGCACGCACCCATCGAAGAAGGGAGGAAAGTGAAATGGCCGTGCTGATCGACAAAGACACACGCGTGATCTGCCAGGGCTTTACCGGCGCACAAGGCACATTCCATTCGGCACAGGCACTGGCCTATGGCACGAAGATGGTGGGCGGCGTCACGCCCGGCAAGGGCGGTGAATCGCACCTGGGCCTCCCGGTCTTCGATACCGTGGCCGCTGCCGCCAATGCCACAGGCGCCGACGCCTCGGTCATCTATGTGCCGCCACCGTTCGCCGCCGATGCCATCCTGGAGGCGGTCGATGCCGGCATCGCGCTGATCGTCTGCATCACCGAAGGCATTCCCGTGATGGACATGGTGCGGGTCAAGCGTGCGCTGTCGGGGTCCGGCAGCCGCCTGGTTGGCCCGAATTGTCCGGGGGTAATCACGCCGGGGCAATGCAAGATCGGCATCATGCCCGGCCACATCCATACACCGGGCAAGATCGGCGTGGTGTCGCGCTCGGGCACGCTGACTTATGAGGCCGTGGCGCAGACCACGGCGGCCGGACTGGGGCAATCGACCTGCATCGGCATCGGCGGCGATCCGGTGAACGGCACCGACTTCATCGACTGCCTGGAGATGTTCCTGGCCGACGACAAGACCGAAGGCATCCTCATGATTGGCGAGATTGGCGGATCGGCGGAGGAAGAGGCAGCCCAGTTCCTGCGCGATGCGCACAGGCGCAAACCGGTGGCGGGCTTTATCGCCGGCACCACGGCGCCGCCGGGACGCCGCATGGGGCACGCCGGCGCGATCATCTCGGGCGGGACGGGCTCGGCGGAAGCGAAGGTCAACGCCATGCGCGAAGCCGGCATCCATGTCGCCGGGTCGCCAGCGGAGCTGGGTGCGACCATGGCGGCGGCAATGAAGCAGGCATCGGAACGCGCCCCGCTCAGACGAAACCTGGCGTTGGCCAGCGCGTGAACGTAGAAACGGAAAAGGCCGGGAGAATCGCCCGGCCCTATCGTTCCTGCGCCATGCTGCAACTGCGTCCGGTGAGTCAGCCGGCTCCTGCCTCGGCGCCCGTCCTGGCTTCCAGTTCCGTGATGCGCTTGCGCAGCGCCCGCTCTTCCTGGAAGCGCACGGTCTCGTCACGGATCACCGCCACGATGCCGGTGATTTCCCCGCCCTGCCCGTGCAGCAGCGCCACGGTAAAAGCGATCGACATCGCTTCGCCGTTCTTGTTGATCGCCGGGACCTTGAGCAAGTCATGGCCGTAGCGGGTCTGGCCCGTTGCCATGGTCTTGTCGTAGCCCTCCCAGTGGCGCGCACGCAGGCGCTCGGGAATAATCAGATCCAGCGACTTGCCCAGGGCCTCCTCCCGGGTGTAGCCGAACATGTACTCGGCGGCCGGGTTCCATAATGTGATGGCACCGTCGGCGCCGGAGATGATCACGGCGTCGCCGATGGCCGACACCAGCTGTTCATAGTCGATCGCGGTCTGCATGGTCTTGGTCTTTCCTGAGCTTTCCAGGCGAATGGGAGGGTGGCGAGGTTCGCCACCAGGGGTCCGGGCTGTCATTGTGGCACCGTCGGCCATGCCGGTCCCTCAGCTTGGCGTCCAAACCATGAAGCGCCAGGGTGCGTTACGTCCCGTCTACGCATTCCCCGGCGCTCCAGGTGTGGCCCGCTGTCACATTGGGCACTGGCAGTGCTGGCGCCTGGCTCAGATCACCTGCGACTCACGCAGACGGGAGATCTCCTCGGCGGCATAGCCCAGGCTGGCCAGCACTTCCTCGCTGTGCTCGCCCAGCAGCGGCGAACCGGTGATTTCCGGCTTCATGGCCGAGAACTTGATCGGGCTGCCCACGGTCAGGTACGTGCCACGTTCCTTGTGCGGGACTTCCACGATCGAACCGCTCTTGCGCAGCGATTCATCCGCCGCGAGTTCCTTCATTGACAGCACCGGCGAGCAGGGAATATCGAACTTGCGCAGGATGTCCACCGCCTCGTACTTGGTCTTGTCGGCAAGCCATTCTTCGATGGTCTTGAAGATTTCGAAGATATGCGGCTGACGGCCCTTGGGCGTGTTGTAGTTCGGATCGCTGATCCACTCTTCCTTGCCCAGTGCCTTGCAGATCGGCTCCCAGGCGTGGCCCTGGATGGTGAAGTAGATATAGGCGTTGGGATCGGTCTCCCAACCCTTGCACTTCAGCACCCAGCCCGGCTGGCCGCCACCGCCGGCGTTGCCACCACGGGGCACCACGTCGCTGAACGTGCCGTGCGGATACTGGGGATACTCTTCCAGATAGCCCTGGCGGTCCAGTCGCTGCTGGTCGCGCAGCTTCACGCGGCACAGATTCAGCACGGCGTCCTGCATCGATACGGCAACCTTCTGACCCTGGCCGGTCTGCTGGCGGCCGATGATCGCGGTCAGGATGCCGATGGCCAGGTGCATGCCGGTGTTCGAGTCACCCAGGGCGGCGGCCGACACGGTCGGCGGGCCGTCCCAGAAGCCGGTGGTCGACGCGGCACCGCCAGCGCACTGTGCCACGTTCTCGTAGACCTTCAGGTCTTCATAGTGGTGGCCGTCGCTGAAGCCCTTGACCGATGCCACGATCATCTTCGGGTTCAGTTCCTTGATGCGCTCCCAGGAGAAGCCCATGCGGTCAAGCGCACCGGGGCCGAAGTTCTCGACCAGCACATCCGATTCGCGGATCAACTGCTCCAGGATCTTCTTGCCTTCCGGCTTCTTGGTGTCCAGCGTCAGCGAGCGCTTGTTGCTGTTCAGCATGGTGAAGTACAGCGCGTCCGCGTCGGGAATGTCGCGCAATTGCGTGCGGGTGACGTCGCCGGAGCCGGGGCGCTCCACCTTGATGACGTCTGCGCCGAACCATGCGAGAAGCTGCGTGCAGGCGGGGCCGGCTTGCACGTGCGTAAAGTCGATGATCTTGATGCCGTTGAGTGGGAGGTTCACAATCGCTCTCCTGATGGAATAGAGGGTGAAACTGGGGTGGATTACTTCTTGGCCGCGCTCTGCGGATTCAGATTGGTCAGACGACCGCTTTCGGTACCGGCAGCCGGGTCGATGACGGCGTTGACCAGCGTGGGCTTGCCCGACCGCAAGGCTTCGTTCACCGCGGCTTCGAGTTCCGCCGGTGTGGTGACGTTGTGACCAACCCCACCGAACGCTTCCATCATCTTGTCGTAGCGCGCCCCCTTGACGAACATCGTGACCGCCGGATCGTTGCCGCCGGTCGGATTCACGTCGATACCCTTGTAGACGCCGTTATTGTTGAAAATGACGATGCAGATCGGCAGGTTGTAGCGGCAGATAGTTTCCACCTCCATGCCCGAGAAGCCGAACGCACTGTCACCGCACAGCGCGAGGACCGGCTTGCTGGTTTCGACCGCCGCAGCGACCGCGTAGCCCATGCCCACACCCATCACGCCCCAGGTGCCCACGTCCAGGCGCTTGCGCGGCTCGTACATGTCGATCACGGCACGGGCGTAGTCCAGCGTGTTGGCGCCTTCGTTGACAAACGAGATGCCCGGATTGGCTTTGACGACGTCCTTCAGCGCGCGCAGCGCGCTATGGAAGTTCATCGGCGACACATCCTTGGACAAGGTCTCGGCCATCTTCGCCAGGTTCTTGTCCTTGCGTTCGTCCACCGCGTTCAGCCAATCGGCGCCCGGCTTGGCAAAACCGTTGCCGATCTTGTCGAGCATTGCCGATACGCACGAACCAATGTCACCCACTACGGGCGCGGCGATGGCCACGTTACTGTCCATCTCGGTCGGCGAGATGTCGATCTGGATGAACTGCTTCGGCTTGCCCCAGGTCTTGCCTTTGCCGTGCGACAGCAGCCAGTTCAGGCGCGCGCCGACCAGCATCACCACGTCAGCTTCCGCCAGCACGTACGACCGTGCGGCCGAGGCCGATTGCGGGTGTG
Organism: Cupriavidus sp. 01L43; assembly: GCF_056399925.1. Classification (NCBI taxonomy): domain Bacteria; kingdom Pseudomonadati; phylum Pseudomonadota; class Betaproteobacteria; order Burkholderiales; family Burkholderiaceae; genus Cupriavidus; species Cupriavidus sp. 01L43. The sequence continues at coordinate 94,496 of NZ_JBFTSH010000011.1, forward strand.
TATCGGGCAGCAGGCCCTTGGCCATCGACATCGGCAGGTACGGAATGCCGGTCTTCTCGACCAGCGCGCGGATATCCGCATCGGCGCGAGCGTATGCGGCACCCTTGCCCAACAGGATCAGCGGGCGCTTGGCGCTCTTCAGCAGCGCGACAGCACGGTCGATCGAGTCCGGTGCAGGGAGTTGGCGCGGGGCCGGGTCCACCACCTTGATCAACGACTTGCGGCCACGCTCGGCTTCCATCGACTGGCCCAGCAGATTGGCCGGCAGGTCCAGGTACACACCGCCCGGACGGCCCGACACGGCGGCGCGGATGGCACGCGCGATACCGACACCAATGTCTTCAGCGTGCAGCACGCGGAAGGCAGCCTTGGCGTGCGGACGGGCGATAGCCAGCTGGTCCATCTCTTCGTAGTCACCCTGCTGCAGATCGACGATCTCGCGCTCGCTCGAGCCGCTGATCAGAATCATCGGGAAGCAGTTGGTGGTCGCATTCGCCAGCGCCGTCAGCCCGTTCAGGAAGCCGGGCGCAGACACGGTCAGGCAAACGCCCGGCTTCTGCGTGAGAAAGCCGGCAATCGCTGCGGCGTTGCCGGCATTCTGCTCATGACGAAAGCTGATAACGCGCATGCCGTTGGCCTGCGCCAGACGGGCCAGATCCGTGACCGGAATACCGGGCAGGCCATAGATGTTCTCGATGCCGTTCAGCTTCAGCGCTTCGATGACCAGATGAAAACCATCGGTTTGTGCCTGATGTTCTTCGCCAGCCTGACGCTGCAGCTCGTTTCCGACTTCTGCCATGGTTGCATCCTTCTATACAAATTGACGGGGATTGGAAAACTTCTGCTTCAAGGTGTCTTCAGCGGTCGTTCTCGCGCCCGCCTGGCTACTTCGGACTTCACGATGTCTCCTCCTTGACGATTCGCTACAGGCAGCGACCTTTGGCAAATACGGTATGTGATATATCAGTATTCAGCAAGCATTGATGCGAACTTTCGTCGATGCGCCGCAGCATTTCCCCGAAGTTACGCACCCAGATAAGGGAAACTACCGAGCTTCCCGCCTTCGCAAACTGGCTCGTTCAGCCGCGCACATGGTTGACCAGCGAGCCGATCCCGCGGATCGACACCTCCACCACAGAACCCTCCTTCATCGACCCGACCCCGATCGAGGTGCCGACGGCGATCACGTCGCCCGGCATCAACGTCATGTCCCGCGACAGCAGGCTGACCTGCTCCTCGGGCGAAAAAACAATGTCGGACAACGGGTAGTTCTGGCGCTCGACGCCGTCCAGACGCGTCACCACGCTGGCGCTTCGCCAGTCAAAGCCGGAGACAATGGCCGGACCGACGCAACCGAAGGTGTCGGAACCCTTGGCGCGCGTCCACTGCGGGAAGTTGGGATCGGCATTGAGCAGCTCGCTCGCCGTGACGTCATTGACGATGGTGTAGCCGAAGATGTGCGAGGCAGCCTCGGCGAGCGGCACATTCCGGCATTCGCGGCCAATGACGATGCCGAGTTCGCCTTCGTAGGCGATCTTGCCGGTATACCCGCTCGGACGCAGGATGCCGTCGCCGGGGCCGGCCAGCGAACTTGCCGGCTTCAGCAGGAACAGCGGATGCACGGGCACCGCTTTCTCCAGCCGGGCCGCGAGGGCGTGAAAGTTGTTCCACAGCGCCACGATCTTGCCCGGCTGGCACGGGGCCAGCAGGTCCAGCGAGGCGTAGCTGTAGCTATTGCCCGTGGGGCGAGGATCGGTATAGCCAGGGCCATCGCATTCGATGACGCGGTCGGCATCACCCTCGTCAAGCCGGCCATAAGCGGCGTCGCCATCAGGACGGCGGAAGCGAATCCAGGTTTGCACGGCAGAACTCCTCTGACAGGCGCGAGCGTGCCGCGCCTGCTCTTTCAGCAGAGAATGGAGAGACCCCCGTCAGGGGCTGTGGAGACGAGGCACCGGCCGTGGCCGGACGCCTCGGGTCAGATCGCTCCCGCCAGGCGCAGCGCAGCAATCTGGGCCGGCGACCGCCCCAGCGACTCGAGGATCTCGTTGGTGTGCTCCCCCAGCAGCGGCGAGCGCTCGACGTTCACCGGCGAGTCGGACAGTGTGATCGGCGAGCCGAGCTGCACGTATTTGCCGCGCACCGGGTGCTCCAGCTCGATCAGGAACCCGCGCTCGTACATCGACTGGTCCCCGATCAGGTCCTTCATCGACAATATCGGGCCACACGGCACATCCACCTCGTTGAGTGCGTTCATCACCTCGAACTTGGTGTGGCCCAGGGTCCATTGCTCGATGATGCCGAAGCACGCGGCGAGCTTTTTCAGACGCACTTCAGGCGTGGCGAATTCCGGATCGGTGATCAGATCTTCGCGGCCGCACAGGCGCATCAGCGGCTCCCAGCCCTGCGGCTGGATGATGACGTAGACGTAGTCGTTCGCACCGCCCGGCGCGCAGCGCAGCGCAGCGCCCGGCTGGCCGCCGCCCGACGCATTGCCCGCGCGCGGCACGTGGTCGTCGAACTGATCGTTGGGGTACTCGCGCAGCGGGCCGGCATCCAGGCGCTGTTGGTCGCGCAGTTTCACGCGGCACAGGTTCAGTACGGCGTCCTGCATGGCGACTTCCACGCGCTGGCCGCGCCCCGAATGCTCGCGCTGCAGCAGTGCGCCCAGGATCCCGACCACGCAGTGCACGCCCGTACCCGAATCGCCGATCTGCGCGCCCGTCACCAATGGCATGCCGCTGGCTTCGCCTGTCGTCGATGCGGCACCGCCCATGCACTGGGCCACGTTTTCATACGCCTTGCAGTCCTGGTAGGGGCCAGGACCGAAGCCCTTGATCGACGCATAGACCATGCGCGGATTCAGGTCCTGGATATGTTCCCAGTCGAATCCGGCGCGGGCCAGCACGCCCGGACCGAAGTTCTCGATCAGCACATCGCTCTGCTGAATCAGGTCTTCCAGCAGTGCCTTGCCTTCCGGCGTTTTCATATTGAGCGTCAGGCTACGCTTGTTGCTGTTCAGCATGGTGAAGTACAGGCTGTCAGCGTTGGGCACGTCACGCAGCTGGCTGCGCGTGATGTCACCACGTCCGGGCAATTCGACCTTGATCACGTCGGCGCCCATCCAGGCCATCAACTGCGTAGCCGAGGGGCCGGCCTGAACGTGCGTCATGTCCAGGACGCGAATGCCGTCCAGGGCTTTGCGTTGCGCCATGGTGCTGCTCTGACTTTGGTTGGTAGCCTCGGCCATGCTCGTCTCCTGATTTGTGCTTCGCTCTTTTGACATACAGTATGTGGTATATCAGCAAGATGCAAGAGGGTTTAAACCCGAATCATGGAAGTTTCGACGCTGCATCGCAGCAAATGCGCATAGGCCGTTCCAAGGACAGCCCCTCGCCTGCGAGATGGGCAAATAGCCAAAGAAACGTGCCAAAGAAAAAGCCCCAACGTGCCGTAAAGCTGTTGGGGCGCAAGAAGATTCGGCCACATCGCGGAACAATGCCCGCGCTCCGTCATGGGCTGGGCGACGGGGCGTGCATGACGTGGCCGGCAGTCAGTCCAGGAAGTCGCAGTTCTTTTCCACGTAGTCGGCCAGGTCCAGCGAGTGCTGGCGCACCAGCTTCTCGGCCAGTTCCGTATCGCGCTTCTCCAGCGCCTCGATAATCCGCAGATGATCGACGATCGACCGCGCGGCGCGGTCGCTCTGCGAGATCGTCATTTTCCGAATCGCACGCACATGGACGAAGATGTTCTTGATCGCGTCCATGATGATCTGCGACTTCGATAGCTGCACGATCGCCTGGTGAAAGACGATGTTGGCGTCGGAATACTCTTCGATGTGTTCGGCTGGCGTGGAGTCTCGGAAGCTGTCGAACATGTGTCGCAGTTTGCCGATTTCCTCGTCGGTGGCATGGAGCGTGGCCAGGCGGGCCGCCATACTCTCCAGCGCGGCCCAGACCTGGATCATCTCCACGATCTCGCGCTTGGTCTTGCGCATGATGTAGATGCCGCGGCGCGGCACCGTGCGCAGGAAGCCTTCCTGCTCGAGCAGCGTCATCGCCTCGCGGATCGGCGTGCGGCTCACGCCCAGCGCTTCGGACAGCACGCGCTCGTCCAGCCGCACTTCCTCTCGCGACTGATAGATATCGGCATCGGCAATGGCCTGGCGCAGCATCGCATAGGCCTGGTCGCGCAGGCTGGCGCCCGCGTTGATCGGCTGCAGCGACAGGGTCAGGCCGGCGGGCTGGACTTCGGGTGTTTGGGCGGACATGAATGCACTCGTCTATGACCGGCGCCCCGGGGGCCGAGGCGGCCTCCGGCGGCGTCCCGCCCCACTCCACTGCCGGGACCTGACGCGCGGACGCATGGTGTCCAGTTTGGCATGGCGCCATGCGGTTTGCTCATCAATCTCGTCGATGATCGCGCGTCAAGAACCCGAACGGGTGAGAAAGGGGCGGGTCCGGCCTTTCGTATATGGTATATCAAGATCACCACATCGCCGGGGATTTCTCCCGCGTCATGCCGCGCGCGCCACCGGCACGGGCGGCGCAGTCTGACCGCCCTGCGCCATCCTGTCGCGCTGCTTGATCAGCCCCAGCACGGCATCGACCATCGGCGTGGGCTGGCCGATCATCCGGCCCATCTCCTGCACCACGGTCAGCAAGGGGTCGATTTCCATCGCCCGGCCGGCCTCCAGGTCCTGCAGCATCGAGGTCTTGTGCGCCCCCACCGCGCCGGCGCCGTCGATACGCCGCTCCACATCGACCCGAAAGTGCACGCCAAAGCGCTCGGCAATCGCCTTGGCCTCCAGCATCATCTGGCGCGACAGCGCGCGCGTGGCTGGGTCGGACGTGATGATGTCCAGCGTGGCATGCGTCAGCGCGCTGATCGGATTGAAGCAGAGGTTGCCCCACAGCTTGAGCCAGATCTCATCGCGGATGTTGTCGCGCACGGGCGCGTCGAGGTCCGCCTTGACCATCAGGTCGGCGAGTTGCGTCACGCGCGAGGAACGGCTTCCATCTGGCTCGCCGATAGGAAACTTCTTACCGTAGACATGGCGGATCACGCCCGGCGCCTCGATCTCGGCGGCCGGATACAGCACGCAGCCGATCGCCCGTTCCGGCCCGAGCCCGCGCCACTGCTTGCCGCCTGGGTCCACGCTCTCCAGCGTGCGCCCGGCGAACTCGCCGCCATGCTTGTGGAAGTACCAGTAGGGAATGCCGTTGACGCCGGTCACGACTGCCGTTTCCGGCCCGAGCAGCGGCTGCATCAGATCCACCACGCCGGGCACCTGGTGCGCCTTGAGCGTGATGAACACATAGTCCTGCGGACCCAGCTCGCGCGGATCGCTGGTGCAGCGCACGCGCGCCACGCGCTCCTCGCCTTCGATATGAAGGCGCACGCCGTTGGCCTGCATGGCCGCCAGATGCGGCCCGCGTGCGATAAAACTCACGTCGGCGCCCGCGAGCGCCAACTGCGCGCCCATGTAGCCGCCAATTGCCCCTGCCCCATAGATACAGATCTTCATGGGTTGTCTCCTCGATGGTTGTGATGACCGGTATTATTTTGATATATCACATACTATATTCCAGTCTTGGCGTTTCACAACCTCAATCTCGCCCTATCTGATGTCCCCTGCACCGCCGGCGTGCGCTACCATGATCCTGGTAGTCCGCTTTCGGGTAGCCCTGCCCCAGCCCACCCCAACCAAGGAGTTCGCATGGAATCGCTACTCGCGCTGGCGCGCGACCCGGCCGCCTGGGCCGCCCTGGCCACGCTCGTGGCCATGGAGGTCGTGCTCGGCATCGACAACCTCATCTTCATCTCCATCCTGACCAACAAGCTGCCCGAGGCCATGCGCGAGAAGGCCCGACGGCTGGGGATCAGCCTGGCGCTGGTAATGCGCCTGGGCTTGCTGGCGACGATTGCCTGGATCGTGGCGCTGACCGAGCCGGTCTTCACGCTCCTCGGCAAGGGCATTTCGTGGCGCGACATCATCCTGATCGCCGGGGGCGCGTTCCTGGTCTGGAAGGCCACGCGTGAGATCCATCAGCACGTCGCGCCCGAGCCCGGGCACGGCGAGGAAGGCATGGTCGCCCGCGCCGCGCCGGGCTTCGCGATGGCCATCGGCCAGATCCTGGTGCTCGACCTCGTGTTCTCGGTCGACAGCATCATCACCGCCGTAGGCATGACCGACCACGTGCCGATCATGTTCGTGGCCGTCATCGCCGCCGTGACCGTGATGCTGTTCGCGGCCACGCCGCTGGCGAACTTCATCAACGCCAATCCCACCATCATCATGCTGGCGCTGGCCTTCCTGATCATGATCGGCATGACGCTGATTGCCGACGGGCTGGGTCACCACGTGCCGAAGGGCTACATCTATACAGCGATGGCGTTCTCGTGCGGCGTGGAGGCGTTGAATATGCTGGCGCGACGGCGGCGCAGCCGGCGCGCGGCGTCGCCGCCGGCCTGATATCGGGTATTCGGGCGCGGTGGCTGGCGAGCCGCCTGCCCGAGCGGGTATGATGGCTGTCTTTGCTGTCATCCCCACTCACACGCATCCATGCTTCCTGCGGATCTTGCCGGCGCCGACGGCGACCAGAGCGCGTCGCTGCCGCGTTCCGAACGGGCCTACCAACAACTCCGGGGCGCGATCCAGGCCGGCCACCTGCCGCCCGGCACGCGCCTGCGCGAGGTGGAACTGGCCGAATCGCTAGGGTTGTCGCGCACGCCGGTGCGCGAGGCGCTGTCGCGGCTCGAGTCCGAAGGGCTCGTCGTCAACGAGCCGAATCGCGGCATGATGGTGACGCGGCTCGACGCCAGCATGGTGAGCGAGCTGTACGTCATGCGCGAGGTACTGGAATCCACTGCCGCCGCGCTGGCTGCCCGCCACGCCACCGATGTGGAAATCTCGTTGTTGCGCGATATTGTCGAGCGCGACCTGGCCTTCGCCGAAGATCCCGACAAGCTGGCGGTCAACAATCGCCTGTTCCACGAGACGCTGCACCGCTGCGCGCACAATCGCTATCTGCTGAAGACCTTGCGCTCGCTGCACGAGTCGATGGCGCTGCTCGGCCGCTCCACGCTGGCCGTGCCGGGCCGCGCCCGGGGCTCATACGAGGAACATCTGGCGCTGGTGGAAGCGCTCGAGGCCCGCAACCCGGCGCAGGCCGAGCAGATCGCCCGGCGCCATATCCAGCAGGCGTACAAGGTGCGGCTGTCGCTGTGGATCGAGGAACAGTCAGCAGGCGGTCAATCGCTATCGTTTTGATTGATCGATAGTTTTCGATCCCGCCTAGCCCCAACAGCCCCAGCAGCCCCGCCCAGTGCGGGGCTTTGTTTTGGAATGTTGGGGTGGATTGTTTAATCCACGAGAAGAGTGTGTTCCCTCGCGCGTGCTATGCCGGGCCGGCCGCGCTTGCTATCGTCCATACCGAGGCCGAGGCTCTTCTCTCCCTTTTCGGCCTCACGTCACCTCCGTGGCGGTTTTTTCTTTGAGGCGCGGCCTGATCGCCGCGCCTCCTTTCTTAGGGAGGTCTGCCATGACCGACAAATCCGCCGACAAATCCGTCAGGATTCCCGGCCCGGATCATCCGATCACGATCACGCCCCAGGGCGGGCGCGTGGTGGTGACCGTAGCGGGCCGTGTGGTTGCCGATACCCGCCGCGCCTTGACGCTCGCCGAGGCCTCATACCCGCCAGTCCAGTACATTCCGCGCGAAGACGTGGACATGTCTCAACTGACGCGCACCCAGCACACCAGCCACTGTCCCTACAAAGGCGATGCGGCCTACTACAGCATTCCCGCCGGCGGCACCCGCACGGACAACGCCGTGTGGACCTACGAATCGCCCCATCAGGCGGTTGCCCAGATCGCTAATCATCTGGCCTTCTACCCGGATCGTGTCGATCGCATCGAAGTGACGCGTTAATCACCAAAAAAGCCAAAAGCCGACCCGCCGCACACCTCGAAGGGCTGTACGGCGGGTCGGCTTTTCAATGGCGGCGCCAGGAGGCGCCGCAGGCACTACAGGGGTGTTCTGACCGGATTAACCGTTCGCGTAGACGACCTTGGCCTTGCGCGCTTCCGCTTGCAGGCGGGAGAAAACATTCTGCACAGCAGCCACAACGCGCTTCACGTCGTTGGCAAAACCCAGGCTTTGCGTGCCCAGTTCGCGCTCGATCAGGTCGCGTTCGAGTTGATCGGTCATCTTGATGTCGGATTGGGTGTTCATGGCTTCCTTCCTTGAGGGATTACCCTTATGGGGTTTTCCCGAATTGTAGCAGAAGGATTGTCGCAATGCAGCATTAGGTGATAGTACGTATGCAGGGAAGCAACGCAAGCCGTCTTCCCCTTGGACATTCCACCAGGCGCCGGCAGCCATGAAGCGACGAGGAACGCACCCCGCGTCCAGTACTATCGCCTTCATGACGACTTCGAGACACACCATGACCGATACCGAAACATTCCTGCGCGAAGCCATCCGGCTCGCCCAAGCCAATATGGAGGCCGGCGGACGGCCCTTTGGCGCAGTGATCGTGCGCGACGGCAAGGTAATCGCCACCGGCGTCAACGAAATCCTGACCACCAACGATCCCACCTCGCATGCCGAGCTGAACGCCATCCGGGCTGCCAGCCAGGCGTTGGACCGCCCAAGCCTTGCTGGCTGCGCGGTATATGCCAGCGGACATCCGTGCCCGATGTGCATGGCGGCCATGCGCTTGGCCGGCGTGACGCAGGTGGCGTACGCCTATTCGAATGACGATGGGGAACCGTTCGGCCTTTCGACAGCGGCGATCTACGCGGACTTGGCGCGGCCGTTCGCGGAACAGTCAATGAACATCGACTATGTGCCCGTCAGGCTGGACGGCGTCGCGGACCTGTATGCGGACTGGAGAACCCGACAGGGCACGGCCAAATCCTGAGGACCTGAAGCGGCCACGGGCGCCTTGATGGCCGGGTGGCGCGGTGATGGTCGGCCACGTACGCCACATATCGTTATCGTGTTTCCTTCGTTCCGTTGCGAGAGGCCCTTCCCTATCCTGCGTAGCTTGTACGGGAAAGGACCCTCGCATGACCGCTCCGCTGGAACTCGATCCTCAACGCGCCCCACGCCAGCTGCACCTGAACCTTAACGCGCTGCACAGCGGCTTCGTGCCGTCGGCATGGCGGCTCCCGGACAGCGACCCGCTCGCATTCACCGACGTGCAGCACTACGTCAGGCTGGCCCACATCGCCGAGGCCGGCAAGTTCGATGCGATCTTCCTGGCCGACAACGCGGCCATTGCGGACCAGATCAACTTCCGGCCGATTACTGCGCTGGAACCCACTGTGCTACTGGCCTGCGTGGCCGCCGCCACGACGCACATCGGGCTGGTCGCTACCGCCTCGACGAGCTACAACGAGCCGTACAACATCGCCCGCCGCTTTGCCACGCTCGACCATGTCAGCGGCGGTCGCGCGGGCTGGAACGTCGTGACCACCGCCGACGCTGCCTCGGCACGCAACTTCGGCCACGACGCCGTGCCCGACCATGCGCAGCGCTATGCGCGGGCGGACGAGTTCACGACCGTGGTGCGCGCGCTATGGGATAGCTGGGAGGACGATGCCTTCATCGGCGACAAGCGGGACGGCCGCTTCGTCGATACCCGCAAACTTCAGCCCATTGCGCACCGCGGCGCGTCGTTTAGCGTGCAAGGGCCGTTGAACCTGCCCCGTTCGGCGCAAGGGCATCCGGTGCTGTTCCAGGCTGGCGGCTCGGCGGACGGCCAGGAACTGGCAGCGCGGCATGCTGAAGCGGTGTTCTCGGCGGCGCAGTCGATCGAGGAATCCATCGAGTATGGCCGGCGGATCAACGCGCAGGCCGAAGCCATCGGGCGCGGCCCGCACGCCGTGAAGATCCTGCCGGGACTCACGACCATCATCGGTGCGACCGAGGCGGAGGCGCTGCGCCGGCGCGACGAACTCGTCGACCTGATCCCGTGGGACTACAGCCTTAACCGGCTGGCCGGCACGCTGGGCATCCCGACCGACCGCCTTCGACTCGATGCGCCGCTGCCCGAGCCATTGATGCTGCCGGCCAACGGCAACGGCAACCACACGTTCTTCAACACCACTGTGGCGCTGGCCCGCCGGCGCGGGCTGACCGTGCGAGCGCTGATCCGCGAACTGGCCGGCGGTGGGGGGCACCGTGTCATCGTCGGCACGCCCGAACAGGTTGCCGACGACATCGAGCACTGGTTCCGCCAGGGCGCGGCGGACGGCTTCAACCTGATGCCGGACGTGCTGCCCGATGGCCTGAGCGCCTTCGTGGAGGGCGTGGTGCCCATCCTCCAGCGTCGCGGCATCTTCCGCACCGAGTACACGGGTCGTACCCTGCGCGACCACCTCGACCTGCCCCGGCCATCTGGCCGGGTATCCGCGCCGGAGCCCGCCACGTCGCGCGCTGCCGCCTGACCGCCTTCTTCCACCGATCACACCATACCCATCCATGAACCGCCGCGATTTCCTGGCTGCATCCACCCTGCTCTCGATTGGCCTGCCTTTCTCCGCTGAATCCTTCGCCCAGGCCACCGCCCCCGTGCGCGGCGGCGTGCTGAATGTGGCCGTCTCCCCGGAGCCCACGCTGCTGACTTCGGCGTTCATCACCACCATGAACATCGGGCAAGTCTCCAGCAAGGTGCTGGAAGGGCTGGTCGCCTACGATCTGAACCTGAAACCCGTGCCCGCGCTGGCGACGGCGTGGAACACCTCGCCGGACGGGCTCAAGACCACCTTCCAGCTCCGCAAGAACGTCAAGTGGCACGACGGCAAGGACTTCACCGCCGCCGATGTCCAGTACACCCTGCTCGAAGTCTGGAAGAAGCTGCATCCATTTGGGCGCGCAGCGTTCGCCAACGTCACGGCAGTCGACACGCCGGACCCGCACACGGTCATCATCCGGCTGTCCTCGCCGGCCCCGTACCTGATCAACTACATCAACACCTACGGCGCGCAGATCCTGCCGCGCCACCTGTATGAAGGCAAGGACGTGCTCAGCAACCCGCTCAACAGCGCGCCGGTTGGCACGGGCCCGTTCGTGTTCAAGGAGTGGGTCAAGGGCAGCCATGTCCGGCTGGAGCGCAATCCGCACTACTGGCAGGCCGATCAGCCCTATCTCGACGGTATCGTCTTCAAATTCATCCCAGACGCCGCCGCGCGCACCGTGGCGCTGGAAGCCGGCGAGCTGGACGTGGCGCTCGGCTCCAGCATTCCGCTGTCGAACCTGAACCGCTTCCAGGACAAGCAGCGCTACCGCATCAACACCGACGACGGCCGCTACCTGGCAACGATCTTCCTGACGCAGTTCAACGTGCGCAAGCCCTACTTCGCCGACAAACGCGTGCGCCAGGCGTTCGCCCATGCGATCGATCGCAACGCGCTGCTCAAGGTGGTGTTTCTCGGCTACGGCAAGCCGGCCACGGGTCCGGTGCCTTCGTCGGTAGTCAACTACTACGCCGGCGACACCCGCCAGTACCCCTTCGATGTGAAGAAAGCGGCGGCGCTGCTCGACGAGGCTGGCTTCAAGCCCGGCAAGGACGGCAAGCGGCTGCGCATCACGCTCGACTACGATGGCGGCGGCGGCGTCACCGCCAGCCGGCCTGCCGAGTTCATCAAGCAGTCGCTTGCGCGCGTCGGCGTGGAGGTGGAGTTGCGCGCCGGTGACACCGCCACCTACCTGCGGCGCGTGTTCACTGACCAGGATTACGACCTGATGATCTCGAGCCTGCATCGCCTGCCCGATCCCACGCTCGGCGTGCAGCGCCTGTTCTGGACCAAGAACATCATCAAGGGCGCGCCGTGGACCAACGGCTCGGGGTACTCGAATCCCGAACTCGACCGGATCATGGAGGCGGCCGGACGCGAAGCCGATGACGGCAAGCGCAAGGCGCTGATCCGCAACTGGCAACAGATCGTGCAGGAAGATGTGCCCGTGCTGGATCTCGTCGAGCAGACCTGGGTCACGGTATCGACGGCGCGCTTCCGGAAGGCCACTGCGCAGGGCGACGGATTGTTCGCCTCGTATGCCGATGCCTGGCTCACACCCAAGGCATAAGCGCATGCGCCGCCCCGCCCTTGTGTTCCTGCGCCAGCGCCTGTTGCAGGTGATACCCGTGGTGCTTGGCATTGCCTTGCTGAACTTCGTGATCCTCCAGCTCGCGCCCGGCGATGTGGTCGACGTGCTGGCCGGCGAGGCCGGCGCGGCGACGCCCGAGACCATGGCCCAACTGCGCGCGAACTTCGGGCTAGACCAGCCGATGTGGCTACAGCTCGCGCATTACCTGCGACAGATCGCCACGCTGGATCTCGGCTTTTCGTACCGCCAGAACATGCCGGTCTTCACCCTGATCGTGAACCGCCTGCCGGCCACGTTGTTGCTGATGACGCTCGCCATGGGCATCGCGCTGGTCCTTGGCATTGCCCTCGGCGTCGTGGCCGCCGTGCGCGTGCATCGCTGGCCCGACCGCCTCATCTCGCTGGGAACGCTGGTGGCCTACGCCATGCCAACGTTCTGGCTCGGCCTGATGGCCATCGTGCTGTTCTCCGCGCGACTGGGCTGGCTGCCGTCTGGTGGCATGACCGATGTCAGCGCCGCCCATACGGGGCTGGCCTACTTCGGCGATGTGGCGCGCCACGCCATCCTGCCGGCCTGCACGCTGGCAACGTTCTATCTGGCGGTCTACACGCGCCTGGTACGCACCGCGATGCTGGAGCTGGACGGCGCAGACTTCGTGCGCACCGCGCGCGCCAAGGGCGCTGGCGAGATCCGCGTCACGCTCGTCCACGCGCTGCGCAACGCCTTGCTTCCGCTGGTGACGATGGCAGGCTATCAGGTGGCCTCGCTGCTCAGTGGGGCCGTGCTCGTCGAGTCGGTCTTCAGCTGGCCGGGCCTGGGGCGCCTTGCGTTCGAATCGGTCCTCGCGCGGGATTTCAACCTGCTGCTCGGCATCCTGCTGCTCAGCTCGCTTCTGGTCATCGTTGTGAACATCTTCGTCGATCTGCTTTACGCGGCCATTGACCCGCGTGTGGCCGTGGTCCGCACTGGCGCACGGCCATGACTGCAGCGACCGCTTCCGTTTTCGCGCGATCCCGTCCGCGGGCGCTCTGGCGCACCATCACGCGACATCCGGCCGTCTCGCTCGGCGCGCTGCTGATGCTGATCGTCGTCCTTGCTGCCGTAGTGGGGCCCGTTGTGTTCCCGGGCGACCCGTGGGAAATGGCAGGTCCGCCGATGCTGTGGCCCGGCGAGGACCCGTCTCACCCGCTTGGCACCGACTTCATGGGGCGCGACCTCGCCACGGGGCTGGCGGCCGGCGCGCGCGTCTCGCTGCTGATCGGACTGGTCAGTACCGCGCTGGCGGCCACCCTCGGCATTGCCGTCGGCGCTATCGGCGGGTATTTCCGTGGACGCGTCGACGCCGCACTGATGCGGCTGACCGAAGTCTTCCAGACGGTGCCGAAGTTTGTCCTCGCCGTGGTGCTGGTGGCGATCTTCAAGCCATCCGTCACAACCGTGGTGCTGGCTATTGGCGTGGTGTCATGGCCCGCCACCGCGCGGCTGGTACGCGCCGAGTTCCTGTCGCTACGCGAGCGCGAGTTCGTACTCGCCGGCGAGACCATCGGCATGGGCCACACGCGCCTCATCGTCACGCAACTGCTGCCCAATGCGCTGCCGCCCGTGATCGCCATGGCGACCCTCACGGTTGCCACCGCGATCCAGACCGAAGCCTCGCTGGCCTTCCTCGGTCTCGGCGACCCCAACGTCATGAGCTGGGGCACGATCATTGGCAGTGGGCGCGAACAAGTCGTGGACGCCTGGTACATCTGTGGCCTGCCCGGCTTTGCCATCGTGCTGACCGTGCTGGCCTTCAACCTGCTCGGTGACGGTCTCAACGATGCCTTGAACCCCCACCTGCGCCAACGACGGAGCTGACGCCATGACGCTGCTCGATGTGCGCGCGCTGCGCACCACCTTCACCACCGCCAACGGCCCCGTCACCGCGCTGCACGACGTCTCGGTGCACATCGATCGCGGCGAGACGCTGGCGCTCGTTGGCGAAAGCGGCTCGGGCAAGTCCGTGACGGCCTACTCGATCATGGGCCTGCTGCCACGCCGCACGGCAAGGATTGCGGGTGGACAGGCCTTATTTGATGGCACGGACCTGTTGGCGCTGGACGCACGTGCGATGCAGGACATCCGTGGCAACCGGATCGCCATGATCTTCCAGGAGCCGATGTCTGCGCTCAACCCCGTGATGCGGATCGGCGACCAGATTGCCGAGGCGATTCGCCTGCATCGGCAGGTAACGCGCGCGCAGGCTGCCGAACGCGCGGTGGGGCTGCTCGAGCAGGTTCGCATGCCATCACCAGCCGCGCGCGCCGGCGACTATCCACACCAGTTGTCCGGCGGCATGCGGCAGCGGGCAATGATCGCCATCGCGCTGGCCTGCGAGCCCGACCTGCTGATTGCCGACGAGCCAACCACCGCGCTGGACGTCACGACCCAGGCCCAGATCCTTGCGCTGCTCAAGCGTCTCCAGGCGGAGACCGGCATGGCGATGCTGCTGATTACGCACGACCTCGGCGTGGTGGCGGAGACCGCCGACCGCGCGGCCGTCATGTACGCGGGCCGTATCGTGGAACACGGTGATGTGGGCGACCTGCTGTCACACCCCACTCATCCGTACACGGCGGGCCTGCTCGCCTCCCTTGCCATCGAGGCACTCCCGCCCGGCGCGCGGCTGCCGGAGATCCCCGGCACGGTACCGCCGTTGTCCGCCATGCCACCAGGCTGCGCCTTCGCGCCGCGCTGCGCACACGCACTGCCCCGATGCCGGACGGAGATCCCAACACTGCGAAGCGAAGGCGGTCGCCAAACCGCGTGCCATGCCCCGCTGAGCTTGCCGGTGCGCAGCATCCCAGTTCTCGAAGAGGTGGCGGCATGACCGAGCCGTTGCTTGCGCTGCGCAATGTCACGCGGCATTTCCAAACCCAGACGGGTGTCGTGCGGGCCCTTGACGACGTTTCGCTCCACGTGTCACGTGGCGAGACGCTCGGCCTCGTCGGCGAAAGTGGCTGCGGCAAATCCACGGTGGCACGCGTGGCCATGCGCCTGACGGACGTCGATACCGGCCGCGTGCTGCTCGATGGCGAGGACATTGGCGCGCGGCGCGGCAGCGCGCTCGATACGATCCGTACGCGCCTGCAGATGGTGTTCCAGGACCCCGCCGCCTCGTTGAACCCACGCACCACCGTGGGACGGGCGCTGGAGGAGCCGCTGATCGTGCATCGTCGGGGCGCTTCGGCAGCGCGGCGCGCGCGCGTGGCGGAGATGCTCGACAAGGTCGGCCTGCATGCCGATATGGCCGCACGGCTGCCGCATGAGCTGTCTGGCGGTCAGCGTCAGCGCGTGGCGATTGCGCGGGCGTTGATGCTCGAACCGGACCTGATCGTCTGTGACGAAGCGGTGTCCGCGCTCGACGTCTCCATCCGCGCCCAGGTGTTGAACCTGTTGCTGGACCTGCGCGACACGCTCGGCATTGCCTACCTGTTCATCTCGCACGACCTCCCCGTGGTGCGCCATATGTCCGACCGCATCGCCGTGATGTATCTGGGGCAGGTGGTCGAACAGGGCCCCCGCGATGCGGTCTGGGATTCAGCGCTGCATCCGTACACGCGTGCGTTGATCGCTTCGGCACCTTCGGCGCGCCGCGAAGCGCGCGAGCGTCCCGGCGCGGTCATCGAGGGGGAACTGCCCAGCCCACTGGCGCCGCCGGCAGGTTGCCGCTTTCACACCCGTTGCGCGTATGCCAGCGCACAATGCCGCGAGTCCGCACCAGTTTTGCGGGAGCGTGACGCGGGTCACTGGGTAGCTTGCCACGTTGCGTAGTGGCAGGGCGTCATCGCAACTCGGCGTATCCACGGCGATGCGCCTCGTCTTCCATCTGCGCATGCGGCAGGTAGTCCGCCACCGTGGCGGGCACGAGGTCGCGCAGCCGTAGCCGTGCGCAGAGTGCGGCGTCCTCGCGCAGGCACGCGCGCAGCGCCAGCCTGACATTGTCGAGGAGCGCCTGCCCCACCCGGCGCGAGGCGATGAAGGGCAACCCTGCCACAGCACGTGTTTCGCCGATCTGGCGCAGGCCCTCCAGCTTCGCCGGCATGTGCTCGCGCGCGAAGGCCAGCGTGACGCAATCAATGGCCGCCACGTCCGCCTCACCTTCCGCAACGGCCGCCAGCGAGCACAGGTGCGAACCCGTATAGACCGTGTGCGCGAAGAATCGCCCGTCGCGCGCCAGTGGCGCAACGGCGTGGCGCAACGCATTCATGCCACTATGAGATGTGCAATCGTTGCATGCCACCCGCATGCCCTGGCAGTCTGTCAACGTGGCAGGGCCATCCTTCGCACGCACCATGATCGCGCTGGTATAGCGATGCCCCACGCATCCGCGCGCCGCGAAACTCGGCGTCCCGACCAATTGAACATGGCCGGCGAGGCCACGGATCAGCGGGTAACCGCAGGTCTGCGACAGCAGTACGTCGTCACGACGCCAGAACGCGTGCAGCGCCTCCGCGCCCTCTCCCGGCTCCACGACGGACAACGCTACGGGCGTATCGCTTCGTGCCAGCCGTTCCGCGATTCGAGCCAGCAGCGCGTGCCAGTCTTCCCGCAAGGCGGGGCTCACGTTGTACATCGGCAGTGCGGCCACCCAGCGTTCAGGTGCGCTCATGGTGTCCTCCTGCGTCCCTGGGGCGCTCCGCCGGGGCGTGATACACCGGATGCGCCACCGGTGCCACGGCACGCAACGCGTATCGAAAGATCCATTCGCGATAGCCGCGCACCAGGAATCCGTCGGTGCGCGCCAGGTAGTCCCCGGCACGCCGACGATAGACCCAAGCAAGTGCAAACCATGGCACTGCTGGCAGATCGTGATGCACGAGGTGATAGTTGTTGTTCAGGAACAGGAGCCGCCACGCCCATCCGGCATCGTTGATCACGCTGCGCGCGCCAAACGGCGGATCCACACGATGCTCATGGAAGGAACGGATCGCGGCAAGCGACAGCGCCGGGTATCCCACGCCCGCCAGCACCAGCCACGCCGGCATCCCGCAGGAGGTATCGAGCCACACCAGCAGCACGCCTAGCGCCAGCAGATGGGCGATCCACGTCGGCACATCCTCCCAGTTGCCGTGTCGAACCCGGCCCACGGCATCGGCGCCAATCGAGGCAATGGCAAACGCCGGCTGGAGCAACACACGCCCTGTCAGCGTATTGCGCGCCGCGTAGAGCCTGCGCACCAGCGGCCCGGCTGCGTGCCAGTCACCGGCGTACAGGAAGTAGCTTTCCGGATCGCCATCCGGATGGGTGAGGTCCGCAGCATGGTGCTCCAGATGTGAGCGCCGGTAGATGCCGTATGGCAGCCAGATGCCAAGTGGTGCGGCGCCTAGCAGGGCATTGAGCCACGGCAGCCGGGTGGGATGGCCGTGCAGCAGTTCATGTTGCAGTGACAGGAACCACGTGGTCGCCAACGTCAGCAGCACGCAGGCGAGCGGCAGCCCGATCCGGTTGGCGTTGACCGCCACGCCGAACCACGACGCGTAGACGGCAACGATCAGCAGCCAGGTTGGCAATTCCGATCGCCACAGCCAATGACGGGCGGCGTGGGCCAGTTCGGCGCGCTGTCTGTTGTCGAGGTAGGTGGCCATGAATGCTGTGATGCAACGGGAAATGGACGTTCAGCTTACGGGCATGAGCCGCCGGACCGGAACGATTGAATGACCATATGAATATGCGCGTGCCCGGTGTCGGAGCACTTCCCGGCGTATTCCTCATGAGCTCATTCACCCGACGCCGGTGGGCGACCGTGACGGCATTCCCACGCGCCACCGCACAGCCGGATTTCGCATATGAATCGCACGCGCAAGCGATATCGACATGCGGATATCGTGCTTCGCCGTTCCCGCCGTATTGATTACCCTGAGTGGCCCCGAACCACGATGACGACATGGGAACTATCGATACGCTGGCGCCGCGCGACGCGGCCGTCAACCCGCACCCTGCCCCGCGCGGCGAAGCGCTACCGCCGGCCGGGGAAGTCGCCGTGCTGCGCGAGCGCGCGAGGGCATTACTGCCCGAGATCGCGGCCGAGGCCAGCGCGCGTGAGTCCCGGCGCGAGCTGCCCTTTGCGCTCGCCCGAAAGATCGCGAACGCTGGCCTGCTGACGTTCAGGATACCCAAGGCATATGGCGGCCCGGGTGGCAGCATTCGGGACACGATCCAGTTCGTCATCGACCTCGCGGCGGTCGACGCCAATCTCGCTCAATCTCTGCGGCCGAACTTCGGCCTCGTGGAAGGGATATTGGCAGGACAGGACAACGAAGCCGAACGCGACCGCTGGTTCAACCGCTTACTGTCTGGCCAGATCATCGGGAATGGCGGCATCGAACGCGGTGGCAAGCAGGGCGAAGTCAGGGCGACCATCGTGCGGAACGACGACCATCACGTCGTCAACGGCACGAAGTACTACAGCACCGGGGCACTGTACGCGGACTGGGTCACGTCCATCGCCCTGGACGAGACCGGGCAGGAAACTCATTTCACGGTGCCACGCCAACGCGCGGGCATGGAACTCGTCGATGACTTCGACACCATCGGACAACGCCTCACCGCCAGCGGCACTACGCGCTTTACGGACATGCGAGTGGAGCCGGACGAAGTCCGCCGCAGTCATGTTCCGCGGGACCGCCGGAATCCCGTCACGCCCGTGTTCCAGCTCTTCCTCGCCGCTACCGAGGCCGGCATCGCACGCAACGCGTTGAACGATGCGATCTGGTTCGCGCGCAACAAGGCGCGGCCCATCAAGCACAGTTCGGCTGAGCACTCGGTGGATGACCCCTATGTGCAGGAGACCATCGGCCAGATTGCCGCCGAAGTCTACGCGGCCGAAGCGGCCACGCTGCGCGCCGCCGACGCCATTGACGCCGCCTGGGCCGCCCACCTCAGCGATGCCTCGCTCACGCGGGCGTCCATCGATGTGGCCCAGGCGCAGTACTTCGCCGTGGGCGCCGCATTGAAGAGTGCCGAGTACGTGTTCGACGTCGGGGGCGCATCGGCGTGTGATCGTACCTACAACCTCGATCGGCATTGGCGCAATGCACGCACCGTGGCGAATCACAATCCGCGCCAGTGGAAAGCCGCTGCCGTAGGCGCCTGGCTGCTCAAGGATCAGCCCCCACCTACCACGGGTCTGTTTTAGCACCTCGCAACTCACATCAATCAGGGACTCTCACAATGAAAACATGGACGCGCGCCCTCATCGTGGCGCTTGGGGTTGGCATCGGCGCGGTCGGGGGCATGGGATCTGCCTCGGCGCAGGACGCACCGGACAAATCGAAGATCAAGGTAGGCATTTCCGCCGGCAACCAGGAGCAGATCTTCGATGTGGTCAAGAAAGTGGCCGCCCGGGACGGCCTGACGATCGACGTCGTAGTATTCAACGACTACCTGCAGCCCAACGAGGCGCTCGCGTCTGGCGATCTCGATGCGAACGCGTTCCAGCACAAGCCATTCCTCGATAGCCAGATCAAGACGCGTGGCTACAAGATCGTGCCGGCTGGCCTGACGATCACGGCGCCGCTCGGCATCTACTCCAAGAAGTACCACAGCATTGATCAACTGCCGGAAGGCGCGCGCATCGGCATCCAGAACGACCCGTCGAACGGCAATCGCGCGTTGCTGCTGTTGCAAAGGGCGGGCCTGATCAAGCTGAAGGCGGGGGTAGGCCAGAACGGTGTCAACGCGACGCCGCTCGATGTGGTGGAGAATCCGCGCAAGCTCAAGCTGGTGGAACTCGACGCCGCGCAGTTGCCGCGTGCGCTGCCTGACCTCGCGGCGGCATCGATCAACAACGACTATGCCTACCAGGCCGGACTGTCCTTGCAGAAGGACACCATTGCGATCGAGGATGCACGCGGCCCCTACGCGAATCTGATTGCCACGCGCCCGCAGGACAAGGAAAAGCCATGGGTGGCCAGACTGGTCAAGGCCTACCAGTCCGACGAGGTGCGCAACTTCATCAACACCCAGTTCAAGGGGTCGATCATCCCTGCATTCTGATCCCGAAGTCGCGCAGCGACATCTGCGTGAATGACAACGAATTGCCTGCGGGAATCGCCGCAAAGGTCCAACGATGAACTCCGTCTTTCCGTTCGAACACCGGGCGTCTTTCACGCCCAACCCAGAACCGCGGCAGAAATTCTGGTTCGACCCGCTACCTGAGCGCCCCAGCGTGGCGGCCGAGCGTCGGCACCGTCAGGAGCGTCTTGCCGGCGCTTTCCGCCTCTTTGCACGCCAGGGCTTCGCGCTCGGCCTTGCCGGGCACATCACCGCGCGGGACCCCGAGTTTCCCGATCATTTCTGGGTCAACCCGCTCGGCGTGCATTTCTCGCGCATCCGCGTCTCCGACCTGTTGCTCGTGAACGCCCGCGGTGAAACAGTGGTCGGCAACCGCCCGCTGAACAAGGCGGCCTTTGCCATCCACGCGGCCATTCATGAGGCACACCCGCACGTCGTAGCAGCCGCGCATACGCATTCCACCTACGGCAAGGCCTGGTCCACGCTGGGCCGCAAGCTCGATCCTCTGACGCAGGATGCGTGCTCGTTCTTTGAAGACCACGTGCTGTTCGATGATTTCACCGGTATGGTCGTAGATAGTTCAGAGGGCGATCGCATTGCGCAGGCCCTGGACAAGGGCAACGGCCAGACGCACAAGGGAGCGATCCTGAAGAACCACGGCATCCTGACGGCGGGTCCTACCGTGGAAGCCACAGCCTGGTGGTACATCGCACTGGAGAATGCCGCACACACGCAACTGCTTGCCGAAGCCGCCGGCACACCACAACTGATCGACACTGCCACGGCGCGGCACACACATGGCCAGGTGGGCGGCAATGAAGGCTCGTTGCACGCGTTCGAGAGCCTCTTCGCGGGGTTGGTGGATGCAGAACCCGATCTGCTTGATTAGACACGCCCGTCAAGATCGGCTTTCCCGGCCAGCGGATCGCTGAAGTGTTCCCGTACGAGCTGGGCGGCCACCTCCCAGAGGGCGGGTGCGCCACTTTCGATGGTCGGCCCGTAACGCGCGAAGACCTGCTCCTCACTGACCTGAGGCGCGACCCAGGTGCCGCCGTCCGTTGCCACGTTGTGAAGTAGCGGCTGGAAGCGGTCCAACGCCTTGGCGAACTTCGCGTCGTCGCTCTCCGCCGCCTCGAATTCGGTCCAAAGACCGCGAAACTCGGCGGCTTGCGCATCCGGCAACAAGGAAAAGATCCGCTCCGCCGCCTGGCGCTCCCGTTCCACCTGATCGGCCTGCATCGACGGATCATGGAACGGTGTATCGCCGGCATCGATCTCCACAATATCGTGGAGGAGGAGCATCTTCACGACGCGGACCACGTCGACAGGCGCCGCCGCGTGCTCCGACAGCACGAGCGCATACATGGCGAGATGCCAGGAATGCTCGGCACTGTTTTCTCGACGCGAGCGATCGATCAGCGGCGACATCCTTACGACGCTCTTCAGTCGATCAATCTCTCTCAGGAAGGCGAGCTGCCGCTCCAGGTGGGAAAGGTCCATGGTGAACACGAGGCGATAAGAATCACTGGAAGGAAGAAGTCTAGCAGCCACCTTCGCGTGCTTCAGGCGCTACCCCCGCCAGTGGACAGAAGACCGCTTGCCGTCGACCCGCAGGGACTTTACTTCGCATGCAAAGTATCAATATACTTCGCATACGAACTTAAACCCATGGAGACCGACATGACCACCCCGGAAATTCGCACCGACCTGACTGACGGCGTGCTGACCATCACGCTAGCCAGACCGGACAAGAAGAACGCCCTCACGAATCAGATGTACGGCACGCTGGCTGATACCATCGAGCGCGCCGAGCACGATCGCAACATCCGCGTATTGCTGGTGCAAGGGGATGGGGACATGTTCACTGCAGGGAATGATGTGAGCGAGTTCGCAGCGATCGCGGTGGGAAAGGGTCCTGCCGAGCGTCATGTGCACCGCTTTCTGCATGCCTTGGCCAAGGCGACGGTGCCCATCGTTGCAGCGGTCCACGGCAAGGCCGTCGGCGTTGGCACCACCATGCTGCTGCATTGCGACTACGTGCTGCTGGCGCAGGATGCGCAACTGATCACGCCTTTCGTGAATCTCGCGCTCGTGCCTGAGGCGGCCTCGAGCTACCTGATGCCGCTGTGCATCGGCCACGCCCGGGCATTCGAGATGTTTGCGATGGGTGAGCCGCTGGACGCCCAGACTGCCGTGGCGTGGGGCATCGCCAACAGGGTCTGCAACAACGATCAACTTCGTGCGGAAGCGCGCCGCATGGCCGAGCGCATCGCCGCCAAGCCGGCCGGTTCCCTCAGCGCGATGAAGGCGCTGATGCGTAAAGCCGAGGCGCTGGTGGCCCAGATGGATAGCGAGAGCGCCAAGTTCCAGGAACGGCTGACGAGCGCCGAGGCCAGGGAGGCGTTTGCCGCCTTCGCCGAAAAACGCAAGCCGGATTTCTCGAAGGTGACGCAGCAGTAAGCGTGCACGCTGCGGCCCCAGCCGCAGCCCAGGTTACGCGTCCCCGTCGTCGGCGACGGGAAACTTTTCCTGCAGGCTGGCGAGCCACCGCGCCACCACGTCGACTTCCGCCTCCGTGAAGCCCTCGGTCAACTTTGCATTAAGGTCCTTCATGCGCGTCTTGGAACGCTGGCGCGCGGCACGCCCTGCATCCGTCAGCCACAAGCGCGATGCCCGGCCGTCGGTCTCATCGGCCCGGCGCTCGATCAATCCAGCTTTTTCGGTCCGGTCAGCCAGACCGCTGATGCCCGGCGCGCCCAGATCGAGCGCGGCAGCCGCCTCGCTCATCAGTGCACCGTCGTGCGTGCCCAGGAAGAACAGCAGCCCGGACTGAGCCGCTGTCACCCCGCCACCGGCTGCGCGCGTCTGCCATCGTTGCAGTCGACGCTGGCCAACGTTCAATAGATATACAAGGCGATGCTGCATCTTCCTGAGGCAAGAGTTGTCGTGATTTAGTTCGCATGTGAATCATATCACGCACATCGCCTTGAACCCGTCCGCTCAGGCGTTGAAACCGCCGTCGATCGTCAGGCTTGCACCAGTAACGAAACCAGCCTCCGGGCTCGCCACGTAGGCAACCATGCCTGCGATCTCGGCCGGATGTGCGTGACGCTCCAGGGCCATCAGGGCATGGAGGGCGCCGCCGAAATCGCCGGACTCCGGATTCATATCGGTATTGGTCGGACCGGGTTGGACATTGTTGACCGTGATGCCCTTCGGCCCGAGGTCGCGCGCCATGCCTTGCACGAGCCCTTGCAGCGCCGACTTGCTCATCGCGTAAGCCGCGCCGCCCGGGAACGGCATGCGCTCGGCATTGCAGCTGCCGATATTGATGATGCGACCGCCCTGCCCCATGTGCGGCAAGACCGCCTTCGACGCGACGAAGACGGCGCGCACATTCACTTCCAGGGTCTTGTCGAAGTCTTCCAGCGAGAAGGTATCGATCCCGCCCATCAGCAGCACGCCGGCATTGTTCACGAGGATGTCGATCTTGCCAAAGTGCCGCGCGGCGTCGTCGATGGCGCGCGTGAGCGAGGCCGCATCGCCTGCGTCCGACTGGATGGCCAGTGCGCGGCCGCCAGCGGCTTCCACGCTGGCCACCAGTGCGTTGGCGTTGGCGGTCGAGCCCTTGTAGGTAAATGCCACGGCTGCGCCGTCCTGCGCCAGACGCTGGACGATCGCGGCGCCAATGCCGCGGGCGCCGCCAGTAACGAAAGCAACCTTGCCGGCAAAGGTGGTGGGGGTGGTCATGTCGAAACTCCATCGGGTTAGGGTGAGTGAAGTATCCACACACGATTGCCGCGCGAATAGCCCATAATCCGGATCATCAATTTCAACCAAAAGTATCGGATCTGACGATGGAAGGCCTGAGTCTTCTCGAATCCTTCATCCTGAGCGCCCAAACGGGCAGCTTCTCGGGGGCCGCGCGGCGTCTGGGCGTCACGCCCGCTGCGCTCAGCAAGAACGTCGCGCGCCTGGAAGCGCGGCTCGGACTGCGGCTGTTCCATCGCAGCACGCGCAATCTGACCCTCACGGCCGACGGCGAGCGCTTTCTGCACGAGGTGACCGCGCCCTACGCGGACTTGCAGGACGCCTTTTCCCACGCGGCGGAGCGCAGCGGCGCGCCGTCGGGGATGCTGAAAGTGAGCTTGGGGGTCGCGTTCGGGCGGGAATACCTGGTGCCGATGCTTGGCGAATTCCTGGGCCGCTATCCGGAAGTCGTGCCGGACTGGCATTTCGATAACCGGCCCGTCGACCTGATCGGCGGCGGCTTCGATGCGGCGATTGGGGGTGGCATCGAACTGAGCCAGGGGGTCATCGCCCGGGAATTGGCTCCCGCGCACGTGATCGTCGCGGCATCGCCGGCCTATATGGCGACCCGGCGCATGCCGAGGCACCCCTCGGAGTTGGCCCAGTTCGATGGCATCGCCCGGCGCTCGGTCGCCACCGGCCGCCAGTACGCATGGACCCTGCGCAATCCGTTTGGTGAGAAGGCCCTGGCCGAGTGCCGCACCCGCCTTATTTTCGACGACCCGGAAGCCATGGCGCACGCGGCGATGCTTGGCCACGGCGTGGCCATGCTGCCGATGCCGCACGCTTCCCGCTGGCTGCTCAGCGGCGACCTCATCCGGTTGCTGCCCGGCTGGTACGCGGATATCGGGCCGATCTGCCTCTATTACCCGAACAAGCAGCAGCTGCCGCTCAGGACGCGTGCGTTCATCGATTTCGTAGTCGATGCGTTCCGCGAACAGCGCCTGGCTGCGCGTTTCGATAGCCGCTGAGGCCATGCAAGACGAATAACGCGGCTCCAGTTGAACGTGGTGCCAGAGCTGTCGCTCCGATGGACGACCACGATCTTCATATCTGGCCAGCAGCAGGCCAGGATTTTCCGCCGCAATGGCCGGATCGTTCCAGTTGACGATTCTTCCCTGGTAGATCTCCGTGAGCAGCGCACCGGTCATGCGCAACTGCCCCGGGCGGACGCCATCCAGGTGGAACACGGGCACGACACCGCCGATCACGATGGGAAACTGCTATGGCAAACACATGACAGTCACAATCGCGAATCGCCCTCGCCCACGTGGGCGCCTGGCCCCTGTCTCGCCATCACGTCCTGCGGATTGCGCAACGGACACGCCTTCAGCGACAGGCAGCCGCAGCCGATGCAGCCGTCGAGTTGATCGCGGAGCAACGTCAACGCACGAATGCGGGCGTCGAGATCTTCCCGCCAGGACGCTGACAGCCGGCGCCAGTCGGCCACGGTCGGTGCCTTGCCTGCCGGCAAACGCGCGAATGCGTCGGCAATGACCGCGAGCGGCACGCCCATGCGCTGGGCAATGCGTAAAACAGCCAGCCGACGGAGGATGCCGCGCGGATAGCGGCGCTGGTTGCCAGCGCTGCGCGTGCTCGAAATCAATCCCTTCGATTCGTAGAAATGGAGCGCGGACGCGGCCACGCCGCTGCGCTCGACCACTTCGCCAATGGTCAGCGGATCGCGGGCGCGCATCGGGCGCACCGGGGGCTCCAACGGAGCGTTCTTCGGGGGGCGGCTCATGACAGGACCATGGAGGACAAGGAAAGCCCTTGCAGCGCGCATGGTATCGCATCGAAGCTTGACCTCAAGTGCACTTGAAGTTTGACACTGGCATCCCTTCTCCATCCAGGACCCTGCCATGCTGCTCGAATCGCCGCGCGCCCCGTACCTCCAGTTCATGAACCCGCCCGACCTCTACGACCCGCGCCTGAACGGCTATTCACATGTCGCGGTGGTGAACCGGCCCGCGAAGATCATCTTCGCGGCGGGCCAGGGTGGCGAGGACATGTGCGGCGGCCTGCTGGCCGACTTCACGGCGCAGGTCAACCGTGCACTGTCCAACCTGCGCGTGGCGCTGCAGGCCGGCGGTGCGGATATCCCAGATGTGGCCAAGATCACGGTGCTGATCGTCGATCATTCGATGGAACGGCTGGCCATCTTCAGCCGCGCCTGGCAGGCCCTGCTGGGCGACTGGCCGGCCCCCGCCTGCACGCTGATTCCCGTGCCAAGGCTGGCGATCGACGGCATGCTGTTCGAGATCGAGGCGGTGGCGGTGCTGCCGGAATAACAGGTCTGGACCATTCCAAACCGGGCGACTCCATTTACTATGCTAGTCACCATCGACCGGCACGGGAGCGAGCTTGGCCAATCCGGATCTTCTCGATCGCGACCCAATGGCCGCGCGCGTCGTCGCTGCGCAAGCCAGCCCTTGTGACGAACTCGTCATCCGTACGCAGCCCAACGCGGTCGATCGTCCGTGCCGGCGCAAACGTATGGCGCTCGCCGCGACGATCCTCGGCTCAAGCATGGCGTTCATCGACGGCTCCGTCGTCAATGTTGCGCTGCCCGCCATGCAGAGCGAGCTCGGCGCGAGCGTTGCGGCAATGCAGTGGATCATTAACGCCTACCTGCTCTTTCTCGGGTCCCTCGTGCTGGTGGGCGGATCGATGGGCGACAAGCTCGGCCGCCGCACGGTGTTCATCGCCGGCGTCGGGGTCTTCACGGTGGCGTCGGCCGCTTGCGGGCTCGCGCCAAACGCGAGTTCGCTGATCGTCGCGCGCGCTGTCCAGGGCATTGGCGCGGCGCTCTTTGTCCCCAGTAGTCTCGCGATCATCGGCGCCGTATTCGAAGGCGAAGCACGCGGACGGGCGATTGGCACCTGGGCGGCCGTCGGCGCGATCACGTCGGCGGTGGGGCCGGTGGCAGGCGGCGCGCTTGTCGACGCGTTGTCGTGGCGCGCAATATTTTTCCTCAACGTACCGCTTGCAGCGCTGACAATTGCGCTGGCGATGTCGTCAGTGCCGAATAGCCACAAGCTCGATGCGCCTCAGCAACTGGACTGGCCCGGCGCGCTGAGCGCGGCGGCCGGGCTCGCCACCCTCACCTATGGCCTGACCCAGGTGTCGGCGCGCGGCTTCGCGCATCCGCTCGTACTGGGCACGATCGGCGCCGGCGTGCTCGTGCTCGCCGCATTCGCGAGGATCGAAGCGAACAGCCGTCACCCCATGATGCCACTCGACGTGTTTCGCTCCCGCGATTTCACCGGCGCCAACCTCGTCACCCTACTGCTCTACTTCGGTCTGGGCGGCGCACTGTTCTTCCTGCCGTTCACGCTGATACGCGCACATGCCTACACCGCAACCGAAGCAGGCGCCGCGCTGCTACCGGTGCCGGTCATCATCGGCTTGCTATCGCGCTTCACCGGCAGCCTGACAAGCCGCTTCGGTTCACGGGCACTGTTGAGCGCTGGCCCGGCCGTGGCCGGCATCGGATTCGCGATGCTGGCGCTGCCGTTCGTGCATGGCGGCTATTGGACCGGATTCTTCCCGGCACTCGCCGTGCTCGGGCTCGGTATGACGATCACCGTCGCGCCACTCACGGCGACGGTAATGGGCTCCGTGCCGGGCGACCAGGTAGGCATCGCCTCCGGCATCAACAACGCGGTTGCCCGGGTGGCGAGCCTGCTGGCCGTTGCGGTGCTCGGCATCGTGTTCGTGTGGTCGCACGAAGCGGCGCTGTCGGCGCGGCTGGATGCACTGCATATTCCTCAGGATGCACGCCAGACCGGGCAATTGCTGGAGCCGGACGGAGCGGCAGCAGCCGACACCCGTACACCGCCTCAGGGCCCCTTGGCGCGGGCGGAGGCCGAAGCCATCGCTGAGGCCCTGCGCGCCGTGGCGCTTGTGGCCGCCGCCTGCGCGTTTGCCGGAGCGGGTGTAGCGATGGCGACCATCCAGCGCCGCAAGTGACGTGCTTCGCGTCGGCCGCAGAAGGCGAGCGTAAATCCACCTTTACAAGATCCCACGGCGAAATGCCATGCAGCACGATTGTCGAAGCGCATGGCGGCCGGTTGTGGGCGAGTGCCAATCTGCCACGGGGAGCCGTTGTGCAGTTCATCGTGCCTGAGAAGCCCACTGATCATTGATGCCGAAGCGCAGTTGCCTTCGGCATCCATGATGAAGGGCTCTGTGTGGGACCTACGCGAAGTCAAGCACCTCTGCTACTGCGCGGCGCGGCTTTTGCGCCCAGTTCTCGGGCAGGGCTGACCCGACGGACAGCAGCATGACGGGCACTTCGTCTTCGGCCAGCCCGAACTCACTTGCTACCGCCTCGGCGTCGAAACCGATCATCGGCGACGAACCCAGGCCCAGCGCATGCGCAGCATAGATCAACGCCGTCGCGCCGATGGCACCGGTGCGTACCGCCTCGTCGCGCTGGAGCTGCGGATGTTCGAAGTACAGGCCGCGCGCAGCATCTTCGAACCCCGTGGCGACCTTCGCCGGCATGATGCCCGCCTCCACGGCTGGCGCCAGGCGCTTCGGCAACACCCGATGGTCGGCCAACTGTCCGCAGATGATGAAGGTAACGGAGGCATCGGTGATCTTGGGCTGGTCCCAGGCAACGGCCCGCAGGCGCGCCTTGGCTTCAGGCGTGCGCACTGCGATGAAGCGCCAGTTCTGCAAGTTGAAGGATGTCGGCGCAGTGGTGGCGACTCTTACCAACTCGCKGATCTGATCGTCGCCCACGGTAAAGGCAGGGTCGTACAGACTGATGGTACGACGGCTCACAAGGGATTCGATGATAGCGTTGGCCATGGTGATTCCTATGGTCGAAGGACTGGGTTGAGAGGCACGGGTGGTGATCTGTTGCGATCGTAGTAACACGGCGCAGAACAAATCTTATGGAATCCGCCGGCCTGCCGGTAGATCCGGGAAGGCGCTCACAGCGTTGTCCTGCCGGCACCAATCCTCCCGTTGCTTCGGGTAACGATGCAATGTGATATTGCCGTTTGCAGCTGCCGTTTCCCCCAGACAAAGTGAAAATGCCGCAACACCGCTCCGACGAGGAGACAGTGCTGCGGCATTCTTTCTTGCGCAGCCGAACCCAGGAAGATCAGTCTGCCTGGTACTTCGGCGAGCGCGGGCCGTACAGGATGCCACCCGGCATGCCGGCCGACAAAAGACGCACACTGGCCGTGCCAGCCACCGGATAGCTGGCGTCGGTCAGATGATTGACCGCCTGGTTGATGGCGGCGGTGATCAGCATGCCGATTAGGCCGCCGCCGCTGTTGCCACTGTCGTTAGCTGCCACTGCCGTGCCGCTCCACAACACGTCGCCGGTCTTCAGGTCTACCAGCTTCGCATTCGCGGCCACGCGGGTCACGCTGCTCAGTACCTGGTAACGCGAGCCGTAGTCCGTCACGGTCACGTACAGCGCGGCATCCGCACCGAAGATTTCGCGCAGCTTGGGCACGGGTGCCGTGTGGATGTCACCAGGCACGGTCAGGCCATTCTGCCGGAACGTTTCGTCGACCAGCGCCACCGGCAGCACGTAGTAACCCGACTCAGCCAGCGGATACGTGGCTTGCGACAGCATGGCGTACGTGGCCTTGATGTCAGGCGACTCGTTCAGCGGCGGCAGCACCACGACCGAACGCGGGCGAGCGGCCTTGAACGCAGCGTAATCCACCTGTTTTCTGGGTACGGCACAGCCTGCGAACAACATCACGATGCCGAGCGTGGCGACGTAGGTCAGCATTCGACGCATCATTTGACGCTCCCTTCCGTGGTGTCTGCCTTGGCGGGCGGCGTAGCGCCCACCGTCACATCCTTGCGCTCGTCAGTCTTCACATTGCGCATCAGAAAATCCATGTAAGGCGTGGACTCCGGGAACAGCGTCTTCTCTGTCTGGAATTCCTTGACCATCTGATCGCCCTTCCCGACATTCAGATACAGCATGCCAAGCTGGGCGTGATAGCCAGGTGGCACGCTTCCGCCTTTCGCCTTGATCTTTTCCAGGCCACTTTCCAGCGCGGTGATCTGCGCTTCCTTCGATTCGCCCTTGAAGTACGCGTAGACCTGGGATTGATACCCCTCCCATTGGTACATCGATTGTGGACCTGCACAACCGGCCAGCAGGCCGGCAGCCGACAAAAACGCCGCGTTGCGCAGCGTAACCCATGACTTCATTGTTGTTCTCGCTCTTGTTGGTATAGGCCTATGCGTTTACTGCGCCGGCTTCCATGCGCCGCTTTCGATCGCGCTGACCAGGTTGTTCACGGCTTCACGCATGGCCAGGTCCATCACCTTGCCATTGAGCGTGGAGTCATAGCTGGCCGTACCGCCAAACCCGATCACCTCGCGGTTCGACAGCTTGAATTCGCCGGCGCCCTGCGTGGCGTAAACCACTTCAGAGGTGCTGATGTTGACGACGCTCAGGTTCACCTTGGCATAAGCGACCTGCTCGCGGCCGCGGCCGAGAATACCGAAAAGCTGCACGTCGCCCACTTCCTTGCGGCCAAATTCGGTGATATCGCCGGTCACCACGAAGTCGGCGCCCTTGAGCTTCTGCGCCTGATTCTTGATAGCGGCTTCGCGCTTGATCTCGTCGAGGTTCTCGCGCTCAAGCACACTGAAACGGTTGGTCTGCTGCAGGTGGGTCACCAGGCTGGTCTTGGCCTGGCCGCTCAGACGGTCGATGCCGTCGGAGAACACGCCGCGCATGTAGTTGGAACGGTTATCGAACTTGCCTACGGCAATGGGGGTGCGCACGCCGTTATAGGGGCGGCTCGCGCTTTCCACCTTTTGCACCGGCAGCGCGGTCGACGATTCAGTTGCGCATCCCGCCAGACCGATGGCGGCGGCAGCGGCGGCACCGAGCAGGCAGTAGTTCTTGAGACTCTTCAATTCATTTCTCCAGACAAGGAACAAAACGACACATCTATCACGCCGTGACCGAGTGTGGATTGATCCCATTCAACCCTCTACGGTATCGGCAGCCGCAAGTCTGGATTAAGGCAAAATCCGCGGGATCCCCTCTTCGGTAGGGAGACCAACGCACAGTTCCCAAGTCGTTCCGCGAACTTGCCTGCGAGTCATGAGTGAAGCGATAAAGATTCCACAGGGAATCACAAGGGAGAACCTTTGGCGCAAGCAACGCCCGGCTACGTCCCACCCAAAACAGGCTCGTAGGAAGCAGTCCGCGTCATCGCCAGTTGCCACGATGGGGGGGCCCCAATGCATTGGTTCAGGTGCGAGGTGAAGGCCCGAAGCTTGGCCGAGGCGCGGGGCTGGGCGCGTAGCAGGTAGATGCCGCCTTGCGCCTGCGGGCGGAGGCCATCCAGCAGCAATTCTTCCAGCCGCCCCGCGCCGATGTCCTCGCCGACCGACCAGTCCGGCATCAGGGCGATGCCCAGCCCCTGCAATACCGACAGCCGCCGCGCATCGCAATCGTCGCACTCGACTGCGAACAGCGCCTGCGCGGCGTGGGTGGGTTCCAGGAGTTCGCGCCAGCCGCGCATGCTTGTGCTGTGGCCCCGGTCGATCAGGCGGTGGTGCTGCAGCTCGTCGGCGTGCACCGGCCTGCCATGCGCGCGCAGGTAGTCCGGCGTGGCGCAGATCACGTATCGTTGGCTGGCCACGCGCTGGGCGATCAGGTTGCTGTCAGCCTGTTGCCCGACGCGCACCACAACGTCGAACCGTTCGAGCACCGGATCGACCACGCGCTCGGTCAGCTCCAGCTCCACGGTCAGGTCCGGATACTGTGCGTAGAGGGAGCCGAGGTGCGGCACGACGTGCCGCCGCGCAAACGCCGGAAGGCACGCCACGCGCAGCCGGCCGCTAACGCCCTGCTCCAGCGCCGTCACCGCATCGCGCGTTTCGTTGAGTTCCTGGAGGATGCGCGCGGCCCGCTGGTAGAGGAGATCGCCCGCCTCCGTGCGGACCAGCGCCCGCGTGGAGCGCGTGAAAAGCGCCACGCCCATTTCCCGCTCCAGCACATCGATCTGGCGCGATACCGACGACGCCACCTGCCCGCGCCGCCGCGCGACGGCCGAGAAGCTCCCTTCGCGCGCCACATCGACGAAGACGGCCAGGTTCTCAGCAAAGCGAATGAATTCCATTTGTGCGCTCCCCGCAAAGGCATTACGCGTCCGGCTTGACTTTTCACCGCAAACCGACAGGAATAGTATCAACATCCCAGACCAGAGAGGCAAGTCTTTGCGAAATGCGCAAAGCATGCAGCCTCCGTCATCCGGATTGTCGAAACCCTACTGGAAGGCACCGCAATGGAGACAACTTACCTCTCAGCCGCCCTGCGCTCGATGCGCGGGCGCCCCCGCCGCATGCTGGCCGCCGCGCTCCTCATGTGCGCAACCGGGCACGTCATGGCCGACGACTGGCCGGCCAAGACGGTCACGATCATCGTGCCCTATGCGGCGGGCGGCACCGTCGACAAGGTCGCACGGCAGGTGCAGGATGGCCTGCACACCCGCCTGGCGCAAACCGTCGTGGTGGATAACCGCGCGGGCGCCGGCGGCACCATCGGCACCGGCCAGATTGCCCGGAGCCCTGCGGATGGCTACACGCTCGGCATGGTGTTCGATTCTTTCGCCACCGAATCCCACATCTATCCGAAACTGCCCTATGTCGCGAAGCGTGACCTGACGGGCGTGTCGTATATGGTCCGCTCCCCGATGGTGCTCGTGGTGCCGGCCAGTTCGCCCTACCAGACCCTTCAGGATTACGTCAACGCCACGCGTACGCCGAAGAAGGTCTCGTACGCGTCGGTGGGCGCCGGGAGTTCGAACCAACTTGTGGCGGAAGCGTTCTTCGAAGCCGCCGGCACCAGCGGCATTCACACCCCCTACAAGGGTGGCGGGCCCGCGATCAACGACCTGCTGGGCGCCCACGTGGACTCGATGATCGCCAGCCTGCCGCTGATCCTGCCTTACGTGCAGGCCGGCAAGCTGCGCGCGCTGGCGGTAACCTCTCCGCAGCGCGACGCCCGTCTGCCCGAGGTGCCCGCCGTAGCGGAACGCTACAAGGGCTTCGAAGCCTACTCGTGGGTGGCGATGATCGCGCCGGCCAAGACCCCGCCCGCCGTGCTGGAGAAACTGTCCGCGGCGGTGACCGCCACGCTGCGCGACCCGGCCATCGCCAAGCAGTTGAGCGCCGGCGGCTTCGAGATCGTGGCCGGCAATGCCGCCCAGACCAACAAGCTGATCCAGGACGAGTCCGCGCGCTGGGGTCGCCTGATCAAGGCCCGCAACATCACACTCGAATAGATGCCGCCGTCATGAATCCTTTCGTCTATCAGTCCCGCCCGCAGCGCGTGGTCTTCGGCGCGGGCTCGCTGGCCCGACTGCCTGAGGAAGCCGATGCGCTCGGCGTCAAGCGCGTGCTCGTGCTCTGCACGCCCGGGCAACGGGCACTCGCGGAGCGGGCCAGCGCGTTGCTGGGTGACCGCAGCGCGGGCATCTTCGATGGCGCCGTCATGCACGTGCCCGTGGAACAAGCCCGCAAGGCGCGCACCGTGGCGGCGGAGTGTGGCGCCGACTGCGCGCTGGCCATCGGCGGAGGATCGACGATCGGCCTCGGGAAGGCGATTGCGCTGGAGTCCGCACTGCCGGTCATCGCTGTGCCCACCACCTACGCCGGCTCGGAGGCCACGCCGATCTACGGCCTGACCGACGCCGGCCTGAAGCGCACCGGACGCGATGCCCGTGTCCTGCCGCGCACGGTCATCTACGATCCGGAGTTGTCACTGCGCCTGCCGCGCATGGTCAGCGTGACCAGCGGCATCAATGCCATCGCCCATGCAGCCGAAGGCCTCTATGCTGGCGATCGCAATCCGGTCAGCGACTGGATGTCGCGCGAAGGTATCGCGGCGCTGGGTCGTGCGCTGCCAGTCATTGCGCGGGAAGGTGGTGAGGACGGTGCGGAAAGGCTCGCCGCACGTGGCGATGCGCTCTATGGGGCGTGGCTGTGCGGGGCCGTGCTTGGCAGCGTCACGGCAGGGTTGCACCACAAGCTGTGTCATACGCTGGGCGGCACCTTCAACCTGCCGCATGCAGAAGTCCATACGATTGTGCTGCCGCATGCGCTGGCCTACAACGCCCCTGCCGCGCCGGCCGCCATGGAGGCCATCGCTCGTGCGCTGGGCGCCACCGATGGCAACGCGCCGGCGGCGGTCTTCGACCTCGCCGCCTCGCTCGGCGCCCCTACCGCGCTGCGCGAGATCGGGCTGGAGGAAGAGGATCTGGAGCGGGCATGCGAACTGGCCCTGCAGAATCAGTACCCGAATCCGCGACCATTGGAAGCGTCTGGCATCCGTACCCTCCTGCGCGACGCCTTCCTGGGCAGTCGTCCGACGCTTCCCCAGGGAAGCTGAACGATTAACCCTGTGCTGGCGGCGCAGCCGTCGAGCCGCGTACCACCAGTTCCGGCCGCAATTCGATGACGACGGTGGCAGTCTGTGGCTTGTCGATCCGGCGCAGCAGCAGTTCGGCCGCCTGTTCGCCCATGTCATGGACCGGGATGCGGATGGTTGTCAGCGGCGGCGTCAGTGCATCGACAAAAGGCATGTCGTTGTGGCCGACCACCGAGACGTTCTCCGGACAGCGCAAGCCGCGCTCGCGCAGAAAGTCGTAGCAACCCATGGCCACGAGGTCATTGCCGGCGGCAATGGCGGTCAGGTCGGGCAGCGATTCGAACAACTGGTCACAGGCCCTGCGGCCGGCCTCCCGGGTATAGCTCTCCGCCTCGACGACGGCATACGCGCCGCGCCGCAACCGATGGCGTTTGACCGCCTGCATGAAGCCTTCCCGGCGCAACTGTCCCGTGGAGGTACTCGCGGGACCGGCAATGTGACCGATGCTGCGGTGACCGAGCGATACCAGATGATCGACCGTCAGCGCCATCGCCAGCTGGCTGTCGCTGACCACGCAGGACGCCCGGCCGGTATGCTCGCCGCGATTCACCATGACCACCGGAATGCCGAGCTGGAAGCAGTAGTCGAGCAAGGGATCGTCGCGTTCCGCCGTGGCCAGCACCAGCCCTTCCACCTGCCTGGCCAGCAACTGATCGATCACGAAACGCTGCCTGACGCGCTCCACGCCGGCATTGACGACGATCGGCACATAGCCGTGCCGGCCAAGAACGGCCTCGATCCCCGCCAGGATGGGCGGGAACACCGGATTCGCGATGTCCGGCAGCACCACGCCGATCAGCCCCGAGCGTTGCGTGCGCAACCCCGCCGCGATGCGGTTCGGGCGGAACCCGCGCAATTCGGCCAGCTTCAGGATCCGTGTGGCCACTTCTTCGGCCACCAGATGGCGCGTGGCGGGATTCATCACGCGAGACACCGTCGAATAGTGGACATCGACCTCGGCGGCGAGGTCCTTGATGGTCACGCGTTTGCGCTCGGACATGGGCAGGCAGACGCCACGTTGGCTGTTGGAATGCGCCATTCTAGCGCCTGCCGCCCCGGCGCCGCTTATTCCCCTGCCCGCACGCCGGACTGTTTCACCACAGGCGCCAGCTTGCCGATTTCGGCCTGGATATAGCTGGAAAACTCCTGCGGCGTGCTGGCGCGCGCCTCGGCCCCCTGGGCCGCCAGCCGCTCGCGCACATCGGGAGACGCCAGCGCCTTGCCGATCTCGGCATTCACCGCCTGAATCACCTCCTTCGGCGTGCCGGCCGGCGCCAGGACGCCGAACCACGAATCGAACGCATAGCCGGGCAGCCCCGCCTCCGCCACGGTCGGCACATCGGGCAACGCGCCTGCGCGTGCTGGCGTGGTCACCGCCAGCGCACGCAACTTGCCTTGCTTGACGAACGGCAGGGCCGATACAGTCGGCGCGAACATCATGTCGCCGCGCCCCGCCATCACGTCGGTCAGGGCTTCGCCGGTACCCTTGAACGGAATGTGCACGATGTCGATGCCCGCCTGCATTTTGAACATCTCACCACTCAGGTGCGTGGAACTGCCCGAACCGGCGGAATCGAAGTTCAGGGTGCCCGGCTTGGCCTTCGCGGCAGCCACGATATCGCGCATCGACTTGTACGGACTGGCGGCGTTGACCACCAGCACGTTGGGCACCGAGGCGACCAGCGACACCGGCGCGAAGTCCTTGAGCGTGTCGTAGCCCAACTTCGGATAGAGCGTGGCGTTGATGGCATGGCCCACGGAGACCAGG
This sequence comes from Cupriavidus sp. 01L43, assembly GCF_056399925.1. Lineage (NCBI taxonomy): Bacteria > Pseudomonadati > Pseudomonadota > Betaproteobacteria > Burkholderiales > Burkholderiaceae > Cupriavidus > Cupriavidus sp. 01L43. The sequence continues at coordinate 130,680 of NZ_JBFTSH010000011.1, forward strand.
ATCAGCGTGTAGCCATCGGGCGGCGACTTGGCAACCGTGGTGGCGCCCAGCGTGCCGCCGGCGCCGGGCCGGTTGTCCACCATCACCTGCCATTGGCCGCCCTCCCCAATCTTTGCGCCGATAATGCGCGCCAGGATATCGGTGGCACTGCCCGCCGAGAACGGCACGATCAGCCGGATCGGCTTGACGGGATACTGGGGTTGCGCGATGACGGTGTACGGCAGCCCAAGCGCCGCGATCATTCCAAGGGCCGCAATGGGGCGGAAAAACTGTCGTCTCATGGTTGTCTCCTCACGATGCAATGGCGTGCGCGGATGTCAGAAAAAGTGCCGCATGCCGAGCGCAAAGGTCTGCGGATCGGCACCGGCGCTGACACCGAGCTCGTTGATGGCGAAGTCGTAGATCGCGTCTTTCTTGTTATTGATGCGGCTGTAGTACGCGTAGATTGCGGTGCGCTTCGATAGCGGATAGTCGTAGCCCACCGTGAACTGCATGGCATTGGTTTCCGAACCGCTGCGGAAGAATCCGATCATGTCCGTGGACGATCCCGTGCCGTTGGCGGCATAGGCCACCCCCACCCGCACGCTGCCGGTCCCAAGCTTCTGCACCAGCGATGCGTAGTACCCGTTGCGCTGCAGGTCGCCCGTATCGGTGCGGTAGTGCAGGTGCTCATAGAGCGCGGCCAGGCGCGTGCCCGGGAACAGCTGGTAGGCCAGCGCGACCTTCAGCGCATCGTCATTGCGCCCGGCCGCCTGGTAGTGCGAGTGGACTTCGTAGGCGACGGTCGCCCCCAGCGGGCCGCGCTCGTAGACCAGTGCGGCGGAGTACAGCGCCGGATTGCGCGGCACCGTCGTCTTCTCTTCCGGCAATCCCCAGCCGAGCCAGAGGCTGGCACCCCCCAGCTGCGGCGAGCGGTACTGGATGATGTTCTTCTGGCGCCGGTCGAACGAACTCGTGTCCTGGACGTTGTCGGAGCTGGAGGTCGAGCCATTGCCGATCAGCGCCATATAGCCGGCCGTGGTCGGGTAGTACGGATCGTAGCCAGCGGTCGACTCTGTATAGGGCGTCTGCCAGTGGCCCATGAACAGCAGCCCGTAGTCGCCCTGCAGGCCCACGCGCGTATTGCGGCCTGCGATCTGGCCCTGCCCGGTGTCCAGCGAGACGTTGCTCTCGATCTGCCACACGGCCTGGAGCGAGCCGCCCAGGTGCTCCACGCCCCGAAAGCCGAATACCGACCGGTTGTTGGTCTGCCGCACCGTACTGCCCAGCTTTGTCCCGTCCGTCGCCGTGCTGGCCCGCGAGTACTCGATGGCCGTGTTGAGCCGGCCGTATATCGTCACGCTGTCTTCCGCCATCGCTTCCCGGGCGATGACGGTGGACATCAGGGCCAGCGGAATCACATGACGTCGCCTGAAAACTCTCTGCATCTGGGTCTCCTCGTGTTGTTATGAAGTGGATGATTGCAAACGTTTGCAGAAGCGCAACAAAAAATCAGGGCCTGGCGGTGGCCGTGGCCGGATACGGCATGGCCAGCAACAGCATCGCGGGCCGGTTAGACGGATTGCTCACCTCGCGGGCCTCCCCAGGCGCCAGCCGGACCGAATCGAACTGCCCCAGCGTCACAGTCTCCTCCGGCGTGCGGATGCAGACCTCGCCTTCCAGCACGACGTAGTGCTTCTCCATCGGCGAGGCGTCGAGCGACGTATGGCCGCCCGGCAGGATGATCGACACGCCCATCCACAGCGCATCGGAAGGCCCCGCCTCGTGGCCTTGCAGCCGCAGACAGTGCATACCTTGATGATTGGCCGGATGGTAGGCCGGCGCCTGGGCGAAGCGGGTCGTATTCATGGCGTCAGCACCACGCGTTCGGTGGCGCCTTGCAGCACGGCGCGATAGGCGTCCCGTGCGTTGGACAGCGCGTACGTGTAGTCGGGCAGCACCGGGAACGGCTTCAGCGCGCCGGAGGCGAACATCGGCGCCAGCGCATCGAGGATCTTCGCGCAGGCTTCGCTATCCAGGGCCAGCGTATCCACGCCCACAAAGGTGTGCTGGCCACGATAGAACGCGAAGATGTCGAACGGCACCGGCTTTTCAATCGTCGAGATGAAGACCTGCGTGGCGCCAATCGCCATGGCCAGGTTCGCCTGCTCGAAATAGGGGCTGCCCACCGTGTTGTAGACGATGTCCGCGCCATGCCCGTCGGTTTCCTCACGCACGACGGCTGAGATGGTTTCCCGGCTGGCATCGATCATGCGCACCGTTCCGCTCGTGTGGCCACGGTACGGCTCGGCGCCGCGCTCGACAGCGAACACGCGTGCGCCCAGCGCGGTCGCGATCTGGATCGTGGCCTGGCCGACCTTGCCGTTGCCGCCGCAAACGAGCACCGTGCTGCCGGCGCCAGGCATCCCTGCGCGGCGCAGGCCCTCATACGCGGTGATGAACGGTACACCGACGGCACCGGCTTCCAGCAACGACAGCGTCGCCGGCTTCTCGCGCACGGCGTTCACGCCGATGCGCAAGTACTTGCCATGCGTGCCGTCGCGACGGATGCCAAGCTCGCCGCCACTGCCCCAGACCTGCCGGCCAATCCATTCCGAAGGGCCGTCGATCACAACGCCCGCGTAGTCCCGGCCCGGCGTGCGCGGCCATACGGCATGCGGCATCATCCCGAGCGTGGCCTTCACGTCGCTGGGATTCACCCCGGCGCTGGCGACTTCGATGATGCACTGGCCCGGGCCAGCCTCGGGGCGCGGCAGGCCGGTCAATGCGAGTTCGAGCGTGTCGATGCTGGGGGCTTTCTGATGAACCTGGATGGTATTCATGGTGATATCGAATGCTGTGTGCGGTGAATGGTGATGTCAGGCGTCGCGCAGGCCCAGCACGGTGCGGGCCTCTGATGAAGAAGCGATTTCTCCTCCAAGTGACTTGACGATGTCGCGCGCCTTGGCCACCAGCGCGGCATTGTTCGGGGCGAGTACGCCCTTCTCCAGATAGATGTTGTCCTCAAGCCCCACCCGTACATGGCCGCCCGCGAGCCAGGCCTGCGCGACGATCGGGAACTCGGCACGGCCAATGCCGAACGCAGACCAGTGCGCGCCCTGCGGCAGCATATTGCGGGCGTAGAAGATGGTTTCCGGGGTCGGGGCGAAACCGTACTTCACGCCCAGCACGAAGGTCCAGAGGCCGGGGCCGTCCAGCACGCCCTCGCGGATGAAATCGAGCGCCATGTTCAGATCGCCGGAATCGAAGATCTCCAGCTCCGGCATCACGCCGGCGCTGCGGATCACGCCGGCCATCTTGCGCACGTTGGCCGGCGTATTCATGACAACGTCGCCGCCCGAGTTCATCGTGTTCAGGTCGAGGGAACAGACATCCGGGCGCAGCGCCGCGATGTGTTCCACCCGCTTGAGCGGATGCAGCAGCGTCGTGCCGGGGGCCGCCACGCGTGGCTCGTTCTCATCGGGCACGAAACGGCCACCGGGCCCTGTGGTGAGGTTGATGATCAGGCTCCGGTGCTTCGCGCGAATCCTGTCGATGACATCGGCGTAGTAGTCGAGCGACATCGACGGTCGGCCGGTTTCCGGATCCCGCACATGGATATGGGCGGCGGCGGCGCCCGCTTCCGCCGCTTCGAGCGCGGCATCGGCTATCTGGGCGGGCGTGACGGGAAGCCCCGGATGCTGTTCGGGCGTGACGATGTTGCCGGTCACAGCGCAGGTGATGATCGTCTTGCGTGCGTGCATGGGTCAGTTGGGAAATAGATGGGAGAAAGGAGATCAGCCGAGCTGGCGCCCACCGTCGACGACGATCGTGGTGCCTGTAGCGAAACGCAGCGAGGTAGCGCAAGCGACGATCGCGTCCGCCACGTCCTGCGCCTGGCCGATACGGCGCAGCGGCGTGGTGCTTGCCGCGCGGTCATTGAAGCTGCTGTCGCGGCCCGGCACGAAGCCCGTCTCGACGACGCCCGGGGAAACGTTGAGCACGCGGATGGCCGGAGCCAACGCGCGACCGAGCGACATCGCCATGACATCCAGTCCGGCCTTTACGGCGCAGTACGCCACGTTGCTGCCTTGTCCGGTGCGCCCCGCGATCGATCCCACGTTGACGATCAGGCCGTCGCCATTAGCGCGCAGCAGCGGCGCGAACGCCCGAATCGCCGCGAACTGGCCGCGCCAGTTGATGGCGAACATCTCGTCGATCAGGGCATCGTCAAGGGCGTCGAGATCCCCATGCGGAATCGCACGCGTGAAGCCTGACGTATTCACGAGAATGTCTGCGCGGCCGTAGTGGTGATGCACATCCTCGGCAAGCTGGCGCAGCGTGGCGCTGTCACCGACTTCCGCGCGTGCCGCCAAATGGTTGCCCGCAGGCAACGCCTTCACGGCGCTTGCCGTGCGGTCCATGTCGCGCCCGGTCAGCACGACACTGGCACCGATATCGGCCAGCGCACTGCCCGCCGCGAATCCGATGCCGCCGGTGCCGCCGATAATCACGGCAACCTTGCCGGAGAGAGATGACGTCTTCATGGTTTGGTTGTGAGTTGGGGGAGGATTGGGTCGTCAGTCGATCGGTGGTTTCGGGAACGTTTGCTCGCCGGGCTCGAGCGCGAAATCGAACGCCATCGTGTAGAACGGCGCCGGCAGGTCGCCCCAAGGGCTGCGGCCGGCTTCGACCAGCCGGAACGCGCCCACGAGTTGGCGATGCACGCCGAACGTGACATCGGTTTCGAGGATGTCGGAATCGTCGGCAAACACCTGCGTCACCAGGGTGCGATAGCCCGGTGAGGCCACGATGAAATGAATATGCGCGGGACGGTAGGGATGCCGGTGCTGCGCGGCCAGCAGCTTGCCCACAGGACCATCGGTCGGCACCGGATAGCCCGCAGGCCGCACCGTGCGGAAGTGGTAGCCACCGTCGGCATCGGTGTGGAACAGGCCGCGCAGGTTGCGATCGGGTTGCGTCGGGTCCTGGTTGTCGTAGAGGCCAACCGGCGACGCTTGCCAGACCTCCACGATCGCGCCCGGTATCGGCGAGCCATCCGTGGCGCGAACCGTGCCGCTGACAAACAGCGGCAAGCCCGGTGCATCATCCTGGACCACGCAGTCGCCGCATGCGTAGTGCGGCGCGTGAGCGCGATAGAACGGGCCCAGCAACGCGCCGGGCGTGCGCCCTTCCGTCGTGCCGTTGTTCATCGTGGTGACCAGCGTGGACAGGCCAAGCACATCGGCCGCGAGCACAACTTCGTTGTTCGTGGCGTGTGTGGCGTGCCCAAGCGCGGCGATGAATTCGAGCCCGAACTCGAACTCCGCGTCGGTCGGCCGGACTTCGCGCAGGAAGTCGTGCAGGTGCTTCACCAGCGCTGCCATCACCGTCCGCAGGCGGGGGTCTTCCGTCTGGGCCATGGCCTGCCTGACCACTTCCGTGACCGACGATTCATTATCGATCAGGCGCAACGCGCCGACGGGCTTCTGGGCTGGGGTGGACTGTGGGGTTTCCATGCCGTCTTCTCCTTTATGCAAACGTTTGCATTATGGGCGGTTTCAGGCGGATGACAAGCCGCGGATGGGCGAACGGGAGTTAGCCAGAAATCACTTATTGGAGGAAAAACGAGGCAAATCAAGAGGATAGAGGGTCGATCCGTGGTAACCCTAGCGTGTGGACGGCTCCTCCGGCGGTGGCTGGTGCGCCGCCGTCAGAAGCGATAGCCGAGCCCCGCGAGGAACATATCCGTATCCCGGCTGTATCCCGTCAGGGTTCGGTTCCATGACAGCCGTGCCAGCCAGTGATCGCCGAGCCGGTAGCTTGTCGACAGCGTAAACAGGCCAGACCAATGGGACGGTGAGGGGTCCGCGCCGGGGCCGCTGACATGGAGGCTGGTAGCGTAATAAGGACCGGCACCGAAACCGAGCGTCAGCCGGTCTCCCAGGAAGGCCCCGGATACCCAGGCCTGCGTCGCCACGCCGCGGCGCCGGACCGACCTGGCGCTTCCTTCGTCGAGGTAGCTGACCGTCCCTTCCACGTAGCGCCAAAGCTGGTGCCGATATTCAAGCGCGCCGCCAAAGACCATGTCCGACTCGAAATCATTGACGACGATGCCACCCAGCATGACGGTCAGTTCGTTGGGCGTGGCGTCTTTGCCCCGGTGAGCCGAACCCAAGACTGGCCCTGGCAGGTTGTCGCGGTCGAGTTGATAGCCCACGCCCAGCAGAACCGTGTTGGAATTGAAGCCCGACGCCTGCCACGTCCGGTTGAAGCGTACCTGCAACATCCAGGGGCCACCGACGTACCAGCTGGCCGCCGCGCTGGCCAACACCCCGACGCCGTGCTTGTTTTCGTAGCTGCCATCGGGCTGGTGGCTGGTGGTGTCGAAATAGAGATAAGGGCCGGCGCCCAGCGAGAGCGCCAGCCGCCTGTCCAGCGCCAGGTAACGCCACCAGAGTTGGGCGCTGTGCCCGTCGCGGTGATGGCCGGTGATATGGCCCTCGTTCAGGTAGGTATAGCTGGCGTACCAGTGCTCAGTCAGATTTTGCTGATAGACGTAGGCATAGGCGTAGCTACGGTCGTCCTCGGTCTGGATCGGCGGGTTGGTATAGAAGCCGCCGAGCAGCAGCACCTCCTGCCCATGTGCGGCAAAGGATGCCAGCGCCAGTAGTCCGGCGGCGAGGAGCGTCAACCAATGACAACGGGCGCGGGGCATCGATCTCCGCCTTGAGCAGGGGTGAACTCGAATTATCTTAGCAACGGAAAATGAAAACCCCCAAGGCAAGCAGCAGACGCGCCGTGCAGATCCGCCCCGACACCCTGGTCGCATGTTTGGTTTGGGGCACATGCCAATGACGGTCAACGTCTTTTCGGCGGCTTCTGCCGCCTCCGCCAGCCACCTGACAGGACACCGTGCTGAGGCATAATCGCCTGCACCGCATGCCAGCAAGCCCTCTCCATGCCATATACCGGACGAATTGTTCGCAGTGCCAGCCTGAACGGTTACATCGAGCTGATGGAGTCGCTTGGATTAGATCCGGGGATCTTCCTCCGCAAGGTCGGCCTGTCGACGCGGCTGCTCAAGGACCCCGAGTCCCCCATTCCCAGCCATGCCCTGCGCGAGTTGCTCGAGACCACGGCGAGTGCAACCGGCATGGAAGACATTGCACTCCGGCTGGCGGCGCGTCGCTCCCTCTCGAATCTCGGACCGATCAGCCTGGTGCTGAAGGAAGAGCCGTCACCACGACAGGCGCTCGCTACCCTGTGCCGCTACCTGCGACTGGTTAGCACCGCACTGGTCATACGTATCGAGGACGACGGCCCGACCGTCACCATCCGGGAGGATCTGTTGCCGACACCCGGTCCGGCTACCCGCCAGGCAATGGAGCTGTCGGTGGCCATGATGTTTCGCATCTTGTGCGAGCTGACCGGCCCGAAATGGCGGCCGTTGCAGGTCTGCTTCACGCACCGCCAGCCAGCCGATGTCTCGGCCCACCGCACGTTTTTCGGACGTAATCCGAGCTTCAACCAGCCGTTCAACGGCATCGTCTGCGCGGCTTCCGATCTGCAAGCGCCGCGCACGCCCGACCATTCCGGCGCCATGGAACTGGCGCGGAGGCACCTCGACGCCGCGCTGAAGCGCCGCGGCACAGGCATCCGCGCCTCCTGCAGCGAGCTGATCCTGGCGCTGCTCCCGAGTGGCCGGTGCACGGCGCAGCAGGTAGCCCGGCACCTGGGCATCGACCGGCGCACGCTGCACCGCCACCTCATCGTCGAAGGGCTGACCTTCTCCGCCCTACTTGACGAGACACGCAGCAACCTGGTAATCCGGCACTTGCGGGAAAGCGACCAGCCGATCGGCGAGATCGCGAGCCTGCTGGGATTCGCCACGCAGAGCAGTTTCAGCCATTGGTTTCGTGCGGCCTTTGGCTGCAGCGTCACGGATTGGCGCAAGCATGAGGCCGATCCGTCAGCCGGCCCCACTGCCGGCCGGGCTCATCGTCGCCCGGCTCCCGCCGTCAGTCCGCAATAAGCGCGATCTTGCCCATGTGCTGGCTGCGTTCGATATAGGCATAGGCATCGCCGATCGCATCCATGGGGAACGTGCGGTCGATCGGCAGCCGGAGCTTGCCTTCCCGGTAATGCGGCAGCAGGTCGCGCGCGCACGCCTGGATGCACGCCAGCCGCTCCTGCTCGCTCCGCGTGCGAAACGTGGCGCCCATCAGCTTCAGGCGATTCAGCCACAGCAGGTTGAGATCCAGCTGCGCGGTGCTTGCCCCGCCCAGTCTTGCGAGATTGACCAGGCGACCCTTGATGGCGAGGCTCCTGACATGGTCCTCGAAGACCGTGCCGCCAATCGTGTCCAGGATGACGTCGACACCGCGCCTGTCGGTGGCAGCCATGATGGCTTCGACCTGCGCGTCACGCGAGGCATTGATGCCGACGTCGACCCCATAGCCGGCAAGGCGTATCAGCTTCTCGTCCGAGCGCGATGACGCAATCACCGGCCGGGCGCCCAGCGCCGCCGCGACCATGATCGCGGCCATGCCAACCCCGCCCGAGGCGCCATTGATGAACACCGACTCCCCGGCCTTCAACTCGCCGTTGGTGATCAGGGCATCGTGAGCGGTGATGAAGACGTTGGGAAATACTGCTGCCTCGATCCACGAGACATCCTCCGGTACCGGCATCAGCGCCAGCGGGGAGACGACCACGTACTGGGCATGGCAGTTCCGGCCATGCCCCATGACGCGGTCGCCTTCGCGCCAGCCGCTGACCTGCTCGCCCACGCTGGCGACCTCGCCCGCAAACTCGACACCCGCCGTCATCGCCGATCCAGTGCGATGCTCCCGCATGTACTTGATCTCGCCATAGTTGATGCCCGACGCGCGGACGCGCACCAGCACCTCACCGGGCCCCGGCTTCGGCACCGGAATTTCCTGCACCGCCAGCGAACCGCCGTCCGCGCCTGGTAACACACGTACTGCTTTCATCCTGCCTCCTCTTGAACTCGCCCGCCTGCAACGCATGGCCACGGGATGGACTGCCCGCGCGCGAACCTCGCGCGACGTCATTGGGGTGTGAAGTTGATCGAACGCAGCAGCTTGCCCTGGCGCTCATAGGACTCCCGCACGTCCCGGGAAAGCTCCTCGGGCGTCGCGGGCGTGCCAACATCCATGCCCATGTCTTCGATCTTTCGCCGCAGCGTGGGCGATTGCATGGCGTTGAGGATGGCGTCGCGCATCCTGGCGATCACGGCCTGGGGTACATCCGGCGCGGCCCAGAGTCCCATCCAGCCCACTTCGTTGAGGTCCGGATAGCCCAGCTCCGTAAAAGTGGGCACACCGGGAAGCGCCGTGAGCCGTTGAGGAAAGGCAACGGCGAAGGCCGTCAGCTTGCCGGCCTTGATAAACGGCAGCGAGGTGGCCGGGCCGTCGAACATAAGGGGAACCTGTCCGCCCATGATGTCCTGCAACGCCGGGGGAGACCCCTTGTAGCTCACGGCACCGGTATCGAGCCCAGCCAGTCGATTGAACTGGACGCCGATGGTATGGCCGCGCAGGCCGATACCGAAGTTCGCAACGTCGACCTTTCCGGGGTGCGCCTTGATGTACCGGACAAGTTCCGGCAGGCTCTTCGCCGGCAGGCCCGGATTGCCGACCAGTATCAGCCCTTGCCGCGTGAGCTGGACGATCGGCACGATGTCCTTGAAGGGGTCGTAGTGCACCTTGATGGCGTGCGGCACCTCCGAGGCGATGCCCTTCTGGATCAACATGAAGGTGTAGCCGTCCCGCGGTGCAGACAACAAGCCCTGCACCGCGATGGTCCCGGCCGCACCGGCCTTGTAGTCGACGATCACGGTCTGCCCGAGCGGCCCCTGCAGCGCCTGCGCGAACAGCCGCGCCAGGGTGTCCGCCGTGCCGCCCGGCGGGGCGCCCACCAGTATCCGCACCGGCTTGGTTGGCCATTCGGCGGCCTGGACGCCCTGCGTGGCGATCAGCGCGCCGCAGGCAAGCGTGATCGCGAGTACCTGACGCACCGTCCGGGTGATGTGATGCATGGCTGTCTCCTTTCTTATGGGCCCAGTGACGGGCGCTTACTGGGTCTTCCGCAAGAAGCCCTGCGTTCCGCCGTTGCGGTTGGGCGCGAATCCGTTGGCTTTCAAGGATTCCTCCACCGTGTCGTAGAACACGCCGATCCTGCTGATCTCCCGCGCCTGTCCGGCCGTGGCGATGTCCCGGCCCAGTTCGCGCGACATACGCACCAGTTGCTCGATCTGCTCGACAGTGCTCTGCTTCGCCGTGCGCCTCGGATTCCACAGCACATCCTCCGTGCCGCAGCGCACATGCAAGCCCATGGCGATGCCGATCGTATTGACGGGCAGCACATTGCGCACATTGCTTTCCACGGTTACGACGGCGCCATCCGGCACGGCACGCATGAAGTTGGCCAGGCTGTAGATGCTGGGCGTATCCATCCCGCCGCCAATCGCCACCCAGTTCAGGTTCAGCGGCCCCCGGTAGAAGCCGCGTCGCATCAGCCGCTCGACTGACTCGAGGCTGTTGACGTTGTAGCACTGGAACTCGCTCTGGATGCCGGCCAGCGTCAGGCGGCGCACGTGCTCCTCGACCCAGCCCGGATTGGCGGGCACCGTCAAGTTCTTGTAGGCGTTGAAGAGCGTCATGTCCTGGCGCGAGGTGCCCCGGAAGTCCGCATCCTCGGCATGGTCGGTCACGTTCATCTGCGAAGTGTTGACCGTCACCGTCACCTGATCCGGCTTCGGATCCAGGTCGGCCAGCATGTGCCGGGTATCGTCAGACAGCCACTTGGCGGCCTGGCCCTCGTCCTCGGGGGCGAAGGAGATCGAGCCGCCTACCTGGATGATCATCTCCGGCACGGCCTTGCGGACGCCGGCAATCAACTCGTTGAATTTGGACAGGCGCTTGCTGCCCTTGCCGTCGAGTTCGCGCACGTGCAAATGCAGCACGGTCGCGCCGGCGTTGTAGCAGTCCACCGCCTTCTGGATCTGTGCTTCCATCGTGACCGGAATGTCCTCGGGGAAATCGGAAGGCAGCCAGCCTGGCGCGTAGGGTGCGGCGGTGATAATCAGCGGCTGCTGGTTCTCGGGGAAGAGATGGCCGTCGAGAAAGTTCATGATGATGCTCCGTGGGGAAGACGCGAACGTGTGGTTACTTGGGGATGTCGCCCACGATGCCGGCGCGCTCCATTTTTCGTGGCGCTGGCCAGTAGTCGTTCAGCGCATAGTGCTGCGTGCAGCGGTTGTCCCACACGGCCACGTCGCCCTGCTGCCATGACCAGCGCACCTGATACTCGGGAATGGTGGCGCGGCTGATCAGATAGTTCAGCAGCAACGCGGCACCCGGCGCCTTGTCGACGCCATGGCGTACATTGGCCGGCGTGCTGTAGTTCGTGAAGTGCGTAGTGAACCCTGCGCCGACAAACAGCACCTTCTCCCCGGTCTCCGGATGGATACGCACGACCGGATGCTCCACCGACGGATGCTCCGCGACCAGCTTGGCGCGGCCCTCGGGCGACATGACCGCGCCGAAGCTGTGTTCGATGCTGGCCCTGGCGCGCAGGCCATCGATCTTCTGCTTGATCTCTTCCGGGATCTCTTCGTACGCCTTGACCATGTTGACCCAGATGGTGTCACCACCGATCTCGGGACATTCCATGCAGCGCAGGACCGCCCCCATGGCGGGATTGGGCCGCCACAGGCCATCGCAGTGGTAGTTGTTCTCGTAGCTGTGCGGATTGTCACTACGGTAGATGCGCACCAGGCCGGGGTACTCCGGGTCACTGCCGGCGACGGGATGGTCTTCCAGCTCGCCGAAGCCGCGCGCAAACTTCACGTGCTCGGCCCGCGTGATGTCCTGATTGCGAAAAAACAGCACCTTGTGCGCAAGCAGCGCGGCCTTGATCTCCGCGAACAGCGCAGGGTCGCGCGACGCTTCTCCAAGGTCGACCCCCGAAATCTCCGCCCCGATGGCGGGAGTGATTTGCCTGATTCTCATGCTCGTCTCCTGCGGCCTGATGAACCTTGGGCCGGTTCATCGTTGGATCAATTCGGAGCGAGTTTCTGCCGTTTCCGGGGCGGGCGCTTGTCGATGTGGGACATTCATTTGCTAATTTGGGACAGCCGCCCAGACATCGAGCGTGGCGCGAGATGCGCCAGCGATCCATCGGACAGGGCCGGGCCGCTGGGCGAAAAAGGCACGTGGTTCGATAGGGAACGCACCGCACCGCGATGCCGGCATCTGGCACGGCTACCCAAACAGGCAGCGTCTACACTTGGTGTGGTAAAAACGCATGTATCAACATGGGACGCATTGCTGTCCGATGCGAAGTTCAAGGACTATGTTCTACTCTTCGCGGAGAAGAGAGTGCTGGAAGTCCTTAGGCGCAAATACGCACCGCAATCGTCGCTCGATCGGCGGCCTGATTCGCCTGGCGCATAATCCCTGGCGCCACTTGCCAAACCGCACGTCAACGGGAAAACATGTCAAAGACCAACAAGAAGCAGTACCTGAAAGCACTCAACCGACGCCTGAAGAAGGAAACGGCCGGCAAGGTCGACGCCGAGTTTGTCTTCTACCCTCTCGGCGCCAAGCCGAAGGACGCGACCGGCGTGACGGCCAGCGCCCCAGCAGACGAGAGCACGCTCGCCATCATGGAAGCGGTTCAGGCCCGCGTATTTGCCAAGTTCGAGGACGGCGCCGTCCGAAGCTGAACGTCGCCGAGGCGAAGGACCAGACGGTGCTCCCCGTCCTCCAACTGCACGCGCACGGCGCCGTTGACACAGGGGATGGGCAAGTCATCCAGCATCGCGGCCGACACTGCATCGTTGGCACCCATTCGCTCCACGCGAATATCGTAGCGGCCGGCACCCAGTGCGATGGTGGCCTGGAAGCCCGGCCAGCTTGCGGGAATCCGTGGCGCGATTAGCAGCCAGGCGCCCTCCCGCCGGATGCCGAGGATGCCCTCGACGCCTGCCCGCACCATCCATCCCGCCGCCCCGGTGTACCACGTCCAGCCGCCACGGCCGACGTGGGGAGCGACCGAATAGACGTCGGCCGCCACCACATAAGGCTCCACCTTGTAGCGGTCCGTTGCCTGCGGCGTCAGCGCATGGTGAATCGGGTTGAGCATCGAGAACAGTTCGACGGCAGTGTCCGCGTCCCCCAGCTCCGCAAAGGCCAGGACGCTCCACATCGCGGCGTGACTGTACTGACCACCGTTCTCGCGGACACCGGGCGGGTAAGCCCGGAGATAGCCAGGGTCGTCCACGCCCCCGTCAAATGGCGGCGAGAACAGCAGCGCTAGCCCTTCGTCGCGGCGGACAAGCCGCTGGTCGAGCGACGCCATGGCCATCGCGCTTCGGGCGGGGTCGCCCACGCCAGACAGCACCGACCAGGACTGGGCGATGGCATCGATCCGGCAGGCCTCGCTGTCCTTCGAGCCCAGCGGCGTGCCGTTATCGTAGGTGGCCCGGCGGTACCACGCGCCATCCCAGCCATGCTGTTCCAGCGCCTCGCGCAGTGCCAGCCCATGGGCCCGCCATCTGGCGGCACGGTCGGCATCGCGCGCGTCAGCCAGCGGGGCGAACAGCGCGATAGTGCGGGCGAGCAACCATCCCAGCCAGACGCTCTCGCCCTTGCCGCCAGCGCCTACCAGATTCATCCCGTCGTTCCAGTCACCTCCACCGATCAGCGGCAGGCCGTGCTCGCCTGTCAGGCCGATGCAGCGGTCAATGCCGCGCGCACAGTGCTCGAACAGCGACGCGCTGGCCTCAGCCACCATGGGCTGGAAGAACAGGTCGTGGTCGCCGGCAGCCAGTGCCGGCCCGTCAAGGAAGGGGATGTGCTCGTCCAGCACCGCGGCATCATCCGCCCCCATCACATAGGTCGCCGTGGCGAAGGCCAGCCAGACGCAGTCGTCCGAAATCCGCGTGCGCACGCCCTGCCCGGAATGCGGTAGCCACCAGTGCTGGACGTCGCCTGGCTCGAACTGCCGCGCGGCGGCGCGCAGCAGATGGCGCCGCGTCTCGGCGGGGCGGGCGAAGGTGAGCGCCATGGTGTCCTGCAACTGGTCGCGAAACCCGTAGGCGCCGCTGGCCTGATAAAACGCCGAACGGGCCCGGACGCGACAGGCGAGCGTCTGGTAGAGCAGCCATCCATTGAGCATGATGTCCATCGCGCGATCCGGCGTCTTGACCTGCAGCGCGCCGAGCAGATCCGTCCACTGCGCCGTCACGGCCGCGAGCGTGCTGTCGAGATTCCCGGCGCGATAGCGGGCGATCAAGTCGCGGGCCTCATCGGCGCCGGCGCATTGCCCGAGCAGCACGACCACCTCGGTGGATTCGCCCGGCGCGAGCGAGACATGACACTGGAGGGCCGCACAAGGATCCATCCCCGCGCCGGCCGCGCCGGAAAGCGATGCCGAGCCGGCGGGGGCGACCAGCGCCGCCGGGCGGCCGAGCGTGCCGCGATAGCCAATAAACTCGCTTCGGTCGGCTGTCCAGCTCGTCGTGGTCCCGACCAGACAGGCGAACGCGACCCGGCCGGGAAACGCGAGATTCCAGGGGTTCCGTGCCAGCATCGCGCCGCTTTCCGCATCGAACTCGGTCACGATGTAAGGGCCCGAGGCGCCGCGCGACAGGCCGAGGACCCAATCGACATAGGCCGTCACGGACAGCTGCCGATGCTCCCCGGAGAGATTGCGCAGCGTCATCCGCGAGATCTTCACCGGGTCATCGACCGGCACATACTGCAGCAGCTCCAGCCCGATGCCGTGCGCCACGTGTGAAAATCGACTGTATCCAAAGCCATGACAGGCGATGTACTTGCCGCCATCACGCACCGGCTGCGCGGTGGCTGTCCAGACCTCGCCCGACGCCAGGTCGCGCACGTAGATGGCCTCCCCTGCCGGGTCCGAGACGGCGTCGTTGGACCATGGCGTCAACTGGTTCTCCCGGCTGTTGACGGACCACGTATAGCCGCTGCCCTCGGTCGACACCTGGAAGCCAAAGCCGTCATTGGCAATGACATTGATCCATGGCGCCGGCGTGGTGGAGCCGTCCTCCAGGATCACGACGTACTCCCGGCCATCCCGGGCGAAGCCACCCAAACCGTTGAAGAACTCGAGCGAGGCCTGATCGTACGAGGTACTTGCAACCGCAGGCGGCCACCGGGACGGCGGCGGCGTAAGCGGCAACGTTGGCGGCGGTGCCCACGCCGGATCGGGAACCCGTGCAAGCTGGTCGGCAATCGCGCCCCGGCGTGCAATCAGCGCCACGCGTGCGACGGACTGCAGCAACGCACGCGCCTCGCCGGTCATCAGGTCGGCGCGCAGCGCGTAGACCGCCCCCTGGGCGAACTCCTCGCCCAGACGCGGCCGCGACTGGCTGCTGCGTACCGCTGTGTCGATGGCGACCTGCAGGTCCTGCACATACGACGAGGCATGCTCGTTCACGATAACGAGATCGACGCCGAGCCGCTTCATGCGCCAGTACTCATGCGCACGCAGCAACTGGCGAACCTGCGCGATATCGTCGATCTCGTCGATACGCAACAGAACGATCGGCAGGTCGCCAGAGATGGCGTGCGGCCACAGCCCGGACTGGAGGCCAGCGCCGCGCGCGATCGCCCCGGATGGCGCCCTGAGGCGGCGGTCCGCGTACAGGATGGCTGCCGCCAGCCGCTGGAAGTCCGCAGCCTCGTTCGACTTGATATCCAGATGACGCAGCTGGACCTGCGCCTGCGTCCATGCGAGGGTCCGGGCGCGGTCGAAGGCGCTGCGATCGTGGTGCTTGTCGATCAGATCGAGCAGCTCGGCGCGCGACGCCGCCACGACGGTCCAGAACGCCACGCGCGCCACCCCACCGGGGGCGATGCGCACCTGCTGCCGCAGCGAAAAGATGGGATCCAGCACCGTGCCTGTCGTATTCGAGAGCGGCCCGCCGTCCTGCACTGCGCGCGCCGTCATGATGGTCCGACCCCGCCCCAGGAAGCGCGCCCGGTCGGACTCATACTCCGGGT
The DNA here is from genome assembly GCF_056399925.1 of Cupriavidus sp. 01L43. Classification (NCBI taxonomy): domain Bacteria; kingdom Pseudomonadati; phylum Pseudomonadota; class Betaproteobacteria; order Burkholderiales; family Burkholderiaceae; genus Cupriavidus; species Cupriavidus sp. 01L43. The sequence continues at coordinate 146,720 of NZ_JBFTSH010000011.1, forward strand.
CGGCACAGACGTCCCCCTCCACCACCGCGAAATGCGCGGCCCAGATCTGCGGATCGGTTTGCGAGCGGGGCCGGCGGGTCGCGATCAGTGCGCCGAACTCGGCCAGATACTCGGTCTGGATGAACAGCCGGGAGAACGCCGGATGCGCGACGTCCGCCGCCTGCGCCGAGAGCGCCAGCCCGGCGTAGGAGGTCAACGTGATCTCGCGGGTTCGGCGACCACTGTTGGACAGCGACGCACGCCGCACCTCGCCGTCGTCCTCGCCCGATACCAGCACGTCGAGCGTGGTGGTCAGCGCGCCATCGCGCCGATGGAACGCCGCGCGGTCCTCGACGAACAGCACCTCGTTGTCCTCGCCAACATCATCGCTGCCGGGGATCCACGCGCCGGCGCACCAGACCCGTCCGTCCTCGTTGTCGCGCAGGAAGATAAACGACCCATCTTCATCGCAGGTGGCGTCCTCCCGCCACCGGGTGACCGACAGGTCGCGCCAATGGCTGTAGCCGGCCCCCGCTGCCGTCAGCATGACGGTGTAGCGCCCGTTCGAGAGCAGATGGGTGACAGGTGGCCCGACGACCGCACCAGGCATCCGCCTGGCCGTCGAATCCTGGACCGTGGGGGCAATCGCCGAAGCCTTGACGTCCTCGGCACGCGGCGGCGCGATCGCCACATTGCGCGGAATGCGCTCCTGCAGCAACAGTTCGGTCGCCTGGACCATCGGCTCCTGATGGAAGCGCTCGCGCATGACGCCGTGCAGCAGCGTGTTGGCGAGCGCGACAATGCTCATGCCCTGGTGGTGGGCCATGAAGGCCCGCACGATGGCGTGATCCTGGTTCTCCGGCAAGCGCGAACGCGTGAAGTCGATGGCTTCGTAGAAGCCGTACCGAGCCAGCGCGCCGATGCGCATGAGATCCCTGAAGTTGCGCAGCGCTTCGGGCGGGTCAACCATGGCGGCGAGCGCGGCGGCGTACGGCGCAATCACCACGTTCTCGGCAAGACCCCGCTTCAGGCCGAGGCCTGGCACGCCGAAGTTCGAATACTGGTACGTGAACTCGAGATCGCGCGCGTTGTACGCGGACTCCGAGATGCCCCAGGGAATGCTCAGCGAGCGACCGTAGGTGCGCTGGCGCTCGACCACCAGCCAGCTGGTCTGTTCGAGCAGGCTGCCCTTCGGCGCACGCATCACCAGTGACGGCATCAGGTATTCGAACATGGAGCCGGACCACGAGATCAGCGCCGAACCGTTGCCGAGCGGTGTGGCGGCACGGCCCAGGCGGAACCAGTGCCGCGTGGGCACATCCCCTTTTGCGATGGCGAACAGGCTGGCCAGTCGCGCCTCCGAGGCGAGCAGGTCGTAGCAGCTGGTGTCGAGCCGGTTATCGTCCATCGCAAAGCCGATCGACAACAGCTTGCGTTCCCCGTTGAACAGGAAGGAGAAGTCCATGGACATCGCCATCTCGCGCGCCTCGCTGGCGAGCGCGAGAAGCCGGACAGCCACGTCTGGCGATGCGGCCGCAAGCGCCGCGCCATCGCGCTCATGTTCTACGGCCCGCCTGGACAGGGCGCCAAGCCAGAAAGAGAGGTCACCCAGCGCGTCATTGCCGGCGGCCGGGCGCATGTCCGCGCAGAGCCGCGTGGCGTGGTCGGCCAGCCGGCGCAGCGTGGGCATCAACGTGGCCATCCGCTGCGCGCCGTGCAGATGATCGTCGATCTCGTTCAGCAACGCCTCGACCTCGCGGCCCTGCTCGCTGCCTGCCTGCAGCAAACTCCCCAGTGCCTCATGGGCCAGCGTGACGCTGTCCTGCATGCCCTTGCGTGTCTCCGGCGCCTCCGTCGCAGCGGCGGGCGTGCGCGCCCAGCCTTCGCAGGCGTTGGCCAGCACGATGAGATGGCCGGCCAGATTGCCGCTGTCGACGGACGACACATAGGCGGGCGTGAGCGCACGGAGGTCCTGGGTGCCATACCAGTTGAAGAAGTGTCCGCGATAGCGCGACAGCCGTCGCAGCGCGTCAAACGTGGCCTCGAGCCGCGCCACCGTTTCGGTCGTCCCCGCCCAGCCAAAGTCGTGCGCGGCCACGGCGGACAGCAGGTACAGGCCGATATTGGTCGGGGAAGTCCGGTTCGCCACGACCTGCCGGGGGCTCTCCTGCACGTTGTCCGGGGGCAGCATGTTGTCCGCCGGCGTGACGAAGACCTCGAAGTAGCGCCACGTGCGACGCGCGATCCGGCGCAGTTCTCCCGCTTCCTCCTCGGACAGCGTAAGCCGGGGCGCAGCGCGCGTCGCACGGCTGGCCCACAGCGCGAGGGCCGGCGCGGCGAGCCACAGCAAGACAAACGGCGCCACCAGCGGCCAGCCGGATGGCGCGACACCGATCGTGATGGCAGCCACCACCGCGGTCAGCAGGACCCCGCCCAGCATGCGACGGTAGAACCCCGCGAGATCGAGCCGGGGATTGCGCTTCGACTGCGCGGCAGTCGTCCATTCGAGCAAGTGGCGCCGCGTGCGGAGCAACCGCGTCAGCGTCCGGACGATGGCGTCGCCGGTGCTCCAAGCCTGGTCCGGCAGGAACGCCACGGTGAACAGGATCTGCATGGCGGCGGTGCGCAGATCGGCCAGCCGCATCGCCGCGTGGCTGCGCCATCGCACCGCCGTGTGATGGGGGCGCAGCGAAAGCAGGCCCGGCAGCAGGATCGGGATGCTGATGGCGGCCAGCACCAGCAGCGTGGCATGCAGGTTGAGCGGCGCGGGCGCGAGCCAGCTCGTCGCGAGCGCCGCCAGCTGGCAGAGCGGCAGGACCGAGCGGCGCAGGTTGTCGAACATCTTCATGCGGCCTACGGCGGGCACCGCATCGCGCCCGGCATGGTGTCCGAAGATCCAGCCGAGGAGCTGCCAGTCGCCGCGCGTCCAGCGGTGCTGCCGCTTGGCGGCCACGTCATGGCGCGCGGGAAATTCCTCGACCACCTCGATATCCGACGCCAGGCCCGTACGCGCGAACATGCCTTCGAGCAGGTCGTGGCTGAGCACGGTGTTATCGGCGATCCGGCCGGACAGTGCCGCCTCGAAGGCGTCGACGTCGTAGATGCCCTTGCCGACGTACGACCCTTCGTTGAACAAGTCCTGATAGACATCGGATGCTGCGGTGGCATAGGAATCGATGCCGCCCGGCGCGGAGAAGATGCGCTGGAACAACGATCCCTCCCGCCCAACCGGCAGCGACGGGGTCACCCGAGGCTGGAGGACCRCATAGCCGCCGATGACCCGCTGCAGCGCAGGGTCGAAGCGGGGCCGGTTCAACGGATGCGCGATCTTGCCGATCAGCCGCAACGCGGCGTCTCGCGGCAGGCGCGTGTCCGCATCCAGCGTAATGACATAGCGGACGTCAGCCGGTACGCGCGGCGGCGCGCCGTCCACCGGCACATAGCTGGTGTCGGTGGCGCCCCGCAACAGGCGGTTCAGCTCGTGCAGCTTGCCGCGCTTGCGCTCCCACCCCATCCAGACGCCCTCGCCCGCATTGAAGATGCGGCGCCGATGGAGCAGGAGAAAGCGGTCTCCCGCTGGCCCTGGGCCATGGCGCTCGTTGAGTAGCGCGATGGCGTCGGCGGCGACTGCGAGCAGATGCGCGTCGCCGGGCATGACCTCCTGATCGGCGTCTACGCCATCGGTCAGCAAGGCGAAACTCAAGTCGCCGCCGGCCCCGGAAAGATGGTGCACCTCCAGCCCCTCGATCTGGGCGCGCAGCTCGGGCTCGCCGGACAACAGCGTCGGCACGGCGATCAGGGTCCGCAGGGAGCGCGGCACGCCGGCAGAAAGCGCCAGACCGGGCAGGATGACGGCCCCGAAGTGCCACGCAATCGCCCGGTTAATCAGCGCGAAGGCGACTTCGCTGGCGGGGATCAGCCAGATCAGCACAACGAGCGCGAGCAGCATGGGCCATCCGCCCGTTGCGGCCAGCGCCGGAACTCCCGGAAGCCACAACGAGATAGCGAGCAGCAGGACGGTGACCAGCAACGTCGCCCCGAGGTAGCCGCCGATGCCGAGCCGGAGATGAAAGCGGCTGAGCTGCTGCGCGACGGTGGGTCGGTATCCGATCGACGCCTCGAAGGTAGCGAGTCCGTCACCGATCAGGTGGTAGCCGGCGTCCGTCGCGCATTCGACGCGGCCGGCATCGTGCCCGATTCCAGTCGCGGCACGGGCGGCCCCTACCGCGCGGTCGGCGATCTCCAGCTCGGATAGCGTCGCGCCCCGCGCCAGGCGCTCGATGGCGCTGCGGTAAAGGTTGCGCGTCGGGAAGTCCATGAGCGCGAACGTGCTGTTCGCGCACAACACCCGGTTGACGAGGCTGACGTCCTCGAACAGCTCGGTCCAGTCGAGGTCCGAGATCAACCGCAAGCTGGTAATGACGTTGCGGACCGTGACATTGGATGCCCCTTGCCGCTGTTGGGCATGCAGTACCACGTCATCGACGGAAACGCCCTGCCGCCCGAGCCGCGCCTCCAGCCAGCCAAGGATCGGCGTGGTCACGGGGTCCTGGTCACGCAGCCGCTTGGCCAGCTGCGCGGCAAACAGCTCCGACAAGGGCAGGACGGAACGCGCCGCAATATCGGCTTCCAGCGCCGATCGGCCGCATCCCTCGACCAGTACACGGCGCGCCAGGCCATCGGCGTCGGCGCGGGCGGCGCGCCCCGCCGTCATCTGGTCAGCGAGCCGGCGCAGGTTCTCGATCAGGACAATGCGCAGCGTAATGGCGACGGCCCACAGTTCCCCGATGGTCAGCGGTGTCACGCGCTGATAGGCGGCGATAAAGCGCCGCAGCGCGATGGCATCGATATGGCTGTCGGTGTGCGCGACAAACGCCCAGGCAATGCCAAAGACGCGCGGGTAGCCGGCGAACGGTCCGTTGCTCAGCTTGGGCAGCTGGCGATAGTAGCCGGGCGGCAAGGCGTCGCGAATCTCCCGGACCTGCGCTTCGACGAGGTGGTAGTTGTCGAGCAACCACTCTGCGGCGGGCACCACGCTGCGCCCCTTCTCCAATTCGGACGCACCGGCCCGGTAGGCGCGCAGCAAGACCGCCGCATTGTCCTTGAGGCGGCTCTGCAGCGTGGGGACCCTGGGCGGGCTGGCGGTCACGGTCTGCGCGGCCGCCAGGCTCTGCGCATGCTGCTCCAGCCGTTCGATGCCAAACAGTTCTCCCCGGACCGGCGCCTTGTCATGCCATGGCGACGGCGTGGGCAGAAACGAAAAAGCGTGGCGAATGGCCTCTAGCATCTATTTCCTTCGTTGAGGATGGCACCCCACGAACCTGCGACCTGGATCACCGATACGTACGGACGTTGCGCGCGCGTTCTACAGTAGAGGCATGGTCTTTTGTCCCACAGCAGGGCGAGGAGGCGCGATGTCCCCGTATGAAGCGTTACGCGATCGATTCTTCGAGGCATCGACGCGCGAAAAGGATCACAGGGCCTTGCTGGAATCGGTCGCCAGATCCACGAGTGAGAAGCTGGCTGCATATTTGCAGGCGCCGCCCGCGCTGATATCGGTCAAGCCGACCGGAGAGCCCGGTCCGAAAAGCTACGGCTTCCGTTACGTCGTCACGTTCGATGCAGGGGATGCCGTGGTGCACAGCGCCGAGGTGCCCGTCGTGATGACACTCACGCGTCACGGCTTGCACGCGAAGGTTGCCGATGGCCATGACCAACACGTGGGCGACCCCGCGCACCCCGATTGGCATGAAGTGTTCTACGACGTACTCACCATGCTGGAGAAGGACTGTCAGGCCACGGAAAGGCAATCCCAGATCTGAATGGTCGACGGGGGCCGTCGTTATCGCATGGTCAACGGGGCCAGCCGCGGTACGCTGTCCCGGCGAGGCAAACGCCGCCCAACTCCTTGACGATGCTGCGCATCGGCGCGCAGGAACCGCCGTGGCAACTTGCCACCATCACGAGCTGCCCCGGCGCCATGGGGAGTCGGCGTTCCGTCAAGCCGACGCGCAGGAACTTGCCACCGAGTCTTGCCCCGAGCAGCCAGCCCAGCATGCCGCCGAGCATGGCAACCCCCAGTGCGGCGATCGTGCTTTCGGCCGGACCAAACGATGTGCCGTACGCAACGGTGATGGCGACGCCGGCAATGGCGCCGGCGACAAATCCGCCCATTGCGGTTTCATCGCGGTAGGTAATCTGGCCCGTGTCGGTGCCGGGCAGGCTCTCGACGGGCTGCCGGTCTCGACGTACAAACCACGGACCATCCGGCGCCTGAGGGCCAGCCACGAGCGCGTGCAGCCGGGTCTGTGCCAGCTTGGCGGTGGCCACATCATTGAGGATGAAATATAGGAGCGTGCGCATGACTCGCCTCCGACTGTTGTTCCGCATATCTGTTGGGCCATCGGCGGCCGGAGAGCGGAACCCTGCTAAGGCGCGTCATGGCTCTAGTTTAGAGGTCCAGGCACGACAAATGCGAGCGTCCTTACAATACAGGCGCAGCGTCGTAGCAGTACACTCTGAATGCCGTCTCCCTCCCCCACATCGGCGCAAGGTCAACGATGAATCGCATCCGGTACCTGGTGAACCTGTCCTATGAGATCCTGGATCCCACAGCGGACTTTCTGTTGCGTATCGAAGCCGCAAGGACGGGACGCCAGTCCATCGTTTCCGAGCACCTCGCCATCACGCCGGAGGTGCCCGCCACGCGCTACACAGATCCGGTCCTGTGCAACCGCATGCTGCGGATTCGTGCGAACAAGGGCCATCTGGCCATCCGCTATGAGTGTGTGGTGGACATCGATCATCGACTCGACGATGGCGAATCGATAGGGCAGGTCCCGGTCGCCGAACTGCCCTTTGAGGTGCTGCCCTTCCTGACGCCGAGCCGCTATTGCGAATCAGACCGCCTGATGGAGTTCGCGATGCGTGAGTTTGGCGGCATGCGCCCCGGCTACCCGCGCGTGTACGCGATCCGGGAATGGGCGCGCAACCATATCCGTTTTCTCTCGCACTCCACCAATGAACGGACGTCGGCGACCGATACGATCGTGGAGCGAACCGGCGTGTGTCGGGATTTCGCCCACCTGATGATCGCCATTTGCCGCGCGCTGAGTATGCCGGCCCGCATTTCCAGCAGCCTGGACTATGGCGCGGACCCGGCAATGGGACCGCCGGATTTCCACGCGGTGGTTGAGGTGTACCTGTCAGGCGGCTGGTATCTGCTCGATCCCTCAGGGGTATCGATTCCGACCGGCCTGCTGCGTATTGGCACCGGCCGGGATGCCGCCGATGTTCCTTTTGCGGCGATATTCGGGAAGGTGCAGTCGGAGCGGCCCTATATCGAAATCGAGGCACTGACCGATCCGGCTGCCGGCATTGGCATGCCGCTCGCCACGCCCCGCGCCATCTCGACCTGGTAACCAGCCTTCAGCGCTGGCCGCCTTTCATGCCCTCGGTTTCCATGGCGGCGTTCCATTCCTCGTACGCCTCGATCGGTTCCATGGCGTCGTCGACGAACGCTGCCGCGCGTTCCGCCGCGGCGACACGCTCCAGTTGCGTATCGCCGGCGTCGCTATCTTCCGCCGTGGGCGGCAGCAGCATGTCTTCCAGCATTCCCCGCAACTCCACGGTGTCCCATGGCCGGCCGAGCCGGGCCTTCCTGTTCAGGTAGTGACGAACTTCCGATTCCTGCTCGGCGGTCAGTGGCAGCCCCTGGAATGTCGAGCTAAAGTCCTGATGGATCATGATGCGCCTCCCTCATCGGTCGGCTTCCGCCGATTTACTTCCGCTTGCCGACGCCGTCGTTGCCGATCCGAGAATGCACCGTTCCGATCGGGCTTGCCGGCACGGCCGGCTTCTTGGGCTGTTTGGGTTTTTTTGCTTCGCGATTGCCGCGTAGTTGGCTCTTGGCCATGAGATGCTCCCGGTGCATTGATTGCCGATTGGCAGTACCAGCATACGCTCTTACTGTGCGCTTCAGGGATATATCGGGGAAAGCCGCCCGACGGACTTAAACCGGCGAATATCGCCGTGCAGGACGCCTTGCGATATTGCCGGCGCCGACGGGCTTCAGTTCGCCCTCCCATGGCAACACGTCGAGATCGAGCACATGGTCGCCGTCGGCCGCCTTGTTGTAGAGCTGGTCGCGCAGGACCTGGCCAATGGCGATGCGGCATAGCTGTTCGCAGGTCTCACCCGTCGCGGGCTGGAGGTCGCTGTCTGGGCTGCGCACCGAAAAGGAGCGCCTTCCGGTGCCAACGAAGCTTGTAAATTGCACGCCCGCCGGGTGGTTGCCATCCCGGAAACTGACCGCCACATGGTAGGCCAGGCGCTCGACATCGGCGTTTAATGTGCAGAGGAAGCTGAATGGCAGAGTGGCACCTTGCATACTGGAATCGCCCCCTTGATTGAGAAGGTATCGGAATTTGCGACTACCTATCGACTCTACTCCTTCCCTCCCACTCGCGGCGGGTGTATTTCTCCGTAGGGAAAAACCCGCCACAAATAAAAAAAGCTCCGCATCTGCGGAGCTTTTCTACGACTGTTGCCAGTCGAGTCAGTTCAGGAGGGCTGAATCTTCGTCGCGGTCGGACCCTTGGGGCCATTGCCTTCGACGTAATTCACCTTCTGTCCTTCTTGCAGCGACTTGAAGCCATCGCCCTGGATCTCGGAGAAATGCGCGAAAAGATCATTTCCACCTGCTTCCGGCGTGATGAAACCAAAGCCCTTGGCGTCGTTAAACCACTTTACCGTACCTGTTGCCATGTCAATTCCTAAAAAATTCTCGCACGACGAAAATACCGGCGAGGCACGATACTCAAGGAAGAAACAAGGAAGGTGGCGATTCGCCAATGAACTCTGAGGTCTGCTTGATGATCCTGCAAGGACTCTTATACAGGTCATGCCCGGGCAGGTCAACCTAACTTACGAATGAATCGATGGCCGGAGACCGATGACGTCCATTCCGAGGCGTGCCAGGGGAAAAGCCAGCCATCGGCCACCCCTGACGCGCGCTTCGCTATCCCGGCAGGCCTAGGAACACTGGCTCAAGACGCTGGACGCCGCGGCGTCGTTGCCGCGGAAATACAGCGTTGAGCCTGTGCCGGTCGGAGCGGGCCTGACCATAGCGGCCGTTCCGGCGGGCGGGGTCTGGCCGGGGACAAAGACATCGAATGCCGTATCGTTGGCGTACACGTACTGGATCATGGCCGGCTGTCCGCCCGGTTGCGTCCATTTCGATCCGATGCACTGCGCGGCCGCCTTGGGCGCCATCTGGCTCTGGCCTACCTTGCTGGCATTGGCCGGCGGCGGCGGGGGAAGGGGCGCGGGCGGCGGTGGGCTGGCGCATCCGGCGGCTGCGAGCAACACAACGAGCAGGGAGTATTTCATGTTGTTGGCTCCATAGGACGTTCGCTTACTCCACCAAGATATTCAACCGTGGAAAACGCCGGTATTGGACCATGGGCCACCCTGCCGCCCGCAAAGGCAGCGGGCGCCATTTCGTCGAGACACTGATCCCATTACAATGCGGCGTTTAGCCGCCACCATGGCAGCGGCTGCCGCGCGCCAGCGGCGAAGGCCGCATGCATTGAATACGAGATCCATGAATCACAGCGACACCGTCCCTTCGGAGGCCGAGTCCTCCCCCATCCATGAACCCAGGCTTTGGCGAGACAAGGGCTGGACCGCGCGGGTCATCAAGAACGAGGATGGTGACGGCTGGGCCGTCGAGATGATCCGGGATGGCAGTTCCGAGCCCGCGCTGGTCGGCCCCTGGACCATGGGCCGAAACAAGGTCGATCCGAAGCCGCTCGATGCGACAGCGCATCAGACCCTGGTGAAGACCGCTTCGGAAGTCATCCGTCGACACGAACAGCAGTTGCACGCGCAACTGAACAAGCAGGTGACCGTGGAAGTCGGCTCGGACGCGGTAACGATCCAGCTAGTCATCACGCCGGACGAGTACGAGCCATTCGGCACCCTCACGGCAGTCGGGCAGTTCGGGGACGTGCTCGCTACCGTCAAAGTGCGACCAGATTTCCGCTTGACGCGGGAAAGCGGCGCGCAGTGGGCCGCCGGGGGATTCGGCAAGATCCGGTGAAACCCTGCCGGGTTACCCGCCGGGCGTCCGGCGGGGGTAGCAGCCCACCTCAGGCGTCAGCGATCCAGGAACGCCAGCACAGCCTGATTGAACCCCTCCACCTGTTGCAGGTTCGAGAGATGCGCGGCGTACAGTTCCACGTACCTGGCGCCCGGAATGTTCTCCGCCAGATACCGACCATCGGCGGGCGGGGTCGGGATATCGCCGGTGCCGGCAATGACCAGCGTGGGCGTGGTGATGCGCTGCGCGTCGTTGCGCAGATCCGAATCGCGCACGGCCAGGCAGTTCGCCGCGTAGCCGCGGGCGTCGGTGGCACCCAACATCGTCCGCAACGTCTGCACCAGATCCGCCTGCTGCGCCGCGAAGTCCGGCGTGAGCCATTTGTCGACTACGGCGGCGGCAATCGACGCCACACCGTCACGCTCCACGGCGGCGGCACGGTTGGTCCAGTTCTCGGGCGGCCCGATATAGGCCGCCGTATTGCACAGGATCAGCTTGTCAAGGCGGTCAGCGTGGTGGACGCCCAGCCACATGCCCGTGATGCCGCCCATCGACAGCCCGCAGAAATGCACGCGTTGCAGGCCCAGATGGTCGAGCAGCGCGATGACGTCGCCGCCCAGTTGCGCGATGCTGTACGGTCCCTCGGTAACGGACGACTGCCCGTGGCCGCGCGTGTCGTAGCGCAGCACCCGGAAACGCTGCGTCAGCGCGGCGATCTGCGGCTGCCACATATCGAGGCTGGTACCCAGGGAGTTCGACAGCACCAGCACGGGCAGGCTCTCATCGCCATCGAACCGGTAATGGAGCTTGACGCCCGCAAGGTCAGCAAAAGGCATGGCGGTCTCCGGGGCTCAGTTCTGGGCGATGGCAGAGGCGTGCTGCGCCAGCGCGGTCACCTTCATTTCCATGTACGGATACAGCGGCAGGCCAGTCAGCAGCGTGTGCAGTTCGTCGGCATCCTTGACGTCAAAGATGCTCACGTTCGCGTAGAGGCCAGCCACGCGCCACAGGTGGCGCCACTTGCCGTCGCGTTGCAGTTGCTGGGAGTACGCCTTCTCTTCCGCCTTGATCTTGTCGGCGACAACCGGGTCGAGCGTTTGGGGAATACGAACAGTCATTTCGACCATGAACAGCATGGTGGGCTCCTAGTGAAGAGAGAGGAATCAGGTAGTGGCAACGGGCGTCACGGGCGACCCCATCGCGCCGGGCAGCCGCAGCGGCGGCGCCGACAGGAAGAACCGGTGGCGACCCTCGGCGCGCAGCCAGGCGGCCAGGTCGCGCAGGTACCAGAGTTCGCCGAGCGGCAGGCCGAGCTTGAACAGGCAGTGATGATGCAGCGGCAGCATCGGCACGGGGCCCTGCTCCGCCGGCACGGGCCGGGCCGGATAGCGCTCGACGGCGTAATTGTCGGCCGCGATCGCGGCAATGCCGGAATCGGTGATCCACTGCAGCAGCTTGTCGTCGCGCCCGTCCAGCGCGCAGCAGCTCTGATGCAACAGTTCGGCATCGGGCTCGCCAGCCATCTCGACCAGCATCTCGGCGAATCCGGTGCGAAGCACGAGGATGTCGCCACTGCCAACCTCGATGCCATCGGCGTCGATCACGCGCATCAGGTCGTCGTAGCCGACCGTCCGGCATTCGCGGCCGTAGTGTTCGGCCAGATCGACCAGCACGCCGCGCGCCTGAATGCCGTGCGCCGCGAGGGTCTCGATGCCGAGCGCGTCGGCATGGCTGTGGTCGTGCCCGCAGGGATGGGCCGCGAAGTGGTCGGCTTCAGCATAGTCAACCGGACCGACGATATCGGCATTCGGCCGGAAACCGTTGTAGTAGACGCGTTCGGCCACCCCATCGCCATCGGCATCGAACAGCGCGCCCACGTGGGCCAGTGAATCCCACTGCGTGGAGTACTGCATGGATAGCAGCACCTGGTCGTCGCTGAGCACGTCCAGCGCGCGCGGATCGACCTTGGCCAGCGGGAAGTTCACGTAGGCCACGTCGTCACGGAAAGTGGGACGCAGCACGGGCGGATGCCGGCGCGGGTTCAGCACATTCCCGCCGGGGAGGTCCAGCGGCAGGGACAGGCAGAACGTCCGGCCGCTTTGAATCTCCTGCGCGGCGGCACGCACGCGCGCCGCCGTGATCAGGTTCAGGCGGCCGAGCTGGTCGTCCTCACCGAAGTCGCCCCAGTTGGCGCCATCGGGCCGTTGCTTCCATCGCTTCATACCTACGCCTTCGTTCAGATATGACGGACGCCGTCCAGATAGGCCTTGCGCCACCGCACGATCTTTACCTCGGCGAACAGCGCGGCCTTGTGGAACGGATCGGCTTCGACAAAGGCCTGCGCAGCCTCGCGCGTCTCCACGTCGACGATATACAGGCCGCCACCGCCATCGCTGCCGTCATCGTTGAGCTTGGCGCCGCAGGCCAGCAGCAGCGCCTTGTTGGCTTCCAGATACTCCAGGTGCACGGGCCGGTTGGCCTGCCGCACATGCTGGTGATTCGGCTTGTCGAACGTCTCGATCAGGAACGGCATGCGATTCTCTCCGCGTTGGTTGTCAGTACATCGGTCAGTGCGTCAGCATGCCCCAGGCCAGCAGCGCCACGATGTAGATGGCACCGACCCAGAACATCATGATCACGGTATAGCCCATCACGTCCTTGAGCTTGAGCTTCGACAGCGCCAGCGCCGGCAGGATCCAGAACGGCTGCACGAGGTCGTTCCAGGCGTTGCCCAGCATCACCGACATCGAAGTCTGCGCCACCGAGCTGCCGATGGCCTTCGCCGCGTCGATCATGAATGGCCCCTGAATCACCCAGTGGCCACCACCCGATGGCGCGAAGAAGTTGATCACGAACGAACTCACCAGGCCCCAGAACGGCAGCGTCTGCGGCGTGGCGATATCCACGAACACGCGCGAAATGGTATCCACCAGCCCCGAGCCCGCCATGATCGCCATGATGCCGGCATAGAACGGATATTGCAGGATGATGCCTGAAATCGTCTTGATGCCCTCGTTCAGCTTGGCGACGTAGTTGGCCGGCGTGCCCAGCAGCAGCACCCCGATGAACAGGATCAGGAAGTTGATCAGGTTCAGGTCCAGCGTGCCGCCCTGCGTGAAGTACAGCACCGCGTAGGCCATGCCGCACAGGCCGATGACCAGGCTCAGCAGGCGGCTGTTGTTCATGCGCGCGGCCAGCGTGTTCTCGATGCCCATGCTGTGGCCACCGGCGGCGCCGGCGCGGCCCTCCTCCGCATCGTCCTTGATCTCGACCACATCCTTGGCATCGCGCGGATGCAGCATCGCGTTGAGCAGCGGCAGCGTGATGATCACGGCCAGGCTGGTGAGCAGCATCGGCAGGGAGAAGATCGTGTCCTTGAGCGCCACCACGCCCATGAGCTTTTCCATGGGATGGCCCGGCGTGGAGATCAGCACGGGAATACTGGCGGACAAGCCCAGGCCGTACATCGTGAAGCCGCTATAGGCCGACGCGATGATCAGCGGGTAGTGCACCCCCTTCACCTTGAGCGCCAGCTTGCGGGCGATGATGCCACCGATCACGAGGCCAAAGCCCCAGTTCAGGTAGCTACCGATACCGCCGACCAGCGTCGCCACGATGATGGCCCCGCGCGGCGTATGCACGCGCGCGACGATGCTGTTCAGGAAACGATCGACCAGCGGCGCGGTGGCCAGCACATAGCCCATGGCCAGGATCACGGCCATCTGCGTGGTGAACGAGAGCAGGTTCCAGAACCCCTTGCCCCAGTTCAGGATGATCGTGTTGGCGGCCTGTCCCTCGACCAGCATCGCCATCACCATGGAGAGCAGCGTCAGGCCAATCGCAAACACGAAGGGGTCCGGCAAATACCGGCGCATCAGTTCTGTAAAGAACCCGGCAACCTTGTTCAAGGCAAGTCTCCTGAAATCCGAAATGACCACATATCGAACTTGCGTTCTATATGCGAACGTCTAGTTAGCGTGGATCGGAGGGTAAGACTTTGTCTTTGGCAATGTCAACGCAATAAATTGCTCGATTACCCGCCCCCAACACAACAATTCGATATTGCACCGCAGCAGATCCGCGCGCCAATTCACAGGTCGTTGCGCCCTGTGCGCAGGGGCTTCGCATATTGCAATGCACCAATGGTCTTTCACGGCTGAAAGGTTCATGGCCGGTATCCGCACAGAACGGTGGCGCCAGCAGACAAGCCATCTCGTGGTGTATCGTTGGCGGCCATAGCGCCCCGGCGTCCGGGAGCGCAGCCCGCATCACGGAGACCGTCTTGGCTACTGCTTCTGCGCCGATTCCCCACAGCATTTTCGAAGTCTCGGGCGATGCCGTCGTCCCTACCGAACTGTCGCGCGGCCCCTGGCATCCCGGCGCCCAGCACGGCGGCGCACCGGGCGGGTTGCTGGCCTCGATGGCGGACCGCGCCATGGCGCAGGAGCCGGGTTGGTCGATGGTTCGCCTCACGCTCGAATTCGTGCGGCCGGTTCCCGTGGCACCGTTGCGCGCGGTGGTCGAACCGCAACCGGGCGGGTCGGTGCGGCGCGTGCGGCTGGCGCTGTCGCACGAGGGCGTACCGGTCGTCTACGGCACGGCGGTCTATATCCGCGAACGTGCGCTCGACCTCCAGTCGTCCCCCCAGTCTCCGTCCCTCCCCCCGCCCGATGCGTGCCACACGCCCATCCTCATCCCGGGCATGCAGCCGCAGACCTCGTTCCACTACACCGCCATGGAGAGCCGCGTGGCGACCGGCACGGTCACGGCCCCCGGCCCTGCCGCCGTATGGTTCCGCCTGGCGGTGCCGCTGGTGGCCGACTGGCCAGTCACGCCAGCAGCCCGCGCGGTAGCTGCGGCGGACTTCGGCAATGGCATCAGCTGGGCCGTGCCGCTGGATCGCTTCGCGTTCGCGAATGCCGACCTGACGATGTACCTGCACCGGCTGCCACGCGGGGAATGGGTCGCGGCCGACTCGACGACCACGGTGCAGGAGAGCGGCATCGGCCTGACCCGCACGACGCTGCATGACGAGCACGGCGTCATCGGTGTCGCGCAGCAGGGACTGATCTTCAAGCCGCGCGACGCGCGCTAGTCGCGCCCGGCTCCGCTCCACCCTATCGGGTTTTCCCCGTTGACATGACCTGCCCGGCGACATACATTGGCCGGGCAGATCTAGATAAGAGACCATCTGTAAGATGGTCTCTTAGCGCGTGCAGTTTGCTGCGGCCTCTTACAGAACCAAAAAAAGGAGACCGCCGTGCAAACCCCTGCCATCAAGCTTCGTGGCATCGATGATGTCATCGCCTTCATAGATTCCTGTCCTGGCATACGTGGCCGCGCCGGCGTGGTGTGGTGGCTTGCCCTCGGCGGACTCTTCCTTGACGCTTTCTCCAATTCCGCACTGAGCGCCGGCCTTGGGCCGATGACGCGCAATTTGCAGCTCGCCCCGGCGCAGGTGGCGCTGCTGACCTCGTTCGCCTCATGGGTCGCCATCGTCTTCAACCCGTTGGGCGGCTGGATGGCCGACCGCTGGGGCCGCGTGCGCCCGCTGATCCTGGCCAAGGTGCTGGCCGTGGTGGGCGCGCTGCTGGTGGTGTTCGCGCCCGGCTTCGATGTAATCCTGGTCGGCCGGTTCTTCGTCGGCGCGGCGTACGGCATCGACTTCGCCATCGCCATGGCCGTGCTGGCCGAATTCACGCCGGTCAAGCTCAAGAGCCGCCTCAATACCTGGCAGGGCATGTGGTACACGGCGGTCTGCTCCAACCTGCTGCTGGCGCTGCTGTTCCATTCCTGGAATGTGGGCGATACGATCTGGCGCTATTCGGTGGCCGCCACCGCCATCTTCGGCGTCCTCATCCTGGTGCTGCAACTGCTGTTCCTGGTCGAAAGCCCGATCTGGCTGGCCCGCAAGGAACGGCTGGACGCCGCCGCGCGCGCCATGACGCGCATCTATGGCCGCGCCTTCATGGCTGCCGCGCCGTCCGAGCGCATTCCCGTGACCAACCAGGCCCGTCGCGGCCTGGCCAACGTGCTGCTGATCTTCCGTGGCGTCTACCTGCCTCGCACCATCCTCGCCTCCACGGTGCAGATCGGCCAGTCGATCCAGTACTTTGCGATTGGCTGGTACCTGCCGCTGATCAGCGCCGCGCTGTTCGGCAAGGACTTCGTCTACGCCACCATCGGCGCGCTCGTGTTCAATGTCTGCGGCATCTTCGGCGGCTTCCTGTCGCCGCTGATCGGCCGCAAGCTCGGCCTGCGCCGTGCCTCGGCGTTCGGCTTCGCCGCCGTCTTCGTGATGCTGCTGGTGCTCGGCCTGTTCAACGGCAAGATGCCGATGTGGGTCGCCGTGGTCGTGCCGTCGCTGTTCATCCTGTTCCACTCGGGCGGCCCCGGCGCGAACGGCAAGAGCCTGTCCTCGCTGTCTTTCCGCAGCGAACTGCGCGCGGGCGCCAACGGCATCATCGGCGCGCTCGGCTCCATCGGCGCCGCGCTGGGCCTGCTGGTGTTCCCCCTGTTCCGCGCCCAGTACGGGCTGGAAACCACCTTCCTGATCCTCTCCGTGGTGCCCCTCATCGCCAGCATCATCTGCTTCACGATCCGCTGGGACCCCACGCGTACCACCATCAACCCTGACAACGAAGCCGATGCCCCGCAGTTCGCACGCGATGCGCGCGAGGGGGCCGGCTTCCTGCAACCCGTGATCGAGAAATCGCAGTCATGACCCAGAACAGGAACGTCATCCTCGCCATCGACGAGGGCACGTCCGGCACCCGCGCCGCCGTGGTGGCCGCCGATGGCCACGTCTCATGCCTGGAATACACCACGCTGCAAGTGGATTCGCCGCGCCCCGGCGTGGTCGAGCAGGACGCCAATGTTCTGCTGGAGAAGACGCTGGCGGTGTGCCGGGCCACGCTGGCGCAGGCTGCGCGCGATCACCTCAATGTGGTGGCGCTCGCCATCGCCACGCAGCGCGCCACGGCCGTGCTGTGGGACACGCAGACCGGCCGCGCGCTGGTGCCGGCCATGGTCTGGCAGGACACGCGCTACGCCCCGGACCTGCACGAACTGGCGGCCACGTGGGACCCGCGCCTGCGTCCTGTCGTCGGCCGGCCTGCCGGCGTGCGTTCGCCCTACCTCTGGGCGGCGCGGCACCTGCGCGAGACGCCTGCCGTGGCCGAGGCATGGGCCGCGCGCCGGCTGGCCTTCGGCACGGTGGATAGCTGGCTGCTCTGGCACCTCTCCACCGAGCGCGCCTGCGTGACCACGCCGACGAACGCCACCTCGTGCAGCGCCTACATGCTCGGCGAGCACCGCTACCTCACGGACTGGACCGATGCGCTCGGCTTCCCCCGCGAGCTGCTGCCCGAACTGCGGCAGGACGCCGATGACTTCGGCCGCACGCGCGCCGACCTGATCGGTATCGACGTGCCCATCCTCGCCTGTGCCGGCGACCAGCTTGCCGGCGCCATCGGGCTGGGCTGCCTCGATGCGGGGCAGTCGATGTGCCTGCACGGCACCGGCAGCTTCGTGGACCTGATGGTCGGCCCCGCCCTGCCGGCGCGCAGCGGCGAATCGGACAGCACGCTGACGATGACCGCGCGCCGCCATCAGGGCGTCTCCCACTACTCGGTGGAGACCTTCGTGGCCACCACCGGCTCCGCGCTGAATTGGGTCTGCAACAAGCTGCACTGGTTCGAAGACGCCCGGCAGATCAGCGCGCTGGCGGCCACGGTGCCCTCGTCGGGCGGCGTCACGTTCATCCCAGCCCTGACCGGCCTGCGCGTGCCGCAGATGCAGCCCGAGGCCCGCGCCGCACTGAACGGCGTGTCGATGGCCACCACGCAGGCCGAGATCGCCCACGCCATCCTCGCCGGCATCGCCCATTCCGTGGCGTCCTGCATCGAGGCCAACCGCGACATCGCCGGCGTGCCCGTCTCCAGCCTCGTGGTGGGCGGCGGCCTCTCCGGCAGCGACGCGCTGCTCCAGATGCAGGCCGACCTCACCGGCCTGCCGATCCATCGCATGCAGGAGACGGACCGCGCCAGCCTGCGCGGCATCGCCTTCCTGGCCGGCGCGTCGGGCCTGCTGTGGGACTCCCTGCAGCAAGCCCGCACCACCACCGCGCCGGACGCCGTGTTCACCCCGGCCATCGGCGATGACGAGCGCGCCGCGCGGCGCGCGCTCTGGCACGCCCGCGTGGCGTCCGAACTCAATCACGTGGACGCGTTTGCGTCGCATTAATCAGGAGAAGCGATCAACATGATGGGTCTGCCATCCCGAAGCGCGAGCCGCGAACGCGCCGCCATGACCAGCACCGAGCCGCTGCGGCTCGACCGCCGGTCGCAACTGGACCGTCTGGGCAGCGAGGCGTTCGACATCCTCATCGTCGGCGGCGGGGTCACCGGCGCCTATGCGGCGCTGGACGCCAGCCTGCGCGGCTACCGCGTGGCGCTGGTCGAGAAGAACGACTTCGCCTCGGGCACCTCGTCCAAGTCGTCGAAGATGGTGCACGGCGGCCTGCGCTACATCGAGCAGGGCAACCTGAGCCTGGTGCGCCATTCGCTGCTCGAGCGCCAGCGCCTGCGCCGCAACGCGCGCCACCTCGTGCAGCGCCTGCCGTTCCTGTTCCCCGTGATGGAGCGCGACGGCGTGTTCGACAAGCGGCTCGCCAAAGCCTTCGAAAGCCTGCTGTGGACCTACGACCTGGCCGGCGGCTGGCGCGAGGGCATCCTGCACCAGAAGCTGAGCAAGGCCGAGGTCCTGTCGCACTGCCCCACCTTCAACCCCGAGCACCTGACCGGCGGCTTCCTGTACTTCGATGCGCGCGTCGATGATGCGCGACTGACGCTGAACATCGCGCGCACCGCCGCCTTCCATGGCGCCGCCGTGGCCAACCACGCGCAGGTCATGGAGATCACGCGCGACGGCCACGGCAAGGTCGACGGCGCCATCGTTCACGCCGGCGAGCAGGAAATCCGCGTGCGTGCGGGCGTGGTCGTCATGGCCACCGGCGTCTGGCTGCGCGACTGGACCGGCCGCAAGCGCGGCGAACAGAAGACGCTGCACATCCGCCCCGCCAAGGGCGTGCACGTGGCCGTTCCCTGGCTCAAGATCCGCAACGACTGCACGGTGACGATTCCCGTGCCCGGGCGCAGCCGCCGCGCCACCATCACACGCTGGGGCAACGTGTCCTACCTCGGGACCACCGACGAGGACTACGAAGGCGACCTCGACAACGTGATGTGTACCCGCCAGGAACTCGACTTCCTGCTCGAAGGGGCGCGTTCGGCGCTGAAGACAGACCTTCAGCCCGAGGACGTGGTGGGCAGCATCGCCGGATGCCGGCCGCTGGTGGCGCCACCGGGCGGCAAGACGCTTGAAATCAAGCGCAACCACGAGATCCATATCGCCGATGACGGGCTGGTGACCATCGTCGGCGGCAAGCTGACCACCTCGCGCCATATGGCCGAGCAGACCATCGACGCCGCGCAGCGCGTCATCGGCAAGCGCGGCAAGTGCCGCACCAAGAGCGCCTACCTGCTCGGCGCCGCCGGCTACGACGCGCAGGCCATCGTGGCGTCGGGCGGGATGTCGGCACACCTGGGCGAACGGTACGGCACGGAGGCGCGCTTCGTCAGCGACATCCTCCAGGCCGATGCCACGCTCGCGCGGCCCATTGTCGATGGCCTGCCCCACACCGAAGCGGAAGTCGTCTACGCGGTGCGCCACGAGCTGGCCGGCACCGTGGATGACGTGCTGTCGCGCCGCATGCGTGCCCGCCTGATGGCGCGCGATGCCTCCGCCCACGCCGCGCCGCGCGTGGGCCAGATCCTCCAGGCCGAACTCGGGTTGTCCGAGTCGGCCGTCGCCCGGCAGGTCAGCGACTACCTGGCCGCCGTGGCTCTCGAAAAATCCGTCCTCATGGGAGAAGCAGCATGATCAGCAAGGAAGCCATCAAGCGCGGTTACAACCGTGGCAACTACGTCGTGGGCGCGCATACGCCGCCGGGCTACGCAGCCACCATCACCGAGACCCCGGACGCCTCCGGCCTGCAGCGCGACGCCGTGCCGCTCAGCGACGCCACGCTGGCGGCGCTGCGCCTGGTGGCCGATGCCGTCCTGACCAGCACCGGCGATGTGGTGACGTGGACGCGCGACTGGTGGGCGGGCTCGATGATGACCGAGACCGGCGGCAAGCCCGCCACGCCGCGCGGCGTGATCGTGCGCGTGTCCACCGTCGAGCAGGTGCAGGCCGTGATGCGCATCGCCCACGCCAGCGCCGTGCCGGTCACGGTGTCCGCCGGTCGCAGCAACGTGACCGGCGCCGCACTGCCGGTACGCGGCGGCATCGTGCTCGACGTCTGCGAGCTGAACAAGCTGCTCGGCTTCGACAAGAACAGCCAGATCGTGGAAGTCGAGGCCGGCATGTTCGGCGACATCTTCGAGCAGACCATCCAGCAGGAATACGGCATGACGATGGGCCACTGGCCGTCGTCGTACGCCATCAGCACCGTGGGCGGCTGGGTCGCCTGCCGGGGCGCGGGCCAGCTCTCCACGCGCTACGGCAAGATCGAGGACATGGTGTTCGGCATGGACGTGGTGCTGGCCGATGGCCGCCTCATCACCGTGGGCGGCTACTCGCGCGCGGCGCTGGGGCCGGACCTGCAGCAACTCTTTATCGGTTCGGAAGGCACGCTGGGCGTGATCGTGCGCGTGCGGCTGAAGCTGCACCGCCTGCCCGACTACGGCCGAGCCATCGCCTATGGCTTCAAGACCTTCGCCATCGGCCTGGAGGCGTGCCGCGAGATCATGCAGCGCGGCGCCAACCCGGCGGCGCTGCGGCTCTATGACGCCCTGGAGAGCGGCGTGCAGTTCGGCCTGCCCGACACCAACGTGCTGCTGGTGGCCGACGAAGGCGCCCAGGATATGGTCGATGCCGTGATGGCGATCAGCGAGCGGGTCTGCGTGGAATTGGGCGACAAGCTCGATGACAAGGCCATCTTCGAACGCTGGCTCGATACGCGCTACCTGACCGGCAAGAGCGCCGAAGGCTTCAAGCGCAGCCCCGGCTTCGTGGCCGATACGCTCGAGATGTCCGGGCCGTGGGCCGACCTGCCCGCGATCTACGACGACGTGGTGGCCGCCATCAACGCGGTGCCGGGAACGCTGGCCGGCTCCGCGCACCAGTCGCACGCCTACGTGGACGGCGCCTGCCTGTACTTCTCGCTGCGGGGCGAGGTTGCGGTGGAAGACCGCCAGACGTGGTATCGCGCCGCCTGGGATGCCGCCAACGCGGTGCTGATCCAATACAATGCGGCCCTCAGCCACCATCACGGCATCGGGCTGCTGCGCGCGCCGTATATGGCACCGTCGCTGGACACCGCGTTCCCGGTGCTGGTGGCGGTCAAGCAGGCGCTGGATCCGCAGAACATCCTCAACCCCGGGAAGCTCGGCCTGAGCGACGTGCTTTCCCACGAAGCGAAGTAACCCCATGGACAGGTCCCTCGGCGCCCGCCTGACGCGCCACCCGGTCATCGCCACGCTCTACGGCGCGGAGCAGGTCGATGCGTTTGTCGACAGCGAGGCCGAAGTCTCGATCGTGGCCAACGTGGAGCTGCGCAAGCTGCAGCCCGTGATTGCCACGCTGACCCGCGCCGGCAAGTACGTCATCGTCAACATCGATAGCTGCGAAGGGCTGTCGCAGGACAAGGGTGGCGTGGATTACCTGGCGGACATCGGGGTGACCAGTCTGGTGTCCACGCGCGTGGCCACCATCCAGCGCGCCAACCGCGCCGGCATGGTGACGATGCAGAAGGTCTTCGTGACCGACCGCTCGACGTGGCCACGCAGCGTGAAGGCACTGGAGCAGAGCGACCCCAACCTGGTGCAGCTGATGCCGGCGCCAATGCTGTCCCACCTGCCCGAGGCGGACCGCAAGGCGCTGCCGCCCATCGTCACTTCCGGCTTTGTCTGCAACGAGGCCGATATCCGCAGCGCGCTCGCGCATGGCGCGGTGGCGGTCTCGACCAGCGACCGCAAGCTCTGGAATCTGGAAGGGAAAAAGCTGAAGTCCTAGGTCCTACAGCTGCGAGGCCAGCAGCGAACTCAACCCATCGGCCAGCTTTTCGCGCCACGGCCGGTTGGACCATGCTTCCAGCGATACCGGCCGGGACAGGGCCAGGTCGTACTCGAATATCCGCGTCTGTTCCGCCGCGAAGTCCCGATCGAGGATATTGAGCGTGGCCTCGTCGTTCAGGCGGAAGGAGCGATTGTCGAAGTTGGTCGAGCCGACCGACACCAGGAAGCCGTCCACGATCATCACCTTGCAGTGGTACATCGTGGGCGCGTACTCGGCGATCAGCGCGCCGGCCGCCAGCGGCTCGCCCCATTGGGCCCGCGACGCCGAGCGAGAGGTTTCCGAGTCGATATGCTCGCCCGGCACGATGATGCGAACCTTGACGCCCCGCTTGAGCGCGGCCAACAGCGCCTTCCGCGTCAGGTCGTCGGGCACGAAGTACGCCGCCGACAAGTCGATGGTGCGCGTGGCGGCGGTGATGGCGAGCAGGTACATCAGCGCCATGTTCTCGCTCCCGCCGGTGGGGGAGCTGCTGAACATCTGCGCCATGCCCTTGCCCACGTCCGGCAGCGCCGGGAAATAGCCCGGGCCGTGGGGCACTTCGCCGCTCACCTTGATCCAGTTGTCGAGAAAGACCGACTGCATCTGGGCCACCACCGGGCCTTCGACCTGGAAGTGCGTGTCGCGCCAGTGCTGGGGATCCTGGGCGTGGCCGGTCCATTCCGGCGCAATGCCCACGCCGCCGGTGAAACCGATCCTGCCATCGACGATCAGGAGCTTCCTGTGCGTCCGGTTGTTGAGCTTGCCGAGCGTGTACCAGTGAACCGGGTGATAGCGCTGCAACGCCACACCGGCTTTCGACATGATGTCCAGCACGGCGGCGTCCACCTTCTGGCTGCCCACCCAATCCAGCAGGACGTGCACCTTCACGCCCGCCTGCGCCCGCTCGGCCAGCGCCTGCGCGAAGGCCCGGCCAATGTCGCCGGACCAGTAGATATATGACTCGAAGGTAATCGTCCGCTGCGCCGCGCGAATGGCGGCAAGCATTGGAGGGAAGATCTCGTCGCCATTCCTCAGCACGCGGTAGGCGTTGCCGCCGACCACTGGCGGACCGAGCAGGACGCTCAGTTCCCGGGCAAACTGCGGGTCCTCGGTCGCATAGAGCCGTTCCAGCCGATGCTCGATCCGCTTCTCCGCGCCGAACAGGTTGTAGGCCACCAAGCCAAAGAGCGCGGTAAGGATGACGGCAAGCAGCACATACCACGTGGTCCGGGCCCTTCCATGAGCGTGGCGCATCGGCTGGCTTCCTCTTATCGGTGAGACGGCGCTTTTCGAACATGAAGTGTGGACGAGTTTTGGGCGATTGCAGCCCCCGGGATGTGTGGCCGATCGCCAACGGCCCCTCCTTGCAAATGCGAATCACTATCATTTATACTCCGCCGCTTCGCCTGATTCGTCTTTTGCCGTCATCCTGGCCGTGCTGCGCGACCCCGCCCATCCCCCGTTGTTTGCTGCATTGCTGCGCCATTACGACGAATTGGTCGATCACGTCCGCCGCCGCTTTGGCGACCGCCACTTTGCCCGCGACGTGCTCCAGGACGTCTGCGTCCAGTTGCTCGAACGGCCGCCCGCCGGCGAGGTGGCCCAGCCGCTCGCCTTCCTCCGGCACGTCTCCACCCATCGCGCGATTGACCGTTACCGCGCCGAATCCACCCGCCAGACCCATGCCGATGCCTGGCAGGCCGACGCCGCCGGCATCGCCGTATCGAGCCCGGACGTCGCCGAGGCCATCGCCCACCGTCAGGCCGTAGACCGGCTCGAGCAGTGCATTGCCGCCCTGCCGCCACGCTGCCAGGAGGTGTTTATCCTGCATCGGCTCCATGAGCTGCCGCAGCAGGACGTGGCGCTACGATTGGGCATCTCGCGGGGCATGGTGGCGCGCCATATGGCCCGGGCCATGGCACTATTGGCGCCCGAACTGCAAGCCCTGGGCGCCCCGCCGCGCCCGGAAACTGCCGCGCCGGCCCCGTCATCGTGAGGACCCCTCCCCTGCCCATGCCCGATTCCCGCACGCCGCCGGGCGACCCGCTGTCTCCCTACCAGCAGGCGCTGCGCGAGCGATTTCCGTCCGTGGAAGCCATCACGGCCGCCGCCACTGCGCGCCGCCGCAGGCAACACCGCGTGCGCGCCGGTGCCGCCGCCGCGCTGGTAGTGCTGGCCGCCGGCACGTGGCTGGCCGATCCCGCCTATCGCACCGAGTCCCTGAGCGCCGAGGCCGGGCCGCGCACCGTTCAACTGGCCGATGGCAGCCGCGTCACGCTGGACCAGCACACCCGCCTGACCGTGCAGTGGCGCCTGCGCACCCGCGCACTGGCGCTGGATGCGGGCGAAGCGGTGTTCACCGTGGCCCATGGCCCGCGTGCGTTCCTCGTCACGGCGGGCCAGACCCGGGTGCGCGACATCGGCACGGTGTTCGACGTCCAGCGGCTGCCGCAGCGCACGCGCGTGGTGGTGCTGGAAGGCGCGGTGGAAGTCGAGGCCGGGGGCCAGGTGCGGCAGCTGCGCGCCAGCCAGCGCGTGGACGTAGCACCGGACGGCCAGCCCGGCGACACCGTGACCGTGGACGCCGAGCGCGCCCTGGCCTGGCAGCGCGGCAAGTTCTCGTTCGATGGGGCGACGCTGGCCGACACCATCGCCGAGATGCAGCCGCACTCGCGTCACGCCCTCGTCATCGACGATCCACGCGTGGCCCAGCTGCGGCTGTCCGGCGAATTCGACCGCGACCAGGTGGCGGCCATCCTGCAGTTGCTGCCGGGCATCCTGCCGGTAACGGTGCGCCAGGCGGCCGACGGCACCGTGCATCTGGGCGCGCGGCAACGGTCCTGATGACTAACTGAGCGTCATCAGATTTTTTTTGCGTGAGCAGGTGTACAAACACGCGGCGGCGCACGGCAACTCCATGAACAGGCCGAATGGATCGGCCCGCCATCAGGAGCTTTCGTGATTTTCACCGTTCGACGCCGGCCTGCCGCCCGCGCCTCCCGCCTTGCCGTGCGGCCGTTTGCGGCGCTGGTTCCCCTGCTCGCGGCGATGCTCGCCGCCGGCGCGATTGCACAGGGCGTGGCCCGCCCCATCGACATTCCCGCCCAGCCGCTGGCCCAGTCGCTGGCCGCGCTGGCGCGCCAGTCCGATACCCAGATCCTGTTTGCCACGACCCTGGCCGATGGCCTGCGCGCCCCTGCCGTGCGCGGCACGCTGACCGTGGAAGACGCCCTCGCCCGCATGCTCGCCGGCTCCGGCCTCCATGTGGTCAGCAACGGGCCGCGCACCTTTACCGTGGTCCAGGCGCCCGCCGACGCCAGCGCCGGCGCCGCCACGTTGCCGCTGATCACGGTACGGGCCGATGTCGCGGACCTCTCGGCCAATGCCGATGGCGTGGTGCCCCGCCGCGCGAGCGGCGCCAAGACCAACACGCCGCTGATCGACGTTCCGCAGACCATCAACGTGGTCACGCGCGAGCAGATGGACGAACAAGGCGTGCAGAGCGTGATGCAGGCGCTGCAATACACGCCCGGCGTGGTCAACCAGTATGGCGATACCGACCTGCGCTACGACTGGCTGGCCGTGCGCGGCTTCGTGCCGCTGCGCTACCTGGACGGCCTCCGCCTGCCCTACGGCGCGCGCGGCTATTCGCAGCCCCGCATCGACCCCTACACGCTGGAGAGCATCGAGGTGCTCAAAGGGCCCGCGTCGGTCCTCTACGGGCAAAGCTCCCCGGGCGGGCTGCTGAACATGGTCAGCAAGCTGCCGCAGGCGCAGACCTCGCGCGAGGTGGTCTTGCAGGCCGGCAGCCACGACCGCCTGCAGGGCGCGTTCGACCTGACCGGCCCGATCGATGAAGACGGCAAGCTGCTGTATCGCGTGGTGGGGCTGGCCCGCGACACCAACACCGAAATCGACTATATCGACGAGCGCCGCGTGCTGGTGGCGCCCAGCCTGACGTGGCGGCCCAGCACGGACACCTCGCTGACGCTGATGGCGCAGTACCAGAAGATTCGCTCGGACGGCGGCGGCGCGCCGCCTGCCCTGCCCGCCGCCGGCACGCTGCTGCCCAACCCGAACGGCAGCATCCCGACCAACCGCTTTATCGGCGAACCCGCCTACGACAAGTTCGAGAGCGAGCAGATGATGTTCGGCTACAAGTTCGCGCATCGCGCCAACGAGACGTGGCAGTTCCGCCAGAGCGCGCGCTACAGCTATATCGATACCGATACGCAGCGCGTGCAGGGGCTGTCCATGAATCCGGACCTGCGCACGGAAAACCGCTACGGCTGGGCGTTCCCGGAGCGCAGCGGCGTGTTCTCGATCGACAATCAGGCGGAGGCGAGCTTCCGCACCGGGCCCGTCCAGCACACCCTGCTGCTGGGGGTGGACTACCAGTACGAGGACGCGCGCTACGAGGAATCGCAACTCGTAGCGGTGCGCGCGCTCGACGTGTTCAACCCGGTGTACGGCGCCCCCATCACCCGGCCGCCGCTGGGCACGCGCGTGGACCAGACCCGCCAGCAGGTGGGCGGCTATGTGCAGGACAGCCTCGCCATCGACCGCTGGACCTTTCTGCTGAGCGGCCGCTACGACTGGGCCGGCAGCAACACCGACACCCTGACCGCCCAGACCGGCAACACGCTGAACACGCGCCAGAGCGACAATGCCTTCACGGGCCGCACCGGCGTGGTCTACCAGTTCGACAGCGGCTTCGCGCCCTACGCCAGCTTTGCCACGTCGTTCCAGCCGCAGGCGGGCACGGGGCGCACCGGCACGCCGTTCGAGCCGACGCGCGGGCGCCAGACCGAGGTGGGCGTGAAATTCCAGCCCAAGGGGGCGAATGCCTTCGTTACGCTGTCCGCCTTCGACCTGCGCCAGACCAACGTGCTCACGCCCGATCCGCTGAACACCAACTTCAATACCCAGAATGGCGAAGCGCGCGTGCGCGGCATCGAACTCGAAGGCAAGGCCAGCCTGACGCGCGGGCTGGACGTCGTAGCGTCCTATGCCTACTCCGACACCGAGGTCACCAAGGCCAACGCCAATGCACGCGGCGTGACCACGCTGGGCAACGCGCTGCCCTTCGTGCCGGAGCACCAGGCGTCCCTGTGGATGTACTACACGTTCCACGACACCCTGTTCCAGGGTCTGGGGCTGGGCGCCGGCGTGCGCTATATCGGCCGGTCGTATGGCGATGCAGCCAATGTGTATCGCGTGCCGGCCGCCACGGTCTTCGACGCCGCGCTGAGCTATGACCTCGGCAAGTCGTTCCTGCAACTGCGTGGCGTGCGCGTGGCGATCAACGCGTCGAACTTGTTCGATCGTCGCTACATCAGCACATGCATTTCGGCCACGGGCTGCTATTTCGGCAGCCGCCGCACGGTGCTGGGGACCGTGAGCTACAAGTTCTGAGGACAGCCGCCGCGCCGGTGCCGCCGCCCGCCGGCAGGATACCGCCGCGGCCGCGTGCAGGCCCAGAACCCCAGCGCCGCGAGGCTGACCAGCGCGCCCAGCGCGCAAACCCCGCCCCAGCCCGCCACCGCGTAGGCCGCCGAGGTACCGAAGGCGCCCAGCGCGCTGCCCACCGCGTAGAACAGCATGTAGACGCCCACCAGCCGGCCCTGGGCGTCCGGCTGGGTATTGAGGATCAGGCTCTGGTTGGTCACGTGCAGCGCCTGTCCGCCAAGGTCGAGCAGCAGGATGCCGGGCACCAGCGCCCACAGCGAATGCGTCATACCGGCCAGCGGCAGCCACGCCGCGATCAGGCACAGGAGCGCCAGCAGCGTGGTGCGCTCACCCAACCCCCGATCCACCAGCCGTCCCGCGCCGGCGCCCGCCAGCGCGCCAAGCGCCCCCACCAGCCCGAACGCACCGATAGCCGTATGCGAGAACGCATAGGGCGGCGCGCTCAGCGGCAGCACCAGCGCGCTCCAGAAGATGTTGAACGCCGCGAACATCAGCAACGCCAGCATGCCGCGCACCTGCAGGACCCGGTTATGGCGCAGTAGCCCGAACATCGATCCAAGCAGCGCCGGGTAGCCGATGCGCTGGGCGGCGGCCGGCAGGCTGGGCAGCCGCGCCCAAAGCAACGCCGCCAGCAACAGCATGGCGCCGGCCGAGCCGAAGTACACCGCGCGCCATCCGGCCAGGTCGCTGACGGCGCCGGCCACCACGCGGGCCAGCAGCAGGCCGAGGAAGACGCCGCTCTGGGCCGCCCCGACCACGCGGCCACGTTCGTCCGGCGGCGCGGCGGCTGCGGCGTAGGCGATCAGTCCCTGCGTCATGGCAGTGCCGAGCATGCCGGTCAGGCACATCGCGCCGAACAGGCCAACCGTGGAGGACGACAAACCCACCGCCGCCAGCGCAACCACCAGACCCAGCGCCTGCGCCAGCATCAGGCGGCGCCGCGCGAAGACATCGCCCAACGGCACCAGCAGCACCAAGGCCAGCGCGCAGCCCACTTGGGTGGCGGTGACCACGCCACCAATGGCAAACGCCGGAATGCCGAAGTCGCGCGCTAGCGCGTCCAGCAGCGGCTGGGCGTAATAGACATTGGCCACGCTCAGGCCGCTGGCGCAGGCAAACAGCAGCATCAGGCTCCGACGCATACGCAATCCCCTCCCATAACTGGATCCAACTGGTTGCAAATTAAAACCAGTTGAAGGCTAGCGGAAGTGGTTTTAAAATGCAACCGCTTAAGGCGATCGAAGGACGATGAGATGCGCGATGACAATCCGGCCGAAGCCGAAGCCTGTCCGGTGGCAAGAAGCGTCAATGTGATTGGCGACCGCTGGTCGCTGCTGATCGTGCGCGATGCCTTCGACGGCATGCGCCGCTTCAGCGATTTCCAGCGCAACCTGGGCATGGCGCGCAATGTGCTGGCCGACCGGCTGCGCCGGTTGGTGGAGGCCGGCATCCTCGACCTCCAACCCGCCTCCGACGGCAGCGCCTATCAGGAATACGTGCTCACGCCCCGGGGCGAGGAACTCTTCCCCGTGGTGGTGGCGCTGCGGCAATGGGCCGAGAGCCATCTGTTCGCGCAGGGGGAGCCGCACTCGGATCTGGTGGAGCGGACATCGGGCAAGCCGATTCCGCGCATGCTGCCGCTCGCCCACGATGGCAGCGCGCTGACGCCCCACGATGCCGAAGTACGGAAGCTGGCCGGCCGCTAGTCGTGCGGGAAATACCCCTCCAGGAACCGTTCGAGCGATCGCAACATCTCCTGTTCGGCCGCCTCGGCATCGCCCCGCGCGAAATGCGCCATGAATCGGCGCCGCGACGCGAAGATTTCCTCGCTCTCGTACGTGCCGATCCGCAGGATGAACTCCACCAGTAGCGAAATCAGGCCGTCCATGAAGACGACCAGGATCGGGTTGCCGGCGATGCGCGCCAGCATCTTGTGGAACTCGTGGTTCAGCGTGAACCGCTTCTCGAATTCGCCGGCGGCCATTGCTGCCTCGGCGGCGTCGATATTGCGATAGAGCCGGGCCACGTCGTCTTCGGTCGCCAGCCGGCAGGCTTCGCGCACGATGGCCGGCTCGATCGAGATATGGGCCTGGATCAGCTGGCGCGGCGTAATGCCGCCGAGCCGGTAGAGATCCATCAAGCCCTCGATCACCACCGAGCCATCGGCGCGGGTAATGAAGATCCCGCCATGCGCACCCTTCTTGGTCTCGACAAGCCCGGACTGCTCGAGCGACCGCACGGCCTCCCGAAGTGTATTGCGCGACACCCCGAGTTCCGCCGCGAGCTGCCGCTCCGCCGGCAGGCGCGTGCCCGGCTTCAGCCGTCCCCCGGCGATTTCCTTGCGGATCTGGTTCGCGATTTCATCCGCCGCGCGCCGGACCGCAATCGGCCGAAATGACGTCTGCGCCTCATCGTCAGGATTTACCCGAGGATCATGTTTTGTAATCATCGTTTGCCGATAGAATGGTTCAACCATTAAGCCATTATGGCACGCCAATGATAAGGCCAACGGAGACGACGATGACGAAAACGCACCTGCCTACGAAAACCCCCTCCCCGCGCCGCGCTTTGCTGGCGGCCACGGGCGCCCTGCTGGCGGCGACGCTGCTCACCGGCACCGCGCACGCCCAGCGGGACGCCGCGTATCCGACGCAGCCGGTCAAGCTGGTGGTGGTCTACCAGGCGGGCGGTGCGAACGACATCGTGGCCCGCGTCCTGGCGGACCGCATGACCCGCGCGCTCGGCCAGTCGGTGATGGTGGTGAACAAGCCGGGCGCCTCGGGGGCCATCGGCGCGCAGTTCGTGGCGGGCAGCCCGCCAGACGGCTACACCGTGCTGATGGGCGGCGCGCCGCTCGTGGTCGCCCGCGCGCTATATAAGAATCCTCCCGTGGACTTCGAGAAGAGCTTTTCCCCGGTCGGCAAGGCGGTC
Source organism: Cupriavidus sp. 01L43 (assembly GCF_056399925.1). Lineage (NCBI taxonomy): Bacteria > Pseudomonadati > Pseudomonadota > Betaproteobacteria > Burkholderiales > Burkholderiaceae > Cupriavidus > Cupriavidus sp. 01L43. The sequence continues at coordinate 177,321 of NZ_JBFTSH010000011.1, forward strand.
AACCTCAATCTGGTGCTGGTCGCCCGCAAGTCCTATCCGGCCGACACCTTCAAGCAGGCCATGGACCTGGAGAAGAAGCAGCCGGGCAGCTCCACCATGGCCGTCACGGCCGGCGTCTTCGAGCTGTACTACGCGCGCCTCAACCGGCTCGCCAACACCCGCATCGTCAAGGTGCCCTACAACGGCGTGCCCGCCGCGATGAACGACATCCAGGGCGACCGCGTGGACATGCTGATCGACACCGTGGCCGCGCAGAAGCCGTTTATCGCCAGCGGCGCCACCAAGCCGCTCGCGGTGTTCGGCCCGAAGCGGCTGCCCTCGCTTCCCGATGTACCCACGATGGCGGAACTCGGCCTCAAGGGCTTCGATGACCAGTCCTACGTCGGCATGCTGGTGCCGAAGGGCACGCCCGACGGCGTGGTGCGCAAGCTCAACGGCGCGCTGAACACCGCGCTGGCCGACCCGGACGTCAAGACGCGCCTGGAGAAGCTGGACTTCGGCGTGGAAGGCAGCACCCCGGAGGCGTTCTTCAAGGAGATGAAGTCCGATTCCGACCGCTTCGCCGAGCTTGCCGACGCGACCCACATTGAAAAGCAGTAAGGAGTTGAACATGCGGGACACAGGACCACTCTACGGGCACGCCACCATCGCCGCGCTGTACCGTTCGGCATTCAAGGCGTTTGCGGACCGCGAGGCGCTGGTCGGGCAGGACATCCGCCTGACCTACGGCGAACTCGAGGCCCGCAGCCACCAGATCGCGCGATATTTCCTGTCGATCGGCCTGCGCCGTCAGGATGGCATCGCCATGCTGGCCGGCAATCGGGTCGATGCGATGGCCGCCATCATCGCCGCGCAGTTGCTTGGCTTGCGCTACACGGCGCTGCACCCGCTCGGCTCCGCCGACGATCAGGCTTTCGTGCTCCGCGATGCCGGCATCCGCGCGCTGGTGATCGACACGCCCCGGCACGGCGAGCGCGGCGCCGCGCTGGCCAGCCTCGGCATCGTCGAGCATGTGCTGACGCTGGGCCCGGCGGCGTTTGGCGTCGATCTGGCGGCGGCCTCCGCCGGCATGGACGCCAGCGACATCCCGCTCGACGTCCAGCCCGACGATATCTTCAAGATTGCTTACACCGGCGGCACCACGGGCAAGTCCAAGGGCGTGGTCCAGCCTCACCGGACCGCCGTCACGATGATCCTGCAGCAGCTAGCCTGCTGGGAGTGGCCCGACGACGCGCGATTCCTGGCCACGACGCCCATTTCCCACGCCGCGGGCGCCCTGATCCTGCCCACCTTCCTGCGGGGCGGCACGGTGGTTTTCCTGGACAAGTACGATCCGCTGGCCTTCCTCGAAGCCGTCGCCCGCCACCGCATCACCTGTACCTTCCTGGTGCCGAGCCAGATCTACGGCCTGCTCGATTTCCCGGGGCTGGCGGACCACGACCTGTCCAGCCTGCACCGCATCTGGTACGGCGCCGCGCCCATCGCGCCGGCCCGGCTGGCCGAGGCGATCGGGCGGATCGGCCGGATTTTCGGCCAGATCTACGGCCAGGCCGAGGCGCCGATGACGGTCACCTACCTGCGCGCGGACGAGCACGACCCCGCCCGCCCCCATCTGATGGGCTCCTGCGGGCGCCCCATCCCGGGCAACGACGTGCGCCTGCTGGACACACAACTGCAGGAAGTGCCGCCCGGCGAAATCGGCGAACTGTGCGTACGGGGGCCGCTGGTGATGTCGGGCTACCTGAACCGGCCCGAGGAAACCGCCAAGACGCTCGCGGGGGACTGGCTCCATACCGGCGACATGGCGCGCCGCGACGCGGCCGGCTACCTGTATCTGGTCGACCGGGCCAAGGACATGATCATCTCGGGCGGCTTCAACGTCTATTCGAGCGAGGTGGAGAACTGCCTGGCCGCGCACCCGGCCGTCGCCATGTCGGCGGTGATTGGCGTGCCGCACGCCAAGTGGGGCGAAGCCGTGACCGCGCTGGTCGTGCTCAAGCCGGACGCGTCCGTCACCGAGCAGGCCCTGATCGACTACGTCACCGAGCGCAAGGGCGTGGTGTGCGCGCCGAAGTCGGTCTCGTTCGAGACCGAGCTTCCGCACACCTCGCTCGGCAAGCTCGACAAGAAGACCCTGCGGGCCCGCTACTGGAGCGGGCAGGACCGTCAGGTCAGTTAATCGACGCAGACAACAGACCCTCTGGAGACCCGCATGCAGCAAGCTTTCATCATCGACGCCATCCGCACGCCCATGGGGCGCGCCAAACCCGGCGCCGCCTTTGCCGATGTCCATCCCGCCGAACTGCTGGCGCAGCTCCTGAAAGGGCTGGTCGAGCGCAACCGGCTGGACCCGGGCATGGTGGACGACGTCATCACCGGCTGCGTCAGCCAGGTGGGCGAGCAGTCCGCCACGCCCGGCCGCGTGGCCTGGCTGGCCGCCGGCTTCCCGGAGCACGTGCCGTCGACCACCATCGACCGCAAGTGCGGCTCCAGCCAGCAGGCCATCCATTTCGCGGCGCAGGGGATCATGGCCGGCGCCTACGACATCGTGATCGCCTGCGGCGTGGAGTCGATGAGCCGCGTGCCGATGGGCACGGCGCGCATGGGGCAAGACCCCTATGGCCCCTCGTTCGCCAAGCGCTACGCGCCCGGGCTGGTGTCGCAAGGCGTGGCGGCCGAGCTGATGGCCAGCCGGGGGGCGCTCTCGCGCGAGGCACTCGACACGTATTCGGCGGAATCCCACCGCCGCGCCCAGCTCGCCCGGGAACAGGGCGCATTCCGGCGCGAGATTTTTCCGATCGTCACCTCGCGCGGCGTGGTGGAAGTCGACGAGACCATCCGGCCGGACACTTCGCCCGCCAGCCTCGGCACCTTGAAGCCGGCCTTCCGCACCGACGAACTGGCCGCGCGCTTCCCCGAAGTCGGTTGGCACATCACGGCCGGCAATTCCTCGCAGATGACGGACGGTGCCTCGGCGCTGCTGCTGATGAGCGAGCGCATGGCATCCCGGCTCGGCTGCAACGCGCGCGCCCGCTTCGCCGGCTTCGACGTCTGCGGCGATAGCCCGATGCTGATGCTGACCGCCCCCATCCCCGCCAGCCAGCGCGTCCTCAAGAAGAGCGGCCTGACGATGGCAGACATGTCTCATTGCGAAGTCAATGAGGCGTTTGCGCCCGTGCCGATGATCTGGCAGCGTGAACTCGGCGCCGACCCCGCCCTGCTCAACCCGCGCGGCGGCGCGATCTCCCTCGGGCACCCGCTGGGCGCCTCCGGCGCGCGCATCATGACCACCATGCTGCATGCGCTGGAAGACAACAAGGGCCGCTACGGCCTCCAGGCGATCTGCGAAGCCGGCGGCATGGCCAACGCCACCATCATCGAACGGCTCTGAGTGCCAATCAACGGCCGCCCGGCCGGCATGCGCGCGCCCCCGGCGCCGCATGCTTAATCTGCGCTTAAGGTTCCCCGCCTAAGCTGCACCCCTGCCCGCCACCCCGGCGTGGCCTGACGCATTCCCCTGTTTACCGCCTTACCTCCATGCCTGGCGCGCGTGCGGACCGCGGTCGTCCCGCAAGCCGCTTCCCCAGAAATCGTCCCCTATGAAAGTCACAATTATCGGTAGCGGCTATGTCGGCCTGGTCACCGGCGCCTGCCTGGCGGAACTCGGCAATTCGGTGTTCTGTCTCGATGTAGACGAACGCAAGATCGCCATGCTCAACGCGGGCGGCGTGCCGATCTATGAGCC
>NZ_JBFTSH010000012.1:0-159112 GCF_056399925.1 Cupriavidus sp. 01L43
GGCTACACGGTGGTGATGGTGGCTACACGGTGGTGATGGTGGAGCAGAACTTCCGCTTCGCCGCGCCGCTGGCCGACCGCTTCTACGTGATGGAGCACGGGCAGATCGTCGAGCGCTTCGCCGCCGCCGAACTGCAGGCCAAGATGCCGGTGCTGAACGAACTGCTTGGGGTCTGATCCGCGCGCGCCCTCGTGCGTGCGGGTTACTCGATTGATGGTGGCAGGAACGGGTGGCGTGAGCACGCTGCCGAAACTCAGGAGACAAAACATGAAGATGACTCGGCTGGCCGTGGCTGTGGCGGCGACTGTTCTGGGCGCGGTGTCCACGGGGGCATCGGCGCAGGTGTCGGGCGACACCGTGAAGATTGGCTATATCACCGACCTGTCGGGCCTGTACGCCGACATCGACGGCCCGGGCGGCCTGGAAGCGGTGAAGATGGCCATCGAGGACCATGGCGGCAAGGTGCTGGGCAAGCCGATCGAGCTGATGTCCGCCGATCACCAGAACAAGGCCGACATCGCCGCCTCGAAGGCGCGCGAGTGGATGGACCAGCAGGGCCTGGACATGCTGCTGGGCGGCACCAACTCCGGCACGGCGCTGGCCATGAACAAGGTGGCGTCCGAGAAGAAGCGCGTCTATATCAACAACGGCGCCGGCACGGCCCGCCTGACCAACGAGGAGTGCTCGCCGTACACGGTGCACTACGCGTATGACACGGTGGCGCTGGCCAAGGGCACCGGCAGCGCGGTGGTGAAGCAGGGCGGCAAGTCGTGGTTCTTCCTGACCGCTGACTACGCCTTCGGCCACTCGCTCGAGACCGACACCGCCGCCGTGGTCAAGGCCAATGGCGGCACGGTGGTTGGCTCCGTGCGCCATCCGCTGTCGGCATCGGACTTCTCTTCGTTCCTGCTCCAGGCGCAATCGTCCAAGGCGCAGATCCTGGGCTTGGCCAACGCCGGTGGAGACACGATCAACTCGATCAAGGCGGCCAAGGAGTTCGGTATCACGAAGAATATGAAGATCGCTGGTCTGCTCATGTTCATCAATGACGTGCATAGCTTGGGCCTGAAGAACACCGAGGGCCTGCTGATGACCGACAGCTGGTACTGGGACATGAACGACGACACCCGCAAGTGGGCGAATCGCTACTTCGGCAAGATGAAGAAGATGCCGAGCAGCTTGCAGGCAGCCGACTACTCGGCGGTCAGCACCTACCTGAAGGCGGTGGAGACGGCCAAGACCGACGATCCGGACAAGGTGATGGCCGAGCTGAAGAAGATGAAGATCAACGACTTCTACAACAAGGGGCAGATCCGCGCCGACGGCCGCAACATCCACGACATGTACCTGATGCAGGTGAAGGCGCCGGCGGAATCGAAGAAGCCTTGGGACTACCTGAAGGTCGTGGCAACGATCCCGGGTGACCAGGCCTTCACGACGGTTGCCGAGTCGAAGTGCGCAATGTTGAAGAAGTAAGCATTGGTTTTGCGCCCCTCTCCCGCTGGCGGGGGAGGGGATAGACACTCAGGCACTCGACGCCAATGGACATATTCGGAATTCCTCTACCCGCCATGCTGTCCCAGTTGCTGCTGGGGCTGGTCAATGGCGCTTTCTACGCGATGCTGAGCCTCGGGCTGGCCGTGATTTTCGGCCTGCTCAACGTCATCAACTTCGCACACGGCGCGCTGTTCATGCTCGGCGCGCTGCTGGCCTGGGCGGGCATGGAGTACGCCGGGCTCAATTACTGGGTCATGCTGGCGCTCTCGCCGATCATCGTCGGCGTGCTCGGCGTGATCATCGAGAAGTCGATGCTGCGCTGGATCTACAAGCTCGACCATATCTACGGGCTGCTGCTGACGCTGGGCATCACGCTGGTGATCGAAGGCGTGTTCCGCTCGATCTACGGCGTCTCGGGCCTGCCGTACTCGCCGCCCGACGCGCTGCAGGGCGCCACCGACCTCGGCTTCATGATCCTGCCGAACTACCGCGCCTGGGTCGTGGTCGCCTCGCTGGTGGTCTGCTTCGCCACGTGGTTCGTGATTGAAAAGACCAAGCTCGGTGCCTACCTGCGGGCCGGTACCGAGAACCCCAAGATGGTGGAAGCCTTCGGCGTCAACGTGCCGCTGATGGTGACGCTGACCTACGGCTTCGGCGTGGCGCTGGCGGCCTTCGCAGGCGTGCTGGCGGCGCCGGTGATCCAGGTGTCGCCGCTGATGGGCCAGAACCTGATCATCGTTGTGTTCGCCGTGGTGGTGATCGGCGGCATGGGGTCGATCATGGGTTCCATCCTCACCGGCCTGGGCCTCGGCGTAATCGAGGGCCTGACCAAGGTGTTCTATCCTGAGGCATCGGCCACGGTGGTGTTCTTCATCATGGTGATCGTGCTGCTGCTGCGCCCGGCTGGCCTGTTCGGGAGGGAGAAGTGATGAGCGGACAAACCGGACAAACCGCGGTGCCTGTGAGCACCGGAACCGTCAGGAACGGAGTGGGTGTGCAGAAGAAGGTGCTTTACGGCTTGCTGCTGCTGGGGCTGATCGTGGCCCCGATGGCGGGCGCCTACCCGGTGTTCGTGCTCAAGGTGATGTGCTTCGCGCTGTTCGCCTGCGCGTTCAATCTGCTGATCGGCTTCACCGGGCTGCTCTCGTTTGGCCACGCGGCCTTCTTCGGCGGCGCCGGCTACGCGGCCGGCCATGCGATGAAGGTCTGGGGCGTGACGCCGGAAGTGGGCCTGATCCTCGGCACGCTGACCGGGGCCGGCATCGGCTACGTGGTCGGCTCGCTGGCCATCCGACGGCAAGGCATCTATTTCTCGATGATCACGCTGGCGCTGGCGCAGATGCTGTTCTTCATCTGCCTGCAGGCGCCGTTCACGGGCGGCGAGGATGGCCTGCAGGGCATTCCGCGCGGCAAGCTGTTTGGCGTGCTCTCGCTCTCCGAGGACATCACGCTGTACTACGTGGCGCTGGCCATCATCGTCGCCGCGTTCGCGCTGATCGTGCGCACCGTGCACTCGCCGTTCGGCCAGATTCTCAAGGCCATCAAGGAGAACGAGCCGCGCGCGATTTCGCTTGGATACGATGTCGATCGCTTCAAGCTGCTCGCCTTCGTGATCTCGGCCGCGCTGTCCGGGCTGGCCGGTTCGATCAAGGCGCTGGTACTGGGCTTCGGCACGCTGACCGACGTGCACTGGTCGATGTCCGGCTCGGTGATCCTGATGACGCTGGTGGGCGGCCTGGGCACGCTGTCTGGCCCGATCGTCGGCGCCTTCGTGGTGGTGGCGCTCGAAAACAAGCTTGGCGACATCGGTTCGTTCCTGGCGCACCTGACCGGCATCTCCTGGTTCAACGCGCTCGGCGAGTCGGTGACGATGGTCACCGGCATCATCTTCGTGATCTGCGTGCTGACGTTCCGCCGGGGCATCATGGGCGAGCTGATCGCGCTGACGAGTCGCAAAAAGTAGTAAAAGTGCGAGTGATGACAGGCCGACATGCCCGCTTTTGGGGCTAGGGTTTCTGCTAGCTTGTTTCATACGCACCGCTTCGTTACATTGCATATACGGTTTTCGCAGGTTAAATGGAGGCGGAAGCGAGGAGACGACAGGCGCGCACCCGGTGTCGGGTAGCAGCAGCCAATACAATGAAAAGGCGTTGCCAGGTGATCCTTGGCAGCGCCTTTTTGATTTGTAGCGCCCGCTGGCGCGCCAGGCTTATCTCCCGACCGTCCTTCCTGTCCATGGATCACCCATCCCCGCATTCCTCGCGCCCACAAGGGCTCGTGCGGGTCGGCACCCCTGCCGACGCCGCCTTGATCGACGCCTGGCTGATGGCCCGCGCGCCGCTTGCCGTACCCGAGGCCCGCGCCCGCCGGCTGTCGCTGGAAGCACTCCTGGCGCAGGGGGGGCAGGGGCTTTGTCTTATCGATGGCGCCATCGCCGATGCCGGAAACCCGGGCGGCGAGGCGAGCCCCAACACGGTGCATGGTCTGCTACCGGTGACACTTATCCACAGCTTGTCCACTGGCGGCCGCGTTGCGCTGGCGGCGGAGTGGTGGGGGCCGGCCAATCTGGACGATCCGGCGGCTTCGACGGCGTCCCTCGCCGCCTGCTGTGACGTGCTGGCCGACTGGTGCCGCGCGCATGGTATCCGGCAGGTGTGGCTGGCGCCCGGCTTGCTGGCCGATCCCGCAGCCGCGCCGCGCGGCTTCGCCCCCGGGGCCGACGGGCTCCTGCACCGCAGCCTCGTGCCGACGCCCAAGCAGCTCGGCTGACCTCGGCATCGACCCCAATCCCGCTACTGGCCGGCTTTCCCGGCCGACCCTGACTGTTGCGCCCGCGCCGCTGCGGGTTAATCCCGCCTTTTCGTACGAAATCGCTGTGTTAGACTCGATTCGCATTCCCGACCGCACGGTCGGGGAATGCAACTGCGCAATCCGGGGGTAAACCGCGCAGGACGGGAAAATCAAAAGGGACGGTCTTCGAAGTTCCCGACATTGACGCTGGTGCCAGCGCTGCGCCGGCCATAGAGCCCGAAAAACGGGCCAAACCAAGAACTGAGGGCATCCGCCGGCCGGAAGCCGGCGGATGCCTTTTTCCTTTTTGGAACCGAAGGAGACGAGATGACATTCAAGCGCGCCAGCGTGATGGCCCTTGCCGCCGCCAGCCTGTTCGCCGGGGCGGCCAGTGCCCAGGTCAAGGTGGGGGTCACCGTATCGGCCACCGGGCCTGCCGCTTCGCTCGGCATTCCCGAGAAGAACACGTTCACGCTGCTGCCCAAGGAGATCGCGGGCAAGAAGATCGAGTACTTCGTGCTCGACGACGCCACCGACACCACCACTGCCGTCAAGAACACCCGCAAGCTCATCAGCGAGGACAAGGTCGACGTGGTGGTGGGCTCCACGGTTACGCCGAACTCGCTCGCGATGGTCGACATCGCCGCCGAGAGCGAGACGCCGATGATCTCGATGGCCGCTTCGGCCCGCATCATCGAGCCGATGGACGCCAAGCGCGCCTGGGTCTTCAAGACGCCGCAAAACGACTCGCACATGGCCACTGCCATTGCCGAGCACATGACGAACAACAACGTGAAGACGGTGGCATTCATCGGCTTCGCGGATGCCTACGGCGAAAGCTGGGCGCAGGAATTCGCCAAGGTGGCGGAGATGCGCAAGATCAAGGTTGTGGCCAACGAGCGCTTTGCGCGCACCGACAACTCGGTGACGGGTCAGGTGCTCAAGATGATGGGCGCCAACGCCGATGCGGTGCTGATCGCTGGTTCGGGTACGCCGGCCGCGCTGCCGGCCAAGACGCTCAAGGAGCGCGGCTACAAGGGCAAGATCTACCAGACCCACGGCGTGGCCAACCCCGACTTCCTGCGCGTCTGCGGCAAGGACTGCGAGGGCACGTTCCTGCCGGCTGGTCCGCTGCTGGTAGCCGAGCAGCTGCCCGACACCAATCCGGTGAAGAAGCCGGCGGTGACCTACAAGACCGCCTACGAGAAGGCCTTCGGCGGCCAGGTGTCGACCTTCGGCGGCCACGCCTGGGACGCCGGCCTGCTGCTGCAGAACGCGATCCCGGAGGCGCTCAAGAAGGGCCAGCCCGGCACCAAGGAATTCCGCAAGGCACTGCGCGACGCCCTGGAGCAGACCAAGAACCTGCCCGTCTCGCACGGCATCATCACCATGAGCCCCACCGACCACCTCGGCATGGACCAGCGCGCGCGCGTGATGGTGCAGATCGTGGATGGCAAGTGGAAGCTGCAAACGAAGTAAGCCGGCATTCGACCGGCGGTACGGAGCAAGTCGCGGAGTCACGAGGCAAAAAAGGGCGCATGGCGATCCATGCGCCCTTTTTTTGTCCGCCGGATCCTGTGATGATGCCCGCATGACCCTGTTCAGGAGGGCGGCGCCGCCAAGCTGGTAACGCCGCACCTCCTTCCACGACACGTTCCCAGACACGGGGAGACAATGGACCTCTCGATTGCGGCCATCCTGGCGCAGGACGGCATCACCTCCGGCGCCATCTACGCGCTGCTGGCACTGGCACTGGTGCTGGTGTTCTCGGTGACGCGCGTCATCTTCATCCCCCAGGGCGAGTTCGTGGCGTATGGCGCCCTGACGCTCGCCGCGATGCAGGCCGGCCACGCGCCGCAGACCACGTGGCTGCTGCTGGCGATGGGCGTGCTGACGTTCCTCTACGAGTGCGTGACCGTGGTACGTAGTGCCGAGCTGCGCCGCACCGCCCCGCGCCGGCTGGCCGTGCTGGCCGGCAAGTACGTCGTGTTTCCGCTGGCCGTTCACCTTGTCGTGCAGCAGTACGGCGGGCAGCCGCTGCCGATGCTCGCGCAGATCGCCCTGACGCTGCTGATCGTGATTCCGCTCGGGCCGATGCTGTACCGGCTGGCGTACCAGCCGCTGGCCGAAGCCAGCACGCTGGTGCTGCTGATCGTCTCCGTGGGGGTCCACTTCGCGCTCGTGGGGCTGGGTCTGGTGATGTTCGGCGCCGAGGGCTCGCGTACCAGCGCGTTCTCCGATGCGCGCTTCGACATCGGCACCTTGAGTGTCTCGGGCCAGAGCCTGTGGGTGGTGGGCGTGTCGGCGCTGCTGATCGGCGCGCTGTACTTCTATTTCGAGCGCACGCTCCAGGGCAAGGCGCTGCGTGCCACGGCCGTGAACCGGCTCGGCGCGCGGCTGGTCGGCATCGGCACCACGCAGGCGGGGCGGTTGTCGTTCACGCTGGCGGCGGCGATGGGCGCGCTGTGCGGCATCCTGATCGCGCCGCTGACCACGGTGTACTACGAGTCCGGCTTCCTCGTGGGCCTGAAGGGCTTCGTGGGCGCCATCGTCGGCGGGCTGGTCAGCTATCCGGTGGCCGCGCTCGGCGCGATCCTCGTCGGCCTGCTCGAATCCTATTCGTCCTTCTGGGCCAGCGCGTTCAAGGAGGTCATCGTATTTACCTTGATTATCCCGGTGCTGTTGTGGCGCTCGCTGACCAGCAAGCATGTCGAGGAAGAGGAGTAAGCCATGACACTGCTGACCGAGAAGCCCGTGGCCGACAAGCCGGTGGAGATCATCCACCCTCGCACGAAGGCGCGCACCCCAGCCGCCACACGCAATCGTATTCTCACGATGTTGTTCGTCGTCGTGCTGGCCTTGCTGCCTGTGCTGCCGACGCCCGAGTTCTGGATCACGCTCGGCAACTACATCGGTCTCTATAGCATCGTGGCGATCGGGCTGGTGCTGCTGACGGGCGTCGGCGGCATGACCTCGTTCGGGCAGGCGGCGTTCGTGGGCCTGGGCGCCTACAGCACGGCCTACCTGACGACGCAGTTCGGCCTGTCGCCGTGGTTCGGGCTGCTGGTGGGGCTCGGCATCACGATGGCCTGCGCCTACGTGATCGGGCTGATCACCATGCGGATGTCGGGCCACTACCTGCCGCTGGCGACGATCGCCTGGGGGCTCTCGCTGTTCTTCCTGTTTGGCAACCTTGAATTCCTGGGCAAGTACGACGGCCTGAATGGCGTGCCGGTGCTGTCGTTCTTCGGTGTGTCGCTGCAGTCCGGGCGCTCGATGTTCTATCTGATCTGGGTGGTGGTGCTGCTCGCCGTGCTGGCCATGCAGAACCTGCTGAACTCGCGGCCGGGCCGTGCCATCCGTGCGCTCAAGGGCGGCGGCACGATGGCCGAGGCGATGGGCGTGAACACCGCCTGGATGAAGGTGGTGATCTTCGTCGTGGCGGCGGTGCTGGCCTGCGTGTCGGGCTTCCTCTACGCGCACCTCCAGCGCGCCGTGAACCCGACGCCGTTCGGGCTCAACTACGGCATCGAGTACCTGTTCATGGCCGTGGTGGGCGGCGTGGGCCACGTCTGGGGCGCGGTGCTCGGTGCGGGCATCCTGACCATCCTCAAGGACGTGCTGCAGGGGCTGCTGCCGAAGCTGCTCGGCTCCACGGGCAATTTCGAGATCATTGTCTTCGGCGTGCTGATGGTGCTGCTGCTGCAATACGCGAGCGACGGCATCTGGCCGTTCTTGCGCCGGCTGTTCCCGTCGGGGCCACCGGTGACGGCGCCGGACGATGCCCAGCCGCTGCCGGTGCGCCAGAAGCCCGAGGCCGGCGAGCTGATCCTCGACGTGCGTGCGGCGCGCAAGCAGTTCGGCGGGTTGGTGGCCGTGAACGACGTGAGCTTCCAGGTGCGCGCCGGCGAGATCATCGGGCTGATCGGGCCGAACGGCGCCGGCAAGTCCACCACGTTCAATCTCGTCACGGGTGTGCTGCCGCTGACGCGGGGCGAGGTGCGGTACCGCGGTGAGGTGATTTCGGGCTTGCCGTCGCGCGAGATCGTCAAGCGCGGCGTGGGCCGGACCTTCCAGCACGTGCACCTGCTGCCGACGATGACGGTCCTCGAAAACGTAGCCATCGGCGCGCACCTGCGCGGCGACTTCCGCCCCCAGGGCGGCGTGGCGGCGGCGATTCTGCGCATGAATCAGGCCGAGGAGCAGAAGCTGCTGTTCGAAGCGCGCCGGCAGCTCGAGCGCGTGGGGCTGGCCGACTGCATGTATATGGAAGCCGGCAGCCTCGCGCTGGGCCAGCAACGCATTCTGGAGATCGCGCGTGCGCTGTGCTGCGACCCGGCGCTGCTGCTGCTGGACGAGCCAGCGGCCGGCCTGCGTTACAAGGAGAAGCAGGCGCTGGCCGAGCTGCTGAAGAAGCTGAAGGGCGAGGGCATGAGCGTGTTGTTGGTCGAGCATGACATGGACTTCGTGATGAACCTGACCGATCGCCTCGTGGTGATGGAGTTCGGGACGCGCATCGCCGAGGGCGTGCCGGAGGAGGTCCAGAAGAATCCGGCTGTGTTGGAAGCCTATCTGGGTGGCGTCGAGTGAGGATATGAGATGAATCTGATTCTGGAAGTCGATGACCTGCATGTTCGCTACGGCAAGGTCGAGGCGGTGCATGGCGCCAGCCTGAAGGTGGAGGCCGGGAAGATCGTGACCGTGATCGGTCCGAATGGCGCGGGCAAGTCCACGATGCTCAACGCGATCATGGGCGCGCTGCCGGTGAGTGGATCGTCGAACGGCGCGGTGCGCTACCTCGGCCATGACATGGCGGGCATTCCGGTGGAGGGGCGCGTCGCGCGCGGCATGTGCCTGGTGCCGGAGAAGCGCGAGTTGTTCGCGTCGATGACGGTGGAGGACAACCTGCAACTGGGCGCGTTCCGACGCAAGAAGGCTGGCGAGCGCAATTACCTCGATCAGATGGAGGTGGTCTACGGGCTGTTTCCCCGGCTGAAGGAGCGGGCGAAACAGGACGCCGGCACGCTGTCAGGCGGCGAGCGCCAGATGCTGGCGGTGGGGCGCGCGCTGATGGCCAAGCCGCAACTGCTGATGCTCGACGAGCCCAGCCTTGGGCTGGCGCCGCTGATCGTCAAGGAGATCTTCCACATCATCCACAACCTGCGCGAGACCGGCGTAGCGACGCTGCTGATCGAGCAGAACGCGCGCGCCGCGTTGCAGGTGGCCGACTATGCCTATGTGATCGAGACCGGCGACATGGCGATGGAAGGGCCGGCTTCCGAGTTGGCTAGCAATCCGAAGGTGATCGAAACGTACCTGGGGCTGGCGAAGAAGGCGGCCTAGTGTACGAAGTAGGTACAGTTGGTTACCTGGATGAATGAAAGCCGGCGTTGAGCCGGCTTTTTTATTTGTGCAGGGAATATCAGGCTGGAGTAGATGTGCGGGATGGATGTTTTTTCCCTTGGCTTAGGAAATCTCATCTATCCAGTTCATCCTCCTTCGCCACCTCCAACAGCCATGCGCGGAAGCAATTCAGCGCCACATGGTCGCGCCGCTCCTTCGGGGCGCAGAGGAAGTATCCACGCTGCAGCCGGATCGGCAGATCGAAAGGTGCGACCACTGCGCCGGCGGCGATTTCGTCGCGCACCAGGCAGCGCTGGAGCACCGCCACGCCCATGTCCGCCTTCACTGCCTGGACGAGGATCGACACCTGATCGAAGCCGGTGGCCAGTCGGGGCGCAGCACTGGGTACGCCCGCTGCTTCGAGCCAGTGCTGCCAATTGGCGGGCGCCGTGGTGTGGAACAGCAGCGGTTCCTGGAGCAGATCGGCGGGGTGCTGCCATCTTCCCGCCGCGTGCCGTGCGTGGGCCCGTGCGGGGTGGCAGATCGGCACCATCTCGCGGCCAATCACATAGTCGACTTGCAGACCCGGCCACTTGTCGGCCACGCCGGCGAGCAGCGCCGCATCGGGCGACGGCCCGGAGAGATCCTCGTTGCGGCGATAGGGCACGAAGTCGAGCCGGATGTCGGGGTGTCGGCGGTGAAAGTCGGGCAGGCGCGGCACGAGCCAGACGCTCGCCAGCGTGGGGACGGCTGACAGCGTGAGGTGGTGCTGCCGGGCCTGATCCCGTTGCAGCATCGCCGCGCTGGCGGCTTCGATGGCGGCCAGTGGGCCAGCCACGGCCTCAAGATAGATTCGTCCCGCCTCGGTGAGCGTCAGCCGATGTGCGTTGCGATGGACCAGCGGCTGGCCGAAGTGTTCTTCCAGGCGCGCGATGGCCCGGCTGATGGCGCCCTGGGTCACGCAGAGCGTCTCCGCCGCGCGCGTGAAACTGCCCAGCCGCGCCGCCGTGGCGAACGCGTGCAACTCGGACATCGACGGGGAACGGAGCCGCATGGGGCAGGGCGCGGGGGGCGCTTGGTTAGGATGAGCTTTGGTAATGTAACCGTGCAATATAGTCGTTTGTGCGCGACCGGTAAACTCCCGACACTCGACGCTCGGTATCCCCATCGAGAACGATAAAGAGGAGTTTGATCCCATGACCCGAGCCCGTTCCCCGCGACGCCAGTTCCTGCTGACCGCCATCGCCATGGCCGCCACGCTGGGCGCCACCGTCAGCGGCCACGCCATCGCGCAAGGCAGCTATCCGAACAAGCCGATCCGGCTTGTCGTGCCGTTCGCGGCGGGCGGTTCCACCGATCTGTCGGCACGCCTGGTGGCCGAATTCACCGGCCGGGAGCTGGGCCAGACCATCGTCGTGGACAACAAGGGTGGGGCGGGCGGCTCCATCGGCATGGAGCAGGTGGCGCGCTCGGCGCCGGACGGCTACACGATCGGCATGGCCACTGTGAGCACGCACGGCTCGAACCCGGCCGTCTACCCGAAGCTCGGCTATGACCCGATCAAGGACTTTGCGCCGGTCACCAACGTGATTGCCATCCCGAGTGTGTTCGCCGTCCACCCGAGCGTGCCGGCCAAGACGATGCAGGAGTTCATCGCGCTGGCCAAGGCCAACCCGGGCAAGTACACGTTCGCGTCGCCCGGTGCGGGCTCGCTGGGGCACGTCAACATCGAGAACTTCATGATGCTGGCCAAGATCGACCTGCTGCACGTGCCGTACAAGGGCGCCGGGCTGGCGCTCAATGACGCCGTGGCAGGGCAGGTCAATGCGATCACCGACAACCTGTCGTCCACGCTGCCCCACGTGAAATCGGGCCGCCTGCGCGCGCTGGCGGTGCTGGGCGCGGCACGCTCGTCGCAGTTGCCGAATGTGCCGACCTATAACGAGCTCGGCTTCAAGGACATGGGCGATGGCGGCTGGTTCGGCATCGTCGCACCGGCCGGCACGCCGCCGGCCATCGTCGACAAGCTCAACGCCGCCATCCACAAGGCCATGCAGAACCCCGAGTTCAAGCGCAAGGTCGAGGAGTCCGGCGGTACGCTGGTCCCGACCACGCCTGACCAGTTCAAGGCGCAGATCCAGCAGGCCATGGCCCGCTATGCCCGCGTGGCCAAGGCTGCCAACATCAAGCTGGACTGAGCGATGACGACCTTCGAAGCTGTACAGGGCGACGCCCCGATTGGCCCGTTCTCGCTGGCCGGCCCCCAGGGTGATCCGCTGCCGCTGGTTTGCGATTCTCCGCACAGCGGCGTGTTCTATCCGGACGACTTCCGCGCGGTGGTGCCACTGGCGCGGCTGCGAGGCGGGGAGGACACCCACATCGACACGCTGTGGGAAGCCGTGCCCAAGGTCGGCGGGACGCTGGTCGCGGCCACTTTCCCCCGCGTCTATATCGACCCGAACCGGATGCTCGACGACCTCGACCCGGACCTGCTCGACGGCCCCTGGCCGACCACGCTGGCCCCGGGCGAGAAGACGCGCCTCGGCTACGGACTGGTCTGGCGCAGGCTGGATGCGAATACCCCGATCTATGACCGCAAGCTGTCCGTAGCGGAAGTGCAGACACGGATCGACCGCTATTACCGGCCGTACCACGCGGTGCTGTCGTCGGCGGTGGAGGCCGCTTACAGCCGCTTCGGCGCGGTGTGGCACTTGAACCTGCACTCGATGCCGAACAACGCCTACGAGCGGCTCAAGATCCAGAGCCGGCACCCGCTGGCGGACTTCGTACTGGGCGACCGGGACGGCACCACATGTGAGCCCGGCCTCGTCAACCTCGTGGAGCGGGAACTGCGGAAGATGGGCTACACCGTAGCCCGCAACGACCCGTACAAGGGTGTGCAGCTCATCGCCCAAATCGGCCGCCCCGCCGAGCGCCGCAACAGCCTCCAGATCGAGATCCGCCGCCCGCTCTATATGGATGAGGCGACCAAGGTACCCAATGCGGGTTTCGTGACCCTCCAGCGGGATCTGGGACTACTGTCGGCGAGCATCGCCACGTATATCCGCGGGAAGCTTTGAAAGCGGTACTGCGATGTTTCACGTGAAACATCGGAGAGGGAAGGGCCCCGCGGAAGCGGGGCTTTTTCTTTGGGGGCTTAACAGATGACGCCGCCGATGCTTTTGCCGGTTTTCAAGTCGAAACCGACGTAGCACACGTATTCCTTGGCAGAGTATCGTAGACAAGAAATTTCTCTTTTTTCCCTCACGCGAGTCGAGGCGTCCGCACCGCATGCATCAGGCCGGTCCGGCCCAAGGGCGTTGAACATCTCTCGGGCGGCGCTACCCGAGATCAAAAAGGAAATCTTAGTGTCGCCTTTGCTGGGCGGGATCGTGTCGCCAAGATAGCCGCCATATACAACGTACTCCACTTTTGCTGGACGAAACTCGTACTCCCACGCCGAAGCTGCAGCGCTCACTGCCGCCACGCCCAGCAATGTGGCGACCAGGACCATAGCCATTTGATATCTCATTGTCCTTATCCTCGGACACGAACGTGCAGATGGTTATCGTGGAATGGCTTCCGGACGACCCGTGGGATTGTGAGGTCGTTAAAGTACACATAATCCACGTGTCCGCATTGCCAAATGAGCTCGACGAGTCGGCGTGTGGCGGCACGATCATAGGCCGCTTGCTGGTATTCGACTGGCATGTGTTTCCCGTCCTTACGGACGGGCCGAATGTCGATATCCAGCCCATCCCTATGCGATTTGTGGCCTTCGAAATAGGTGCTGTCGGCGAGACTAATGTTCCCGAATCCCAGCTTCCGATCATCGTGCCGGCCCCATTTGAACTCAAGGTTGAACAAGAACGACAGCATATTCGGATGCGCGTATTGCCCCAGGCCCGCGCGGGGCGTTCCATAGGTGTAGTACGACGCTTCCTCTGGCGCCTGCGGCAGCATGTGAAGACCCCGTGAATCCTGGAAACTCATGACTGAACTCCTGTCTGGTGAGTCCAAGATCATGCGCCGAGTCATGTTGCGACGCAAAAAATGCATCAAATACGTCACAAATGACGTGCGTGGCGGAGATCACAGATTGTGTTCCACGTGAAACACTTCCTCCCACCATGTACCGCACCCGCCATGTTTCACGTGAAACATGGTGTCCGACCAAAGTCCCTCATGGGATTGCCGCTATAATTCGGCATCCTGAATTTTCCCGCCCAGCCTCCCGGAGGAGGTGTCCCATGCTTTACCCGAAAGAGTTCGATGTCATTGTCGTCGGTGGTGGTCACGCCGGCACCGAAGCCGCGCTTGCCGCCGCCCGTATGGGCTGCCAGACGCTGCTGTTGAGCCATAACATCGAGACGTTGGGTCAGATGAGCTGCAATCCGTCGATCGGCGGCATCGGCAAGGGGCATCTGGTCAAGGAAGTGGATGCCATGGGCGGCGCAATGGCGGCGGCCACGGACGAGTCCGGTATCCAGTTCCGCATCCTCAACTCCAGCAAGGGTCCGGCCGTCCGTGCCACGCGTGCCCAGGCGGACCGTGTGCTGTATCGCAAGGCGATTCGGACCCGGCTGGAGAACCAGCCGAACCTGATGCTGTTCCAGCAGGCCGTCGATGACCTGATGGTGGAGGGCGACCGCGTGGTTGGCGCCATGACCCAGGTTGGCATCGCCTTCCGGGCGCGGGCTGTGGTGCTGACGGCGGGGACGTTCCTCGACGGCAAGATCCACGTCGGGCTGGATAACTACACGGGTGGGCGTGCCGGCGATCCGGCGGCGGTCTCCTTGTCGGCACGTCTGAAGGAATTGAAGCTGCCGCAGGGCCGGCTTAAGACCGGCACGCCGCCTCGTATCGACGGGCGCACCATCGACTTTTCGGTGATGGAAGAGCAGCCGGGCGATCTCGATCCGGTGCCGGTGTTCTCCTTCCTGGGCCGTCCGGAGCAGCATCCGCAGCAGCTTCCGTGCTGGATCACGCATACCAACAGCCGTACCCACGACATCATTCGCGGCGGCCTGGACCGCTCGCCGATGTACACCGGTGTGATCGAAGGGGTAGGGCCGCGTTACTGCCCGAGCATCGAGGACAAGATCCATCGCTTTTCGAGCAAGGAAAGCCACCAGATCTTCCTCGAGCCGGAAGGGCTGACGACGAACGAGTTCTATCCGAATGGCATCTCCACGAGCCTGCCTTTCGACGTGCAGCTCGATCTGGTCCATTCAATCCGCGGCATGGAGAACGCGCACATCCTGCGCCCCGGCTACGCAATCGAATATGACTATTTCGATCCGCGCGCGCTGAAGGCGTCGCTGGAGAGCAAGGCGATCCAGGGGCTGTTCTTCGCCGGCCAGATCAACGGCACGACCGGGTACGAGGAAGCCGCCGCGCAGGGCCTGCTGGCTGGTATCAACGCGGGCTGCTTTGTGCGCGAGCGCGATGCCTGGACGCCGCGCCGGGACCAAGCCTACCTCGGCGTGCTGGTCGATGACCTGATCACGCGTGGCGTGACCGAACCGTATCGGATGTTCACGAGCCGTGCCGAATTCCGCCTGAGCCTGCGCGAAGACAACGCGGATATGCGTCTGACCGAGATGGGGCGCGAACTGGGCGTGGTCGATGACGCCCGCTGGGACGCCTTCAATCGGAAGCGCGACGCTGTTTCACGTGAAACAGAGCGCCTGAAGAGCACGTGGGTCAACCCGACGCTGCTGCCCGAGGCTGACGCCGTGCCGCTGCTCGGCAAGGCCATCGAGCGCGAGTATTCGCTGGCTGATCTGCTGCGTCGCCCCGAGGTCACCTATGAGGCACTGATGGCGATGCAGAATGGCCGTCATGCGCCGGAAGGGGTGCTCGATGCAGACCCGATGCTGGCCGAGCAAATCCGCGAGCAGATCGAGATCGGCGTGAAGTACCACGGGTACATCGCCCGCCAGGCCGCCGAGGTGGACAAGCTGGAAGCCAACGAGGCGACGAAGCTGCCGCCTAATTTCGACTACACCGAGGTGCGCGGGCTGGGCTTCGAGGTCAGCCAGAAGCTGAACCAGCATCGTCCGGAAACGCTCGGGCAGGCGTCGCGGATCTCGGGCGTCACGCCGGCCGCGATCTCGCTGCTGTTGGTACACCTCAAGAAGAAGGGCATGGGACGCGGTGCGTCCGCTGCCGCGCCGGCCGGCAACGGCCAGGAGGCTGCCTGAGTGGGCGGCCCCCGACACCCCGCAATCGACGACGCCGCGCAACGCCGCCGCCTGGAAGCCGGGTTGGCGGCCATCGGCCTGACACTGGCGCCGGCCCAGATCGACACGCTGTTCGCCTACCTGACGCTGCTGCGCAAGTGGAACAGCGTGTACAACCTCACCGCCATCCGTCATCCTGACGAGATGCTCACGCACCATCTGCTCGATTCGCTGACGGCCGTCCCCGCGTTGGCGGAAGCCGCGCGCGCCACGGATGCGGCCGAGCCGGCCCGGGGCAGGGTGCTCGACGTCGGCTCCGGCGGCGGCATGCCCGGGCTGCCGTTGGCGATTGCCTGTCCGGACGTGTCCGTGCTGATGGTCGACATCGTCCAGAAGAAGACCGCGTTCCTGACACAGTGCCGCGCGCAGCTTGGGCTGTCCAACGCCGCCGCGCATTGGGGCCCGGTGGAGAAGCTCGAGGACGCCAGCGGCTATGCCGTGATCACGTCGCGGGCGTTCGCGGAGTTGACCGATTTCGTGAGCCTGTCTGGCCAATTGCTGGCGCCGGGCGGGAAGCTGATCGCGATGAAGGGTATTTATCCACAGGCGGAGATCGATCGCATGGAAGCTGCTGGACTGATGGCGACGTGGCAGGTGGAGGCGGTACCGAAGCTGACGGTGCCGGAACTGGATGCGGAACGGCACCTCGTGGTGCTGTCGCGCCGGTCATGAACGATAATGTGAACAATTCAGCACAAGCCGGCCTCGCGCCGGCGGTAAGCACTGAGGAGCAGCAAGCGCCTATGGCCAAGGTATTCGTGATCGCCAACCAGAAGGGCGGTGTGGGCAAGACCACCACCACGGTGAATCTGGCCGCCGGGCTGGCTGCACAGGGGCAGCGCGTGTTGCTGGTGGACCTCGATCCGCAGGGCAATGCCTCGATGGGCTCCGGCATCGACAAGCAGTCGCTCGAACACAGCGTGTACCAGGTGCTCGTGGGGCTGTCGACGGTGCAGCAGGCGCGCCAGCGTTCCGAGTCCGGCCGCTACGACGTGGTGCCCGCCAACCGCGAACTGGCCGGTGCCGAGGTGGAACTCGTCGAGTTGGACCAGCGTGAGCGCCGGCTCAAGCAGGCGCTGGCCGAGGTGGATGGCGAGTACGACTTCGTGCTGATCGACTGCCCGCCGTCGCTGTCGCTGCTGACGCTGAACGGCCTCTGCGCGGCGCACGGCGTGATCGTGCCGATGCAGTGCGAGTACTTCGCGCTGGAGGGCCTCTCGGACCTCGTCAACACGATCAAGCAGGTCCACGCGAACCTGAACCGCGAGCTGAAGGTGATCGGCCTGCTGCGCGTGATGTTCGACCCGCGCGTGACGCTGCAGCAGCAGGTGTCGGCGCAGCTGGAGGCCCACTTCGGCGACAAGGTGTTCAAGACCGTGATTCCGCGCAACGTGCGGCTGGCCGAGGCTCCGTCCTATGGCATGCCGGGCGTGGCGTTCGACGCCGCGTCGAAGGGCGCCAAGGCGTATCTCGATTTCGGCGCGGAGATGATCGCGCGCGTGCGGCAGCTCGGTTGAGCGTCGCGGATTAGGATAGAAGGATGGCGACCATGAGTACCGCGAAGAAGAAGGGCCTCGGCCGTGGACTGGAGGCACTGCTGGGCGGCCCCGCCGAGATCGTCGAGACCGCGAAGCAGGAGGGCGCGCCCACCGTGCTGCGCCTGGAACAGCTGCAGCCGGGCAAGTACCAGCCGCGCACGCGCATGGACGAGGGTGCGCTGCAGGAGTTGGCCGCGAGCATCCGCGCGCAGGGGCTGATGCAGCCGATCCTCGTGCGCCGTGTGGCCGAGCCGGACCGCTACGAGATCATCGCTGGTGAACGCCGCTTCCGCGCCTCGAAGATCGCGGGCCTGGACAAGGTGCCGGTGCTCGTGAAGGACGTGGCCGACGAGGCCGCCGCCGCGATGGCGCTGATCGAGAACATCCAGCGTGAAGACCTGAACCCGCTCGAGGAAGCGCAGGGCATCATGCGCTTGATCCGTGAATTCCAGTTCACGCACGAGCAGGCCGCCGAGTCGGTCGGCCGCTCGCGCAGCGCGGTGTCGAACCTGCTGCGGCTGTTGAACCTGGCCAATCCCGTGCAGACGATGCTGATGGCGGGCGATCTCGACATGGGTCACGCGCGCGCGCTGCTGGCCGTCGACGGCGCCAACCAGATCACGCTCGCCAACCAGATCGTCAACAAGCGATTGTCGGTGCGCGAGACCGAGAAGCTGGTCACGTCGACGCTCAAGCCGTTCGACCTCAAGTCGCTCAAGCAGAAGACCGGCAACGGCACGCGTGACGTGGCGCGCCTGGAAGAAGAATTGTCCGATACGCTGGGCCTGGCCGTGCAGATCAAGCTCGGCGCGCGCGGCAAGGGTCAGCTGACGATCCACTTCACCAGTAACGACGCCCTCGACGGCGTGCTCACCCGCCTGCGCGAGCCTGCGGACGGCCAGCGCGTGGCCTAGCGTCATCCGCGCGTTACGGCAACCGCTTTGTGCCCCGGAGGCACGCGGTTGTCGGCCTGTTGCGACAATGCCGCGATGTCCGTCGCGGCGCTTCCCACAATCTGCGCGATAACCGAACGGCCTGCACCGTCGAAGGGCAGGGTGCACCGCTCGCGCGCAGGTCAAATCGCCATCATGCGGCCCGTTGCGCGCGCAATCCAATTACGTCTTGCGTCATTGCCGCGCAATATCCCGCCAGCCATCATGGAGGCGTGATAGCAACCGTTGTGCGCAACTTGCTGCAAGCTAACTGAAAGCAGATTGACTCGTCTCGTGGATTCCCCGTAGAATCGTGCGGTTTGAATTCTGGCCGGACCCGAAAAGTTCCGGCCTGGAACGAGGCTAGGCAGGTGGTGGTACGAGACCGACAGCAAGACCCTTCGCTGGACCGTGCAGCGTCTCCGGATCAACCGAATACCGCTCGTCGTTACGACGACTGGAGCGATCGGGATGATGACTGGGACGATGATGGCGCGAATGAAGAACAGGCTGTCGATCCGCTATCGCGTGCCGATGCGGTGACGCTGCTGGGCGAGCGTGCGCTGCGCCCGTCGCGGATGACACCAGCCAGGGTGGTGATGGCGCAGGTTGTTGTGACGCTGCTGTCGGCCTTGGCCTGGGCGGTGTTCGCGCAGGAGCAGGCGGCGTCGGGCTGGTCGGCGTTCTTTGGCGGCACGGTGTGTTTCGTGCCGAGCGGTTTCTTCGCGCTGCGCCTGTGGATGTCGCGCGGGCAGCCGTCGGTCGGCGGCCTGGTGGCCGGCGAGGCGATCAAGGTCTTCGGCACCGTCGCACTGTTCGTGCTGGTGGTGGTGCTGTACCGCGATCTGCGCTGGGTACCGATGCTGGTCACGTTCCTGTTGGCGCTGAAGACATATTGGGTGGCACTCGCGATTCGCTGAGTGGATTCCTGAAGCGGTGGCCGGATGCAAGGGTCGGCTGCCGATTCAAATGAGGCACCCCTCCGGAATATCAAGAGGTTTCAGTTTCACGCGCGGCGGGCCCACGAAGGGGCCAGTGCCGCGTGAGCAAGGTTTGCCCAGAACAACGAGGCGGCTTGCCGGGCGGTGACCGGTCACGTGACCGAAGGCCATGCAAGACGCGTACCGGGCTTCCGCCAGAGCGGGGGCCAGTACCTATCCATTTCGCAATATACGGTTCGCAACGACATGTCAGCAGAAGCTACGCAAGGCGCAGGGCATACGCTCACACCCTCAGGCTATATCGCCGAACATTTGCAGAACTTGAATTCGATCGGCGGGAAGCAGCATTCCGTGGTCGATTTCAGTGTCATCAACTATGACACGGTGTTCTGGTCCGTCCTGTGCGGCGTGCTCGCACTCTCGTTCCTCTACGCCGCCGCGCGCCGCGTGACGCCTGGCGTGCCGGGCCGCTTCCAGGCCTTCGTGGAAATGATCGTCGAGATGGTGGACGACCAGGCCAAGGGCATCATCCACGGCGACCGCTCGTGGATCGCCCCGCTGGCACTGATGGTGTTCTGCTGGATCACCGTGATGAACGCGATCGACTTGATCCCCGTGGACTGGGTCACCGGCCTGAACCACCTGCTGGGCGTGTTCCACATCCACCTGCCGCACCACCGCGCCGTGGCCACTGCCGACCTGAACGGCACGCTGGGCATGTCCTGTGCCGTGCTGGTGCTGATGATCTACTACAGCTTCAAGATCAAGGGCGTGGGCGGCTTCATGCACGAACTGTTCTCGGCCCCGTTCGGCGCCAAGTGGTACCTGGCCCCGTTCAACCTGATCCTGAACGTCATCGAATACCTGGCCAAGGCCGTCTCGCTCGGCATGCGGTTGTTCGGCAACATGTACGCCGGCGAACTGGTGTTCCTGCTGATCGCGCTGCTGGGTTCGATCTGGACGTTCAGCGGCGACCTGTCCGCGCTGGGCTTCGTCGGTCACGTGATTGCTGGCGCCGTCTGGGCCATCTTCCACATCCTGATCGTGCTGCTGCAGGCATTCATTTTCATGATGCTGACGCTGGTGTACATCGGCCAGGCTCACGATCACCACTGATTTCAAGGTTTTTGGTTTTTTGGTTTTTTGGTTCTAAGTCTCTCTCAATTTAAAGGAGTCATCATGCAAGCATATCTCGCCAACATCCAGGGTCTGACCGCTATCGGCATCGGCATCATCATCGGTCTGGGCGCCATCGGTGCCTGCCTGGGTATCGCCCTGATGGGCGGTAAGTACATCGAGGCATGCGCACGTCAGCCCGAGCTGATGAACCCGCTGCAAACCAAGATGTTCCTGCTGGCTGGCCTGATCGACGCGGCATTCCTGATCGGCGTGGGTGTTGCAATGCTGTTCGCCTTCGCCAACCCGCTGCTGGCTGTCATTCAGTAAGTCTTTTCGGTCTGCATGATGCTGACGGGCGGCGCAGGCCTCAGTCCGATGGCCTGGCCGCCCTTGTGCATTTATCTGTAGTTTGATTACCGAAAGGAACACACCATGAATCTGAACGCAACGTTTTTTGCGCAGATGGTCGTGTTCTTCATCCTGTGGTGGGTTGTTGCCAAATTCATTTGGCCGCCGCTGGTGAAGGCGCTCGACGAACGCGCAAAGAAGATCGCCGATGGCCTCGCCGCTGCCGAAAAAGGCAAGGCCGAGCTCGAACTCGCTAACAAGCGTGTGGACCAGGCTATGGCCGAAGCCCGCACCGAGGGTGCTCAACGCGTCGCTGACGCCGAGAAGCGCGCCCAGCTGACGGCCGACGAGATCAAGCAGAACGCCCAGGCAGAAGCCGCACGCATCATCGCCCAGGCCAAGGCCGAGGCGGATCAGCAAGTGACCCGCGCTCGCGAACAGCTGCGCGACCAGGTCGCCACGCTGGCCGTGAAGGGCGCCGAGCAGATCCTCAAGCGTGAAGTGAACGCGCAGGTGCACGCCGACCTGCTCAATCAACTCAAGGCTGAGCTCTAATCATGGCTGAAACCGCAACCATTGCCCGTCCCTACGCCGAGGCGCTGTTCCGCGTCGCGAGCGAAGCCGGTGCAGGCAACCTGGGTGCATGGTCCGAACTGGTGTCGGAGATGGGGCAGGTTGCTGCCAATCCCGACATGAAGGCGCTTGCCGACGATCCGAACGTTTCCGCCCAGAAGCTGGCGGAAGTGTTCCAGTCGGTGCTGAAGAGCCCGGTCAACGACGAGGCACGCCGCTTCGTGAACCTGCTGGCGGAGAACCACCGCCTGACGGTGCTGCCGGAAATCGCCGAACAGTTCCATGCGCTCAAGAACGCCCGCGAGGGGTCGTCCGACGTCGAGATCACCAGCGCTTTCCCGCTGGAGACCTCGCAAGTCAACGAACTGGTCGCCGCACTCGAACGCAAGTTCGGCCGCAAGCTGTACGCACAGGTGGCGGTGGACCCGTCCCTGATCGGCGGCGTGAGCGTCAAGGTCGGCGACGAAGTGCTCGACACCTCCGTGCGCGCGCGCCTGGCCGCCATGCAAGCCGCGCTGACCGCCTGACCGCAACGGCCGACGGATTGAAGAATTAGGAGCATTGTGATGCAACTGAACCCCTCAGAAATCAGCGAGCTGATCAAGTCCCGCATCTCGGGTCTTGGCGCCGACGCTGAAGTGCGCAACACCGGCACGGTGATCTCCGTGACCGATGGTATCTGCCGCGTGCACGGCCTGTCCGGCGTGATGCAGGGCGAGATGCTGGAATTCCCCGGCAACACCTTTGGCCTGGCGCTGAACCTGGAGCGTGACTCCGTGGGCGCCGTGGTGCTGGGTGAGTACGAACACATTTCCGAAGGCGACACGGTGAAGTGCACCGGCCGCATTCTGGAAGTGCCGGTGGGACGCGAACTGCTGGGCCGCGTGGTGAACACGCTGGGCCAGCCGATCGACGGCAAGGGCCCGATCAACGCCAAGGAAACGGACGTGATCGAGAAGGTGGCCCCGGGCGTGATCGCACGTCAGTCGGTGAGCCAGCCGGTGCAGACCGGCCTGAAGTCGATCGACGCGATGGTGCCGATCGGCCGTGGCCAGCGTGAGCTGATCATTGGCGACCGCCAGACCGGCAAGACCGCCGTGGCTGTCGATGCCATCATCAACCAGAAGGGCAAGGGCGTCTTCTGCGTGTACGTGGCAATCGGCCAGAAGGCTTCGACGATCGCCAACGTGGTGCGCAAGCTGGAAGAGCACGGCGCGATGGAATACACCGTCGTCGTGGCCGCCGCCGCTTCGGACTCGGCTGCCATGCAGTACCTGGCTGCCTACGCCGGCTGCACGATGGGCGAGTACTTCCGCGACCGCGGCGAAGACGCGCTGATCGTCTATGACGACCTGACCAAGCAAGCCTGGGCCTACCGCCAGGTGTCGCTGCTGCTGCGCCGCCCGCCGGGCCGCGAAGCCTACCCCGGCGACGTCTTCTACCTGCACTCGCGTCTGCTCGAGCGTGCTGCCCGCGTGAACGAAGACTACGTGTCGAAGTTCACCAACGGCGCCGTGACCGGCAAGACCGGCTCGCTGACCGCGCTGCCCGTGATCGAAACGCAGGCTGGCGACGTGTCCGCCTTCGTGCCGACCAACGTGATCTCGATCACCGACGGCCAGATCTTCCTGGAAACCGACCTGTTCAACGCCGGTATCCGCCCCGCTATCAACGCCGGTATCTCGGTGTCGCGCGTCGGTGGTGCTGCCCAGACCAAGGTCATCAAGAAGCTGTCCGGCGGTATCCGTACCGACCTGGCCCAGTACCGTGAACTGGCTGCGTTCGCGCAGTTCGCCTCGGACCTGGACGATGCCACCCGCAAGCAGCTGGAGCGCGGCCGCCGCGTGACGGAACTGCTGAAGCAGCCGCAGTACCAGCCGCTGCAGGTGTGGCAACTGGCCGCGTCGCTGTACGCCGCGAACAATGGCTTCCTGGACAACGTGGACGTGAAGGACATCCTGCCGTTCGAGAAGGGCCTCCACGACCACCTGAAGACCAAGTTCGCCGATCTCGTCAACCGCATCGAAGATACCAAGGATCTGTCGAAGGACGACGAGGCCGCACTGCGTGCCGCGATCGAGGATTTCAGGAAGTCCGCCGCGTTCTAACCGCGTAATTCCACGGATCGTGCCGCGCGCCCGGAGTAACGGTGGCGCGGCGCGAAACGAATGGAGAGGAAGATATGGCCGGAACGAAAGAGATTCGAACCAAGATCAAGAGCGTGCAGAACACGCGCAAGATCACCAAGGCGATGGAGATGGTCGCCGCGTCCAAGATGCGCAAGGCGCAGGAACGGATGCGGAATGCCCGCCCCTACGCCGAGAAAGTGCGGAATATCGCGGCGCACCTGGCTACGGCCAACCCCGAGTTCAAGCATCCGTTCATGCAGGCCCGCGATGTAAAGCGCGCTGGCATGATCGTGGTGACGACGGACAAGGGCCTGTGCGGCGGCATGAACACGAACGTGCTGCGCGCGGTGACCAACGAACTGAAGACCCTGCAGGGCCGCAACGTGGACGTACAAGCGACCGCGATCGGTACCAAGGGCATGCAGTTCCTGGGCCGCATTGGCGCCAAGGTGGTCTCGCATGTGGTGCACCTCGGTGACACCCCGCATCTGGAAAAGCTGATCGGCGCGATCAAGGTCCAGCTCGACGCATTCGCCAATGGCGAGGTCGACGTGGTGTACCTGGCGTACACCAAGTTCATCAATACGATGAAGCAGGAGCCGATGGTCGAGCAACTGCTGCCGCTGGCAGCCGACAAGCTCAGCCAGACCGAAGACGAAAAGCGTGCCTACTCGTGGGATTACATCTACGAGCCTGACGCCCAGACCGTGGTGGAAGAGCTGCTCGTCCGCTACGTCGAAGCGCTGGTGTACCAGGCCGTGGCCGAGAACATGGCGTCCGAGCAATCGGCGCGCATGGTGGCCATGAAGGCTGCTTCCGACAACGCCAAGAACGTGATCGGCGAACTGCAACTGGTCTACAACAAGACCCGTCAGGCAGCGATCACCAAGGAACTGTCGGAAATCGTCAGCGGTGCCGCTGCGGTCTAAGGCGTCAAGTATTCAAGCTATCGGAGATACGAAATGAGTATCGGAAATATTGTGCAGTGCATTGGCGCCGTGGTGGACATCGAGTTCCCGCGTGACGCAATGCCGAAGGTGTACGAGGCGCTCGTGCTGGAAGAATCCGGCGACTCGTCGTTTGCCGAGAAGGGCCTGACCTTCGAAGTGCAGCAGCAGCTGGGCGACGGCGTGGTGCGTACGATTGCCCTGGGCTCGTCCGACGGCCTGCGCCGCGGCATGCCGGTCAAGAGCACTGGCGCTGCCATCTCCGTGCCGGTTGGCCACGGCACGCTGGGCCGCATCATGGACGTGCTGGGTCGTCCCATCGACGAAGCCGGCCCGATCCAGGCTGACGAGCTGCGCGGCATCCACCAGAAGGCCCCGAAGTTCGACGAACTGTCGCCGTCGGTGGACCTGCTGGAAACCGGCATCAAGGTGATCGACCTGGTCTGCCCGTTCGCAAAGGGCGGTAAGGTTGGCCTGTTCGGCGGCGCCGGCGTGGGCAAGACCGTGAACATGATGGAGCTCATCAACAACATCGCCAAGCAGCACAGCGGTTTGTCGGTGTTCGCCGGCGTGGGCGAGCGTACCCGTGAAGGGAACGACTTCTACCACGAAATGAAGGACTCGAACGTGCTCGACAAGGTGGCCATGGTGTTCGGCCAGATGAACGAGCCGCCGGGCAACCGTCTGCGCGTGGCGCTGACCGGCCTGACGATGGCCGAGCGCTTCCGTGACGAAGGCCGCGACATCCTGTTCTTCGTGGACAACATCTACCGCTACACGCTGGCCGGTACCGAAGTGTCCGCACTGCTGGGCCGTATGCCTTCCGCCGTGGGCTACCAGCCGACGCTGGCCGAGGAAATGGGCAAGCTGCAGGAGCGCATCACGTCGACCAAGACTGGCTCGATCACGTCGATCCAGGCCGTGTACGTGCCTGCGGATGACTTGACCGACCCGTCGCCCGCCACGACCTTCCTGCACTTGGACTCGACCGTGGTGCTGTCGCGTGACATCGCAGCGCTGGGTATCTACCCGGCCGTTGACCCGCTCGACTCCACGTCGCGTCAGCTGGATCCGCAAGTCGTCGGCACGGAACACTACGAAGTGGCCCGCCGCGTACAGCAGACCCTGCAGCGCTACAAGGAACTGCGCGACATCATCGCGATTCTGGGCATGGACGAACTGTCGCCGGAAGACAAGCTGGCTGTGTCCCGCGCCCGTAAGATCCAACGTTTCCTGTCGCAGCCGTTCCACGTGGCCGAAGTGTTCACGGGTTCGCCGGGCAAGTACGTGCCGCTGAAGGAAACCATCCGTGGTTTCAAGATGCTGGTGGATGGCGAGTGCGATCACCTGCCGGAACAGGCGTTCTACATGGTCGGTTCGATCGACGAAGCCTTCGAGAAGGCCAAGAAGCTCCAGTAAGCGGTGTGTTTCGCCTTCATGCACCGTGGCAACTGCCGCGGCCCGCGTGGAGGCGAAAACTTGCTTCCTGGTATCGGGAAGCTAACGCTTTCAGGAGAAAGGATCTGATATGGCAACCATTCTTGTAGACGTCGTCAGCGCGGAAGCGTCGATCTTCTCCGGTCAGGCGAAGTTCGTGGCGTTGCCGGGCGAGACGGGTGAACTGGGTATTCTGCCGGGCCACACGCCGCTGATCACCCGCATCCAACCGGGTGCGGTGCGCATCGAGAAGGAAGACGGTAGCGAAGAGTTCGTGTTCGTTGCCGGCGGTATTCTCGAAGTCCAGCCGAAGCACGTAACTGTGCTGGCCGATACCGCCATCCGCGGTAGCGATCTGGACGAAGCCAAGGCGCAGGACGCCAAGCGTGCGGCCGAGGAACTGATGCAGAACCAGGGCAGCGACCTGGACCTGGCGCGCGCACAAAGCGAGCTGGCCGTGGCCGCTGCGCAGCTGGCTGCCATCGCCCGTCTGCGTCGTAAGAAGTAAGCAGTTAAGTAGGACTGGCGCACCTGTTGTTTTTTCGGTGCGCCATGGAAAAAGGCAGCCATGTGGCTGCCTTTTTTGTTCGACGGGCGCTATATTTTCCTGCCTGGACCACAAAAAAAAGCGCGCGGGCCGGGGAGGCTCCGCGCGGACGGGAAAATCCCTTCGAGGGGTCAATTCGAAGGAACGGGTTCGGTCCAGGATTTACTCACGAGCGCATCGGAGTCTTCTCTCCGCATCCTTGGCGAGGTCTCCGACATCACGTCCGGGGAAACTCAAGCCACGCGCCGATCGGTCTTTCCTGGTGCTCCGGATCGGCAAGTTCTGACTTGCTGGTCCGGAAAATCGGGATACTGCCAAGCAAACTCTTCAGGCTTTCTTCCGCATCCCCTTATTTTTCAATGCTTTACGGGTGGGGACACTTCACACCAGCGCTTCGGTGTGTCAATGCATTGTGGGGGAAACTTCTGGGGATGGCAGTAACAAAATGTATCGTTTTGCAAGTAGTTGAAAGCCCGGCGAGTAAGAAACCGGCGTTTTAGACGCTTTTATGCGCCGATCGGGGCCCAATCTGCACACGGATCGCCGCAGCCCCGGCAAGCCAATGTTAAGACATTTAAGCGCTAGGCTACTGAATGCATTAGGTTTTCTGCGAATGCATAATCCGTACTCCCCACTTTTGGGGGATAAAGAAAACTCCCGCTTTAAAACTGTGTTCGGTAGCGCCTCTAGCGTTACGATTCGATACGGTTCAAGCGCACCCTTCGCCGCTTTGTTTCCTTCGTCGCCCGTCCGCCGGGCGATTACACTGGCGCCAGTTCAGATTTTCCACGACGCGCCATGGCCATCGACCCCCAGATTCTCGCCTACTACCAACGCATGGCCGAGCATTACGCCGGCCAGCCCGTACCCGTTGATGCGCCCGCGCGCCGCGCCCGCTTCGACGAGGTGGCCGCGCAGTCGTTAATCGACGACCCGGCGGGCATGGCCGTTACCGACATCACGATCGAGACCGGCACGGCGTCGCTGCCTGTGCGCCTGTTCCGTCCTGCCGATGTGGAACGCCCACGCCTGATCGTCTATTTCCATGGCGGCGGCTGGGTGGTTGGCTCGCCGCGCACCCACCACACGGTGGCCGCCTTGCTGGCCGAAGACACGGGTTGCGTGGTGGCCAGCGTCGATTACCGGCTCGCCCCGGAACACGCTTTTCCTGCGCCGTGCGATGACGCGATCGGCGCCGTGCGCGCGCTGGCGACAATGCGCGAGGCGCTCGACGTCGATCCGGCCTTCCTCGCCGTGGCCGGCGACAGCGCGGGCGCGCACCTCGCCGCCGTGGCCGCCCGCGAGGTCAATGCCGCCGCCGGCGCCCCGGTCGTCAACGCGCAGCTGCTGATCTATCCGGTCACCGCACCGGTGCTGACCACGGAGAGCTACCGCGCCTTCGCCGACGGTCCGGGCCTGACGCGTGACGAGATGGCCTGGTTCTGGACCCAATTCATCGGCGCCGATGCCCTGGTGTGTGGCCCCGAGGCCACCGACCCGCGCATCCATTTGATGGCCACCGCGCCCTCGCGGCTGCCGCCGGCCAGCGTGGTGCTGGTCGCCGCCAACGACGTATTGCGCGATGACGGCCTCGCCTACGCCGATTTTCTCGTGCGCCACGACGCCCCGGTCGTCACGATCGAGGCCAGCGGTATGACCCACGGCTTCGCGCGCCTGCAGCCGGACGCGCCGCGCGCCCGCGAGTGGATGCGCCGCGCCGCGCAAGCCTTCGTCGGCATCTTCGACGAGGCATGACACCTTTCCCGGACACCGTGTGGCGGCGGGCATCCCTTAGAATGGCGGTCTTGAGAGGATGACCATGACCGCATTGCAGAACGATACCTTCCTGCGCGCGCTGCGCCGGCAACCCACCGAGTACACGCCGCTGTGGCTGATGCGCCAGGCGGGCCGCTACCTCCCCGAATACAACGCCACGCGCGCCCGCGCCGGCAGCTTCCTCGGGCTGGCGAAGAATCCCGCCTATGCGACGGAAGTGACGCTTCAGCCGCTGGATCGCTACCCGCTCGACGCCGCGATCCTGTTCTCGGACATCCTCACCGTGCCGGACGCGATGGGCCTCGGCCTGTCGTTCGCCCAGGGCGAAGGTCCGCGTTTCGCGCACCCGCTGCGCACGGAAGGGGATGTGGCCAAGCTCGCCGTGCCGGACATGGCTTCCCTGCAATACGTTTTCGATGCCGTGAGCGAGATCCGCCGCGCGCTGATCCAGGACGGCCGCCAACGCGTGCCGCTGATCGGCTTCTCGGGCAGCCCGTGGACGCTGGCCTGCTATATGGTCGAAGGCGGCGGCTCGGACGACTTCCGCACGGTCAAGGCGATGATGTACGGCCGCCCGGACCTGATGCATCGCATCCTCGACATCAACGCCCAGGCGGTGTCCGCCTACCTGAACGCCCAGATCGAAGCAGGCGCCCAGGCCGTCATGGTGTTCGATACCTGGGGCGGCGCGCTGGCCGACGGCATGTACCAGCGCTTCTCGCTCGAATACATGCGCCGCGTGCTGGCCGGCCTCAAGCGCGAGCACGAGGGCCAGCAAATCCCGGCGATTGTCTTCACGAAGGGCGGCGGCCACTGGCTCGAGCAGATCGCCGAGATCGGCCCGGATGCCATCGGCCTCGACTGGACCGTGAACCTCGCCCAGGCCCGTCGCCGCACGGGCGGCCAGGTGGCGTTGCAGGGCAATATCGATCCGACGGTGCTGTTCGCGCCCGAAGCCGCCATTCGTGAGCAGGTGCGTGGCGTACTCGACACCTACGCGGCAGGCGGTGGCAGCGACGGCCACGTGTTCAACCTCGGCCACGGCACCTCGCAGTTCACGCCGCCCGAGAGTGTTTCCGTGCTAGTGGACGAAGTGCATCGTTACAGTCGCACCCTGCGCGGCGCGCGCTAACACAGGCTCCCGGCCGTTTGAAATACCCCGCGTCGCAGCGACGCGGGCCCGTGCGCCGGCCTTGTGCACGGGGAGGCTCACGGCAAGGGCTGTCAAGTAAACTATTTTTTGATTTGTCTCCAAAAAGGTGCCGATGGGTCGTTGTCAAGGCTTGACTTATGCACACTGATAGGTTTGCGGCAGTGCACGAGCGGGTTACCCCTTAACTCAGTTGGGGGGTCTTCGCAAGTCCTTGATTCATAAGACTTTGAATCTTCTTCAAGCGAGCCCGCGACAGCGATGGAACCTTGGATTCAAGCGCCTTCCGGGGAAGATGGAGCGACTTTTCAACAAAGTTATCCACAGGCACTTCGGGGGAGGTGGAAAACCATCCATGGATCATCGACTTAGGGTCACATTTGAAGTTTTACTTTAAGTTGATGTTGCGCCGCACACGGACTTTTCTCATGGTGTCGACCATGCGTCGCATGCACAACGATTGCGCATCTGGACTGCACCAGTCGGGGGTCCGTCGATGACCGCCCCGGCGCTCGACGTCGCGCAAACATCACAGACATCGGAAGCCGATCCCGCCCCGGCACCAGCGCCGATCGTGCGCGTTGCGCTCGATACGCCCGCTGACGATTGCTTCGACTACGTCGCCGCGCACGATGTGGCGCCGGGTGACCTTGTCGTGGTGCCATTCGGCCGCCGCAGCATGGTCGGTGTGGCCGTGCAGATGGCCGCCAGCAGCGATGTGCCTGCAGACCGCCTGCGCCCGGTGGAGCGCCATATCGGCTGGATGCCCCCGGTGAATGCCGAATGGATGGCGCTGGCGCGTTTCGCGGCGCGCTATTACCACCGGCGGCTGGGCGAGGTCATGCTGCCCGCGCTGCCGCCTTCCCTGCGCGAGGCCGAGACGTGGGACCGCCTCGGCCAGCGCGCCCAAAGCACGCAGTACCGGGTACGCGACGGGCAGGGCGACGCCTTGCTCGCCGCCGTGCCCACGCGCGCCCGCACCGCCCACGCGCTGGCTGCCGCCCTGGCCGCAACGCCGGACTGGATCGGCCTGACCGACGCCCGCGCGCTCTGCACCGCCGCCCCGGCCCGGCTGGCCGAATGGGAGGCCGCCGGCTGGATCGAATCGTCGATTGCGGCCCGCAGGCTGCTCGATATTGCGCCAGACCAGCCACCCTCCGTCGCCCCACCCCTCCACGACGAGCAGCGGCAGGCCGTGGACGCCATCGCCAGCGCCGAAGGCTTTGCGCCGTTCCTGCTGCACGGCGTGACCGGCAGTGGCAAGACCGAGGTCTACCTGCACGCCATGGCGAGCCTGCTGGCCGCCGACCCCGCCGCGCAGATCCTGATGCTCGTGCCTGAGATCAATCTCACGCCGCAGCTCCAGGCGCGCATCGCCGCCCGCTTCCCGCACGAGCCGCTGGCCGTGCTCCATAGCGGGCTGGCGGATCAGGAGCGCAGCCTGCAATGGCTGGCCGCCCATCGCGGCGAGGCGCGCATCGTTCTGGGTACGCGGATGGCGGTGCTGGCGTCCATGCCGCACCTGCGGCTGATCGTTGTCGATGAAGAGCACGATACGTCATACAAACAGCAGGAAGGGTTACGCTACTCGGCGCGCGATCTGGCCGTCTGGCGCGCCAACCAGTTGAAGATTGGCATCGTGCTGGGCTCCGCCACGCCGTCGATGGAGACCTGGCATCGGGCGGAGCAGGGCGCCTACCGCAAGCTCGTGCTGCGCGAGCGCGCCCAGGCAGACGCCGCGCTGCCCACGGTGCGGCTGATCGACCTGAACCATGAACGGCAGCGTCAGCGCCATCTGTTCGAAGGGCTGTCCGTGCCGCTGCTGGACGCCATCCAGCAACGGCTGGAACGCGGCCAGCAAAGCCTGCTGTTTCTGAACCGGCGCGGCTATGCGCCGGTGCTGGCCTGCGATAGCTGTGGCTGGCTCTCCGGCTGCCCGCGTTGCTCGGCGTACCTCGTGCTGCACCGGCCGGAGCGCCGGCTGCGCTGCCACCACTGCGGGCTGGAATCGCCGGTGCCGCATCACTGCCCCGATTGCGGTAATGTCGACATTGCGCCACTTGGGCGCGGAACCCAGCGCATCGAGGAGGCCCTCGCCACGCGCTTCCCGGACGCCCGCATCGCCCGGATCGACGCCGATTCCACGCGCCGCAAGGGCACCGCGCAGGCGATGTTCGACGAAGTCCACGCGGGCGAGGTCGACATCCTGGTTGGCACGCAGATGGTGGCCAAGGGCCACGACTTCCAGCGCGTGACGCTGGTCGGCATCGTCCATCCGGACGCCGCGATGTTCAGTCACGACTTCCGCGCCGCCGAGCACCTGTTCGCATCGCTGATGCAGGTGTCCGGGCGGGCAGGCCGGGCCGGGCTGCCGGGCGAAGTCCTGATCCAGACCCGTTACCCGGACGCCCCGGCGTTGCAGGCGCTGGTCCGGCATGACTATGATGGATTTGCCGCCAGCCAACTGCGCGAGCGCCGTCAGGCCGGCCTGCCGCCGTTCGCGTACCAGGTGCTGGTCACGGCCGAGCACGGCCAGCTCGAACGGGCGCTGGCCTTCCTCCAGGCCGCGCGCGAACGGGCCGATGCCTGTGCGCTGGCGCCAGAGGTGCAACTCCACGACCCGGTGCCGATGTCGATGGTGCGCATCTTCAACAAGGAGCGGGCGCAGATGCTGGTGGAAGCGAGCGCGCGCCCGGTTTTACAACGGTTTGTGAGCGAGTGGGTGCAAACATTTGGCGAGGTCGGCAGCGCCGTGAAGGGGGTGCGCTGGCAGCTGGAGATCGACCCGCTGCGGATCTAGACGGGGCGCAAAGTGTTGTAGTGGTGCAACCGTCGCACCACTTCGCAGGCTAAGGGGTTGCACTAGGTTGCGCCTCGCAATTTTCCGAGGGTAATATCGCGGCAGCCCTGAAGCGGCCGGGGCTCGCGTGCGCACCGCGCGCGGACCGCGTGGCCGCTTCCCCCGCTTTTCGGAGAACTGCTCGCATGGCCACCACCACCCTCGGCGTCAAGCTCGACGACGCCTCGCGCGACCGCCTCAAACGCGTTGCCCAATCGATCGACCGTACCCCGCACTGGCTGATCAAGCAGGCGATCTTCACGTATCTGGAGCAGGTCGAACGCGGCCATCTGCCGCACGAAGGCGGGTTCAGCGCCGGCGCAGACGCCGAGGGCGGTGACACCGAGGTGCAACCGGGCGATGCCGCCCCGCAGCCATTCCTCGAATTCGCCCAGAGCATCCAGCCGCAGTCCGTGCTGCGCGCCGCGATTACCTCGGCCTATCGTCGCCCGGAAACCGATTGCGTACCGGTGCTGCTGGAACAGGCCCGCCTGCCGCAGCAACAGGCCGACGCCGCGATCAAGATGGCCAAGACGCTGGCCCAGCGCCTGCGCGAGCAGAAGGTGGGCACCGGCCGCGAAGGCTTGGTGCAGGGCCTGATTCAGGAATTCTCGCTGTCGTCACAGGAAGGCGTGGCGCTGATGTGCCTGGCCGAAGCGCTGCTGCGCATTCCCGACAAGGCCACGCGTGATGCGCTGATCCGCGACAAGATCAGCGGCGCCAACTGGCAGTCGCACCTGGGCCAGAGCCCGTCCCTGTTCGTCAACGCCGCCACCTGGGGCCTGCTGCTGACCGGCAAGCTGGTGGCCACGCATACGGAGTCCGGGCTGTCGAAGGCGCTGACGCGCATCATCGGCAAGGGCGGCGAGCCACTGATCCGCAAGGGCGTGGACATGGCCATGCGCCTGATGGGCGAGCAGTTCGTGACCGGCGAGACCATCTCGGAGGCGCTCGCCAACGCCCGGAAATACGAGGCCGAAGGCTTCCGCTACTCGTACGACATGCTCGGCGAAGCCGCCATGACCGAGGCCGACGCCCAACGCTACCTGGCCTCCTACGAGCAGGCCATCCACGCCATCGGCCAGGCCTCGCGCGGCCGGGGCATCTACGAGGGCCCGGGCATCTCGATCAAGCTGTCCGCGCTGCATCCGCGCTATAGCCGCGCTCAGCACGAGCGCGTGATCTCGGAACTCTACGGCCGCCTGAAGTCCCTGACGATGCTGGCGCGCCAGTACGACATCGGCATCAATATCGATGCGGAGGAGGCCGACCGCCTCGAAATCTCGCTCGACCTGCTCGAACGCCTCTGCTTCGAACCCGATCTGGCCGGCTGGAACGGCATCGGCTTCGTGGTGCAGGGCTACCAGAAGCGCTGCCCGTTCGTGATCGACTATGTGATCGACCTCGCGCGGCGCAGCCGGCACCGCCTGATGATCCGCCTGGTCAAGGGCGCCTATTGGGATAGCGAGATCAAGCGCGGGCAGGTCGATGGCCTGGAGGGCTACCCGGTCTATACGCGCAAGGTGTACACCGATGTGTCGTACATCGCGTGCGCGCGCAAGCTGCTGTCCGTGCCCGATGCGATCTATCCCCAGTTCGCCACGCACAACGCGCACACGCTTTCGGCGATCTACCAGATTGCCGGCCAGAACTACTACCCCGGCCAGTACGAGTTCCAGTGCCTGCACGGCATGGGCGAGCCGCTGTACGACCAGGTGGTGGGCCCCCTCGCCGAGGGCAAGTTCAACCGGCCTTGCCGGATCTACGCGCCGGTGGGCACGCATGAGACGCTGCTGGCCTATCTGGTCCGCCGCCTGCTCGAAAATGGCGCAAATACGTCGTTCGTGAACCGCATTGCCGACGACACCATCGCCCTCGACGAACTGGTGGCCGACCCGGTGGCCGTGGTCGAGCAGATGCACAAGACCGAAGGCACGCTCGGCCTGCCCCACCCCCGCATCCCGCATCCGCGCGCGCTGTATGGCAAGTCGCGCGCCAATTCGATCGGTATCGATCTGTCGAACGAGCACCGGCTGGCGTCGTTGTCGTCGGCGCTGCTGGCCGGCACCAGCGACACCGTGCGTGCCGAGCCGCTGCTGGGCGGCGATGCACCGCGCGCCGACGCCGTGTTCGCCCCGGTGCTGAACCCGGCCGACCACCGCGATGTGGTGGGCCACGTCAGCGAAGCCACGCCCGATGAGATCGAGGCCGCGCTCGCCGCCGCCGTCAACGTGGCGCCGATCTGGCAGGCCACGCCGCCCGAGGTGCGCGCCGCCGCCCTGGAGCGTGCCGCCGATCTGATGGAAGCCCAGATGCAGTCGCTGATGGGCACCATCATGCGCGAGGCCGGCAAGACCTTCTCGAACGCGATTGCCGAAGTGCGCGAGGCCGTCGACTTCCTGCGCTACTACGCGGTGCAGGTGCGGGACGGCTTCTCGAACGATACCCATCGCCCGCTAGGCCCGGTGGTCTGTATCAGCCCGTGGAACTTCCCGCTGGCGATCTTCACCGGCCAGGTGGCCGCGGCGCTGGCCGCCGGCAACCCGGTGCTGGCCAAGCCGGCCGAGCAGACCCCGCTGATCGCTGCCCAGGCCGTGCGCCTGCTGCGCGAGGCCGGTGTGCCGGCCGGTGCCGTGCAACTGCTGCCGGGCCGTGGTGAAACCGTCGGCGCCATGCTGGTGGGCGATGCCCGCGTCAAGGGCGTGATGTTCACCGGCTCCACCGAGGTGGCGCGCCTGCTGCAACRCAACGTCGCCGGCCGCCTGGACGCCGCCGGCCGTCCGATTCCGCTGATCGCAGAGACCGGCGGCCAGAACGCGATGATCGTGGATTCGTCCGCGCTGGCCGAGCAGGTGGTGGCGGACGTGGTGTCCTCCGCCTTCGACTCGGCAGGCCAGCGCTGCTCCGCGCTGCGCGTGCTGTGCCTGCAGGAAGACGTGGCCGACCGCATCCTGGAAATGCTCAAGGGCGCGATGGGCGAGCTGACGCTGGCCAATCCGGACCGCCTCTCGACCGACGTCGGCCCGGTGATCGACGACGAAGCGCGTACCGGCATCGTCCGTCATATCGAGGCGATGCGCGCCAAGGGCCGCCGCGTGCACCAGGCCGATCCGGGCGCCGCGCAGTCCGCCGCCTGCCGCCACGGCACCTTCGTGCCGCCCACGCTGATCGAGCTGGAAAGCCTTGAAGAACTGCAACGCGAGGTCTTCGGCCCGGTGCTGCACGTGGTGCGCTACCCGCGCGCCGCGCTCGACACGATGATCGACCAGATCAACGGCACCGGCTACGGCCTGACGCTGGGCATCCATACGCGGATCGACGAAACCATCGCCCGCATCGTGGATCGTGCCCATGTGGGCAACCTGTACGTGAATCGCAACATTGTGGGTGCAGTGGTCGGCGTGCAGCCGTTTGGTGGCGAGGGCCTGTCCGGCACCGGCCCCAAGGCGGGCGGCCCGCTCTACCTGCACCGGCTGCTGTCGGTGTGCCCGCAGGACGCCGTGGCGCGTACCGTGCGCGGCGCCGATACCAATGGCGGGGCACAGGTCGCGCCGGTCTCGTCCGGCCTGGCCGCGCTGAAGGCGTGGGCGCAGGGCTCGCAACCCGAACTGGCCGCCGCCTGCGACCGCTTTGCCGAGGCGAGCCCGTCCGGCCTGGCCGTGACGCTGCCCGGCCCCACCGGCGAGCGCAATACCTACTCGCTGCTGCCGCGCGAGCGGGTGCTGTGCCTGGCCCAGCAAGAGGCCGACCAGCTCACCCAACTGGCCGCCGTCCTGGCCGTGGGCGCCCAGGCGTTGTGGCCAGACACCACTGCAAACAAGGGCTTGCTGTCGCGCCTGCCCCAGGCAGTACAATCGCGCGTCCGCCTGGCCGCCAACTGGCAAGATGCGCAG
Organism: Cupriavidus sp. 01L43; assembly: GCF_056399925.1. Lineage (NCBI taxonomy): Bacteria > Pseudomonadati > Pseudomonadota > Betaproteobacteria > Burkholderiales > Burkholderiaceae > Cupriavidus > Cupriavidus sp. 01L43. The sequence continues at coordinate 36,045 of NZ_JBFTSH010000012.1, forward strand.
GCCGCGGACGCCGCTTTCGACGCGGTGCTGCACCACGGCGATTCCGACCAGCTGCGTACCGTCTGCGAACAGGTGGCCCAGCGGCCCGGTCCCATCGTCGGCGTGCAGGGGTTGGCTCACGGTGAACCGAATGTCGCGCTGGAGCGTTTGTTGATCGAGCGTTCGCTGTCCGTCAACACGGCGGCTGCGGGCGGCAATGCAAGTCTGATGACGATTGGCTAAGTATTAAGCAAGTCCTTAGTTGATCGGTTGTCGATGCGTGCGGTGGGGGCCGGCGATCCCGACCCCGCCGCGCAACCGAGGAACGGAGCGGTGCTGCCAACGCCGGTCCGTGATGCGCGCCGGAGGCCGGCCGCGCAGCTACAACACGGCACCCTAAGCACCCAATGGGACCCAAGGAGAACTGATGAGCTCGACATTCCAAAAAACGGCCATGACCGTTGCCATGGCCGTTGCAGGCCTGACCGCCGCGCAGGCTGCCTTCGCACAGGCGCAGGAAATCAAGCTGGGCTTCGCCGCCCCGATGACCGGCGGCCAGGCGCAGTACGGCAAGGACATGCAGAACGGCGTGGTCCTCGCCATCGAGGACATGAACGCCACCAAGCCGAAGATCGGCGGCAAGGATGTCAAGTTCGTGCTGGTCTCCGAAGATGACCAGGCAGATCCCAAGACGGGTTCCGTGGTCGCCCAGAAGCTGGTGGACTCCGGCATCCAGGGCATGCTCGGCCACTTCAACTCGGGCACCAGCATCCCGGCGTCGATGGTCTACAACCGCGCCGGCATTCCCCAGATCGCCATGGCCACGGCTCCGGAGTACACGCGCCAGGGCTTCAAGACCACGTTCCGCATGATGACGTCCGACACCCAGCAGGGTTCGGTGATCGGCGCCTTCGTGGTGAAGAAGCTGGGTGCCAAGAACATCGCCATCGTCGATGACCGCACCGCCTACGGCCAGGGTCTGGCTGACGAGTTCGAGAAGGCCGCCAAGGCCGCTGGCGGCAAGATCGTGCGCCGCGAGTTCACCAACGACAAGGCGGTGGACTTCAAGGCCGTGCTGACCAACCTGAAGCGCAGCAACCCGGACGTGATCTTCTACGGCGGCGCCGAGACCCAATCGGCCCCGATGGCCAAGCAGGTCAAGGAACTGGGCCTGAAGGCACCGCTGGTGTCGGGCGAAATGTCGAAGACCGACAACTTCCTGAAGCTGGCTGGCCCGGCTGCCGATGGCACGGTGGTGTCGCTGGCCGGCCTGCCGCTGGACCAGATGCCCGGCGGCTCCGCGTACGAGAAGAAGTACGAAAAACGCTTCGGCAGCAAGGTGCAGACCTACTCGCCGTACGCCTATGACGGCGCCACCGCCATGATGACGGCGATGATCAAGGCCGGCTCGGCCGACCCGGCGCGTTACCTTCCAGTGCTGGCCGCCACCAACATGCAGGGCGTGACCACCAAGACGCTGGCCTATGACGCCCGCGGTGACCTGAAGGACGGCGGCATCACCGTCTACAAGGTCGCGGACGGCAAGTGGACCGTGCTGGAAACGGTCGGCGGCAAGTAAGCCCTGACTGCGCAAGACACAAGGCCGCCGGCTGGCTTTCCTCCGGCCGGCGCGTCTGCCGGACTGACGCCACCCCCCGGGGTGGCGTTTTTTATGCCAAAGCGGATGGGTTTCCCACGCTGTTCTTCCCATGGTCTTTCTCGGCGTTGGCGCATAATCGCGCTTTTGCATACTTTTTCCATAGGAGCCGTCCGTGCAGGAAGTCAGTTATGAGCACGCGATTGCGCTAGCCAACGCCGGGCGCCACGCCGAGGCGCTACAGATCGCCGACCAGCTTTGCGAGGCGCATCCCGAGGTGGTCGACTACGCCGCGCTGCAGGCGCAACTGCATGCGGACCAGGACGATGTGCCCGGCGCGCTGGCTGCGCTGGAAGCCGCCATGGCCCGTCTGCCCGAGCTGTCGCTGGCGCCGGTGCACCGCTGGGCGTCGCGCGGCGCGCTCGCCCATCTCTACGGCACGCTGTTGATGCGCCAGGGACAGGACGCCGAGGCGCTGCCCTGGCTACACGAGGCCGCGCGCCGCAACGGGCTGGCCTCGGGCGAGTGGGCCGCGCATTTCTACGCCGGCTTTGTCGCCTTCCGGCTCAACGATTTCGCCCGCGCGGGCCGCTACTGGCACGACCTGCTGTATCGCGCGCCGGACCTGGGCGCCGCCGACATCCTGCCGCTGGTGCAGGACTACGTAGACCGCGCCGACGCCGCCAGCCAGCTTGGCGAGCCGCTGATGCGCATCTGCCTGGCCCGCATCGCGCTCGATTCCCCCGAATTGCTCGACCTGACGCCGGAAGCCGGCGACGCCATGGCGGGCATGGAGGCCGAGCGCGTGCTGGCCGAGCACCCCGATCACCCCGAGGCGCGCCGCCTGCGCGCCCCGCTGCGGCTGGGCAGCGACCGCGCCGGTGCGCTGGACGACCTGGCCACCTACCTGCGCCAGCGGCCCGACCCGCAGGCGCAGGTACGCGACCTGACCTGGCGCCATCAATCTGCCGACGCAGCGCCGGGTACGCCCCCGGCGTGGCAGGGTTTCGCGATGACCGCCGATGCCGACGACGGCGCCGCCTACTTCCACGCCGCCACGGCGCTGGGGGCCTTCATCGACGAGGTGCCGGCGTCCGAGGCGACCCTGAAGCCGATGCTCGAGGCCACCTGCCGCAAGGGGCTGGAGCGCTTCGAAGCCTACTTTTCCACAGGCGAGGGCGATGCCGACGGCCACGGCGGCAACGCCGACCCGCACCTGTACTCGCTGCTGTGCCGGCTGACGGCGCGCCTGCTGCCGGCCGATGCCGTCCATGTCGAGGAAAAGGTGGCGCTGCACCGCAAGGGCATGGCCGCGAGCGATTTCATCGACCATTGGATCGACCTGCTCGACGCTCACGCGTCGGCGGGCCAGCACAAGCAGGTGGTGGAACTGGCCGGCGAAGTGCTGAACCGCTACCCGGTGGAGCGCAATCCGGCCGATGTCACGTGGGCGTTCAGCCGGCTCGCGGCCGCCTGGCGCGCGCTGGGCGGGCGCGATGCCACCGAGTCCGCCCGCGCTGCCATCACCCATATGGACGCCCGGCTGGACGCGCTGCCCGTGGAGGCCCGCACCGCCGGCGCCCACGCCATGGCGCACGCGCGCGCCCACTATGCGGCGTTGCTGCAGGCGGGCATGGCAGCGATGGACGAGCACGACAAGATCGACGCCCTGGGCGAGCTCGAAGCCCTGCAACGCCGCTCCTTGCTGGTGGAGGACGCGTGGCTGTTCAATCACTTCGGCCAGATCTGGCACGAACTGGCCGAGCCGGCCCGCGCGCTGCCGTTGTTCGAGCGGGCGGTGTCGCTGACCGAGGGCGATCCGGCCGACCAGGCCGCGCCCCGCGCCCAGCGAGCCCGGCTGCTGACGGAGATGGAGCAGTTTCCGGAAGCGCTGACCGACTTCCAGCTCGCCTTTGCCGCCCGTGCCGACTGGGACGCCGAAACGTGGCTGCACGCCGTGCTGGCGGCGCTGGGCATGGGCCAGCGCGAGACGGCGCTGGGCTGGTTCGAGCGCGCCCGCACGCTCGGCGCGGACAAGGGCCGCACCCGTCCGCTGTACGCCAAGGCCGAGGCCGGCCTGAAGGCCACCCGTCCGAAGTGGAAGGTGTGGGGCGTGTAACTTCGGAACGGCTCGCGGGGGCTCCGGGCGCTGAAACAGGTCCGGAAAACCGTCCCCGATTCTGATTCTTGAAAGACCTACAAAACGCCATCGACGACGATGGCGTTTTTTATTGGAATTTGCTGTAAGTTGCCGGCGTCTTCCACGTAGGGTCGGACAAAGCCCGACACTGCAACCCAAGTGCTTCCGTTACCATGTCGGCCATGAACGGATTGAGCCAACTTTTCCCGACCCTGCCGCTGGCACCGGGCGGCCTGTTCTGGGTGGGTCTCGCGCTGGTGGGCGCGGGCCTGGCCGGAGAGGTCTGCCGCCGCTGGCTGGGCCTGCCGCGCATCGTCGGCTACGCGGTGGTGGGGCTGTTCGCCGGCATGCTCGGCCGCAGCATCGTCGACGACAACATGATCCTGCAGACGCGGGTGCTGATCGACATGGCGCTGGCCCTGGCCCTCTTCGAACTCGGGCACCGGCTGTCGCTGTCGTGGCTGCGCGCCAACCGCTGGCTATTGTTTACCAGCGCGGCCGAAAGCCTGCTGACCTGGGGGCTGGTCTCCACGGTGCTCCAGTGGCTCGGGGCGTCGCCGGGCGTGGCGATCCTGGCCGGAGGCATCGCGGTCAGCACCTCGCCCACCATCGTGCTCCAGCTCAAGAACGAGTTGCGCGCCGAGGGGCAGGTCACGGAACGGCTGATGGCCATGGCGGCGCTGAACAGCATCTACGCGGCGGCCATCGTCCAGGTGGCCACGGGTTGGCTCCATTCCGAATACGGCAATATTGGCGCGGCGCTGCTGCATCCGCTCTACCTGCTGGTGGGCTCGTGCCTGCTGGCGTGGGTGGTCGGCAAGCTCGGGCACGCGCTGTACGCGCGCATGTCCGCGGACGATCACTACAGCTTCCTGGTGCTGGTGGGGCTGGTCCTGTTCACGCTGGCGCTGACGCGCGTCCTAAAATTGTCCATGCCGCTGACGCTGATGCTGGCGGGCGTGGTCTTCAAGCACCAGGACCGCCAGCCGCACGTGTGGCCAGCGCACTTCGGCAGCGCCGGGAGCCTGCTGATCATCGTGATGGTGGTGTCGCTGGGCCTGCCCCTGACGGCGCACGACTGGGTAGTCGGCGGCACGCTGGCCGTGGCCCTGGTGGTGATGCGCCATGTGGCGAAGCTGGCCGGCGTGGTGTCGCTCGGTTCGTTCTCGGGCCTGAGCCTGCGCCAGTGCATGGCGCTGGGGCTGGCGCTGGCGCCGATGTCGGGGCTGGCCTACCTGCTGATGAACGACGTGGCGCGCCTGTACCCGAGCACCGGCGGACCGCTGGCATCGATCATCCTGTGTGCGCTGGCCATCGAACAGCTGCTGGGGCCGGTCATCGCGTCCTGGGCGCTGCGCTATGCTGGCGAGGCACGTGACAATGGAGGAGGGCGCTGATGTCGCTCGAACCGTTCAAGCATTCCGAGGCGCTGACGTTCGGCGTGGAGCTGGAACTCCAGCTCGTGAACCGCCATGACTATGACCTCGCGCCCTTCGCGCCGGACCTGCTGCGTGCGGTCAAGGGCGCCCAGCACGCGGGCGACATCAAGCCCGAGATCAGTCCGTCGATGATCGAGATCAGCACCGGCATCTGCCGCGACTACGCGCAGGCGCTGGAGGAGCTGACGGTCATGCGCGACCTGATGACGCGCGCCTCCCGCTCGCTGAACCTGGGCATCTGCGGCGGCGGCACCCATCCGTTCCAGCAGTGGTCGGACCGGACCATCTCCGATTCGCCGCGCTACCAGTACATTTCCGAGCTGTATGGCTATCTCGCCAAGCAGTTCACGGTGTTCGGCCAGCACGTCCACATCGGCTGCCCGAGCGCGGACGAGTCGCTGTTCCTGCTCCACGCCATCGGCCGCTACGTGCCGCACTTCATCGCGCTGGCGGCGTCGTCGCCGTACGTGCAGGGGGTGGATACCGGCTTTGCCTCGGCGCGCCTGAACTCGGTGGCGGCCTTCCCGATGAGCGGCCGCGCACCGCATGTGCTGACGTGGGACGCCTTCACCGCCTACTTCAACAAGATGCGCAACACGGGCGTGATCGAGAGCATGAAGGACTTCTATTGGGATATCCGTCCCAAGCCGGAGTTCGGCACGATCGAGGTGCGCGTGATGGACACCCCGCTGACCGTGGAGCGCGCCTGCGACATCGCGGCGTACATCCAGGCGCTGGCGCGCTACCTGCTGCTGTCACGGCCGTTCATGCCGCAGGAAGACGACTACCTGGTGTACACCTTCAACCGCTTCCAGGCGTGCCGCTTCGGGCTGGAGGGCGAGTACGTGCATCCGAACGAACTGACGCGGATGCCGATCTCGGATCATATTTTGTCGATTTGCGACGCGCTGGTGCCGCACGCGGAGGCGCTCGGCTCGCTCAAGGCGCTCGAGAATATCCGCGCGCTGGCTTCGAGCCGCGACAACGACGCGCACTGGGTGCGCACCGTCGATGCCGATGCGCACAGCCTGCGCGAGACGGTGCGGCGTACCTGCGAGCGGTGGGAGGCCTGACGCCGACGGCGGGCCGGGGTGACTGCACCGCTTATTGAACGGTATAGCCCTTGCCACCCATGCAAGCCTTCCACGCCTGGTAGTAGCTGCCCATCGCCTGTTGCTGGCTCGCGGCGTTCTGTTCGTTCGCCGCCTGCACGTTACGGCGTTCCTGCCGGTTCCGCGAGCCGCCCGCCATGGTCCCGACGGCGGCTCCGGCCGCCGCACCCTTGCCGGCATCGCCCGCAACTGCGCCAATCACGGCGCCGCCCGCTGCCCCGCGCGCCGCGCCTTGCACGCGCTGGCCGCCCTGGGCTTGCTGGGGCGGCGGGGCCTGGGCCACCACTGCGGGGTCTATCCCGGTTTGTTGTTTGGCCCAGCTGTAGCACTCCCCGTCATCCTTGGATTGCTGCTGCGCGGACTGGCCCTTGGCCGGATAAGCCACCGGTTTCGACTGTGCCTGCACGCCGGCTGCGGCCAACGCGATTGCCGCGCCGAGCACCATCCCCCATCGCTTGCTGTGATGCATGATGTACCTCCTCCGGCGGGGCCATGTGCCCGCGTGTGCGGTCTCAGTATTGCAGCGCAGGGGGCGAAGTCAAATGAATTCCTTCGTGCCGCGTATTAGGCGTTTGCAGGGGTCAGGTCGGATACACCGGCTCGCATCGGATCTCGGATTTCACCGAATTGGCGATGAAGCAGGCGTCGTGCGCGGCGTGGTGCAGCTGATCGATGTCGGCGCGGGTCGGCAGGCGCTCGCCCGAGAACGTAACGTCGGGACGCAGCGTCACCACGGTCACCGCCATGCGGCCTTCGGCGTTCTTGGCCAGCGTGCCCACGGACTTGTCCACATAGCGATCGACCACAAAGCGCTGCTTGGCGGCCAGCGCCAGGAACCACAGCATGTGGCAGGCCGAAATCGACGCGATCAGCATTTCCTCGGGATCCACCGCGCTGGCATCGGACATCGGCGGCGGCACCACGTGTGGCGACGCCGAGCCCGGCACTTCCGCGCCGCCGTCGAACCGCAGCACATGCTTGCGGCTGTAGCGGTTGCTCACGAAATCCTGATCGCCGCGCTCCCACGCGATCTCGGCACTGTGCTCGGCCATGCTGGTCACTCCGGGTAGTAGAAGAACGAAAAATCAGATGCCGTGCGGCACGCTTTCCCCATCTCGCCCGGTCACGAGCCCCAGGCGCTGGTTCGCCGGCACGGCGATATCGATCAGCTTGGGGCGGGGCAGGTTGAGGTTGCGCATCATGACGATGAACTCGTCGCGCGAGCGCCCCGCCACGCGGCTGTTGTGGGCGCGCTCATGGCCAATGGTCGACTGGGTGTGGCCCTTGTAGTCGTGGGCGGGGTAGACCAGCGTGTCGTCGGGCAGGCGGAAGAGCTTCTCGGTGAGGCTGTCGAACAGCGTGCCGGCGTCGCCGGACTGGAAATCGGTGCGCCCGCAGCCGTCGATCAGCAGCGCATCACCGGTGAAGATGCGGCGCACCACGCCGTCCGGCGTGGCTTCCTCCCAGAGGTAGCTCATGCTGCCGGCGGTGTGGCCGGGGGTGTGGATCGCGCGAAGCACCTGCTTGCCGAAGCTGACGGTGTCACCGTCGATCAGCTGTTTCAGCGCAGGCTTGATGTCGCAGCCGGACGGCGCGGCGGTGTTGGCGCCAGTCTGCAGGGCGAGCTGCCCGGCGGAGGTGATGTGGTCGGCGTGCGCGTGGGTCTCGACAATCCAGACCAGCCGCGCGCCAGTCTCGCCCAGCAGCGCCAGGTCACGCGCGTACTGCCGGTCCACCGGATCGATCAGCAACGCCTCACGCGTCTCGGCGTCGATCAGCAGGTAGGTGAAGGTGGACGAAGTCTCGTCGAACAGCTGATGGAAGGTCTGCATGGCCGTTTTCTTCTTGGCAAACCGGGGGTGCCGCCATGATACGCCGGCGCTCAACATTCCACGATATTCACCGCCAACCCGCCGCGCGCCGTCTCCTTGTACTTGGTCTTCATGTCGGCGCCGGTTTCGCGCATGGTCTTGATGACCGAATCGAGCGAAACATAGTGGGTGCCATCGCCGCGCAGGGCCATGCGGGCGGCGTTCACCGCCTTGACGGATGCCATGGCGTTGCGTTCGATGCACGGGATCTGGACCAGGCCGCCGACCGGGTCGCAGGTCAGGCCGAGGTTGTGCTCCATGCCGATCTCGGCCGCGTTCTCGACCTGCTCCGGCGTGCCGCCGAGCACCGCCGCCAGCGCGCCGGCGGCCATCGAGCAGGCCACGCCGACTTCGCCCTGGCAGCCGACTTCGGCGCCCGAGATCGAGGCGTTGAGCTTGTAGAGCAGGCCGATGGCGCCCGCCGTGAGCAGGAAATCGACCACGCCGGCGCGGTTAGCGCCGGGGATGAAGCGGTCGTAGTAGTGCAGCACGGACGGGATGATGCCGGCCGCGCCGTTGGTCGGCGCCGTGACGACGCGCCCGCCGGCGGCGTTTTCCTCGTTGACGGCGATGGCGTAGAGGTTGACCCAGTCCATCACGGAGAGCGGATCGGACAGCGCCCGCTCCGCGTGCAGCGTCAGTCCCCGGTACAACTCGGGCGCGCGCCGCCGTACCTTGAACGGCCCCGGCAGCTCGCCATCGGTGCGGCAGCCGCGCGCCACGGATTGCTGCATCACGTCCCAGATATGAAGCAGGCCATCGGTCACTTCCTGCTCGGGCCGCCAGGTCAGTTCGTTCTCCATCATGAGCCGGGCGATGGACTTGCCGCTCGCGTGCGCCATCTCCAGCATCGCCCGGCCGCTCCGGAACGGGTGCGGCAACTGCCGCTCGGCCGCCAGGATCTGGGTGTTCGGCGCGCCGGCCGTGACCACGAAGCCGCCGCCCACGGACAGGTAGCGTGCCTCGCGCAGCGGCGTGCCATCCGCGTCGAAGGCGTGGAACTTCATGCCGTTGGGATGCTCGGCCATGGCCTCGCGCCGGTAGAACACGATGTGCTCGCGCTCGACGAACGGCACCTCGTGCGTGCCGAGCAGGGCCAGTTTGCGCTGGGCGCGTAGCGTGGCGAGGCGGGACTCGATGGTTTCGGGGTCGACGGTGTCGGGCGCATCGCCCATCAGCCCCAGCATCACGCCCTTGTCGGTGCCGTGGCCCTTGCCGGTGGCGCCGAGCGAGCCGTATAGCTCCACGCGCACGCTGCCCACCTGGGGCAGCAGGCCGTCCCGCTCGAGCCCGTGCGCGAACATCAGGGCCGCACGCATCGGCCCCACGGTATGCGAGCTGGACGGCCCGATACCTACCTTGAACAGATCGAAAACGCTGACAGCCACGGGGAGCTCCGGTAGGGGGTGGCGCGCAGGGCGCAGGGGCGGGGAGGCAGTCGGAAAAGTGGTCGGGTGTCGGGTCAGAGCGACATATCGGCATCGGGCCGGCCGGGCTCGCGCCACATGGCGTCGATGGCGGGCCTTGCGTGCCCGTCCTCGGACTTTTCCTTCTGGATCACGCTAATCGTGCCGTCTGTCTCAAGAATAGCGAAATGCACGTCTTCCACACGCGCGCAACCGTTGCGGCGTAGCGCCTTCTGCAGCTCGCGCGGTGTGATGCGCTCCCGGCGCATCACATCCTGGAAGATCTCGCCCTGGTGAATGATGATCTCGGGCCGGCCTTCCACCAGCGCCTCCAGGCGGCGGCTGCGCCAGGTGCCGTAGCCCACCAGCACGTCGGCGCCGAACAGCGTGGCGGCCAGGATCAGCCCGGCGGTGACGGAGTTGTCGCCGCCGTTCATGGCGTTCTGCACCGCGTTCGAGATGATCAGTAGCAGCACCAGATCCAACGGCGACAACTGGCCGATCTGGCGCTTGCCCGACACGCGCATCAGGAACAGCAGCGCGGCGTAGACGATCAGCCCGCGCAGCACGAATTCCCACCAGGGGGCGCTCAGATTCCACATGGACTAGACCTCCGCTAGGGATGGTGTGCTGCACGCCGGCCCGGGGGGGGCCGGGGCGGGAGGCGCAAAGCGCGCCAGCGGCGTCCGGGCAGGCCGGACGCCGCCAGACACGGCGCCTTAGTCCTGCGCGTACTCGCTCATCGGTACGCAGGCGCAGAACAGGTTGCGGTCGCCGTACACGTTGTCCGCCCGGCCCACCGGCGGCCAGTACTTCTGCGTGCGCAGCGAGGCAATGGGGTAGGCCGCTTCCTCACGCGTGTACGCGTGGGTCCAGTCGTTGGCGGTGATCACGGCGGCGGTGTGCGGCGCGTGGCGCAGCGGGTTGTCGTCGCGGTCGAAGCTGCCGTCCTCCACGCGCGCGATCTCGCCACGGATGGCGATCATGGCGTCGATGAAGCGGTCCAGCTCGTGCAGCGCCTCGCTCTCGGTCGGCTCGATCATCAGCGTGCCCGGCACCGGGAAGCTCATGGTCGGGGCGTGGAAGCCGTAGTCCATCAGGCGCTTGGCCACGTCCTCGTTGCTGATGCCGGTGGCCTTCTGCAGCGGGCGCAGGTCCAGGATGCACTCGTGCGCCACCAGACCGTGCTGGCCGGCGTAGAGCACCGGGAAGTGCGGCGAGAGCCGGCGCGCCACATAGTTGGCGGCCAGGATGGCGTTCTCGGTGGCGGCGGTCAGGCCGGCCGAGCCCATCATCGCGACGTACATCCACGAAATCGGCAGGATGCTGGCCGAGCCGAACGGCGCGGCCGAGACGCCGCCGATGCCGTTGTCATCCCGGCGATAGCCCACGCTGTCCTGGTTCGGCAGGAAGTCCGCCAGGTGTGCGCCCACGGCCACGGGACCCACGCCGGGGCCGCCACCGCCGTGCGGAATGCAGAAGGTCTTGTGCAGGTTCAGGTGCGAGACATCGCCGCCGAACTGACCCGGCGCGGCGGTGCCGACCATCGCGTTCATGTTGGCGCCATCCACGTACACCTGGCCGCCGTGCTGGTGCACGATCTCGCAGATCTGCTGCACGCCCTGCTCGAACACGCCGTGGGTGGACGGGTAGGTGATCATGATTGCGGCGAGGTTCTGGCTGTGCTGCTCGGCCTTCTTCGCCAGATCCTGCAGGTCGACGTTGCCGTCGGCGTCACACGCCACCACCACCACCTTCATGCCGGCCATCTGGGCCGACGCCGGGTTGGTGCCGTGCGCGGACGAGGGAATCAGGCAGATGTCGCGATGGGCTTCGCCGCGGCTGGCGTGGTACTTCTGGATGATCAGCAGGCCGGCGTACTCGCCCTGCGAGCCCGCGTTCGGCTGCAGGCTCACCGCGGCGTAGCCGGTGGCGGCGCAGAGCATGGCTTCGAGCTGGTCGATCATCTCGCGATAGCCCACGGTCTGGTCGAGCGGGGCGAACGGGTGGACCTTGCTGAACTCGGGCCACGTCACCGGAATCATCTCGCTGGTGGCGTTGAGCTTCATGGTGCAGGAGCCGAGCGGGATCATGGTGCGATCCAGCGCGAGGTCCTTGTCCGCCAGCGAGCGCAGGTAGCGCAGCATCTCGTGCTCGGCGTGGTGCGTGTTGAAGACCGGGTGCGTCAGGTAGGCGCTCTGGCGGGCCAGCGCGGCCGGGAAACCATCGCCGACGGCGGCCTCGGTCGCATCGAAGGCCGGCACCGGCTTGCCGTGCGCGAAGATCTCCCACAGCGCGACCACGTCCTGGCGCGAGGCGGTCTCGTCCAGCGAGATGCCCACGCGGGTGGCGCCGATATGGCGCAGGTTGATGCCGCGCGCGGTGGCGGCGGCGTGGATCGCCTCGGTGTTGAAGCCGGTTTCCAGCGTCAGGGTGTCGAAGAACGTGGCGTTGACCGGGGTCACGCCCATCGCCTTCAGGCCGGCAGCCAGCGTGGCGGTCAGGCGGTGCACGCGCTGGGCAATGCGCTGGAGGCCCTGCGGCCCGTGGTACACGGCGTACATCGACGCCATCACGGCCAGCAGCACCTGCGCGGTACAGATGTTCGACGTGGCCTTCTCGCGGCGGATGTGCTGCTCGCGCGTCTGCAGCGCCAGCCGGTACGCCTTGTTGCCCTGCGCGTCGATGGTCACGCCCACCAGACGGCCCGGCATCGAGCGCTTGAATTCGTCCTTCACGGCCATGTAGCCGGCGTGCGGGCCGCCGAAGCCGAGCGGCACGCCAAAGCGCTGCGAGTTGCCCACGGCCACGTCGGCGCCCCATTCGCCCGGCGCGACGATCAGCGTCAGCGCCAGCAGGTCCGCCGCCGCCACCACCAGCCCGCCAGCGGCGTGCACGGCATCGGCGATGGCACGGTAGTCGGCCACATCGCCGTTCACGCCCGGGTATTGCAGCAGCACGCCGAAGGCATGGGCGCCGGCGGCCTCGGCGGCGGGGCCGACCTTGACCTCGATGCCCAGCGGCAGCGCGCGCGTGCGTACCACTTCCAGCGTCTGCGGCAGCACGTCGTCCGCCACGTAGAACGTGTTCGAGGCGTGCTTGTTCACGCGCTGGAGCAGCGTCATCGCCTCGGCGGCAGCGGTGCCTTCGTCCAGCATCGACGCATTGGCGATGTCCAGCCCGGTCAGGTCCGTGACCATCTGCTGGAAGTTCAGCATCGCCTCCAGGCGGCCCTGCGAGATCTCGGGCTGGTACGGCGTGTAGGCCGTGTACCAGGCCGGATTCTCGAAGATATTGCGAAGGATGACGCCCGGCGTGAGCGTGTTGTAGTAACCCTGCCCGATGAAGCTCTTGAGCACGCGGTTCTGGTTCGCCAGCCCGCGCAGCTTGGCCAGCGCGGCTTCCTCGGTCAGCGGCTCGGTGAATTCGCCGAGCGGCATGCCGTCGCGGCGGCGGATGGCGGCGGGCACCACGGCGTCGATCAGCGCGGCGCGCGTCTCGTAGCCGAGCACCTTGAGCATGTGTTGCTGTTCGGCGGCATCCGGGCCGATATGACGGGCGGCGAAGGCGTCGCGCGCCTCCAGTTCGGCCAGCGTGGGCCGGCTACCTTGGGCGGCGTTCATGGGAAGAGGGGCGTTCATGGCAAGTGTCTCGTGGGGCGGGGCGGCAGGTGGTCAGCCTGGCCGCCGCGCGGGCATCTCGGGCGCCGTCTCCTGGCTCGGGAGACGGCTGGTGCAGCGCGTCAGGCGCCGACGCTGGCCTTGTAGGCGTCGACGTTCATCAGGCCGTTCACATCGTCGCCATTGGCCGGCTTCAGCTTGAACAGCCACGCGTCGAAGGCGTTGGCGTTGACGGATTCCGGCGCGGCGCTGGCGGCCTCGTTCACGGCGATGACTTCGCCGGCCACCGGGGCGTAGATGTCGGAAGCGGCCTTCACAGACTCCACCACGGCCAGCGCGTCGCCGGCGCCGACCGACTTGCCCACTTCGGGCAGTTCCAGGAAGACGATGTCGCCCAGCGCGTCCTGCGCGTGGTCGGTAATGCCGATCGTCAGCGTGCCGTCGGCTTCAACGCGCACCCATTCGTGCGATTCGGTGTACTTCAGGTCAGCAGGGAAATTCATGACGGATTCTCCGGGAATGCAGTGTTTGTCTTGTTTCGGTTCGCCTGCCGGGGCCAGCCGGGCAGGCGTGATGGCGACCGTTGGTGTCAGCCGGGCGGATGCCTCAGCTCACGAGTGCCTTGCCATTGCGCACAAACGGCAGTTTAACCACAGTCGCGGTCAGTTTGCGGTCACGAATCTCGACCTGGACCTCGGTGCCGGGCACAACGCCCTGCGGCAGCCGGGCAAAGGCAATGGATTGGGAGAGGGACGGGCTGAAGGTGCCGCTCGTGATCTCGCCGTCGCCGGCGGGGGTGATCACCTTCTGGTGCGCACGCAGCACACCGCCCTTGTCGCGCAGGATCAGGCCGGCAAATGTCTTATGTTGTCCGGCTGCCAGCAGCGCCGACTTGCCGATGAAATCGCGCTCGCTCTGCAGGTCGACGGTCCAGGCCAGGCCGGCGTCGAGCGGCGAGGTGTGGATATCCATGTCCTGGCCGTACAGGTTCATGCCGGCTTCCAGGCGCAGCGTGTCACGCGCGCCCAGTCCGGCCGGGCGCACGCCCACGGACTGCAGCTTTTCCCAGATGCCGGCCACGTTCTCGGCCTCCACCACCAGCTCGAAGCCGTCTTCGCCGGTGTAGCCGGTGCGGGCCACCATCAGCTCGCCGACCATCGGGTCTCGCACCACCACCGCGTTGAACGGCTTGAGCGCGTCGGCCGGCTGGGTCGACGGGAAGGCCTCGTGCACCTTGGCGCGCGCGTTCGGGCCCTGCACGGCGATGATCGCCAGCTTGCCCACGCCGGCCGGTGCCACGTCGCCCCGGCGCGGGGTGATCGTCACGCCGCTGCCGGTGGCCGCGTTGCGGGCCGTGATCCATTCGATGTCGCCCAGCGCCGTGCTGGCGTTCACCACCAGGCGGAAGCGGTCTTCGGCGAAGAAATAGACGATCAGGTCGTCGATGACGCCGCCTTTTTCGTCGAGCATGCACGCGTAGAGGGCCTTGCCCGGGGTCTGGAGCTTGTCGACGTTGTTGGCCAGCAGGCCGCGCAGGAAGGCGCGCGTGTTGGGGCCGGACAGGTCCACCACGCACATGTGCGAGACATCGAACATGCCGGCATCGCCGCGCACCGCGTTGTGTTCCTCGATCTGGGAGCCGTAGTTGACCGGCATGTCCCAGCCGCCGAAATCGACCATGCGGGCACCGAGCGAGCGGTGGATGGCGTAAAGGGGCGTGGCCTGGAGCGTCATGGGAAATCCTCTGGAGCGAATACGGCGGCGAAAACGAAAAAAGGGTCATCCGCCGTGGGGATCGATGGCAATGCCACCAATCCGCCGCGGCGGATGACCCCTCTGTCCTCGATACCTGAGAGATTACGATGCAGCTTGCCGCATCGCGCGCCCCTTCGGTGGACACGCTCGCCCTGCGTTGGCACGGGCGGGTGTCGCTCTCCAGAGTGCGGCATGCATCGTGTGCATGTTGCATGCCGATCCGACCGGTCCGTGGTGCCTGAGAGTTTTCGGGTGATACCCCTTCGGCGGCGCAATAGCTGCGCGCTCTCCCGGTTGGATGCGCGTGAATGTACGGGACGGGTTGACCTTTGTCAACGCGGCGCCGACGCCACCTTGCTAGGCGCCGGGGAGGGGGCTGGCTGTAATTCCTGCCGCCTGAGGGTAAGGACTACCCGCGCCGGATCAACGATCCTTCGTGACGACGTTACCCACCACGCCACCCACCGCCGCGCCACCCACCGTGCCGAGCGCGCTGCCGTTGGTCAGCGCCGCGCCGCCGAGCGCGCCAACGCCCGCGCCAATGGCGGTGTTGCGGGTCTTGGGGCTCATGTCCGCGCAGCCGCCAAAGGCCGCCAGCGTGACACCGATCAGCGTGATTTTCGCCAGGGTTCGCATTGTTTTCATGATCGCCTCCGAATGTGCCGAATTTGTCATCAGGACGGCGTCGCCGCCGGTCCCGCATGACCGTATGAGGCAATCTCCATGCCCCGGATGTCCCCTCGGACGTCACTTTTACGAACTGTTACCGCGATGAAACACTGGTAGCACTCGCGTCCTGGATGTCCATCATCAGGCACCGGCGCAGGCCACCCTGCGTGTTAACATCGACGCCTTTCGCGCGCCCGCCAAGCGTGCGCCATCCGGCACCCGCCCACCTATGACCCACGGACTCAACGCCGCCCAATCCGAAGCCGTTCGCTATCTGGACGGGCCCTGCCTCGTCCTCGCGGGCGCCGGGTCCGGCAAGACGCGCGTCATCACGCAAAAGATCGCCCACCTGATCGAGGACAAGGGCTTCGAGCCGCGTCACATCGCCGCCGTCACCTTCACGAACAAGGCGGCGAAAGAGATGCAGGAGCGCATCGGCAAGCTGATGGAGGGCAAGACCACGCGCGAGGGCAAGCGGATTCCGCTCAAGCAGCTCACCGTCTGTACCTTCCACTCGCTCGGCGTGCAGATTTTGCGGATGGAGGCGGAGCACGTCGGCCTGAAGCCGCAGTTCTCGATCATGGATTCGGACGACTGCTTCGGACTGGTGCAGGAGCAGCTCGCCACCACGGACAAGAAGCTGATCCGTAGCGTGCAGGGCACGATCTCGCTGTGGAAGAACGGCATGATCGATCCGGAGACCGCGCTGGCCCAGGCCGCCAATGCCGACGAGCACCAGGCCGCCATGGTCTACCGCAACTACGTGGCCACGCTGCACGCCTACCAGGCGGTGGATTTCGACGACCTGATCCGCCTGCCCGCCGAGCTGTTCGCGCGCGACGAGGCCGTGCGCCTGAAATGGCAGAACCGCCTGCGCTACTTCCTCGTCGACGAATACCAGGACACCAACGCCTGCCAGTACGCGCTGCTCAAGCTGCTGGCCGGCGGCTCGCACCTGCGCGCGCCGGCGTTCACGGCCGTGGGCGACGACGACCAGGCCATCTACGGCTGGCGCGGCGCCACGCTGGACAACCTGCGCGGCCTGCAGACCGATTTCCCGGACCTCAAGGTCGTCAAGCTCGAACAGAACTACCGCTCGACGGTGCGCATCCTGGAGGCGGCCAACGCGGTCATCGCCAACAATCCCAAGCTGTTCGACAAGAAGCTGTGGTCGGAGCACGGCATGGGCGACCCCATCGCCATCCATCCGATGAACGACGAGGAGCACGAGGCCGAGTCCGTGGTGTTCCGCCTGTCCGCCCACAAGTTCGAGCGCCGCGCGCAGTTCCGCGACTACGCCATCCTGTATCGCGGTAACCATCAGGCGCGGCTGTTCGAGCAGATCCTGCGGCGCGAGCGGATTCCGTACGTGCTGTCCGGCGGCCAGAGCTTCTTCGACAAGGCGGAGATCAAGGACATCTGCGCCTACCTGCGGCTGATCGCCAATCCGGACGACGATCCCGCGTTCATCCGCGCCATCACCACGCCCAAGCGCGGCGTGGGCAACACCACGCTGGAGGCGCTCGGCACGTTCGCGGGGCAGGCCAAGGTGTCGCTGTTCGAGGCCGCCATGATGGGCGGCATCGAAGGCAAGCTCCAGCCGCGCCAACTGGAGCCGCTGCGCGTGTTCTGCGAGTCGATGGTGCGCCTGGCGGACCGCGCCAAGACCGATCCGGCCACCGTGCTGCTCGACGACATGATGGCCGGCATCCACTATGAATCGTACTTGTACGATACCTTCGACGAGCGCCAGGCCCAGTCGCGCTGGACCAATACGCTTGAATTCCTCGACTGGCTCAAGCGCAAGGGCACGCGCCCAGAGCCCGAGGCCGGGGAGGGCGAGGCCACCGGCTTCGACAACGCCGACGGCTTTGGCGACGAAGGCAAGAACCTGCTCGAACTGACACAGACCGTGGCGCTGATGAGCATGCTCGAAGGCCGCGAGGAAGACCCGGACGCGGTGCGGCTCTCCACGCTCCACGCGTCCAAGGGCCTCGAATATCCGCACGTGTTCCTGGTGGGCGTGGAGGAGGGCATCCTGCCCCATGCGCGCGAGGACGAAGACATGAGCGACGAGAAGATCGAGGAAGAGCGCCGCCTGATGTACGTTGGCATCACCCGCGCCCAGCGCAGCCTCCAGATCAGCTGGTGCAAGAAGCGCAAACGCGCCCGGGACACCTACTCCTGCGAACCCTCGCGCTTCATCGCTGAAATGAAGCTCGAAGAAGCCCCGGCCCCCGTCGACGAGACCCCGGCCATGAGCCCCAAGGACCGGCTGGCCAATCTCAAGGCGCTGCTGGGTACGCCGGGCGCACCCGGCAAGCCGGTGACGGGTTGAGCCGCATCCCCTACCAAGCATCACCGCCGATACAAGGCAGACAAGACCGCGCGCCCCGCGCTTTCTAATATGGCGACGCGTCAGACGCCTCGGCGACTGGCGCCGTGCCGCGCCTGCCCTTCGGTTAGCGGTGCGGCCGGGTACGCTTGCGTGCCTGGCTCTTCCCTGTTGAACGCTCCCGGCGCGGCAGTGCCGGGGGCGTCGTTTTGTCAGGCGAAGTTATCCACAGCGCACGTATCGAACCTGATACAAAGCCGCCACAGCGCGGATATTGCAAACTGGTACAGTTGACCGCCGGTCGTTGCGCAGGCCGTCGCCCGCCGGCGTTTCCCATCCCTCCCGCTTTGCCATGGACCTCACTCCCGCCTTGCCTACCCGCCTGCTGATCGTCGACGACGATCCCCAGATCCGCGCCATGCTGGCCGAATACCTGGCCACGTTCGGCATGGCGGCCGATGGGGCCGAAGGCGGGGCGTCGATGCGCACGGCCATGGCGCAGCATCACTATGATCTGGTCATCCTGGACCTCTCGCTGCCCGGCGAGAACGGCCTGACGCTGTGTCGCGAGATCCGCGAGCGCACGGACATCCCCGTGATCATGCTGACCGCACGCGCCGAACTGGCCGACCGTGTGGTCGGGCTCGAGGTGGGGGCGGACGACTACGTGACCAAGCCGTTCGAGATGCGTGAACTGGTGGCGCGCATCCACACGGTGCTGCGGCGCAGCCGGGCCGATGTGCGTCGTTCAGCACCTACCCCGGCGGGGCACGAGGTCAAGTTTGGCGCGTGGCGGCTCAACACCACGCTGCGCCAGTTGCTCGACGAGGAAGACACGGTCGTGCCGCTGTCGAACGCCGAGTTCCGCCTGTTGCTGACCTTCATCGAGCACCCGAACCGCGTGCTGGATCGCGAACTGCTCATCAACCAGGCACGCGGTCGCGACCTCGACGTGTTCGATCGCAGCATCGACCTGCTGGTCTCGCGCCTGCGCCAGAAACTGCGCGACGATCCGCGTGACTCGGCGCTGATCCGCACGGTGCGGGGCGAGGGCTACGTCTTCACGGTCAACGTGGATTCCTGACGCATGGCCGCGCCCCCCCCGCCGCCGAACGCCACCGCCGGCGTCCGGACAGACCCCACCATGCGGCGCCACCTTTTCGATTCGATGTTCCTGCGGCTGTTCCTGGTCATGGCCGCGATCATGGTGGCGGTGCACGTGCTTGGCGTGACCGTCATCGAGGGCCTGTTCCCGCGCCCCGGCTCGCCGCGCTGGGAGGAACGCATGCGCGAGGCGGCCTCGGAGGCCGCCGCCGCCGGCAAGCCATTCCACCGCCCCGAGCCGTCGCAGCGCGGCCCGCGTTTCGAGGAAGACGAGGATGCGGGCGAGGGCGGCCCGGCCGGGGAGCGCGGCATGTTCCGTCCCGGCCATGCCGACCGGCGCGGGGAGCCGCCCGGACCGCAGCGCCACTTCCCCCCCTGGCACGGACTCTGGCCCCTGCATCCTGGCCTGATCTTCCAGTTCATCGCCATCGTTATTTCGTCGTGGGTGGGCGCGCGATTGCTCGCGCGGCCGGTGCAGCGGCTGGCCACCGGTGCGAATCGGCTGGCCCAGGATGTGCACGCCCCGCCACTCGACGATGATGCGGGTCCGGCCGAAGCGCGCGCCGCCACCAAGGCGCTGAACCTGATGCAGCAACGCATCCGCACGCAGCTGGCGCAGCAGTCGCGCTTCCTGGCGGCGGTCTCGCACGACCTGCGCACGCCGCTCACGCGCATGAGCCTGCGCATCGAGCGCATCGAGGACAACGACGTGCGCTACCGCCTGCGGCAGGATCTGGCCGAGATGAACGGGCTGATCGACGCCACGCTCTATTACCTGCGTGACCGCGACGACGGCACCGGCCCGCGCCAGCGCGTGGACGTGCAGGCGCTGCTCCAGGCCATCGTCGACGATGCCGAAGAACTGGGGCAGGACGTGCGGCTCTCCGGCACCGCCGCGCCGCTGCTGGCCTACCCGGCGGAGTTGCGCCGCGCCGTGGTCAACCTCGTCGAGAACGCGCACCGCTACGGCGGCGCCGCGCATATCGTGCTGACGGACAGCCCCGAGCGCGTGCAGATCGACGTCTGCGACAACGGCCCCGGCATTCCGCCGGCCGAGTTGCAGCGCGTGCTGGAGCCGTTCTATCGCGTGGAGTCGTCGCGCAGCCGGGCTACCGGCGGCGTGGGGATGGGGCTGTCGATTGCCGCCGATATCGTCAATCGCCATGGCGGCGAGCTGACGCTGGACAACCGTGTCGAAGGCGGCCTGCGCGTGCGCATCACGCTGCCGCGCGACTAACTAATAGATATAGCGGCGCGCGGGTCAGGCGCGCTGCGGCACGCCCGACTTGCCGATCGGCGCCAGTTGCACGTACTGAGAGCCGCGCAGCCCGCGCGTGAAGTCGAGCGTGAAATCGCCCACATCGATGCGCGACTGCAGCGCGCGGCGCAATTCCAGCGCACCCGGCGCCTTGGCCGCGCCGGCAGCGCGCACCAGCCAGGCGGCGCCAATGTAGCCGGCCAGCGTGGCCGGGGAGGGCGGTTCGTCGAGGTACTGCTTCATCCGCGCCACGTGTTCCTTGACCACGCGCAGCGTGGATTCCTGCGGGCCGGGCGCCACCTGCGTGACCACCACGCCCCCCGCGTAGTTGCCGCCGAGAATCTCGCGCGCCGAGGCCGGGCTCACGGCCGACAATCCCACCAGAAAACCGTACCAACCCTGCGAGGCCAGCGCGCGGCCAAGGCCGCCGTAGGCAAGCGTGTCGCCGGCCACGATGACCGCGCCGGGCCGCGTCGCGGCGATGCGGCGCGCGCCGTCATCGACACTGCCGGTCAGCGTCACCGCGCGCGTACCGAGGTCGCGCTCCATCCGATCGAGCCACGGCGAGCCCGCCGCGAGCGTGCCGGCGGCGAAGTCGGGCGACACGGCCAGGACGATGTTCTTGAGGCCGTAGCTGCGCAGCTGCCGCACGGCGGCGTCCAGCTCGGCCTGATAGTCGGCGCGCGTGAACCAGATGTTGTCGGCGGCAAGCGAAAGCCCGGAGAGCGGGGCGACGATCTGCACGCCGCGCCGGCTCAGTTCGGACGACGTGGCCAGCGCGGGCAGCAGGGTGTCGCCGGGGCCGAACAGCACGTCGATATGGTCCGACTCGGCCATGCCGATGGCCTGCGAGGTGGCGATGCGCGGGCTGGCATCGGCATCCCGCACCACGTGTACGATGCGCGGCCCCTGACCCGAGGCGTTCGCCGCATCGAACAGCACCTTGGCGCCGGCCAGGTAGTCGCGCGCCAGATCCGCCTGCGGCCCCACGCGGTCGAGCAGATGGCCGACCACCAGCGCCCGGCGCTGCGAGGAGGGCTGCGGTTGCGGCTGGGCGAACGCAGCCGGTGCCGCGAGCATCGCGGCCAGCGTGCCGAACGACCGGAGCATGCGGCGGCGCGCCGGCGCGGCGGGCGACATCGTTCTGGGCGAGGCTGGGCGCATGGTCGGAACGGGCGTTGGAATCGGGTGGAGGAGGGGACGGCGGGCAGAGCCTATCGGCCGTTCGTGACGCTCGGATGACGCCAACGCCCCACGGTGGCGGGGCTGCGGGCGCAAGCGCGGCGTGCGCTTGATGCGCGTCAAGGTGAGCGACGGCGCAGGGGCATAGCATCGTGACCATCTTCGCCCGCAAAAAGAGCGCACCATGTCCGCCCCCACCCTCCCCAGCATGCCTGCCGCCACGGCGTTCGACCGCCGCGCACTGGCCGACTTCCGCAGCCTGGCCGGCCGCATCGACGGCAACGGCCCCCGCTACACCTCATACCCTACCGCCGACCGCTTCGACGCCGAAGTGGACGACGCCCGCTACCTCGCCGCGCTCGACGCCTGCCGCGCCGACTCCCCCGCGCCGCTCTCGCTCTACCTGCACATCCCGTTCTGCGAGAACATCTGCTACTACTGCGGCTGCAACAAGATCATCACCAAGGACCACGCGCGCAGCGCACGCTACGTCGACTATCTCGCCCGGGAAATGGCGATGGTGGCCGGCCGGCTCGGGGAGCGCCGCGCGGTCATGCAATCGCACTGGGGCGGCGGCACGCCGACCTTCCTCGATCCCGACAAAATGCGTCGCGTAATGGCGGCGCTGACGCAACACTTCCACCTGCTGCCCGAGGGCGAGCACGCCATCGAGATCGATCCGCGCCGCGTGACCGATGCGCGCATGGCGCTGCTGGCGGAACTCGGCTTCAACCGGATCAGCCTCGGCGTGCAGGACTTCGACCCGGAGGTGCAGGAGGCAATCCATCGCGTGCAGTCCTATGAGGAAACGCGCGATGTGGTGCTGGCGGCGCGCCGGCTCGGCTTCCGCTCGGTCAGCATGGACCTCATCTACGGGCTGCCGCACCAGACCACCGAACGCTTCGCAGCGACCATCGACCGCGTGCTGACGCTACGGCCGGATCGGCTCTCGGTCTACAGCTACGCGCACCTGCCGCATGTGTTCAAGCCGCAGCGGCGCATCGACGAGGCGGCGCTGCCGCCCGCCGGCGAGAAGCTCGACATCCTGGTGTCCACGATCGAGCGCCTGACCGCCGCCGGCTATGTCTATATCGGCATGGATCATTTCGCGCTGCCGGACGACGACCTCGCCATCGCCCAGCAGGCCGGGCGGCTGCAACGCAACTTCCAGGGCTACGCCACCCACGCGGGGCACGATCAACTGGGCTTCGGCGTCTCGGCGATTGGCGCGGTGGCCGGCCACTACGCGCAGAACGCGCGCACCACGGACGAGTACTACGCCGCGCTGGACGCCGGCCGGCTGCCGGTGGCGCGCGGCTTCCGAATGTCCGCCGATGACCATCTGCGCAAGGCGATCATCGGCGCGCTGATGTGTCACGGCACTATGGACATTGCGGCGGTGGAGGCGGCGCACGGCATCGACTTCGCCCGAACCTTCGCGCCGGAATTCGCCGGGCTGGACGCGCTGGCGGCAGAGGGGTTGCTGCGGCGCGACGCGTCGCGGATCGACATCACCCCGCTGGGCCGGCTGCTGGTGCGCCGCGTGGCGATGGTGTTCGACCGCTACCTGCGCCAGGACGGCGCGCGCGAGGTGCCGCTGGTGCGCTATTCACGCGTGGTCTGACCCGCTGCCTATATATATCTAGTGGGGCGCCGGCCCCATCGACCCGATCGACCCCATCGAAACAAAAAAGCCCGCGAGGATCGTCGCGGGCTTTTTTGCGTGGACTGAAAGGTGCGCTTGGCGTTACTTCGCAGCGTTGACCATGTAGTCGGCGGCGGCGATCACGTCGGCGTCGGCGCCGGCATAGCCACCCTTGGGCGGCATCACGCCCTTGCCCTTGAGCGCGAAGGTGTGGACGGCGTCCATGCCTTCCTTGATGCGCGGTGCCCAGGCGGCCTTGTCGCCGAACTTCGGCGCACCAGCCACACCGGCGGCGTGGCAGGCGGCGCAAACCTGGTCATAGACCTTCTTGCCGGTTTCGGCCGATGCAGCGGCCGGGGCGGCAGCCGCCGCAGCAACGGGTGCGGCGGCTGCGGGTGCCGGTGCAGCAGCCGCCGGGGCAGCCGGCGCGGCAGGAACCGCCGGGGCCGCGGCCTGTGCGTCAGGCGCGGAAGCCGCAGCCTGGGCCGGTGCCGCCTGGGCAGGCGCGGGCGGTTCCGGGAACTTGGCGCCGCCGGCGTCGGCCAGGTGCACCACGGCACGGGCCAGTTCGTAGTCGGTGTAGTCGTCCGGCGAGGTGCCGGCGCGGGGGGGCATCGCGCCCTTGCCGTTCATCACGGACTTCAGCAGGCCGTCAAAGCCCTGGCCGATCCGCGCGGTCCAGTCGCCGGGTGTGCCGTGCTTGGGCGCTCCGGCCGCACCGGTGGCGTGGCAGGCGGCGCAGACTTCCTTGTAGACCTGCTCGCCGGTCTTGAAGACGCGCGGCGCGTTCGGGTCCTTGATTTCCAGGGAAGCGACGGGTTGGATGCGATGGTTGACGGCTTCGGCCGTCTGGGTGGAGCCGGCGCCCTCGTGGGTGCCGTGACCAACAAAACTAACCAACAGGACGATCACGAGAATCGGCACCACGAAGGCGGCGATCACGACAGCGATCAGTTGTTTCGGGGTCTTGATGGGAGACTCGTGGTGGTCGTTTTCTTGGTGGACGTCACTCATACAGAACTCTCGATTTTGCAGGGAAACCTAGTGCAGCGCGTTGGGGGCGGCTTGCTTTGTTGGCCCTTGTCGGGGATGGGTCTGTTTTCGCCTTTCGGCTATCTGCGTCCGGGCCATGTCTCGTGTCCCGGGTACGTCTCGTTTCGACGCAAATAGCTGGCGATTATAGACCCAAGCCGCGGCGTCCGGGGCCAAAAGCGGCGGCTGCGAGACCTGCCGGAACCCTTCCCGGCGCAACCCGCATGGACGCCGCCCGACAAACGAGGTATCCTATGCGACTTTCCGACGCCGGCCCTCGTCCGACGTCAATCGCAGCTCACATCGCGCCCGTAGCTCAATGGATAGAGTACTGCCCTCCGAAGGCAGGGGTTGCTGGTTCGATCCCAGCCGGGCGCACCAATAGACTGGCTTGCAGTCAGTCCACGCTAGTCAATCCCGCGCACGCGAATTTCCAACAGTTTGTGGTCCGAAGCCAGGTCGACTTCCGAGCAGCGGACGCTTGCGCCCGTCTCACCGATACCCCGTGATATCCGCCGGCTTGCCCGCATCGACCACTTCGGTCATGTAGCGCCAGGCGTCGGGCTGGCTGCCGTCGAGGTCGGTGAAGCCGTAGACCTGCGCCAGTTGGCCGCTGGATAGCGTCTGGCCGTTCCAGCGGGCCAGCTCGGGGTCGGCGGCGAGGGCTGCCACGGCGCGGCCGACGTAGGCCGGCGTTTCCGAGATCGCGAAATGGGGTTGCCGTGCGGTGGCGTCGCGCCAGTTGGCTTCGGTGACGCCGTAGGCGTCCAGCATGGCCTCGGCGCGCAGCCAGCCCGGCGTCAGTGCCACGGCGGTGGCGCCGTACGGCCCCAGTTCATGCGCGAGGGCGAAGGCCATGCGCAGCACGCTGGCCTTCGCCAGATCGTAGAAGAACGACACGCGGTAGTTGGTGGCGTTGTAGGCCGCGGTGCCGTCGGTCACTTCCACCACCAGCCCACCCGGCGATTCGATCAGTAGCGGGATCGCAAAATGGCTGGTAATCGCATGGGTATGCACGCCCAGTTCGAGCGTGCGCAGGCCAATGTCGAGCGACGATTCCCACACGGTCATATTCCACTCCATGACCGTGGCGCCCCAGATGTCGTTGACGAGGATGTGCAGCGCGCCGTGGTCGGCGCGGATGCGGTCCACCAGCGCGCTGACCTGGGATGGCACCGTATGATCCACCCGCACGGCGATGCCCCGGCCGCCTGCCGCCGACACCAATTCGGCAGTTTCCTCGATGGTCTCCGGGCGATCCATCTCGGAGCGCTGTGCGCGCGTGGAACGCCCGGTCACGTAGACCGTGGCCCCGGCCGCCCCCAGTTGCACGGCGATGCCGCGTCCGGCGCCACGGGTGGCACCGGCCACCAGCGCGACGCGGTCTCTGAGCGGAGCAGTCATGGGAACGATGCTAGGCAACGGGCGCGCGTGCCGCAAGGTACGCCGCCGCGCGCGAGGCGTCTCCGGCGCCGCCTCACCGCTGTAACCGATCGGTCGATTTCCGGCCCCCGGCGCACGCGGCGCGGCCCGGCGGTAGCCGGCAGGCCAGCGTGGATGCCCCCTCCGCGATTGTGGCGCGCGCCTTGCAAGGAGAAGAGGTTCCGTCGCCCGCATCGCGCACACCGTGGAGGAAACCGCCATGCCAACCCTGACCCCTGCCCATCTCGACATGCTGCGCCAGTCCGTGCGCGGCAAGGTCCTGCTGCCCGCCGACCCCGGCTACGACACGGCCCGCACCGTCTGGAACGCCACCGTGGACAAGCGGCCGGCCGTGATCGTGCAGTGCACGGGCACCGCCGACGTGATCCAGGCCGTCAACTTCGCGCGGGACCGGGGCCTGGTGCTGGCCGTGCGCGGCGGCGGACACAATATCGCAGGCAGTGCGATCTGCGCCGACGGGCTGGTCATCGACCTCTCCGCGCACCGCAGCGTCCAGATCGATCCCAAGGAAAAAGTGGCCTGGGTCAGCGGCGGCGCCTTGCTGGCCGATTTCGACCACGAGGCGCAGGCGCTCGGGCTGGCCACGCCGCTCGGCATCAACTCCACCACCGGCGTGGCCGGGCTGACGCTCGGCGGCGGGTTCGGCTGGCTGACGCGCCAGTACGGCATGACTGTGGATAACCTGCTCGGCTGCGAGGTCGTCACCGCCGATGGCCAGCGCCGCTGGGCCAGCGCCACCGAGGAGCCCGACCTGTTCTGGGCCTTGCGCGGTGGCGGCGGCAACTTCGGCGTGGTCACGCTGTTCCAGTTCAAGCTGCACGATGTCGGGCCGATGGTCACCACCGGACTGCTCGTCTTCCCGGCCGCCGAGGGCAAGTCGGTGCTGCGCCAGTACCGCACCTTCGCGGAAAACACGATGCCGGACGACCTGAACGTGTGGGTCGTGCTGCGCAAGGCGCCGCCGCTGCCGTTCCTGCCTTCCTCCGCGCATGGCAGCGACGTGGTGATCCTGGCCGTGTTCTACAACGGCGATCCCGACAAGGCCGACGCGGCCATCGCCCCGCTGCGCCAGTTCGGCCAGACCGTGGGCGAGCACGTGGGGCCGGCGCCGTACGCAGCGTGGCAGCAGGCGTTCGATCCGCTGCTCGGCCCGGGCGCGCGCAACTATTGGAAATCGCACAATTTCTCGCGCCTGGACGACGCCGCCATCGACGCGATGACGGACTTCGCGCTGCGCCTGCCGTCGCCGCTGGCTGACATCTTTATCGGCCAGGTGGGCGGGGTGGCCAACCGCGTGGCGCCCGATGCCACCGCCTACGCGCACCGCGACGCCCGCTACGTGATGAACGTGCACGCGCGCTGGGAGCGCAATGACGAGGACAACGCCTGCATCGCCTGGGCGCGCGATTTCTTCCGCGCGACCGAGCCGTATGCCACGGGCAGCGTCTACGTGAACTTCCTGACCGAGGAGGAAACCGCGCGCGTGGGCGCCGCCTATGGGCCGAACTACGACCGGCTGGCACGCATCAAGCGTCAATACGATCCGCACAACCTGTTCTGCACGAACCAGAACATCGCCCCGGCGCCGTAGCGGCATTGCCCGACTGTGGCGGACACGTTCCGCCACACATCGCCGGCGCATGCGTTGCTATGATGGCGGCCATGGCCGGCGACTTCCTCATCCCTCATCACGAATACGAGATCACCGCGATCCGCGCCCAGGGCGCGGGCGGGCAGAACATC
Source organism: Cupriavidus sp. 01L43 (assembly GCF_056399925.1). Classification (NCBI taxonomy): domain Bacteria; kingdom Pseudomonadati; phylum Pseudomonadota; class Betaproteobacteria; order Burkholderiales; family Burkholderiaceae; genus Cupriavidus; species Cupriavidus sp. 01L43. The sequence continues at coordinate 63,375 of NZ_JBFTSH010000012.1, forward strand.
AACAAGGTGTCCAACGCGGTGCACCTGCGCTACGACGTACGCACGGCGTCGCTGGCGGCCGACCACAAGGAGCGGCTGCTGGCCCTGCACGACCACCGCATCACCCGCGACGGCGTGATCGTCATCAAGGCGCAGCAGCACCGCAGCCTGGAGATGAACCGCGAGGAAGCGGTTCGGCGCCTGCACGAGCTGGTGGAGAGCGTGGCCACGCCGCCGCGCACCCGGCGCGCCACGCGGCCCACGCTGGCTTCGCGCAAGCGGCGCATCGAGGCCAAGACCCAGCGCGGCCAGATCAAGGCGCTGCGCGGGCGGGTGGTCGACTAGTCGACTAGTCAACGATTCGTCACTTTTTCGAACGTTTATTTCAAACGCACGGCGGATGCCTCGCGGCGGCGGGAATTGGAGGGCATGCTCGGTGTCCGCGCGTTGACTTCGCCCCCGAAACTCGGCGATTGTCTACGGCAGTCAAGACCCGCCCCCAGGCCCGCCCCCATGTCCATCGTCCAGCCCGCCGTTGCCCTCCAGCCCATTCCGCGCGACCCGGGCTGGCCCATCGTCGGCAATCTGTTCCAGATCACGCCGGGCGAGGTCGGGCAGCATCTGCTGGCGCGCAGCCGGCACCATGACGGCATCTTCGAGCTGGACTTCGCCGGGCGGCGCGTGCCGTTCGTGTCGTCCGTGGCGCTGGCCAGCGAGCTGTGCGACGCCACGCGCTTCCGCAAGATCATCGGCCCGCCGCTTTCCTACCTGCGCGACATGGCCGGCGACGGCCTGTTCACCGCGCACAGCGACGAGCCGAACTGGGGCTGCGCCCACCGCATCCTGATGCCGGCGTTCAGCCAGCGCGCGATGAAGGGCTATTTCGATGTGATGCTGCGCGTGGCCAATCGCCTCGTGGACAAATGGGACCGTCAGGGCCCGGACGCCGATATCGCCGTGGCCGACGACATGACCCGGCTCACGCTGGACACCATCGCGCTGTCCGGTTTCGGCTACGACTTCGACTCGTTTTCCAGCGAACGGCTAGACCCGTTCATCGAGGCGATGGTCGGCGCGCTGCAGGAGGCGATGAACAAGCTCACGCGGCTGCCGATCCAGGACCGCTTCATGGGCCGCGCCCACCGCCAGTGCGCCGCGGACATCGCCTATATGCGCAACCTGGTGGACGATGTGATCCGCCAGCGCCGTGCCGCGCCCACCACCGGCATGGACCTGCTGAACCTGATGCTGGAGGCGCGCGACCCCGAGACCGACCAACGCCTGGACGACGCGAACATCCGCAATCAGGTCATCACCTTCCTGATTGCCGGGCACGAGACCACCAGCGGCCTGCTGACCTTCGCGCTCTACGAACTGCTGCGCAACCCCGGCGTGCTGGCGCAGGCCTATGCGGAGGTGGACGCCGTGCTGCCCGGCGACGCCGCGCCGGTCTACGCCGATCTCGCCCGGATGCCCGTGCTGGACCGCGTGCTCAAGGAGACGCTGCGGCTCTGGCCGACCGCGCCGGCGTTCGCCGTGGCGCCGTTCGACGATGTGGTGATCGGCGGGCGCTACCACCTGCGCAAGGATCGGCGCATTTCGGTGGTGCTGACCGCGCTGCACCGGGACCCACAGGTGTGGGCCCACCCGGAGCGGTTCGATATCGACCGTTTCCTGCCCGAGCACGAGGCGCGGCTGCCGGCGCACGCCTACATGCCGTTCGGGCAGGGCGAGCAAGCGTGCATCGGCCGGCAGTTCGCGCTGACCGAGGCCAAGCTGGCGCTGGCGCTGATGCTGCGCCACTTCGCCTTCCACGATCCGTACGACTACCAGTTCAAGCTCAAGGAAACGCTGACGATCAAGCCCGACAACCTCGTGCTGCGCGCGCGGCGGCGCCGCCCGCACGAGCGCATCGCGGCCCAGCCCGTGGCGGCGGAGGCCACGCCCGCCGCGCAGGCCGAGGTACGCGGCCACGGGCAGGCGCTGACCGTGCTGTGCGCGTCGAGCCTGGGCACCGCGCGCGAGCTGGCCGAGCAGATCCACGCCGGGGCGGTGGGCGCCGGTTTTGCGGCGAAGCTGCAGGATCTCGACGACGTCGTCGGCGCGCTGCCGACGTCGGGCATCGTGGTGATCGTCGCCGCTACCTACAACGGCCGCGCGCCGGACTCGGGCCGCCGCTTCGAGGCGATGCTGGACGCGCACGCGGCGGCCGGCTATCGCGCCGACGGCCTCCGGCTGGCGCTGCTCGGCTGTGGCAATTCCCAATGGGCGACCTATCAGGCCTTCCCGCGCCGCGTGTTCGATTTCTTCACGTCGGCGGGCGCCGTGCCGCTGCTGGCGCGTGGCGAAGCCGATGGCAACGGCGACTTCGACCAGTCCGCCGAACGCTGGCTGGGCCAGCTCTGGCAGGCCTTGCAGGCCGATGGCGTGGACCCGGGCGGGGCGGGCACGGGCGGCATCGTCGCGGAGGTCCGCAGTCTGGCGGCGATCCGCGCCGAGACGCTGCCGGCCGGGACGCAGGGCTGCACGGTCTTGTCGAATACCGAACTTGTGAACGATCCGAGCGGCCTGTGGGATTTCTCTCTTGAGGCGCCGCGCACCTCCACGCGCGACATCCGCCTGCAACTACCGCCCGGCGTGACCTACCAGACCGGCGATCACCTCGCCGTCTGGCCGCAAAACGACGCCGCGCTGGTGGAGGCGCTGTGCGAACGGCTCGACCTCGACGCGAACGCCATGGTCACGCTCTCCGCGCCGCAAGGCACCGGGCGGGGCCTGCCGATTGGCCAGCCGCTCCCGCTGCGGCAGTTGCTGACACACTTTGTTGAATTGCAGGACGTGGTTTCCCGGCAGACGCTGCGCGGGCTGATGCGCGCCACGCGCTGCCCGTTCACGCAGCAGGCGCTGGCAATGCTGGCCTCGGACGATGCCGAGCGCGGCTACGCGGCGCAGGTGGCGGCGCGGCGGCTGGGTCTGCTCGACGTGCTGGTGGCGCACCCGGCGATCACGCTGTCGCTGGAGGGCCTGCTCGGTTGCGTGGTGCCGATGCGGCCGCGTTTCTATTCGATTGCCTCGTCGCCGCTGGTGTCGCCGGACGTGGCGACGCTGCTGGTCGGCACGGTCTGGGCGCCGGCGCTGTCCGGGCGCGGGCAGTTCCGGGGCGTGGCCTCGACGTGGTTGCAGGGGCTGGCGCCGGGTGCGCGCGTCGCGGCGTCCATCCGCACCCCGAACCCGCCGTTCGCGCCCGAGGCCGACCCGCGCGTGCCGATGCTGCTGATCGGCCCGGGCACCGGCATCGCGCCGTTCCGGGGCTTTATCGAGGAACGGGCGGCGCAGCGCGCGGCGGGGCAGGCCGTGGCGCCGGTGCAACTCTACTTCGGCTGCCGCCATCCTTCGCACGACTGGCTCTACGGCGACGAGATCGCCGCCTGGGCCGGGCAGGGCGTGGCCGAGGTTCATGTCGCCTATTCGGTGGTACCGGAGGCGCCGCGCTATGTGCAGGATCTGCTCTGGCAACGGCGCGACGCCGTCTGGGCGCAGATCGAAGCCGGCGCCACGGTCTACGTCTGCGGCGACGGCCGACGCATGGCGCCAGCGGTACGCCAGACGCTGATCGACATCGGCACGCAGGTAGGCGGGATGGACGCCACGCAGGCGTCCGACTGGTTCGCCGGGCTGGTGGCGCAAGGGCGGTACCGGCAGGACGTGTTCAACTGACGGCGCGTATTGACGCGTTCGCTGGCAGAAATCGACGGATCATTGTCCGTCAGCCGCCCCGCGTCGCCCGTACGCTGGTAGCCATCCCCCTCTTATCCGGAGAATCCGATGGCTACCTCCGCCATGCGGCAGGCGCGCGTGCTGGCGCTGTGCCAGGCGCTTTACACCGCCGCGCTGTCCGTTGACCTGACGCTGACCGGGCTGGTCGGCTACACGCTCGCGCCGGACAAGGCGCTGGCCACCTTGCCGTTCGCGCTGATTACCGTGGCCTCGGCGCTGACCGCCATCGCCGCCGCATTCCTGATCGAGCGCTTTGGCCGCCGGCTGGCGTTCTCGCTCGGGGGGCTGGCCTGCGCGCTGGGCGGCGTGGTCTCGGTCTGGGCGATCTATACCCATCACTTCGTGTTGTTCTGCGTCGGCACGGCGCTGGTCGGCGTGTTCCAGGCGTTTGCGCGCTTCTACCGGCTCGCCGCCGCCGATGCCGCGCCCGCGCCGGACAAGCCGCGCGCCATCTCGGCCGTGCTCACCGGTGGCGTGGTCGCCGCCGTCTGCGGGCCGGCCATCGCCGCGTGGAGCGCGGACATGATGCAGCCGCTGCCGTTCGCGGGCTCGTACGCGGTGGTCGCCGTGTTCGGCGTGCTGACCATGCTGGTGCTGGCCTTCGCCTACCGCGAGCCGGCCTCGCTGGCCGCCGGCAGCGCCGCCAGCGATGGCCTGCCCGCGCGCCCGCTCGGCGAGATCGTGCGCCAGCCGATCTTCCTCGCCGCGTTCGCCAACAACGGCATCGGCAACGCGGTGATGATGTTCGTGATGACGGCCACGCCGATTGCCGCCGTGGCGTGCCAGCACACGATCACGCAGGGCGCGCAGATCATCGAATGGCATCTGGTGGGCATGTACGCGCCGTCGTTCTTCTCGGGCTGGCTGCTGCAACGCTTCGGCAATCCGGCGATGCTGGCCAGCGGCATTGCGCTGTCGGCGCTCGCGGCGGTGGTGGCACTGTGCTCGACCGCGCTGCCGGCCTTCTACCTCGCGCTGCTGTGCCTCGGCATCGGCTGGAATTTCATGTTCGTGGGCGGCACCACACTGCTGGCGGGCAGCTACCGCACCGCCGAGCGCGCGCGCACCCAGGCGACGGCCGAGTTTTCCGCCGCCGTGCTGACGGCGCTGGCCACGCTGGCGGCGGGGCAGGTGCTCTATCACTGGGGCTGGCAGGCCGTGAATCTGGCCGTGCTGCCGGCGCTGGCGCTCGCGCTGGTCATCACGCTGCGCTGGCAGCGGCATGCGCGGCGGGTGGGGGCGATGGTGGCACCCGCATGATCGGCCGGCGTATGATCGGGGCCACTCCCTTCGCTCAAACGGCTCGATTCCCATGCCCACCGACCTCCATCTCATCGCCGCATCGCCCCGCGTGGTGGTGATCGTGGCGCCGGACCCGGCGCAGGAGCTTGATGTCACCGGGCCGACCGCCGTGTTCGGCGCGGCCAACAAGCTGTGCGGGCGGGCCGAGCCGTTCTACGACGTGCGCGTGGTCAGCGTCAGCGACGACGCCATCGTGCGCACAGAAAGCGGCGTGCGGATGCTGGCCGACGCGCCGTACCACCAGATCGCCGACGCCATCGGCCAGCCCATCGACACCCTGCTGATCTCGGGCGGCTCCGGCCACGCGGCGGCGTCTGACGACGCGCGGTTGATCGGCTGGATCCGCGAGCAGGCGCCCCGGGTGCGGCGGCTCGGCGCGGTCTGCACCGGCGCCTTCGTGCTCGCCCGCACCGGGCTGCTGGACGAAGCGCGCGTGACCACGCACTGGCGCCACGCGGACCGCCTGGCCACGCGCTACCCCCGGCTGACCGTCGATGCGGACCCGATCTGGATTCGCGCGGGCCGCTACTACACCTCGGCCGGCGTGACGGCGGGCATGGACCTGTCGCTGGCGCTGGTGGAGGAAGACCTCGGGTACGCGGTGTCGCTCGAAGTGGCGCGCGAACTCGTCCTTTTCCTGCGTCGACCGGGCAACCAGGCGCAGTTCTCCACCTCGCTGCGCGCGCAGGCGGCCGAGAGCGTGGAGTTGCGGGCCTTGCAGGGATGGATGGCGGATCACCTCGACCGCGACCTCTCGGTAGCCGTACTGGCCGAGCGGGTGGCGATGAGCCCGCGCAACTTCGCGCGCGTGTTCGCCAAGCAGGTGGGGGAGACTCCGGCGCGCTACGTGGAGCGGCTGCGGGTGGAGGCGGTGCGGCGGATGCTGGAGGGCAGCGACCGCCGGCTGGAGAGCATCGCCCACGCCACCGGCTTCGCCAACGCGGACGTCATGCGGCAGGCCTTCCTGCGGCATGTGCAGACCACGCCCGAACGCTACCGGGCCGCCTTCCGGGCGGAACGGGGCGCGGCGGCCTAGCGCGCACCGGCCCCCATTCTATTTAGCGGCCAGATTGCAGCGCCGCGATCCGCTGTTCGATCGGCGGATGGCTCGAGAACATCGCCAGCCACTTGCGGCCGCCCGAGATCCCCATCGCCTGCATGTTCTGCGGCAGGCCATCGGCATCGAGGCCGCCCAGGCGGCGCAGCGCCGAGACCATCGGGGTGGGCGTGCCCATCAGGCCGGCCGCGCCTGCGTCCGCACGGAACTCGCGCTGGCGCGAGAACCACGCCACGATCACGCTGGCCAGGATGCCGAAGAGCAGCTCGCAGATCACGACGGTGATCATGTAGCCGATGCCGGGGCCGCTCGACTCCTCGTCGTTGCGGCGCAGCCACGAATCCACGAAGTAGCCGACCACGCGTGCCATGAAGATCACGAAGGTGTTCACCACGCCCTGGATCAGCGTCAGCGTGACCATGTCGCCATTGGCGATGTGGGCCACCTCGTGCGCGAGCACGGCTTCCACTTCGTCGTGCGACATCGACTGGAGCAGGCCGGTCGACACCGCCACCAGCGAGCTTTTCTTCGACGCGCCCGTGGCGAAGGCATTCGGCTCGCCGTCATAGATCGCCACTTCGGGCATCGGCAGGCCGGCCCGGGTGGCGAGTTTCTCGACGGTCTGCATCAGCCACAGCTCGGTGCTGGTGCTCGGATGGGTGATGACCTGGGCACCGACCGACCACTTGGCGATGGTCTTGGACATCAGCAGCGAGATGAACGAGCCGCCGAAGCCCATCAGCGCGGCGAACGCCAGCAGCATGCCGAGGTTGAGGCCGTTGGATGTCAGGTAGCGGTTCACGCCCAGCAGGCTGGCCGCGACGCTGAGGACGAGCATGACGGCGATGTTGGTCGCCAGGAACAGGAAAATACGTTTCATGGTGTGTGGGGCAAGGATAAAGACGCGGACGAGCCGCAGGCGCGCACGGCGCTGACTGGGCGCCGCACGACAAACGGAACGCGCACGGCCGGCCAGTGGCGGCCACGCGCGCAATGGGGATCAGCCGCGCGGCGGGCGCGGCAAGCGGGGAAGGTGGGGGTCCGGCAGCGTGATGCCGGCATAGCGCGGCAAGGCGCCGCGCACAGAGGGGGCGGCCACGCGCGGCATCGGCGCGGGCAACAGCTGTTCGGCGAAGTCGGCGCCCGGCGGCGAGGGCTCGGCGCTATCGGCCGGCATCGGCAGGCCTGGCTCCGCCGGCGCGGCGAAGTCGGCCTGATCGGCCAGCACCGGATCGGCGGCAATCATCACCGCCTGCATCGACGTCTCCACCTGGGCCACCGGCGTGCTGACGCCTGCCCAGGCCTGCAACGGCAGGAAGGCAAGCAGCACGATCATCAGCAGGAGCCGAAGCGGTTGCACGGAGCGGTGTGACGAGGGGGACGACATTGGCGTCGATTCTACCGCAGGGGGCTGGCGGCCGTTGCCCCGCAGCAAGCTGACGGCAAATCGCCTACACTCCCTCCGTAACCCTGTAATCGCTACAGGGATTTCCGAACCCGGAGAACCAGACCATGCGTATCGGCGAACTGTCCCGCCACAGCGGTTGCGACGTCGAGACCATCCGCTATTACGAGCGCGAGGGGTTGCTCGATGCCCCGCAGCGGGAAGACAACGGCTATCGCCGTTACGGCGACCCGCATCTCGTGCAGCTCAACTTCGTGCGCCATTGCCGTTCGCTGGGGATGAGCCTGTCCGATGTGCGCCGGCTGCGGGATTTCCAGCGCAATCCGTCGCTGGCGTGTGGCGATATCGACACGCTGCTCGACCGCCAGATCGACCAGATTCACGCCCAACGCGTGGCGCTGGAAGCGCTGGAAGGGCAGTTGCGTGCGCTGCGGCATACCTGCGAGAACCCGAACCCGCATCCGGCCAGTGAGTGCGGCATTCTCCAGAACCTCCAGCAGGCAGCCGAAGGGGCGGCCTGCGAATGTCATCCACGGCATTGATGTGATGCGCTCGATTGTATAAGAGCGTATCAATGCGGCGCATAGGGTACACCCTCAGCCCGCGCCATCGGACGGCTGTGCTAGCATGGCCGTTCGTTTTCCCTGCATCTCAGATCATTCTCACGATGTCCCGTCATCTGCCGTTCACCGCATTCGCCATGGTCCGCTTCCAGCGGCCGGCGGGCGCGTGCGTGCGGGTGACGCGCATCGCCATGCGCAGCATCGACCGCCGGATCAACGCCCCGCTTGATCCCGCCCGGTTCCCGGCCTGACCGATCCCCACCAAGCGGGCCCGGCGCCGAACCGGGCCCGAGTCACCGCAGTTTCCATCCTGCCGGCGTCGCCCCATTGCGCCGGCCATTGAATTCCTGACACCCTGGCCGCCGCGCGCCTGAATCTTCGCTCGGCTGCCGCCTTGCGAGAGAGACCTTTGCCATGGCCAAGTCCAACGGCGTTTCCAGCAACGCCCCCACCCTGTACCTGACCGAACTGGACGTGACGCGCCTGGAAGGTATCGCCAGCCGCGCCGCCACCGCCGAACTCGACGAAATGCTGGACGCGCTGCTCACCCGCGCGGCCATCGTGCCGCCGGACGCGATCCCCAAGGACGTGGTGACGATGAACTCGCGCGTGGTCTGCGCACTGGAAGGGGAGCCGGCGCCGCGCGACTGGACGCTGGTCTATCCAGACGATGCCGACCTGGCCGGCGGCCGCCTCTCGGTGCTCTCCCCGGTGGGACAGGCGCTGCTCGGCGCCCGCGCCGGCCAGACCGTGGACTACCGCCTGCCGGACGGCCGCCAGCAACGCGTGACCGTGCTGGAAGTGGCCTTCCAGCCCGAGGCCAGCGGCCAGTTCACGCTCTGATCTCGCGCTGATTCCCCCGGTCATCCGCCTGGATTGACCGGTCAACGCGGCTGGCACCCCGCCAGTCGCGCCCCCGCGGCCACCGTTCATCGGCAGGTCCAGCGTTTCACGGCGTGCAACGCACCATTCGTCGCAGCGGTATTTCTCGTTGGCGGCCGACCCACTAACCTTCACTCCGTGCTCAGATGGCAACGCAGATTGTTCATCCGGGCAGCAGTTCAGCTGTCTACATAAAAAAGCAGTGAATCAGTTGAAGGAGTCCCAGATGAACGCCAAACGTATCCTTGGCGGCGCCCTTGTGTTCGCCGCATTCGCAGCGTCAGCCGCGGCCATGGCCGCGCCGGCCGCCACCAGCAAGGCTGGTAAGTTCGACGTCTATGCCGATGCCTTGCGCACCGGCAGGTTCGATGTCTACACGGACGGTGCAAAAACCGGCCCGTTCGACACCTATACGGATGGCGCCCGCCAAGGCCCGTTCAACCCGTTCGGCGAAGGCACCCGGCAAGGCAAGTTCGACAGCTTCAGCGAAGGCAGCCGCACGTTCAGTGGCGAGATCTCCGCGACGCCGGTCGACAACTCGCGCAATGGCGACTTGTACGGCTACAACTATCGCGTCTGAACCTAGCTCGTCCTGACGGACAACGCGGCCACTTAGGTGGCCGCGACAGTTTTCTCTCCCACCTGCCCGGCCGACCTCCTCCTTCTCTCTCTCCGCCTGGGCAGGTGATTTTTGCTCCCGCCGTTCCCGCTTCCCCGCTTACAGCTTCTTCGCCGCAAACGTATCGCATTTGCGGATATCCCCCGTGGTCAGCCCCTGCCTGAGCCAGCGCACACGTTGTTCGCTCGTGCCGTGGGTGAACGCCTCCGGCACCACGTAGCCCTGCGCTTGCCGTTGCAGCCGGTCGTCACCAATCGCGGCGGCGGCTTTCAGTCCTTCCTCCACATCGCCCGGTTCCAGCAGTGCCTGATTGGCCTTTTGCGCCGTCGCGGCCCAGACGCCGGCCAGGCAGTCGGCCTGTAGCTCCAGACGCACGGACAGCTGGTTCGCCTGCGCCTCGCCCATGCGGCGGCGCGCGGCGTCCACCTTGGCGGACACCCCGAGCAGGTTCTGCACATGGTGGCCAATCTCGTGGGCAATCACGTACGCCTGGGCGAAGTCGCCGCTGGCGCCGAAGCGCTTGCGCAGCTCGTCATAGAAGGCCAGGTCGATATAGACCTTCTGGTCACCCGGGCAGTAGAACGGCCCCATCGCCGACTGACCGGTGCCGCACGCCGTGGGCGTGGCGCCCGAGAACAGCACCAGCGTGGGCGGCGCGTAGCGGCGGTTCAGGTCGGTTTCGAAGATGTGCTCCCATGTCCGCTCGGTATTGCCGAGCACCTTGCGCGTGAACACGGTGAGCTGGTCGGTGGCCGGCGGGCGGTGCGCCTGGGACTGCGGCGCCTGCTGCGGCTGGCCCTGGATGACCGAGGCGCCCTGGAAAATCACCGACGGATCGACCCCAAAGAAATACGAGGCGGCCAGCGCGATAACGATGGTGCCGATACCGATCGATTTGCCGCCGATGGGGAAGCCGCCGCCGCCAAATCCGCCGCCACGGCGGTCTTCCACATTCTGGCTTTCGGCTTCGTCGTCGAGACGCATGAGGGCTCCGTCATAGCTTGTAGATCGGCGGCCACGTGGGGCCGCCATATGTCGGAGCAGTATAGCAATGGCGCCCGACGGTAGATGTCAGCCATCCACCGTCAGGTACATCCCTTAGTGGCCCTCAGCGGGCCCTCAGACCGCCGCCGGCTGGCGCAGCGCGCCGCCGATGCCGAGGTCCGCGTCCAGGCTGCCCGCCACTTCGGTGCCGACTTCGGCCACCCGCAGCAGGTTGGTCGTGCCGCCCTGGCCGAACGGCATGCCGGCCGCAATGGTGATCTGGTCGCCCGGCGCCGCGTAGCCTTCCACCAGGGCCGCACGGGTGGCGGCTTCCACCATCTCGTCCACGCTCTGCACATCCGGGCTGACCGTCGAATGGATCCCCCAGGCCATGGCCAGCCGCCGCGCAATCTCAAGATTCGGCGTGATGCTGACGATGGGCGCGCACGGCCGCTCGCGCGCGGCACGCAGCGCTGTGGCGCCGGACGACGTGTACGTCACCGTGGCCACCGCGCCGATGATCTGCGTGACCTCGCGCAGCGCCGCGCAGATCGCATCCTGGCGCGTGGAGAGCGGCGCCTCGTGCTGCGCATCGATCATATTGCGGTACAGCGGATCCTGCTCCACCTCGGTGATGATGCGGTCCATCATCGATACCGCCGGTACCGGATGCCGGCCGTTGGCCGATTCGGCGGACAGCATCACGGCATCGGCGCCGTCGTAGATGGCGCTGGCCACGTCGGAGGCCTCGGCGCGCGTGGGCACCGGCGAGTCGATCATCGATTCCAGCATCTGCGTGGCGATGACGATGGGTTTGCCCAACTGGCGGCAGATGCGCAGGATGCGCTTCTGCACGCCGGGCACGCGCTCGGGCGGCAGTTCCACGCCGAGGTCGCCGCGCGCCACCATCACCGCGTCGGACACGCGCACGATCTCTTCCAGCTGCTGCAATGCCGCCGGCTTCTCGATTTTCGACAGCACGCCTGCGCGCGTGCCGATGATCTCGCGCGCCTCGGCGATGTCCGAGGGCCGCTGCACGAAGGACAGCGCGATCCAGTCCGCGCCCAGCTCCAGCGCGAAGGCCAGGTCGCGGCGGTCCTTCTCGGTCAGCGCGGGGATGGGGATCACCGCGTCCGGCACGTTCACGCCCTTGCGGTCAGACAGCGTGCCGTTGTTGGCCACGCGCGTGGTGATGCTGCCGCTCGCCACGGCCACGATGTTCAGGCGCACCTTGCCGTCATCGATCAGCAGGGACTGCCCGGCACTGGCCGCGCGGAACAGCTCCGGGTGCGGCAGGTAGACGCGCGTGGCATCGCCGGGCGTGGGGTCGCTGTCCAGCACGAACGTATCGCCGGCCTTGACCGCCACCTTGCCCACCGCGAACGTGCCGATGCGCAGCTTCGGGCCCTGCAGGTCGGCCAGGACGGCGATGGGGCGGCCGGTCTCGGCCTCCACCTGGCGCACGGCGTCGTAGCGCGCGCGATGGTCCTCGTGCGTGCCGTGGCTGAAGTTCAGCCGGAACACGTCTGCGCCGGCATCGAACAATTGGCGGATGACCGCGATGTCCGAGCTGGCGGGTCCGAGCGTGGCAACGATCTTGGCTTTGCGCTGGCGTCTCATGATGTCTCCTTCCTGTTTCCGTGGGGCTCTTGTGCGACTTGTGGGGCGGCGCGATCCGGGATCAGACGATCAGGATCGCGCGGAAATCGTTGACGTTGGTACGGGTGGGGCCGGTCACGACGAGGTCGTCGAGGCCGGCGAAGAACCCGTAGCCGTCGTTGTTGTCGAGGTGGGCGCGGGCGGACAGGCCACGGGCGCCGGCCCGCGTCAGCGTGTCCGGGCCGAGCAGGGCGCCGGCGTTGTCTTCGGAGCCGTCGATACCGTCCGTATCCCCGGCGATGGCGTGCACACCGGGCAGGCCGTCGAGCGCCACGGCCAGCGCCAGCAGGAATTCGGCATTGCGCCCGCCGCGCCCGTCGCCGCGCACGGTGACGGTGGTTTCGCCGCCGGACAGGATCACGCACGGCTTCTGGAATGGCTGGCCGCGCGTGGCCACCTGCCGGGCGATGGCGGCGTGCACTTCGGCCACATCGCGCGCTTCGCCCTCGATGCAATCGGACAGGATGTGCGCGGTCAGGCCCAGCTCGTGCGCGCGGGCCGCGGCGGCTTCGAGCGACTGCTGGGCGCTGGCCAGCGTGACGCTGCGGTGGCCAGCAAAGCGCGCATCGCCGGGCTTGGGTGTTTCGCCAGCGCCGCTCTCCAGGTGCCGGCGCACGTTGGCGGGCACCTCGATCTGGTATTTGGCGATGACCGCGAGCGCGTCGGCGCAGGTGGTGGCGTCCGGCAGCGTGGGGCCGCTGGCGATCAGGGTCGGGTCATCGCCGGGGATATCGGAAATCAGCAGGGTCTCGACGCGTGCCGGCGCGCAGGCCAACGCCAGCCGGCCGCCCTTGAGCGCGGAGAGATGCTTGCGCACGCAGTTCATCTCGCCGATGTTCGCGCCGCTGCGCAGCAGCGCCTTGTTGACCGCCTGCTTGTCTTCCAGTGTCAGGCCTGGGGCCGGTGCCGCCAGCAGCGCGGAGCCGCCGCCGGAAATCAAGCAAAGCACGAGGTCATCGGCGGTCAGTCCCTGCACGGCTTCGACCATGCGTTGGGCGGCGCGCTGGCCTGCGGCGTCGGGCACCGGGTGGGCGGCTTCCACGACCTCGATGCGCCGGCAGTCGGCGCCATGGCCGTAGCGCGTGACCACCAGCCCCGACAGCTCGCCTTGCCAGTGCGCCTCCACGGCCTGCGCCATCGCGGCGGCAGCCTTGCCTGCGCCGATCACCACGGTGCGGCCCTTGGGGGGCGATGGCAGGTGCGGCGGCAGGCAGTGGGCGGCGCTGACGGACGCCACGGCCGTGTCGAACAGGTCGCTCAGCAGCGCGCGCGCGTGGCGGGGATCGCGGAAGTCAGGGAGGCTGCCCTGTCGCTGGGGCGACAGCAGGGCGGCGGTGGCGTCGGTGGAAAGCATGTGGGGTCCGGAAGGCAAGGCAAGACCCGGGCACGGGGCCCGGGCGGGTGAGGCTAGGTACGCTTACTTCGCGCTATTACATCGCGCTATTACTTCGCGCTTTTTGCGATCTCATGGTTCGACATGATCTCGATGGCCCGGCACAGCGCCGAGTGGTCGAGCTTGCCGAAGCCGTTGGCTGCGCATGCGTTGAACAGCTCCTGCGCGGTGGCCGTGTTCGGCAGCGACACGCCCAGCGTCTTGGCCCCTTGCAGCGCCAGATTCAGATCTTTCTGATGGAGTTCGATGCGGAAGCCGGGGTCGAACGTGCGCTTGACCATCCGCTCGCCGTGCACTTCCAGAATGCGCGACGCCGCGAAGCCGCCCATCAGCGCCTGACGCACCTTGGCCGGGTCGGCGCCAGCCTTCGACGCGAACAGCAGCGCCTCGGACACCGCCTGGATGTTCAGCGCCACGATGATCTGGTTGGCCACCTTGGTGGTCTGGCCGTCGCCGTTGCCGCCGACCAGCGTGATGTTCTTGCCCATCAGCTCGAACAGCGGCTTGACCTGATCGAACGCCTCGGCCGGGCCGCCCACCATGATGGTCAGCGAGGCCGCCTTGGCGCCCACCTCGCCGCCGGAGACCGGCGCGTCGAGGTAGGAGGCGCCGAGCTTGTTGATGCGCGCCGCGAAGTCCTTGGTGGCGATCGGCGAGATCGAGCTCATGTCCACCACGATCTTGCTGTAGCTGGCTTCCTTGCCGGCCGTCTTGAGCGCCGCCGCCACGCCCTTGTCGGCGAACAGCACCGCCTCCACGTGCGGGGTGTCCGGCACCATGATGACGATGATGTCCGCGCGCTTGGCGACTTCCTCGGCGCTGGTGCACACGGTCACGCCGGCATCGACCAGCGCCTGCGGCGCCGGATTGACGTCGTGCACGAACAGCGTGTGCCCGGCGGCGCGCAGGTGGCCCGCCATCGGCGCGCCCATGATGCCGAGGCCGATAAAGCCGACGTTTCGTTGATCTGCCATGGAATGTCTCCTCTCTAATCTATCGAAAAATTCTTGAATGTGTGCTGGGCGCGCGGCCTACTGCACGCCCATCGCGGCGCGCCAGCCCAGGCCGGCCTCGGTGGTGGTCTTCGGCTTGTACTCGCAGCCGATCCAGCCGGTGTAGCCAATCTCGTCCAGGTAGCCGAACAGGAACGGGTAATTCAGCTCGCCCGTGCCCGGCTCGTTGCGGCCCGGGTTGTCCGCCAGCTGCACGTGGCGGATCTTCGGCAGGTTGGCCTTGAGCGTCGCGGCGATCTCGCCCTCCATGCGCTGCATGTGATAGATGTCGTACTGCACATACAGATTCGTCGCATTGACTTGCCCGATCAGGTCCACCGCCTGCTGGGTGCGCGAGAGGAAGAAGCCGGGGATGTCGAAGGTGTTGATCGGCTCGATCAACAGGTCGATCTGCTCCTTGGCCAGCGCGGCAGCCGCGAAGCGCAGGTTCTCCACCAGCGTCTCGTTGGCCTGCTCACGCTTGACGTCCTGCGGCAGCTTGCCGACCAGGCAGTTCAGCTGGCGCACGCCGAGCACCTTCGCGTACTTGATCGCCTCGCCCACGCCTTCCTGGAACTCGCCCACGCGGTCCGGGTGGCAGGCGATGCCACGCTCGCCGGCCTCCCAGTTGCCGGCGGGCAGGTTGTGCAGCACGAGGTCCAGCTGGAACCGGCTCAGCCGGTCGGCAATCTGGTCCGCATGGAACGCGTACGGGAACAGGAACTCCACGCCCCGGAATCCGGCGCGGGCGGCGGCCTCGAAGCGGTCCAGGAAGGCCACTTCGTTGAACAGCATGGTCAGGTTGGCGGCGAGCTTTGGCATGTGTGTCTCTCTCCCGGTCAGGCGGTGGCCACTTCTTCGGACAGGATGGCCTCGTCGGCGTCCTCGATGTCCTCGATCGGCTCGAACTCGTTGATGTTGTCGATCTCGGTACCCATCGCGATATTGGTCACGCGCTCCAGGATCACTTCCACCACCACCGGCACCGAGAATTCGGCCATCAGATCACGCGCCTCGGCGAAGGCCGGCGCGATGTCCTCGGGCTTGTGCACGCGGATCGCCTTGCAGCCGAGCCCTTCCACCACCTTGACGTGATCCACGCCATAGCCGTCCAGCTCCGGCGCGTTGACGTTGTCGAACGCCAGCTGCACGCAGTAATCCATCTCGAAGTTGCGCTGCGCCTGACGGATCAGGCCGAGGTAGGAGTTGTTCACCACGAGGTGGATGTACGGCACCTTGAACTGCGCGGCGACGGCCAGTTCCTCGATCATGAACTGGAAGTCGTAGTCGCCCGAGATGGCCACCACGTCCGATTCCGGCGAGGCGGTCTTCACGCCGATGGCGGCGGGGATCGTCCAGCCGAGCGGGCCGGCCTGACCGCAGTTGATCCAGTGGCGCGGCTGGTTCACCGACAGGAACTGCGCAGCGGCGATCTGCGACAGGCCGATGGTGCTGACGTAGCGCACGTCGCGCGGGAAGTACTGGTTCATCTCGCGGTACACGCGTTGCGGCTTGATGGGCACGTTGTCGAAGTCGCTCTTGCGCTTCATGGTGCGGCGGCGCTTCTGCACATCGGCCACCCAGGCCTTGCGGCACGGCAGGCGGCCTGCCATCTTCATCTCGCGCGCCACTTCCACGAACAGCTCCAGCGCGGCCTTGGCGTCCGAGACGATGCCGAGGTCCGGGCCGAACACGCGGCCGATCTGCGTCGGTTCGATATCGACGTGAACGAATTTCCGACCTTTCGTATAGACATCGACGCTCCCCGTGTGGCGGTTGGCCCAGCGGTTGCCGATGCCCATCACGAAGTCGGACGCCAGCAGCGTGGCATTGCCGTAGCGGTGCGAGGTCTGCAGGCCGACCATGCCGGCCTGGAGCGGATGGTCGTCGGCGAGCACGCCCCAGCCCATCAGCGTCGGCACCACCGGCACGTTGACCAGTTCGGCGAACTGCACCATCAGGTCGGCCGCATCGGCGTTGATCACGCCGCCGCCGCAGACGATCAGCGGGCGCTCGGCCGCGTTGAGCATGGCGATGGCCTTCTCGATCTGCGCGCGCGAGGCGGCCGGCTTGTACGGCTGGAGCGGCTGGTAGGTCTCCGGGTCGAATTCGATCTCGGCCACCTGCACGTCGAACGGCAGGTCGATCAGCACCGGACCCGGGCGGCCCGAGCGCATCAGGTGGAACGCCTGCTGGAAGACCTGCGGCACCAGCGCCGGCTCGCGCACGGTCACGGCCCACTTGGTCACCGGCTTGGCGATCGATTCGATATCGACGGCCTGGAAATCTTCCTTGTACAGCCGGGCGCGCGGCGCCTGGCCGGTCACGCAGAGGATGGGGATGGAATCCGCCCAGGCCGAGTACAGGCCCGTGATCATGTCCGTGCCGGCGGGGCCCGAGGTGCCCACGCACAGGCCGATATTGCCCGGCTCGGCACGCGTATAGCCTTCGGCCATATGCGAGGCGCCTTCCACGTGGCGGGCCAGCAGGTGCTTGATCGAACCGGCCTTG
The DNA here is from genome assembly GCF_056399925.1 of Cupriavidus sp. 01L43. Taxonomy (NCBI): domain Bacteria; kingdom Pseudomonadati; phylum Pseudomonadota; class Betaproteobacteria; order Burkholderiales; family Burkholderiaceae; genus Cupriavidus; species Cupriavidus sp. 01L43. The sequence goes on from NZ_JBFTSH010000012.1 coordinate 80,498, forward strand.
CGCATGGCCGAGTAGAACGGGTTGATCGCGGCGCCGGGCACGCCGAACGCGGTGGTGATGCCTTCCTTCTCCAGCACGGCGATGGCCGCGTCAACTGCTCTCATCTTCGGCATGTCTGTCTCCAGGGATCGAATTGAAATGGGTGAAATGTCCGCTGGCGTCGATCCTATGCCCGCAGCGGGGCGCGGATAAACAGAAGGGCGATCAGTTGATTCGATACCTGGGGTATGCAATGACCTCGCCGGCGCCGCTATGAAGTGACGAATTCAATACGTTGCAGTGCGGAATCCGCGTCCCCCACAAGCGTGGGGGTTGGGTCGATTTGGGGTGGATTGGGTGCAATTCGGGCTTTCGGTAGCGGGCCGCCCCAGCCAAAATAGCGGGCTCTGTTCTCGCCATCGCCTTGCCATGTACACGCGGCTGCCGTCCACCTATGAATTGATCGAAGCGCTCCAGGCCGGACCCACCGAGCGCGCGCCGGACAGCCGGCTCGCGGGCGTGCTCTGGGCCGGCTTCGTGCTCGCGCTGGTGCCGGCGCTGGTGGCCGGGGGCGGGCTGGTCTGGTGGCACGAGATCCTCGGCCAGGCGCCGCCCGTGTGGCTGCCGCAGGTGTTCCACGGGCTGCTGGCGGTGTGCGGCGTGTTCTACGTGGGCGCGTGGCTGGTGCGCCTGCTGGTGCGGCGCGATGCGCTGCGGCATCCGCTGCGCTGGCTGTCGCGCCGGGTGGATGTGGAGAGCGATGCCGAGGACGCGCTGGTGCTTCGGCTCGGGCGTGTTCCCGCGCTCCAGCTGCGCGCGCGCCAGCGGCGCATCGTGCTGCAGGCGCGGCTCTGGGAAGGCGCCGCCCGCACGGTAGCGCTGGTGCTGGCGCTCGGCCCAGCGGCGGCCGTGCTGGCCGATGGGCTGGTCGTGGCGGCGCCCGACAAGGGTCCCGCGCTGGTGGCCGTGTACGGCGCCGTGCTGGTGGCCGGCGCGGCGTTCGCCCTGTTCGCCCAGTTGCAGTGCTGCGCGCCGCTGCGGCGGCTGGCCCACGTGCTGGGCGAGGCCGCCGAGATCAGCGACGCGCTGTTGCGCAGCCGCCCCAGCTGACCCGCCGGGGCTGCGAATGCCTCACAATGTGCCAGCAGGAGACAACCGGCTTGACTGGCCCATATGGATAAACTCAAACAAATCGAAGCCTTCATCGCCGTGGTGGAACACGGCAGCATGGCCGCCGCCGCGCTCACGCAGAACGTGACGCCGGTGATGATCGGCCGCCGCATCAACGCGCTCGAGGCGCGCATCGGCGTGAAGCTGCTGCACCGCTCCACACGCCGCATCGTCGTGACGGAGCAGGGCGCGGCGTTCATGGAGCAGTGCAAGAAAGCGCTGTCCGACCTGGACCGCGCCGAGATGCTGATTGCCGAAGGCAAGCACAAGGCCACCGGCCACCTGATCGTGTCCGCCCCGGCCGCGTTCGGCCGCAAGCATGTGGCGCCGCACGCGCCGGCGTTCCTGCGTGCCAATCCCGAAGTGCAGATTTCGTTCAACCTGACGGACCGCGTGGTGGACCTCGTGCGCGAGGGCTACGACGTCGGCATCCGCATCGGCGGCGCCATCGACCCGAATTTCGTGGCGATCAAGCTCGCGACGAACAAGCGCGTGGTCTGCGGCACGCCGGCCTACTTCGCCAAGCATGGGGTGCCGCACACGCTCGAGGATCTGGAGCGGCATAACTGCCTGGCCTTCAACCTGCAAGGCGGGCAGCAGCGCGGCTGGTATTTCCAGCAGAACGGCAAGACGGTGACGGTGCGCGCGCGTGGCAACCTCGATTGCAACGACGGGGAATTGCTGCACCGCTGGACCGGCGAGAGTCTGGGACTGGGCTGGCGCTCCACCTGGGAGATCCTGCCGCAGCTGGAGAGCGGCGAGTTGATCACGGTGCTCGACGAATACGCGCTGCCGGACTACGACATCCTCGCGGTGTACCCGCAGCAGCGGCCGGTGCCGGCCAAGATCCGCTTCTTCATCGAACACCTGAAGACAGCGTTCGCAAAGCCCGGCTACTGGACCGGGCGCGCCGAAGCGTAAAACAGGGCCGTAAACGAAAAAGCCCGCAGCCGTTGCGGTCTGCGGGCAGCCCTTCTTGCGAAGGGCGGGGAGAGCTCATGAAGTGCGCCCCCGCAACTTCATGGCGAGAGGAATGATGCGCCTCCCGCCGCGTTTTGGACTTGATCGCCGTCAAGCGCCAGGCATTCGCTGACGATGCAGTGATCAGGCCAGCAACGCCGTCACCAGATCCTTGCCGCGCGACGCGCCCGGAACTTCCTCGAAGTGCAACGCCGCCTCCACATGCGCGAGGTGATCGACCATCAGTGTGACTGCCCGCTCCGCATCGCCCGCGCGCGCGGCGTCGATGAACTCGCGATGCTCGTCGGAGGAACACGTGGCATCGCGCCGGCTCTGGTACAGCATGGTGATGACCGCGCTGCGCATGGACAGCTCGCGCATGATCTCGGTCAGCACGTTGTTGCCAACCACCTCCGCCAGCACGATGTGGAAGTCGCCCAGCAGCCGGGTGCGCACCTGCGCGTCGTTGCCGCCCAGGGACTTGCGCTCGGCGGCCAGATGCTTGTCGATGCGCTTGTAGTCCGCCGCCGTGGCCTTCGCCACGAACTCGCGCGCCAGCGCGGCCTCCAGGATGCGCCGCACCGCGAAGACTTCACGCGCCTCCTCGGCACTCGGCTTGGCGACGAAGGCGCCCTTGTCCGGCACGATCTGGATGACCTTGTCCTTGGACAGCATCAGCAGCGCGGCCCGCACCTTGGTGCGGCTGACGCGATAGACGCTGGCCAGCGCCTCCTCCCGCAGCTTGGTGCCGGGGGGCAGGCGGTGCGAGACGATGGCGGCGACGATGTCGTCGGCAATCGCCTCGGCGGTCATGTCTGGATCGATGTGCTCGGGCATGGTGTCGCGCCTCTCGCCTCTGGGGGGCGGACCGGCGCGGTGCGGGATTGGGAATGCGTGATTCTAGCGCCCCGCGACCGTGCCAGGCAGCGGCGCACCCACGGGGACTTTCCCGGTGTCCGCGCCGATGCTGTCGCCCAGCGACTCCAGCCCCGCGTCGAGATCACCCGCCGGAATCATGCCGTTGAGCACCGCGTGGGCACGCTCCCGGTCGATATCCTTCTCCCAGGCCGCCACCACCACCGTCGCCACGCAGTTGCCGATCAGGTTGCCCACGGCGCGCGCGATGCCGATGAACCAGTCGACGGACAGCACCAGCACCAGGCCGATGGCGGGAATCGCCGGATGGGCCGACAGCGTCGCCGCCAGGATCACGATGGCCGAGCCCGGAATGCCGTGCGCGCCCTTCGAGGTGACCAGCGCCACGGCCAGGATGCCGAGCAGGTCGCCCAGCGCAAGCGGCGTATTCGTGGCTTGGGCGATGAAGACCGCCGCGAGCGTCAGGTAGATCGAGAACGCATCGAGGTTGAACGAGTAGCCGGTAGGAATCACCAGCCCGACCACCGACTTGCGCACGCCCATGAATTCGAGCTTCTTCATGACCTGCGGGAGCACGCTGTCCGAGGACGCCGTACCCAGCACCACCAGCAGTTCAGCCTTCAGATAGCGGATCAGCTTGATTACCGAGAACCCGCAGATCCGCATGATGGTGCCGAGCACCACGAGCACGAAGATCGCCACCGCGCCGTAGAACAGGATCACCAGGAAGCCGAGCTGCTTGAGCGAGCCGATGCCGTACTTGCCCACCGTGAACGCCACCGCGCCGAGCACGCCCAGCGGGGCCAGCTTGATGATGAAGCCCATCATCTTGAACAGCGTGTGGGAAAAGGTGTCGATCAGGCGCACCAGCGGCTTGCCCGGCTCGCCCACCAGCGACAGCGCGCAGCCGAACAGCACGGAGACCAGCAGCACCTGGAGCACGTCGCCGTTGGTGAAGGCGCCCATCACCGTGTTCGGGATCAGCTTGAGCAGGAAATCGACCGTGCCGGCGCTTTTCACCTTCTCGGCGTTGTCGATATAGGCGGCCATGGCCGAGATATCGAGCGTGCGCGGGTTCACGTTCATGCCCGTGCCGGGCTGGAACACGTAGGCCAGCACGATGCCCAGCGCCAGCGCGATGGTCGTGACGATCTCGAAGTAGATCACCGCCTTGATGCCGACCCGGCCCACCTTCTTGAGCTCGCCGGCGCCGCAGATGCCGGCCACGACCACGCAGAACACGATGGGGCCGATCAGCATCTTGATCAGCTTGATGAAGGCATCGCCAAGGGGCTTGAGCTTCGCGGCGAACTCGGGAAAGCAGAGCCCGAGCAGGGTGCCTAGCACCAGGGCGATCAGCACCTGGCCGAACAGCGAGCGTGTCAAGCGGCTAAAACTGCGGGCATGCAGGCGAGGGGGGCGCTGCGCGGGAAGGGTTTGCTGCATCGTTGTCTCCGTGCCGGGCGGGTCCGGAATGGCCTGCCCTGATCTGGGTTTGGGAACGCCACGCCACCCTCGGCCGGGCTCGACAGGATTGTCGATAAACGATTGTCCGGGCGGGATTGTCGGTGCGTGCAGGCCAATATAGTGCATATCATTTTTGTATGCAATTTTTGAATTCACTGTGCTAACATGAATCGCAGAGAATAGAGCTTCGGCACCGGGCGCCCGCCCGGACTGGCGCCCCCGCCAGGACCCTCAGCGCCGGGCTACATGTAGATCGCAGGAGACCCGCTATGGCAGTAACCCCGGCAGCAACCCCGACGACTTTGGCCCCGGAGGCCGGCGCCCGCATCATGGCCTGGGCCGACGCCCTGGCCGTCCACACCGAGCAGCCCGGGCTGCTCACCCGCACCTACCTGACCGACGCCCACCACGGCGCCGCCGCACAACTAGCCGAATGGATGCGCGAAGCCGGCATGACCGTGCGCCGCGACGCCGCCGGCAACGTCATCGGCCGCTACGAAGGCACCTCGCCCGACGCTCCCGCGCTGCTCACCGGCTCCCACTTCGACACTGTGCGCGATGCTGGCCGCTACGACGGCAACCTCGGCGTGATCCTGCCGATTGCCTGCGTGGCCGAGTGGCACCGCCAGGGCAAGCGCTTCCCGTTCGCCATCGAGGTGGTCGGCTTTGCCGAGGAAGAGGGCGTGCGCTTCAAGGCGACGCTGCTGGGCAGCCGTGCGATTGCCGGCACCTTCGACACCAATGTGCTCGACAACGTCGATGACTCCGGCAAGACCATGCGCGAGGTAATGCGCGCGGCCGGCTTCGACGCTGCCGAGCTACCCGCCGCCGCCCACGACCGCCAACGCGTGCTGGCCTTCGTCGAGGTGCATATCGAGCAGGGCCCGGTACTGCTGAACGAGGGCCTGGCCGTGGGCGTGGTCACCGCCATCTCGGGCGCCACGCGCTTTATCGTCGAACTGGAAGGGCTGGCCGGCCACGCCGGCACCGTGCCGATGGACATGCGCCGCGACGCCGCGATGGCCGGCGCGGAGATCGGCCTCTATATAGAGAAGCGTTGCAGCGGCAAGCCGGGCCTGGTCGGCACCGTCGGCCAGTTCAACGTGCCCAATGGGGCGACCAACGTGGTGCCGGGCCGCGCCGTGTTCTCGATCGACATCCGCGCCGGGCAGGACGCCGAGCGCGAGGCCGCCGTCAACGACGTGCTGGCCGAGATCGAACGCATCGGCGCGCGCCGCAACGTGCGCGTGCAGTTGCGCAAGACCCACGAAGCCAAGAGCGTGCCGTGCGCACCGTGGCTGCAATCGCAATGGGCCGCCGCCGTCGAACGGCAGGGCGTGCCGGTGCGGCACCTGCCTTCGGGCGCCGGCCACGACGCCATGGCGATTTCCGCGATTGCCGATGTGGCGATGCTGTTCGTGCGCTGCGGCAACGGCGGCATCAGCCATCACCCCACCGAGACCATGACCCCCGAAGACGCGCAGACCGCCGCGCGGGTGTTCGCCGATTTTGTCGAGCACTTCCAGCGGCAGCAGTAAGCCCCGGCGGTACCACGCAGCGCGCCCAAGCCATTTATCGAACAAATCCGAATCCAGAGCCAGAACATGACCGCACGAGACAACATGAACCCCATCGAGACCACGCTCACGCAGACCATCGACGCGCTGCGTCCGCAGCAGGAGGCCTTCCTGGCCGAGCTGGTCAAGGTGCCGTCCGACAACCCGCCTGGCGACTGCGACGCCCACGGCAAGCGCGCCAGGACGCTGCTCGAAGGGCTGGGTTTCCAGGTGGAAGCGCACAAGGTGCCCGAGGACAAGGTCCGCGCGGCGGGCATGATCAGCGCCACCAACCTGCTGGTGCGCAAGACCTTCGGCAAGGGCGGCCCGACCATCGCCATGAACGCCCACGGCGATGTGGTGCCCCCGGGCCTGGGCTGGACCAAGGACCCGTACGGCGGCCAGATTGCCGACAGCGAGCACGGCCCGGTGATGTATGGCCGTGGCGTGGCGGTGTCCAAGTCGGACTTCGCCACCTACGCCTATGCGGTGCTGGCGCTTCAGGAAGCCGAGAAGCAGGGCGCCAAGCTCAACGGCACGGTGGAACTCCAGTTCACGTACGACGAGGAAACCGGCGGCGACATCGGCCCGAAGTTCCTGCTCGACGAAGGGCTGACCAAGCCTGACTACGCGATTTCGGCCGGCTTCTCGTACGGCATCACCTCGGCCCACAACGGCTGCCTGCACGTGGAAGTGACCGTCAAGGGCAAGCAGGGCCACGCGGCGATGCCGCACACCGGCGTGGACGCCATCGAGGCCGCCACCCACATCCTGCAGGCGATCTACGGCCTGCGCGCGGAGCTGGCCACGCGCAAGAGCAAGGTGCCGGGCATCGACACGGCCACGCTGAACGTCGGCCTGATCAAGGGCGGCATCAACACCAACGTGGTGCCGGACCTGGTCACCTTCCGCGTGGACCGCCGCATGATTCCGGAAGAGATCGGCTTCGATGCCGAAGGCGAACTGCGCGCCGTGGTGGAGCGTGCCGCCAAGGACCGCCCGGGTATCGAGGTCAAGGTGGAACGCATCATCCTGGCCGAGCCGCTGTCCGAGCTGCCCGGCGTGGAGAAGCTGATCGGCGCGCTCAAGAGCCGTGCCGAGGCCGTGTTCGGCGTGGAGATCCCGGTGCAGGGCGTGCCGCTCTACACCGACGCCCGCCACTACACCAGCCACGGCATTCCCACGGTGCTGTACGGCGCCGGCCCGCGCACGCTGATGGAGGCGCGCGGCCACAACTCGGACGAAAACCTGCGCCTGAACGACCTGAACCGCGCGACCAAGGTGGTGGCGCTGGCACTCTCGGACCTGATGGCCTGATTCCGATGGCCTGAGCGCCTGTAAAGAACCCTTTGTTGTGACTTGCGGCCCGCGCGACTTCCGTCTCGCGGGCTTTTTCATGGCCCGGCTAGGCGGTCAGGCCCTCTTCGGGCGATGCCAGGCTGACCAGCCAGCGCCGCACCACCTGTTCTTCCTCGGACGTCAGCCCAGCGCGCAGATCCTCGTCGACCTTTGTCGCACGCGCCTTGCAGCCCGCCAGCAAGGTGCGGCCGGCCTCGGTCAGGGCGATGGTCTGGATGCGCCCGTGCACCGGATGCGGCGTGCGGGCGATGGCGCCCACCTTTTCCAGGTTGTTCATGATCACGCTCACGGTCTGCGGCGTCAGCAGCGCCAGCCGCGCCACGTCCGCGCCCGAGATGCCCGGGTAGGCGCCTAGCATCGTCAGCACGAAGAACTGCGGCACGGTCACGCCGAGGTCGTCGAGCGCGCGTTCCATGCGCAGCCGGTTGGCGGCGCTGGCCTGCCGCAGCAGGTAGGCCAGATAGCCGCTCTCGCCGCGCTTGCCTTCGCCGGGCGCCGGAAGGCGTGACGCCTCCGCCGCTGATGCCCCTACTTGCGCTGTGGTCTTAGCCATAATGTCAAAGCTCTTATATCATGTTCGAACTCTTACATCTTACCTCAACCGACCGACCGGGCCAACCGGACCAAGGAGCACGACATGACGATGGATTTCCAACAATTTACGGCGACAGCCCCCGATGTCTACGCCGCACTGGGCGGCGTGGGACGCGCGGTGGACGCGTCCGGCCTGGACAAGGCGCTGACCGAACTGGTGAAGCTGCGGGTCTCCCAGCTCAACGGCTGCGCGTTCTGCCTGCAATTCCATCTGAACATCGCGCGCAAGCTCGACATCGACCCGCGCAAGTTCGATCTGCTGGCCGGATGGCGCGACGCCGGCATCTACACCGTGCGCGAGCAGGCGGCCCTGGCCTTGGCCGAAGCGCTCGTCCGCATGACCGACCACGCCGCGCTGGACGCCGCGCAGGCGCAGGTCAAGGCGGTCTTCACGAAGGAGGAACGCGTGTTCCTGGCCACCGCCATTGCCGCCATCAACGCGTGGAACCGCATCGCCGTGGGGCTGCACTTCCCGCCGCCGGCTGCCACGCCCGCCACCGGGAGCCGCGCATGAGCACCGTCGTCAAAGAAATCGACCTGATTCAGATTCGTCGCATCGACACCGGCGGCGAAGTGGCGGCCTGTTTCCCGCTGATGCACCAGCTCCGGCCGCATCTGGCCGATGCCGATGAACTCGTGGCGCGCTGGCGGCGGCAGGCCGACGTGGGCTACCGCCTGGTCGGCCTGTGGGATGACGGCCAGCTCGTGGCGCTGGCCGGGTACCGGATGCAGGAGAATCTCGTCTACGGCGATTTCCTGTATGTGGACGACCTGGTTACGGACGCCAACATACGCAGCGCCGGGTACGGCCGGATGCTGATGGACTGGCTCAAGGAAGAGTCCCGCGCGCTCAATGCCCGCCTGCTGGTGCTGGATACGCCACTCACCAACGTGCTGGGCCATCGTTTCTATTACCGTAACGGTCTGCTGGCCCAGACGCTGCGCTTCAAATATCAATTGGACTGAGACATGACGACATTGCTCCACCTGAACGTCAGCCCCCGGGGCGAGACGTCGCACAGCCGCCGCGCGGCCGACTGGATTCGCCAGAAGCTGGCCGCGCAACACGCGCCGCTGACGGTGCTCGAACGGGACCTCGCCGCCGACCCGCTGCCGCCCATCGGCGCGGCGTTCACGGAAGCCAACATGGCCGGCGCGGCCGGGCTGCTGAAGGAAGGGGAGGTGCCGCCGGCGCTCGCGCTGTCCGAGACGCTGATCGCGGAACTCGAGGCGGCCGACATGGTGCTACTGGCCACGCCGATGCACAACTTCACGGTGCCGGCCACGCTGAAGACCTGGATCGACCTCGTCGTGCGGCCCGAGCGCACCTTCCGCAGCTCGCGGCAGGGCAAGATCGGACTGCTGCGCGACCGGCCCGTGCTGGCCGTGGTGGCCTGCGGCGGCCCGGTCCGCGAGGGCCCCGGCAGCCAGCAGGACTTCCTGACGCCTTACCTGAAGTACGTGCTCGGCACGATCGGCCTCACCAGTGTGGAAGTGCTGCGCATGGACAACACCGCCCGAGGTCCGGAGTACATCGCCCACGGGCTGGAGCACCTGCAGACCTGGGCCGATGCCACGCTGCCGGGGTTGGCGGTGGCTGCCGCCTGATCAGCCGGGCACCGAGGCGTCGCCCACCCCCAGCGGGCGCTGCATCAGCACCGTGTCTATCCACTGGCCGTGCTTGAGTCCGACCGATTCGAGCCGGCCCACCGTCCGGAAGCCCATCCGCTCGTGCACGGCGACGGACCCGGCACCCTCGCCGCTGGCGGTGATGGCCACCACAGCCACCATCTGGCGCCACGGCCCGGTCTCGCAGCGGGCAATCAGTTCGGCCAGCAGCGCGCGGCCCAGGCCCTCGCCGGTATGGCGATGATCGATATAGATCGAATCCTCGATAGCGAAGCGGTAGGCGCTGCGCGCGCGGTAGGACGACGCGTAGGCGTAGCCCAGCACCTCGCCATCCCGCTCGGCGACGATGTACGGCAGGTGCTTCTTGAGTACCTCGCCATACCGCAGGCGCATGTCGTCCACGGACGGGATCACTTCCTCGAACGAGGCGCGCCCGTGCTCGACATGATGGGCGTATATGGCATGGATGGCCGGCACGTCGTCGGGCGTGGCATCGCGGAGGTGGAAGGGCTTGCGGGGGGCGGATGATTCGGACACGGCGTTTCGGAGGCAGTCAGACCAGTCAGGGAAATCTTGTGCGAAGCACATTCCGTACCTTACCGCGTCGCGTGCGCAGGCGCTTGTATATAGTGCGGTGATATTTATCCGGAGAACGCCACCATGATCACGATCTACCACAACCCCCGTTGCTCGAAGTCGCGCGAGACGCTCGCGCTGGTCGAGTCCGCGGCGCAGCGTCTGGGCGAGCCGGTTGAGGTGGTGGAGTACCTGAAGCAGCCGCCCACGCTGGCCACGCTGCGCCAGCTCCATACGATGCTGGGCCTGCCGGTGCGCGAGATGCTGCGCAGCAACGAGGATGTCTACAAGGAGCTCGATCTGGCCGACCCCGGCCTGACCGACGCCGAACTGCTGGCCGCCGTAGCCGACAACCCGATCCTGCTGCAACGCCCGGTGGTGGTCCGCAACCGCCAGGCCGCCATCGGCCGTCCGCCCGAAGCCGTGTCGGCCCTGCTGGACTGACTGGCTGCACCAATTCGGGGCCCGAAATAGAACCGGCCTCCCGCAAGGGGAGGCCGGCCGGTCAGACAGGCGATTCGCGTCAGGCGAGTCGTCGTAATCAAACACCCAGCCAGTGCAGGGCCTCCTGACCGAAAGCGATGGCGGCGAGCACCACCAGCAGCGTCACCAGCGTGACCGTGCTGACATAGACCGTAGCCTTGGCGATTTCCGCATCCTCGCTCGGAGAATGCGTCCGGGTGATGGCGGAAGTGCGCGCGTGGGTGCGGTGTGGCCAGTGCAGTCTGCCGCTCAGGTCCTTGAAATGGAGATCGGGATGGAATCGCATGGCACACCTCCTCGGGCGTCGGTAGCCGCTTCAACAGCCACTTCTACTATAGGCAAACGCCACGGGAAACGCGCCGTTTCCTGCGACCGCCGGGGCGTACCCAGTTCAGCGTTCGACGGTTGGATGTGAGCTATCGCTATCGCTGGAATCCGCGCCAGCAGCAGAATTTGCCGAAGCGACCGTCGCCAGCACCGCTTCCCGCGCGCGCAGCTCGGCCAGCATGTTGCAGAACAGGGCGCCCTGCTCGAGGGCGTCGTCCAGGGCGATGTGGGTGTGTGGCAACGGGTCGTGCCAGTGGGCCGGGAAGGCCGGCTTGACCGACTTCCGGTACGGCCGCCCGGTCAGCGCGAAGCCGAGCGTCTTGATGTCCAGCGCCGCCCAGCCGAAGGGCGAGCGGCCGGCGTACCGCATCATGTACCAGAACACCCAGGTGAAATCGAAACCGGCCGGAAAGGCGATGAACACCGGCTTGCCCGGCAGGCTTTCCACCCATTCCACGTAGCGCGGCATCACGTCCTCGGGGCGTTCGAGGTCGCGCCGGCACGCCGCCCACGCCTCAGGCTGGGTCTTCCACCACTGCATCTGCACCGGATGGCCAGCGGCGCCGGGCAGGGTTTCGAGGTTGGCGGAGAAGGTGCCGAGCACGGTCTTGTCGGCCAGCATCGCCGCCGAGGCGAACGAGAGCATCGAATGCGGGCCCGGGATCGGGCCGTCGGCCTCCACGTCGGTGCTGACGTAGATCTCGGGACGGGTATCGGGTGCCTGCTTCTTCGCCATCGGGATGATTTCAGGCCGCGTCGATCAGGTGATCGGCCACGTAGGGGTTGTTGCGGCGTTCCTCGCCGAAGGTAGACACCGGGCCGTGCCCGGGCACGAAGGTCACGTCCTCGCCCAGCGGCCACAGCCGCGTGCGGATCGAGCGGATCAGGTCGGCGTGGTTGCCGCGCGGGAAATCGGTCCGGCCGATCGAGCCCGCGAACAGCACATCGCCGACGATCGCCAACTGGTTGGCGCGCGAGAAGAACACCACGTGGCCCGGTGTGTGGCCGGGGCAGTGGTAGACCTCGAGCGTCTCGCCACCGAACGTCACGGTGTCGCCGTTGTCCAGCCAGCGGTCCGGCTCGAACGCTTCCGCATGGCCGAAGCCGAAGCGGCGCGTCTGGTCGGGCAGTTGATCGATCCAGAACCGCTCGTCCTCGTGCGGCCCCTCGATCGGGATGTCGAGCTGGCGCGAAAGCGCCGCCGCGCCGGCGCAATGGTCGACGTGACCGTGCGTCAGGAAGATCTTTTCCAGCGTCACGCCTTGCTCCGCGACGGCGGCCAGGATGCGGTCGAGGTCGCCGCCGGGGTCGCACACGGCGGCACGGCCGGTGGTCTCGTCGATCCACAGCGAGCAGTTTTGTTGGAACGGGGTGACGGGAATCAGGAGGACTTTCATGGGTCGATGCGGGCGCTTTGTCGTGTGCGCCACGGCACGGTCTGGCCGAGGCGGTCATTGTAACGTCGCCCCATGGCCCCCCGTCTCAAACGGGTGTCAGACGGGTTGAGACGATTCTGAAAGTGAATTTCAAGACACTCATAAATGCGCTTGTCATATTCGGCGCAATCCCTTGTCAGGCTTTGGATTGCGGGGATTCGTGCCGATCTTCAAAGCCACTTGATTAAATTTCGTAACAAAATCAAGGATGTAGCGCTCGGACACCGATGTTAGACTGCGCCCATGTTCAATTTGCCCGTATCTCGTCCGGGGTTTGGCCTCGCACGCGCGACGCAACGCGCGACCCCCGCCAAACCGGAAACTAACCGCTTGCTGCGTCGCTGCGCGATCCTCGTATCGGCGCTGGTGATGGCCGCCTGCGCGACGCCGCCGGAGAGCGACTCCCAACAAAACGCCGACGCCAATGGCGCGGTGCCCACGCGCGCCGCCAAGGCGAAGCTCGACAAGTCCGGCGCTCGCCCCGATGAGCGCGGCAACTGGGATTTGTTTGGCTGGGGCAAGGATGACAACGCGCCGTCGCAATCGTCGCTGGACGGCCTGCGCCCGGATCTGGGCACTTTCGAGCAGCGCGGTACGGCGTCCTGGTACGGCAAGGGCTTCCATGGCCGCAAGACCGCCAATGGCGAACGCTTCGACATGCGCGCGATGACTGCCGCGCACCCGTCGCTCCCGCTCGATAGCTGGGTACTGGTGCGCAATCTGCGCAACGACAAGGTGGCAGTGGTGCGGATCAATGACCGCGGCCCTTACCACGGCGGGCGGGTGCTCGATCTGTCCTATGCGGCGGCCAAGCGGCTGAGTTTCGTCGAACGTGGCGCCACGCAGGTGGAAATCCGCCGGCTGTCACGCACGGAAGTGGCGGCGCTGGGTCCGCAGCTTGAGGCGGGCGGCAACGAAGCCGGTGACGGCAGCGGCGCCGACGACCTGCCCGAGACCGCCAACACACTGGTCCCGGCCAAGTCCAAGGCCAAAGCGCGGACGGTCAAGACGACCACCAAGCGCAAGCCCCGGTAGGCACCCTGATGCGGCCTGGCGTGATCGACTCCCGTTCCACCGCCAGCCCGCTCCCCCCTCTCCCTTTCAGACTTTTCTCATTCCTCGCTGTCGCTGTCGTCACCCGCGTCAGTCTCGGCGGCGCGTTGCGCCAGCGCCAGCCGGTAGAGCGCATCGGTCTTCGCACCGGTGATCGCCGCCGCCAGCTTGGCGGCGCGCTTGGCCGGCAGCTCGGCCACCAGCAACTTCAGCACGCGCTGGGCCTCGGCATCGGGCGCATCGGCATCGGCATCGGCATCTTCGGCGCGCCCCGCGCCTTCCACCACCAGCACGAACTCCCCCTTGCCGCGCGATGCCTCGACGGCCAGCCACGCCGGCGCCTCGGCCACGGTCAGCACCGGCGTTTCCTCGAACAGCTTGGTCAGCTCGCGGCCCACCAGCAGCCGGCGCGTGCCGGGCAGGGCGGCGGCCAGTGCCGCCAGCGTGTCGGCGATGCGGTGCGGCGCCTCGTAGACCACCCAGGCGTGGTCCAGGGCGGCCAGTTGCGCAATGGCGTCAGCGCGGGCCTTGGGTTTGCCGGGCAGGAAGCCGATGAACGTGAAGCGGCCTTCGCCGGCTTCGAGCATGTCGCCGGCCACGGACAGCGCGGTCACGGCGGCGCTCGGCCCGGGCAGCGGCACCACGCGCAGGCCGGCCGACCGCACCGCTTCCACCAGCCGGGCGCCAGGGTCGGAGATGCCGGGCGTGCCCGCATCGGACACATAGGCAATGCGCTCCCCGGCGGCCAGCCGGGCGACGATCTTCACCGCCGCTTCGCGCTCGTTGTGCTCGTGCACGGCCACCAGCGGCCGCTGCAGGCCCACGCGCGAGAGCAGTTGGCCGGTGTTGCGGGTGTCTTCGCAGGCGATGGCGTCGGCCAACCCGAGCACATGCAGCGCGCGCAGGGACAGGTCGGCCACGTTGCCGATGGGCGTGGCCACCACGTACAGCGTGCCGGGCGGGTAGGTCTGGCCGGCGGCCAGCGAGGTCCAGTCACTCATGCTTGAGAACTTCCGTTGATTCGCTCATTCAAAACCACCACGACCGCGCGCGGCGCGGCGGCCGAGGATCGCGCGCTGGCCTATCTGCTCAGGCAGGGGCTGGCGCTGGTGGTGCGCAATTATCGCTGCAAAGGCGGCGAGATCGACCTCGTGATGCGCGCCGCCGATGGCACGCTGGCGTTCGTCGAGGTCAGGCAGCGCAGCGGCCGCGCCTTCGGCGGCGCGGCGGCCAGCGTCACGCCAACCAAGCAGCGCCGCCTGCTGCGGGCGGCCGAACACTACCTTGGCACGCTGGACCATACGCCGCCGTGCCGCTTCGACGTGGTGGCGCTGGAGCCGGGGCGCCTGGCCTGGCTGCCGAACGCATTCGACCAAAATGCCGGGCGTGACGATGGCGCGTCTTGGGCTGCGTCATAATGCGCGGGATTGGGCAGAAGTCAAAGAGCCATGAGTATTGAAAGCATCGAACAGCATTTCCTGGACAGCGCGGACACCAAGCGGCAGGCCGCCACGCTGATGGCGCCGCATATCGACGCGGCGGTGGAGCGCATGGTGGCCGCGCTGACCAGTGGGAACAAGATCCTCGTCTGCGGCAATGGCGGGTCGGCCGCCGACGCCCAGCACTTCGCCGCCGAACTGATCGGCCGCTTCGAGCGGGAGCGGCCCGGGCTGGCGGCGATTGCCCTGACCACGGACAGCTCCATCCTGACCGCCATCGGCAACGACTACGATTTCACGGTGGTGTTCTCCAAGCAGGTGGAGGCGCTGGGCCAGCCCGGCGATATCCTGCTGGCGCTCTCCACCTCCGGCAATTCGGCGAATGTGATCGCGGCCATCCAGGCGGCGCGCCAGCGCGACATGAGCGTGGTGGCGCTGACCGGCAAGGGCGGCGGCAAGATCGCCACGCTGCTGGACGAGTTCGACATCCACCTGTGCGTGCCGAGCGACCGCACCCCGCGCATCCAGGAAGTGCACCTGCTGACGCTGCATTGCCTTTGCGACGGGATCGACGAGGCGCTGCTGGGCGAGGCATAGGGCCTGGCGGACAGGGAGCGGGGTGGTTATCCCGCGTTATCCACAGGATTTGCCCAAGATATTCACAGGAATTGCGGCGTCATCCACAGAGTCATCCACAGCGCCGCGCCGGTTTCGTCATATTTCCGCATCATTCCGTATCCAGCCAAGGACCGCATGACTAACGTAACGACCGCAACCACCGCAATGACCCAGAAGACCACTCCGGCGCGCGTGGCGCGCACGGCCATCACCGTGGCCGCACTGCTGGTGTCGGCCACGCAACTCGCCGGCTGCTTCCCGGTGCTGGCCGGCGCGGTCGGCACGGGCGTGGTCATGGCCACGGACCGCCGTCCCACCGGCACCCAGGCCATCGACCGTGGCCTGCAGCTCGAGATCGACAACACGCTGGACGCCAAGTACAGCGGCCAGGCCCGCGTGGACGCCGCCGTGTTCAACCGCAAGGTGCTGCTGGTGGGCGAGGCCAACAACGCCAATACCAAGCAGCAGGTGGAGCAGTACGTGAAGAGCCTGCCGAATGCGCGCGAGGTGATCAACGAACTCGAAGTGGCTTCCACGCCGGGCTTCATGGCTCGTAGCAACGACGCCTACCTGACCAGCAAGGTCAAGACCTTCCTGGTGACGGCCGATGGCGTGCCGGCCAATTCGATCAAGGTGACCACCGACAAGAGCGTGGTCTACCTGATGGGCGTGGTCACTGCCGCCGAGGGTGACCGCGCCACCGACGTGGCCCGTAACGCCAGCGGCGTGCAGAAGGTGGTCAAGGCATTCGACTACGTCAGCGAGGCCGAGCGCGCCCGCCTGGACGCCACCGCCAGCTCGCAGAATCCGGATTCGGGCAGCCAGTCCGTGGGTACGCCGGCGCCGGTGCAGACCGTGCCCGGTACCGCGCCGAACGCGCCGGTGACCTCCGATGCGCCGGCTGGCACCGTTACGACGGCGCCGGTCGCGGCCCCTGTATCGTCCCCGACGGCGCTGCCGCCGGGCCGCAACCTGCCGTAGGTCTCCCCAAGGAGCTGAACCATGCGCCCCCTCCCTCGCCACAAGATGTCCACCGCACGGCTGGCCTTCTGGATTGGCGGATGGGTGGCGCTGGCGGCCATCGCCACGATTGGGGCGGCGTTCGCCCAGACCGGCACGTCCGGCCCGGCCAGCGAGGCGCGCACCACAGTGGAGGCGCAGTCGGCGCGCATGCAGCAGGCACGCAACCAGGCCGCCTCGTGCGCGGCCTGCCATGGTCCCGACGGTCGCGCGCCGGCCGATAGTCCCGTCCCGGGACTCGCCGGCCGGCCCCGCGCGGAACTCGTCGAACTGATGCTCAACTACAAGAACGGCAAGCTGCCGGGCACCGTGATGCCGCAGATCGCCAAGGGCTATAGCGATACGGAGATCCTCGGCATCGCGTCCTGGTTCGCCGATCAAAAATAAGAAGAACCTCATGCGCCGACGCGCCGCTTTGGGAATATTGGGATCGCTCGGCGGCGCCGCCGCGCTGGGCATGCTGACCCCGCGCCAGGCCCGCGCTGCCGCGCCGGCCCGGGTGGTGGTCATCGGCGGCGGCTTTGGCGGGGCAACGGCCGCGCGCTACCTGCGCCACTGGAGCCGGGGCGCCGTGGATGTGACGCTGGTCGAACCCGACGCGGCGTTCGTCTCCTGCCCACTCTCGAATCTCGTGGTGGGCGGCCAGCGCGGCATGGCCGACATCACACTCCCCTATGACGCGCTGGTACGCCGGCATGGCGTGCGCCATGTGCGCGATACGGCTCTTGCGATCGACCCCGCTGCGCGCACCGTGCGGCTGGCCGGCGGCGCCACGCTGCGCTACGACCGCCTCGTGCTGTCGCCCGGCGTGGAGATGCAGTCCAGTGCGATTCCCGGCCTGGCGCAGCCCGGCGGGGACCAGATCCTGCACGCCTGGAAGGCCGGCCCGCAGACCGACGCGCTGTTCCGCCAGTTGGCGGCGATGCGCGACGGCGGCACCTTCGCCATCACCATTCCACTCGCCCCGTACCGCTGCCCGCCCGGCCCGTACGAGCGCGCCTGCCTCGTCGCGGACTACCTGCGCGCGCACAAGCCGCGCAGCAAGGTGCTGATTTTCGACGCCAATCCGGACATCACCTCCAAGGGCGCGCTGTTCCGGCAGGTCTGGGAGACCCGCTACCGGGGCATGATCGACTATCGCCCCCAGCACGAGACCGTGGACGTGGACTCCGCCACGCGCACCCTCAAGTTCGAGGTCCAGGACGACGAGCGCGCCGACGTGGTCAACCTGATCCCGCCGCAACGCGCCGGGGCCATCGCGGTGTCCACCGGGCTCGCCACGGCCAATGGCCGCTGGTGCGAGGTCGATTTCCTGACCATGGCCTCGCGCGTGGCGCCCGAGATCCACGTACTGGGCGATGCCGTGCAAATCGCGCCGCTGATGCCGAAGTCCGGCACCATGGCCAACCAGCACGGCAAGGTGGCCGCCGCCGCCATCCTCCAACTGCTGGCCGGGCAGGCGCCCGACCCGACCCCACTGTATACAAACACCTGCTACAGCTTCACGTCCGCCGACGAGGCCATCCACATCGCCAGCGTCCATCGCTACGACGCGGCCGAGCGGACGATGGTCACGGTGCCCGGCGCCGGCGGGTTATCCAAAACCCCGAATGCGCTCGAAGGGCGCTACGCATGGGCCTGGGCGCGCAGCATCTGGTCCGACATGCTGGGCGAGGTGCTGGTAGGCTAGCGGGTTCCGGTGTGTTGCGCCTCCGTGACACGCCGCCCCCGATACCGACCATGCAAGCCAAAGACCGCCTTCTAGCCCTCGCCATCATCGTGGTGTGGGGCGTCAACTTCGTCGTCATCAAGGTGGGCCTCGCCGGCGTGCCGCCGATGCTGCTGGGCACGCTGCGCTTCGCCCTGGTGGCATTCCCGGCCGTCTTCTTCATCCCGCGCCCGCGCATTCCGCTGCGCATGCTGCTGGCCTATGGCGGGTTCATCAGCCTCGGCCAGTTCGCCTTCCTGTTCTATGCGATGGCGGTGGGCATGCCGGCCGGGCTGGCGTCGCTGGTGTTGCAGTCTCAGGTGTTCTTCACCGTGGCGATTGCCGGGATGTGGCTGGGCGAGCCGGTGCGCTGGCACAACGTCGCCGGCATGGCGATCGCGGCTGGCGGGCTGGCGCTGATCGGCAGCGGCGCGGCGCACGGCCCGGGCGGCATGAGCGTGGCCGGCTTCGGCCTGACGCTGTGCGCGGCGTTCTGCTGGGCCTCGGGCAATATCGTCAGCAAGAAGATCGGGCCGGTGGACCTGCTCGGGCTGGTGGTCTGGGGCGGGCTGGTGCCGATCGTGCCGTTCGCGCTGCTCTCGTACTGGTTCGAAGGCCCGGCGCGGATCACGGCGGCGCTCGGCCAGATCCCGATGATGAGCGTGCTGGCGATCTGCTACCTGTCCTTCGCGGCCACGCTGTTCGGCTACACCATGTGGGGCCGGCTGCTCACGCGCTATCCGGCCAGCAAGGTGGCGCCGCTGACGCTGCTGGTGCCGGTGGTGGGGCTGATCTCGGCCCACGGGCTGCTGGGCGAGGACTTGTCGCTGGCGCAATGGCTCGGCGCGCTGGTGGTCATGGGCGGGCTGCTGCTCAACGTGTTCGGCGGGCGGCTCGGGGCAAGGCGGCGGCTGGCGCGGCGTTGATATCCGGGGGTTAACCCTTGATTCGACAGCGATTTCCCGTGGTTTTGTGAATACCCTTATCACTGCCGCATCCGTAGGCCGATGGATTATTGAGGCAAAATAGCGGACTGGCCGCACCTGCCCGCAGAGGCATCGCCCCAACGGCGGCCGAGCGTGCCGCGCCGCCCGACCGATGAAGCGCGGCCTTTGCCGTCCCCACGGCTCAATCCGTTTGGAGCAACACAAAATGAAGCAGTTTGTCATCGCCGCCGCGCTGTTCGCGGCCGCTGCCTCGGCGCACGCCGTGGACGCCGCCCGTGCGCAGGAGATTGCCAACAAGAACGCCTGCATGGGCTGCCATCAGGTGGACAAGAAGCTGGTGGGCCCGGCCTACAAGGAAGTGGCCGCCAAGTACAAGGGCGACAAGGGTGCCCTGGCCAAGTTGTCGGCCAAGGTGAAGAGCGGCGGTTCGGGCGTCTGGGGCCCGGTGCCGATGCCGGCGAATGCCGGTGTCAGCGACGCCGATATCAAGACGGTAGTGGAGTGGATCCTGGCCGGCTCACCGGCCAAGTAAGCCCCATCAGGTATCGCGGGCCGTCCGGCAGCGCCGGCGGCCCGCGCTGTTTCCGGCAGACCCGGAAGCGGCGGGCAGTATGAGTACCGGGGTCGGCAGCAAGCAAGTACGGGACAGAGCATGAATCAAAAACGACGACAAGTATTGCGGGTATCCGCGGTGCTCTCGCTGATGGCGGCCACGGGCCTGATCAGCGAGGCGCAGGCCGCGGAGTGGAACAAGACGGCTTTCGACGGCAAGAGCGTGGCCGATGTGATCAAGGCGCTGGGCGGCAGCGGCACCGAGAAGAGCGGCGCCATCACGTTCAATGCACCGGATATCGCCGAGAACGGCGCCGTGGTGCCGGTGGCCGTGACCAGCACGCTGCCGGACACCGAGCAGATCGCCATCCTGGTTGAGAAGAATCCGAATACGCTGGCGGCCGATTTCACCATCCCGGCCGGCACCGAGCCGTTCGTCTCCACGCGCGTGAAGATGGGCCAGACGTCCGTCGTGTACGCGGCGGTCAAGGCTGGCGGCAAGTGGTACGTGGCATCGAAGGAAATCAAGGTCACGCTGGGCGGCTGCGGCGGCTGACGCCTGCGCCCCATCGGACCGATTTCCGCGATTTATCCCAAGCCACCCCGAACCACCCCGAGCAGGAGAGCCAGATGGCAGACCCGATGCGCGTCCGCGCCACCGAGAACGGCGGCGTCGTAGACGTAAAGATTCTGATGAAGCACGACATGGAAACCGGCCAGCGCAAGGATGCGGCCGGCAAGACGATTCCGGCCTGGCACATCCAGACCGTGATCGCCACGTACAAGGGGCGCGAGGTGTTCAACGCCCAGTTCGGCCCGGCCGTGTCGAAGGACCCGTTCCTGAACTTCAAGTTCAAGGGCGGCGCCAAGGGTGACAAGGTCACCGTGACCTGGGTCGACAACCGGGGCGACAAGCGCACCGACGAGGCCACCATCGCCTGATCGGGCGAAGCGAGGAAGCAGCATGCGGCGAGCATTCATTCGGGCCACGGCGGCGTTGGCTGCCATCGGCCTTTCGGCCAGGGCGGCGGCACAGCAGGCCCCGGCCCCGGCAGGCACGGCAGCCAAGAGCGCCAAGGGCGGACGGGTCAAGGTGGTGTACCAGTTGTCCGAGGGCATCGACCAGGCCGTGCGCGCCATGGCCAACCTGCGCAATCACCTGAACGCGGCGCCGGACACCAAGATCGTGGTGGTGGCGTTCGGCTACGGCGTGGACTTCCTCGTGGAAGGCGCCAAGGATTCGCGCGGCAACACGTTCGAGGCCGCCGTGGGCGCGCTGGGATCGTCGGGCGTGGAGTTCCGCGTCTGCCGCAACACCCTGACTGCGCGCAAGATTTCCGAGCAAAGCCTGCTGATGGACGCCAAGATCGTGCAGGCCGGCGTGGTGGAAATCGCCCGCCTGCAGTTCGACGAAGGCTACGCGTACCTGAAGCCCTGATCGTTTTGCCTGACATCCGGCCAGGAGCCAAAGTGGCCGGATGCCATTCGGACAGTGCAATAGAACAGTGATGCACCGCCCAGCCTCTTGATGAGGGGCTGACGCCGGCGGCGCCATCGCGAGGAGAAGCCCCCAATGCGCAATACCCGTCGCCGCCTGCGCGGCACCGTGGCGCTGGCCGCCATGGCCACCGCCGCCGCCTCGCTCGCCGGGCTGGCCCAACTGGCGCAAGCCCAGGGCAGCACCGCCGAGGAAATCGCCAAGTATCGCCAGATGCTGGCCGAAGGCAATCCCGCCGAACTCTGGGAAGCCGCCGGCGAGGAACTGTGGAAGAAGCCGGCCGGGCCGAAGAACGCCTCGCTCGAACAGTGCGACCTGGGCAAGGGCCCGGGCGTGACCAAGGGCGCCTACGCCGAGCTGCCGCGCTACTTCAAGGACGCCAACAAGGTGATGGACCTCGAGCAGCGCCTGGCCTGGTGCCGGGTGACGCTGCAGGGTCTGACCCAGGAAGAGGCGACAAAGCAGCCGTTCTCGGCATCGGGCAAGTCGTCCGACATCGAGCGGCTGGCGTCTTACCTGACCGGCGAGTCGCGCGGCGTGAAGATGAACGTGCAACTCACGCACCCCGAGGAAAAGCGCGTCTACGCGCTCGGCCAGAAGATGTTCTTCTACCGGGGCGGCGCCTACGACTTCGCTTGCGCCACCTGCCACGCCGTGGACGGCCAGCGCATCCGCCTCCAGGACCTGCCGAACCTGCTGGAGTCGAAGGGCGCCCAGGCCGCGTACACCACGTGGCCGGCGTACCGCGTCTCGCAGGGCGAGGTCCGCACCATGCAGCATCGGATCTACGACTGCCTGCGCCAGCAGCGCTTTCCCGAGCCCGCCTATGGCTCCGACGTGATCACCGCCCTGTCGATGTTCCTGGCGAAAAACGCCAACGGCGGCACGTACGACGGTCCCAACATGAAGCGCTGAGGCACGGAGAGCACACGATGACGCGATACCAATCGATGGCGCTGACCGCCGTCGCTACCCTGGCCCTGGCTGCCATGGCCACGTTCAGCCTGTCGGCCCTGGCCCAGGATGCCGCCAAGCCCGCCCGCGCCACCAAGTCGGCCAGCGCGGCCACCACCGCCAAGGTCACCGACGCCGACGTGCGCCAGATGATCGAAAGCTCCTTCACCTCGAAGGGCCCGGCCACGGTGGAGGGCGTGATCAACCAGGACGGCGCCCAGAAGGCCTGCAGCCAGTACCCGGACCGCACGCGCGTGCCGGCGGCTGTGGCCAAGAAGGTGGAAGCGGCCGAGCTGAAGCAGGTGAAGTATCCGGCCGACAGCAACTGGATCGGCGACTGGAAGGAGGGCGAGAAGATCGCCCAGAATGGCCGTGGCATGCAGTTCACCGACCCGGTGGGCGGCGTGAACGGCGGCAACTGCTACGCCTGCCACCAGATGACCAAGGCCGAGATCTCATTCGGCAATATCGGCCCGTCGCTGTACCAGTACGGCAAGCTGCGCGGCAATTCGCCGGAGGTGGTGAAGTACACCTGGGGCAAGATCTGGGACTCCAACGCCTACAGCGCCTGCTCCAACATGCCGCGCTTTGGCCACAAGGGCATCCTGACCGAGCAACAGATCCGCGACGTGATGGCGCTGCTGCTGGACCCGGCATCGCCGGTCAACCAGTAAGGCCGGCGCGGCTCCGGGCATGAATCGACGCGAATTCCTGCAGGTGCTGGCCGTGGCCGGCGCGGGCGGCATGGTCTTGCCTGCCGGCGAGGCCCAGGCCGCGCGCGCCGCCCAGCAGTTCTACGATGTGCCGCGCCACGGCAACGTCCACCTGCTGCATTTCACCGATTGCCACGCCCAGTTGCGGCCCGTGCACTTCCGCGAGCCGAGCGTGAACCTCGGCGTGGGGCCGTGGGCGGGCAAGCCGCCGCATCTGGTGGGCGAGGCGTTCCTGCGCCAGTACGGCATCCGCCCGGGCACACCGGCCGCGCACGCGCTCACCTCGCTCGATTTCACCGAGGCCGCGCGCCGCTACGGCAAGGTCGGCGGGTTTGCCCACCTCGCCACACTGGTCAAGCGCCTGCGCGCCAGCCGCCCCGGCACGCTGCTGCTGGATGGCGGCGACACCTGGCAGGGCTCGGCCACCGCGCTGTGGACCCAGGGCCAGGACATGGTCGATGCCGCGCTGCAACTTGGCGTGGACGTGATGACGCCGCACTGGGAGATGACGCTCGGCGCGGACCGCGTGAAGGAAATCGTCGGCAAGGATTTCAAGGACCGCGTGTCCTTCCTCGCGCAGAACGTGAAGACCAACGATTTCGGCGATCCGGTGTTCGATCCGTACGTGATCCGGCACATGAACGGCGTGCCGGTGGCCATCATCGGCCAGGCGTTCCCGTACACGCCCATCGCCAACCCGCGCTACCTCGTGCCCGACTGGACCTTCGGCATCCAGGAGGAAAGCCTGCAACAGGTGATTGACGACGTGCGCGGCAAGGGCGCCCAGGTGGTGGTGCTGCTGTCGCACAACGGCATGGATGTGGACCTGAAGCTGGCCTCGCGCGTGCGCGGACTGGACGCCATCCTGGGCGGCCACACCCACGACGGCGTGCCGGCGCCGGTGCCGGTGAAGAACCCGGGCGGGACCACGCTGGTCACCAACGCGGGCTCGAACGGCAAGTTCCTGGGGGTGCTGGATTTCGACGTACGGAACGGCAAAGTCGTCGATTTCCGATACAGGCTGCTGCCGGTCTTCGCCAATTTCCTGCCCGCCGACCCGGACATGGACGCGCTGATCCGCAAGGTGCGCGCCCCCTACGAAGCCAAGCTCGGCGAGGTCCTGGCCGTGAACCGCGGCCTGCTATACCGGCGCGGCAACTTCAACGGCACCTTCGACCAACTGATCCTGGACGGCCTGATGGCGGTGCAGGACGCCGAAATCGCCTTCTCCCCGGGCTTCCGCTGGGGCACGACGCTGGTGCCGGGCGAGCCCATCACGATGGAAGCCCTGATGGACCAGACCGCCATCACCTACCCGTACACCACGGTGACGGCGATGACCGGCGAGACCATCAAGACCGTGCTCGAGGACGTGGCGGACAACTTGTTCAATCCGGACCCGTACTACCAACAGGGCGGCGACATGGTGCGCGTGGGCGGGCTCCAGTACACCATCGACCCGAACCAGCCCATGGGCCGGCGCATCAGCGACATGCGCCTGGCCGGCCGGCCGCTGGACGCCGGCAGGACCTACAAGGTGGCCGGCTGGGCCCCCGTGGCCGAAGAAGCCCGCCAGACCGGCGGCCCCCCGGTGTGGGACGTCATGGCGCAATGGCTGCGGTCCAACAAGGAAGTCAGCGCCCGTCCGCTGAACCTCCCCACCGTGCGCGGCATGGACGGCAACCCGGGAATGATGGGCTGATTTTCGGGATTTGCTGCCCTTTCGCCGATGTGCAGTGTTGGGCGGACGCAATTGATACCCCGCGCGGAGTTCGGTTAGAATCGTCCGTCACGGGCCGATAGCTCAGCTGGGAGAGCGCTGCGTTCGCAATGCAGAGGTCGGGAGTTCGATCCTCCTTCGGTCCACCAGGATTTTCCTTACGAAACAACGCACTACGTCGAAAGATGTGGTGCGTTGTTTTGCTTTGGGCGGCCGTTTCCCTTCGATTTGCCCCAATGCTGTCACCGCCCTATAATTGCATGCATTGAATGCAGTTTATAAGGAGTGCCTATGCCCATGCTAACCGTCAGAAATGTGCCCGATGAGGTGCATCGCGCCTTGCGCATGCGGGCTGCCGAGCACGGCCGCAGCACAGAGGCCGAGGTGCGGGAGATCCTGGAACGCGCGGTGAAATCCGAGCAGCGTGTGCGGATGGGTGACGCCCTGGCCGCGCTGGGCCAGCGCGCGGGCCTGACAAACGACGACTTCGCGGTGTTCGACACACAGCGTGACAAAGCGCCGGCGGAGCCGATGAAGTTCGAATGATCGTCCTCGATACCAACGTCGTCTCCGAGGCGATGAAGCCGGAGCCCAATCCGGCCGTGCGCGCTTGGCTGAACGCGCAGGTTGCGGAAACGCTGTACCTGTCCAGTGTCACGCTGGCCGAACTGCTGTTCGGCATTGGCGCGTTGCCGGAAGGGCACCGCAAGCACGGTTTGTCCGAAACCCTCGATGGCTTGCTCGCGCTGTTCGGCGATCGCGTGTTGATGTTCGATGCCGGCGCCGCCCGGCACTATGCCGAACTGGCCGTGAAGGCCCGGCTGGCGGGGAAGGGATTCCCCACGCCCGATGGCTATATTGGTGCGATCGCCGCCTCCCGGGGCTACATTGTCGCCACACGGGACACCGCGCCGTTCGAGGCCGCCGGCCTGACCGTCATCAATCCCTGGAACCACTCTTCAATCCCGTGAACACCTTCGGCAAGGACTCACCCGATCGCACCGACCCCGCCGCCCGCGCCCAGGCCGGCCGGCGTAGCACCCTCGTCAGCGTGGCGGTCAATGTGGTCCTGACCATCGCGCAGGGGTTTATCGGCGTGGTGGCGGGTTCCCAGGCGCTGGTGGCGGACGCCATTCACTCCCTTTCCGATCTGGTTTCGGATTTCCTCGTGTTGTTCGCCGGGCATCACGGCAGCAAGGATCCAGATACCGATCACCCGTACGGGCATCAGCGCTTCGAGACCGCGGCGTCGCTGGCGCTGGGGGCCATCCTGCTGGCGGTGGGGGTGGGCATGCTCTGGGCGGCCATCGGCAAGATCCAGCATCCCGAAGGGGTGCAGCCGGTGAAGGCGATTGCGCTATGGGTGGCCATCGCCACGCTGATCTTCAAGGAAATGCTGTTCCGCTACATGCTCCGTGTGGCGGAGCGCGTGCGCTCGAGCATGCTGGTGGCCAATGCCTGGCATGCGCGGTCCGATGCGGCGTCGTCGCTGGTGGTGGCGCTCGGCATCGGCGGGAACCTGCTCGGTTATCACATCCTGGACCCCGTGGCGGCCATCGTCGTCGGGCTGGTGGTGGCGCGCATGGGGCTGCAGTTCGGCTGGACGGCCCTGAGCGACCTGATGGACCGCGCCGCCGATGACGACGTGGTGGCCGCCCTGCGCGCCGCCATGCTCGACACCCCCGGGGTGCTCGGCCTGCACGACCTCAAGACGCGCAAGATGGGGGATATGGTGCTGGTCGATGTCCACCTGGAGATCCGCGCCGACCTGACCGTGGAGCGCGGTCACGCCATCGCTACCGAGGCCCGCCGCCGCGCCATGCTGCGCGACGATGTTCTCAACGTGATGACCCACGTGGACCCGGTGCCGGCCCCGGAACCGGCCCCCTCCTCAGCGCAGGTCGCTGCGGCGGTAGAGGCTCAGGCCGACCGCCAGGAAGGCGAGCATGCCGGCGCAACTGCGGTTGATCCACTGCACGGCGCGCGCTGACAGCGTGCGCATGGCGTGGCGTCCGCCGTACGCGTAGATCGACATCATCAGGATGTCCATCAGCGCGGCGATGACCGCCAGGATCGTGTATTGCAGCGCCACCGGCTTGTCCGCGTGGACGAACTGCGGCACGAAGGCCGACGTAAACAGCAGCGTCTTGGGGTTGGAGAGCGCCACGAATAGCGCCCGGAAGAACGCCGCCCGGCCGCTGGCCGAGGCCGCGCCGGAGGTAGCCGCCAGCGCCTGCGTCGGCGCCCGCCACATCCCCCACGCCAGGTAGAGCAGGTAGGCGGCGCCCATCCACTTGATGATGGTGAACCACTGCTCGGACGCCAGCAGCAAGGCGCCCAGCCCGCAGCCGACCGCGCCGATCAGGATCAGGTCGGCCAGCGCCGCGCCGGCGATGCCGCAGGCGGCCACCCGCATGCCCCGCGTGGCGCCGTTGCTCAGCGCGAGCAGCATGGTCGGGCCGGGCGTGACCATCACGGCGGCGACCGCAATCAGGTAGAGAAAGAGGGTAGTGGCATCCATCGCGGGGACTCCTTCGGCAGCGAACCGCCAGTGTGCCCCGATCCCTGCCCGCATGCACGGGCCCTGTGGACATCTTCGCTACGCCTTGGGGACAACCACATGGATTGCCTGTGGCCTGCCTGGGGGCCGCATGTGGGCGGTATACGGATATCTCGGCGGCGTGGCGGAGGATGAAACCGGGCGCGAGGCGGTTGTCCACGTATACGCGGTGCGCCGCCCCTAGGGTTGTCTTTTTTCCAAGCCCCTGACGGGAAAGGGAAAAACCGGCTTATCAACGGCCAGGGGCGACGTTTACCTACTACTACTATTTATGTATACGTAAACAATATCTGTATACGTATACGCACCGTTGCCGAAACAGAAAAGCGCTGTGGATGGATCGGCTTCCAGCCAGCCTTCCGGCGAGGATCAGCGCGGCACCTTGAAGGCCTTGCGGGCCTTCAGCACCTCGGCGCGGGTCGCACAGCCTTCGAAATGATCGTTGACCAGGCCCATGGCCTGCATCAGCGCATACATCGTGGTCGGGCCGACGAACTTCCAGCCGCGCTTCTTCAGGTCCTTCGAGAGCGCCACGGACTCCGGCGACGTCGTCATCTCGCGCAGCACCGCCGGCGTGACCTTCTTCGGCCGCGACTTCGGGTCCGGCTCGAACTTCCAGAAATAGGCCGCCAGCGAGGGTTCGGTCTTCAGCAGATCCTGCGCGCGCTGGGCGTTGTGGATGGCGGCCTCGATCTTGCCCCGATGGCGGATGATGCCGGCGTCGCCCAGCAGCCGCTCCACGTCGCGCTCCGTAAACCGGGCGACCTTGTCGATCTCGAAATTGGCGAACGCCTTGCGAAAATTGTCACGTTTACGCAGGATCGTCAGCCAGCTCAGCCCCGACTGGAAGCCCTCCAGGCACAGTTTTTCGAACAGGCGCCGATCGTTATCGACCGGGAAACCCCATTCGTGGTCGTGGTAGTGGCAATAATCCTCGATCGTCCCGCACCAGCTGCAGCGTACCCGGGGCTGCGAGGCGGTCTCTGTCGATGTCATGCGTGAAGCTCCTGATGGGGTGGACGGCGCGCGCTGGCGCTTTGGCTGGGATCATGCCCGCACCTGCGGATTTGCGGAAGCCGGAATCGGACATGTAAAGCGGACACAAAAAGCGGACACAAAAAAGGCCAACCCGAGGGTTGGCCTTCTGACTTTCTACGACCCTGCAGCGCGCTCAGGCGAGCCGCTTGCCCGTGCGGTCGTGCATGAACGCCAGCGCCACGATGCTGATCATCGCGGCGGCAATCACGTAGTAGGCCGGCGCAAGCTTGTTTTGCGTCGACGTGATCAGCCACGTCACGATCAGCGGGGCGAAGCCGCCGAAGATCGTCACGGCGAAGTTATAGGCCAGCGAGAGGCCCGTGGAGCGCACCTCGGTCGGGAACTGCTCGGCCAGCACGGCCGGGGCCGGGCCAGTGAACGCGGCCAGCAGGATGCCCAGCACGATCTGCACCTGGAGCAGCGTGGCCGTGGTCGGCGAGACGTTGAGCCAGTGGAACAGCGGGTAGGCCAGCGCGCCGATGGCCACCGCCACCACGGTCAGCATGCGCTTGCGGCCGACGCGGTCGGACAGCATGCCCATCAGCGGGCACAGCACCAGGATGATGGCGCCGCAGATCGCGGTCGACTGGAACGTCGCGCCCAGCGGCAGGCCGAGCTGCTGCTTGGCGTACGAGGGCATGTAGAACACCAGCACGTAGGTGCAGACCGTCCAGAGGATGGTCACGCCCAGGCCGGCCAGTACTTCGCGCGGATGGTCGCGCAGCACCTGCGAGAGCGGCGAGAACTTCACATTGTTCTTGCGACGTTCGGCCTGGCGCGCCTCGAACTCGGGCGGCTCTTCCAGATGCGAGCGGATGTACATGCCCACGGGACCGATCAGCAGCCCGAACAGGAACGGAATGCGCCAGCCCCAGGCATCGATCTGCTCCGGGCTCAGGCCATTGGTCACCAGCGCACCCATCGCCGCGCCGAGCATGAACGAGATGCCCTGGCTGGCCTGCTGCCAGCTGGCATAGGCGCCGCGCTCCTCGTCCGGTGCGTGCTCGATCAGGAACGCCGTGGCGCCCCCGACTTCGCCGCCGGCCGAGAAGCCCTGGATCAGCCGCGCCACCACGATCAGCGCCGGGGCCCAGAGGCCGATGCTGTCGTAAGTGGGCGCCAGGCCGATGATGGCCGTGCCGAGCGCCATCAGCAGGATGGTCAGCGTCAGCGCCGCCTTGCGGCCGACACGGTCGGCGTAGACGCCGAGCACGATGGCGCCCACGGGCCGCATGAAGAAGCCCACGCCGAAGGTGGCTACGGTCAGCAGGAACGAGGTGAGGTCGTCGCCGGTGGGGAAGAACAGCTTGGCGATGATGACCGCGAAGAAGCTGTAGACGGTGAAATCGAACCATTCCAGGCCGTTGCCGATGGTCGCGGCGAGGATCGCGCGTCGTCGGGTGGCTTTGGACAGGTCATTGGCAGTGGCAGCTGTGACGGACATTACACTTTTCTATGACGGTGAAAACAGCCGCCATCTTAAGCGAATCCTTACATTTGCCGGGTTTGCGTGTGCGGTTGGGAGGGATCAGGTACCGCCGTGACGGCGTCATTCTGCGCCGGCGGGGCCGGTTTCTTGCGCGTGAACCACAGCCAGAGCGCGCTGGCGATCCAGCCGGTGACGAAGACGGTGTCGCCGGCGTGGTTGAACAGTGCGGGGGCCAGCGGCGTGCCGAAGACGGCGGCCAGGGTGTCCGCCGGCAGCCGCGCCACGATCCACAACACCACGGCGGGCCCGCTGCCATAGACGCCCGGCTGCCACCACAGCGCGTGGGGCAGGGCGTGAAGGGGAGCGTGGGGCTTGAACACGATGTTCGCCGGTGGGCCGGTCCGAGGCAGCTTGGGGAGGCGATCCGGGGATCGCAGGCTTTTCGCCATCATAGGCCCAATCGCCATATGCCTGCCGTCAGGCGCGGGCCTACGCTGTCGGCCTGTGTGCGCTATCCAACGCGGTGGCGAGGCGGGTGTGACGCGCGCGGTCCCATGTTCAGAAAATTTGCACGAGGTATCCGCAATCCGGGTGCGCCGGGGACGGCCATTGTTGCCAAACTTCATGCAGTTGGACAAAAGGATTGAAGGCCATGAGCACGCTTCCCGCCATTTACGTGTCACACGGATCGCCGATGCTGGCGATCGACCCCGGCCCCACGGGCGCCGCATTCGATGCGCTGGGCGAACGCCTGCGCGCGCGCCAGCCCAAGGCGGTGCTGGTGATCTCGGCACACTGGATCTACAGCACGCTGGTCGTCGGCACGCGCACGCGCCAGGAGGCGTGGCACGACTTCGGCGGCTTCCCGCGCGAGTTGTACGCGCTCCGCTACGACGCGCCCGGCGCCCCGGACGTGGCCGCCCGGGTCAAGGTGCTGGTCGAAGCCGCCGGCGTGGAAGGCGTCTGCTACGTGGCCGAGGACGCCGACCGTCCGCTCGACCACGGCGCCTGGATGCCGATGCGTCACTTTTTCCCGGACGCCGACCTGCCGGTCCTGCAGCTTGCGCTGAACCCGTACCTGAGCCCCGCCACGCAGATCGAAATCGGCCGTGCGCTGGCACCGTTGCGCGATGAAGGCGTGATCGTGATCGGCTCGGGTAGCTTCACGCATAACCTGCAGGAAGTGTTCGGGGGCGGGCGCAAGGCCCAGCATGGCCCGGAGACCGAGCCCTATGTCGATGCATTCCGCGATTGGATGAAAGACGCGCTGGACGAGGCGCTGGCCACCGGCGATACCAGCCGGATCGCCGGCTACCGGGACAACGCGCCATTCGCCCGCCGCGCGCACCCGACCGACGAACACCTGCTGCCGTTCTTCGTGGCGCTGGGCGCGGCGCTCGGCCCGGCATCCAAGGCCGATGGGCAGGCCCAGGTCGATCGCATCGCGGATGAAGTCACCTACGGCGTGCTTGCCATGGACACCTTCGTGTTCGAGGGGCAGGGCGCGGGCAGCGCCCCCGCTCGGCAGGCCGCCTGATCTTCCTTCGGCCTAGCGCGGCGTGAGATACCGCCGTGCGGCGCGCGCCCCGAACAGCGCGATCACCCCCATCGTCACCGCCACCACGGCCAGCCCGAAGCGCAGGTTGGCCAGGTGCGCCACCCCGCCGATCAGCACCGGTCCCAGCAGCAATCCCACATAGGCGAAGCGCGCCACGCGCGCGATGCCCTCGGCAGCGGTCACGCCGGGCAGGCGCGACGCCGCCACGAAGAAGATCGGCACCATATTGGCCGCGCCCAGCCCCATCAGGCTGAAGCCGATGAGCGTCGGCACCGGCCACGGCGCCGCGATGGCCAGCGCGATGCCGGCAAAGCCGAGCCAGGCGCTGCCGGTCAGCGTGCGGGCATCGCCCAGGCGCGCGCGCAGCAGGTCGCCGCCAAAGCGCCCACAGGCCATGCCGCCCGAGAACGTGGCGTAGCCAAAGCTGATCCAGCCGAGCGGGGCTTCCGCCACATCGCGCATATAGACCGCCGTCCAGTCGTACATCGCCCCTTCGCCGACCAGCCCGAGGAACGCCATCAGCCCAAGCAGCCAGAGCGCGCGGGAAGCGTGCGCGCGGTGGTGATGATCGGTCGTCGGCATGGCCGGATGATCGGCCAGCAGCCCGCCCGCGACGCCCACGGCGGTCAGCGCCGTCATGGCCGCGATCATCGCCGCATGGGCCAGTGGCGGCACGCCCAGCGTCAGCATCAGTCCGCCGAATGCCGCCCCGGCCATGCCGCCTAGGCTGAACATGCCGTGCAGGGCCGACATCACGGGCCGGGGGCGGCTGGCCTCCACCGTGGCGGCCTGCGCGTTCATCGACACGTCGAACGCGGCGTTGGCCATGCCGAAGAGGAGCAGCATCGGCAGCAGCAGCGTGAAGGCAGGCATGGCGAGGATGCCGAGCGTGCAGAGCGCGAACGCCACGCCGCCCAGCATCGAGGCCCGCCCGCTGCCCAGCCGCGCCACCCAGCGGCCGACCGGGCCCATCGCCAGGATGGCGCCGCCGGCCACGGCCAGCATGGCGAAGGAGAGCATGGCGTCGGATAGCCCGAAGCGCGCCTTGATGGTCGGGATGTGGACGCCCCAGGTGGCGAAGGTGGCGCCGTTGACGAAGAACAGCGCCATGGTGCCGCGCGTGGCGCGGGAGACATCGCTCATGCGGCGGCCTCCGGGCGCAGCAGCCCGCGCTTGTGCAGGGCGAAGCCGAACGCCAGCAGCGCGCCCACGGCCAGCGCCACCATCACCCACAGCATCAGCCAGTAACCGCCGGCGGCGCGCCACAGCAGCGCGCCGAACCACGGCGCGGCGGCCTGCATGATCAGGACCGGCGTCATCATCAGCCCGTTCAGCGTGGCGTAGTGGTGGCGGGAGATCAGCTCGGGCATGGCCATCGCGCGCAGCATGGTGTTGACGCCATTGGCGCAGCCATAGAGCACGGCGGCCAGCATCAGCCAGTAGCCGTGGCCGAGCGCGAAGCAGAGCAGCCCGGCGCCCATCAGGAAGTAGACCGGCATCGACAGCCGCACCGGATGGTGGATCGGCAGGCGCGCCATGGCCAGCCGGCCGGCCACCTGCGCGGGGCCGATCAGCGCCGCCACGATGAGCTGCTGTCCCACCGGCATGCCCTTCTCGGTCAGCATCGGGATCAGGTGCGCGCCGAGCAGCGAGGCGACTACGGCCGTCGCCGTGAAGGCCAGCACCACGGCCCAGAACACGGGCTGGCGCAGCGTCAGCCGCGCGATGCCGGGCCCGCCGGCGCCGGCAAGTGGCCCGCCAGCCTGCGCGGACGCGTAGGTGGCATGCGCCGTGTAGCGCAGCCGCGCATGCAGGGGCGCGCAGACGAACAGGTTCAGCGCGGCGAAGATCACCAGCGTGCCGCGCCAGCCCAGGTGCAGCACCAGCCACTGGCCGAGCGGGATAAAGATCGTGCTGGCGAAGCCGGCCAGCAGCGTCACGTGGACGATCGGCTTCTGGTAGCCATCGCCATACGCCTGGCGCAGCACCACGAAGGCGGGCTCATAGAGCGTGGACGCCATGGCCAGCCCGAGCGGAATCCACATCAGCAGGAACATCGTCGGCGAGGGCGACCACGCCCACAGCAACAGGCCGATGGCCGCCAGCACGGAGCCGCATCCCATCACCTTGCGCGCCGGCACGCGGTCCAGCAGCCGGCCCACGGCGAACGAGCACAGCGCCCAGACCAGCAGCCCGAGCGAGAACCCGCCGGCCAGGAACGGCTTGCCGAGGCCCAGCGACTGGTGCATCGGGTCGATGAAGACCGTGAACGTGAAATAGAGCGTGCCCCAGCTGATGATCTCGGTCAGGCCGAGCGTCCAGACGATATGGCGGGGCGGGGGCGCAGCGGTGGGTACGGCGGGGGCGTCGATGGTGGTCATGGCGCGCCCGGCGCAGGGCGGGGGCGCGCCGGTGGCGATGCGATGGATGAAGCGGGAATTGTATCGGCGTGACGGGCGAATGCCTACGTCAGTGCACTTGCTCAGGGACTGCCATCGCCGGGCAGGTTGGGCGGGCCTTTCAGTTCGACGGTGTTGCCGTCCGGGTCCTTCACATAGATCGACGGGCCGGTGCCCTCGGCGCCGTAGCGCTGTTCGACCGGCCCGGTATCGACGTGATGAATGTGCAGATGCTCAAATATCGCCTCCGCATCGAACGGATCGATACGCAGGCAGAAATGGTCGAGGTTGCGGCCCTCTGCCCCCGGCCCCGCGCCGCCGGCCCGGCCGATCGGGCCGTCCAGCGAAACGAGGTCGATCAGCCCGTTGCCGGCGCGGAGCTGCGTCAGGCCGATGGCGGTCTGCTCAAGCTCCAGGGTGCAGCCGAGCACATCGATATAGAACCGCACGAGGCGCGGCACGTTGGCGGTGCGGAGTACGAGGTGGTCGATGCCGGCGATGCGGAGCATGGGCGGTCAGCCAGGATCAGGCGTGGAGGCCGTCGTACTCGATGACCTTGAGGCTGCCCAGATCGACGTTATCCACACAGCGCACGTTCACGGCGGCGGTGGGATTGCCCTTCGGGTCGGTCGCCTCGGCGTAAGGGCCGCAGCCGCAGACCGGGCAGAAGCGATGCGCGATCTTCATCGTGTTGAAGCGGTAGGTGGTGGCGTGCTCGTCCGGCGTCTTGAGCCGGAACTGCGCCTTGGGCACGAACCAGAGCAGATGCCCGCGCCGGCGGCAGATGGTGCAGTTGCACTGCAGCACCTGCGTGATCTCGCCATCCGCCTCGAAGGCGACGCGGCCGCAGTGGCAGCTTCCTTGATACGTGGTCATGGGGTCTCCTTGTCGGGGTCTTCCGCCCGATCACTGGTCCGGAATCAGCCGCTTGCCCAGGCTGACGGCCGCATCCCGGCCATAGCCGAGCTTCGCGTAGAACGCCATCACGGCGTCGTTGCCTTCGCGCACCTGCAGGTTGATCTTGGGGCAGCCGCGCTCGATCAGCAGCGCCTCGGCGCGCGCCATCAGCATACGCCCATAGCCGCGCCCCTGGCAGGCGGGCGCGACGGCGAGGTAGTAGACCCAGCCGCGATGCCCGTCGAAGCCGATCATCGCCGTGGCCACCACGTGGGCATCGACCTCGCCGACGAGGAACAGCTCGGGCTGCTCGGTCAGCTTGCGCGCGATGTCGCGGTGGGGATCGTTCCAGGGGCGGGTCAGGCCGCAGGCTTGCCACAGGGCAACCACGGTGGATTCGTCGGCGGGGCGGTAGGGGCGGATCTGCATGAGCGGGAGTAGAGAACAGGGGAAGACAGGGTGAACCCCAGTGTACCGAAAGCGACAGTCATCTACCCGACACACTTCCGGTTTAAATTTTCATTCGAACATCTAACATGATCGAATGAGCCTAACTCCGCGACAACGTGAAATCCTCGACTGGCTGCGCGATGCCAGCGAACTCAGCACCGACCAGCTTGCCGATCGCTTCCAGGTCAGCACGCAGACGATCCGGCGTGACATCAACGACCTGAGCGAGCAGGGCCTGGTGCGGCGGCTGCATGGCGGGCTGAGCCTGCCGGCGGGCCAGCGCAACCTCAGTTTTTTGCAGCGCAGCACGGCGCAGATCGAAC
Organism: Cupriavidus sp. 01L43; assembly: GCF_056399925.1. Classification (NCBI taxonomy): domain Bacteria; kingdom Pseudomonadati; phylum Pseudomonadota; class Betaproteobacteria; order Burkholderiales; family Burkholderiaceae; genus Cupriavidus; species Cupriavidus sp. 01L43. Next base: position 115,786 of record NZ_JBFTSH010000012.1, read on the forward strand.
GCAAGCGGCGCATCGCCCATGCGGCCATCGCACTCGTGCCGGACAACGCCACGCTGTTCCTCGGCTACGGCACCACGGTGGCCGAGTTCGCGCGCGCGTTGCCGGCCGACCGGCCGCTGCGCGTGGTCACCAACAATCTGGACGCCGTGCACGCGCTGGCCGAGAAGCCCGCCATCGAGACCTGGGTGGCCGGCGGCCGGCTGCGTCCCGGTGACCGCGACGTGATGGGCAGCGCCACGCTCGACTTCATCCGCCGCTTTCGCGCGCATCTGTCGATCTGCGGCGCGGGCGCGGTGGATGCGGACGGCAGCCTGTTCGAGTTCCACCCGGACGAGGCGGAGTTCACCCAGGTGCTGTTCGCCAACAGCCACGTCCGCGCGGTGCTGGCCGACAGCAGCAAGTTCCTGCGCGACGCGCCGTGCCGCGTGGCCACGCTCGCCCAGATCGACCATTTCTTCACCGATGAGGAAGCCCGCACCGACGCCGGCGCGGACCTGCCCGCGCTGTGCGAGCGCGCGGGTGTCTCGCTTCATATCTGCTGACGCAATCGACGACCCATACGCTGATAAGAACCCATGGCCTACCTGCGACTCGACAACCTGCAGCAGCGCTTCGGCGAGCAACACGTGCTCCGCGGCATCGACCTCGACGTGGCGCGTGGCGAGTTCATCGCGCTGCTCGGCGCCTCGGGCTGCGGCAAGACCACGCTGCTGCGGCTGATTGCCGGACTGGACCGGCCGAGCGGCGGGCGGATCTGGTTCGATGGCGCGGACGTGACCGACGTGGACCCCGCCGCGCGCCACCTGAGCATGGTGTTCCAGTCGTACGCGCTGTTTCCGCACTTGAGCGTGGGCGAGAACATCGTCTTCGGCCTGCGCGCGCGCAAGCTGCCGCGCGAGGAGCAGGCGGCGCGGCTCAAGCAGGCCGCCGACATGCTCGGGCTGGACAAGCTCCTCGCGCGCAAGCCGGGTGAACTCTCGGGCGGGCAGCGGCAGCGCGTGGCGCTGGCACGCGCCATCGTCTCGCATCATCCGGTCTGCCTGATGGACGAGCCGCTCAGCAACCTCGACGCCCAGCTACGTGCCGAGATGCGCGCCGAACTGCGCAAGCTCCAGCGCGCGCTCGGGCTGACGGTGATCTACGTCACCCACGACCAGGTGGAAGCCATGAGCATGGCCGACCGCATCGTGCTGATGCATCAGGGCGAGATCGCCCAGGTCGGCACGCCCGAACAGCTCTACGAGCAGCCAGCCACGCCGGTCGTCGCCCGCTTTATCGGCCAGCCGCCGATGAACCTGTTGCGCGTGCCGGGGCTGGACGGGCTGGTGGGCATTCGTCCCGAACACATCGCGCTGGCGGCGACGGGCACCGCCGGCACGGATATTCACGATGGTGTCGTCGCGCGCAGCGAATATCACGGCGCAGACACGCTGATCGAGGTGCAGGTCTACGAGCAGCCCGTGCTGGTGCGCCATCCGGGCCGGCTTGCGCTGCAGACCGGCAGCCGGCTGGCGCTGGAATGGCCGGCCGCACGCGCCCACCGGTTTGCCGCGTGAGGGGCCTCCCTCCATCCCCATGACTTTCCCGATGTTTTGATTCGTCTTTCACCAGGAGCCTTCATGTCGTTCAAATCCCGTGGCCTCGCCCTCGCGCTGGGCGCCGTTCTCTCGATGGCCGCGCTCGGCGCGGCGGCACAGACGCAGGTGACCATGTACTACCCGGTCTCGGTCGGCGGCCCGCTGACGCAGGTGGTAGACAAGCTGGTCGACCAGTTCCAGCAGGCCAACCCGGACGTCAAGGTCAACGCCATCTACGCCGGCAACTACGACGACGCCCGCACCAAGGCGCTGGCCGCCCTCAAGGCCGGCACGCCGGTGCAGACCTCGGTGCTGTTCTCGATCGACCTGTTCGAGCTGAAGGACCAGAATGTGATCCGGCCGTTCGACGACTTCGCCACCACGCCGGAAGACAAGGCGTGGCTCCAGAGCTTCTACCCGGGCCTGATGGACAACGGCCGCGCCGACGGCAAGACCTGGGGCATCCCGTTCCAGCGCTCGACCATCGTCATGTTCTACAACAAGGACGCCTTCAAGCAGGCCGGCCTGGATCCGAACAAGCCGCCGCGCACCTGGACCGAGATGCGCGAGGCTGCTGCCAAGCTGGTGAAGCAGGACGGTGGCGCCACGTCGCGCTGGGGGGTGATGATCCCGTCGACGGGCTACGCCTACTGGATGTTCGGCGCGCTGGCCAAGCAGAACGGCGCCACGCTGATGAACGCCGCCGGCTCGCACACCACCTTCGACACGCCCAAGACCGTGGAGGCGCTCCAGTACTGGACCTCGCTGGCCAAGGACGGCCTGAGCCCGAAGGGCCTGATCGAATGGGGCACGCTGCGCCAAAACTTCGTCGAGGGCAAGACGGCGATGATGTGGCACTCCACGGGCAACCTGACCGCCGTGCTCAAGGACGCCAAGTTCGATGTGGGCGTGGCCCCGCTGCCGGGTAACCCGACGGGCGGCTCGCCCACCGGCGGCGGCAACTTCTACCTGTTCAAGAGCGGCAGCGAGGCCGAGCAGAAGGCCGCCTACCGTCTGGTGCGATTCCTGACGGCGCCGGAACGTTCGGCCGAATGGAGCGTGGCCACCGGCTACATGGGCGTGAGCCCGGCCAGCTACGAGACGCCGACGCTCAAGAGCTACGCTGCCAAGGTGCCGCAGACGCTGGTCGCGCGTGACCAGCTCCAGGTGGCGACGGCGGAACTGTCGACGCACCAGGCGGGCCGCGTGCGCAAGGTGCTCGAGGACTCGCTCCAGTCGGCCATCACCGGCCAGCAGGAGCCGAAGGCCGCGCTGGCCGGCGCCCAGGCGCAGGCAGACCGCATCCTGAAGCCTTACCAGCGCTGACGCGGCGGGCCCACCGTGAACGACATCCGCCACGCCATGACTTCCCGATCCTTCGTCTCCAGGCCGGCCGTCCATGCGTGGCTGATGTTGCTGCCGGCGCTGGTGCTGCTGGCGGCGTTCACCTACTGGCCCATCGCGGGCAGCGTCTGGGAGAGCCTGCACACGCAGGCGCCCGGCGTCGCTCCGATGTTCAGCGGCGCGGACCAGTTCGCCGCGCTGCTGGACGACCCGGTGTTCCTGCAGGCGCTGCGCAACAACTTCTGGTACGCGCTGGTCACGGTGCCGGTCTCGGTAATGCTGGCGCTGGCGATGGCGCTCTGGGTCAACGAGCGCTTCGCGGGCCGCGGCCTGTTGCGGCTGGCCTTCTTCACGCCGACCATCCTGCCGATGGTGGCCGCCGCCAACGTCTGGCTGTTCTTCTACGCGCCCGACATCGGCCTGTTCAACCAGCTGCTCGGCGCCGCCGGCATCGCCGGCCGCAACTGGCTGGGCGATGTGGAGACCGTGCTGCCCGCGCTGATGGTCATCACCATCTGGAAGGAGGCGGGCTTCTTCATGATCTTCTACCTCGCCGCGCTTCAGTCGATCTCACCCGAACAGCGCGACGCGGCGCGCATCGAGGCGCCGTCCGCCTGGTACCGGCTACGGCGGGTCACCCTGCCGCTGCTGGCGCCGACCACGCTGTTCGTGGTCGTCAACGCGCTGATCAACGCGTTCAAGCTGGTCGATCACCTGTTCGTGCTCACGCGCGGCGGCCCGAACAACGCCAGCACGCTGCTGCTCTACTACCTCTATGAAGTGGCGTTCAAGTTCCAGGACATCTCGTACGCCTCGGCGCTGACGCTGGTGCTGCTGGCGCTGCTGGCCCTGTGCTCGGCGCTCCAGTTCTGGTTCTCCCGCAAGCGGGTCCATTACCGATGACGATCGCTCCTCCCCGGTTGTTGCTTCCCGTGGCCGGCTGGCTGGCCGGCCTGCTGTGGATCGCCCCGTTGCTGCTGATGTTCTGGGCAGCCTTCCACCCCGATGGCGATGCGCTGCGCCTGTCCTTCGACACCCGCTGGGGCTTCGGCAACTTCCCCGCCGCGTGGCGCGTGGCGCCGTTCGCGCGCTACCTCGTCAACACGTTCTGCATCGTCACGCTGCTGCTGGTGCTCCAGCTGCTGGTGTGCACGCTGGCTGGCTATGCGCTGGCGCGGCTGCGCTTCCCGGGCCGGGGGCTGGTGTTCGCCATCGTCATGCTCCAGCTGATGGTGATGCCGGAGGTGCTGATTACCGAAAACTACGTCAGCGTGGCGCGGCTCGGGCAGGTGGATCACTACCTCGGCGTGGCGCTGCCCTACATCGGCAGCGCGTTCGGCATCTTCCTGCTGCGCCAGACCTTCATGATGGTGCCGCAGGAGCTGGAGGACGCGGCGCGCATCGAGGGCCTGGGCCGGCTGGCGATCCTGCTCAAGGTCTACGTGCCGCTGGCCCGGCCCACCTACCTGGCCTATGCGCTGGTGTCCATCAGCTATCACTGGAACAACTTCCTGTGGCCGCTGGTGATTACCAACACCGAGGCGAGCCGCCCGGTGACGGTGGGCATGGCGCTGTTCGCGGCGCCCGAGACCGGTGTGGACTGGGGCGTGCTGTCCGCCGGCACGCTGCTGTCGATTGGCCCGCTGCTGGTCGCCTTCCTGCTGTTCCAGCGCCAGTTCATGCAGTCGTTCATGAACGCCGGCATCAAGTAGCCCGACAAAACTGGCCCCGCGCGAGGCGGGGCCCGGGCGCGATCAGTGGTTGCGCCAGCGCTGCACCATCACCTGCTGGACCTTGCCCTTGAAGAAGTAGCGGCGGTCCGTGGCGCCCTGCGGGTCGGCGCCGATCACGATCGGGCTGGTGTTCAGGCCCACGCCGCCCGTCACCGAGACCGACGGGGTGCGCTCGACGTTGTTGACCCAGAGCCGCACCGCGCCGTCGCCGTCATAGGCGCCGACGATGAAGTACGAATCCGTGCCATTGAGCGAGGACAGCGGCACGGTGGCGTACTGGTAGCCGCCGTTGACGTAGACGCCGAAGCGCAGCAGCGTGGCCGCCTGCTCCAGCGCGAAGCCGCCCGCGTCGCTCTTGGCCAGGATCGCGGCGGTGGCGCCCGAGGTCAGGTCGTCGAAGTTGACCACCGCGCTGACCAGGAAGCCGCCGTTGGTGTCGTTGTCGGCCTGCCAGGTCGTGACCGACTGCGCGCCGGCAAACACCATGCTGCCGCCCACGCGGTCTTCATCGGACGTGACCGACAGTACTTCCAGCGTCGGCGTGGTGCCACTCTGGGCCACCGTGGAGGTCGCCGGCCCGGTGCGCCTGTAGGTCAGCGGATAAGCGGTCTGCGTCAGCGTGTTCATGTGCACCAGCGACGTGGCTTCGGTGATCAGCGCCCGCGCCGAGGTAGCCAGCGGCGTGGCGCCCCGGTCGTAGTCCGAGGTGATGAAATCCACGTCCTCGCGCAGCGCCGACAGGTACAGCTCGCCCAGGCTGGCCGGCGTGGTGTAGACGCCCACGCCGAGGCCGAGCAGCTTGGCCTGATCGATCGCGCCGAACAGGCTGGCCATCCGGTATTCGAGTTCCACGCCCTGGAAGCCCAGGCTCTTGGCCGTGCGCATGCGGTTGCGGATATCGCTCTCGATCAGGGCATGGAAGCGCACATGGTCGCGGATGCTCGCGAATTCCGACTGTGCCAGCAGCGCCTGGGCGCGCACCAGATGCTGGTGGCGGTTATTGCCGTCCATAAACGCGCGCAGCATGACCGGCCGGCCCGCCGTGGCGTAGCCCCAGTCGCGGATCGCGCGCAGCACGCCGAGCATCAGCGTGTCGCTGGCGGCGGCCGTCGAGTAGCCCTCCTTGATTTCGAGGAACAGCATGCGGTCGCTCTGCTGCAGCGCGGTATTGGCCAGCGCGCTGGCGAAGGTGCCCACGGCGGACTCCGAGTCGCTGTGCTCGACATAGACCTGGCCATCGGCGTGCAGGGTCAGGTCGAACTCCACGAGGTCGAGCCCCCGGTTCAGCGCCATCGACACTTGCGTGGTCGTGGCGGCATTGCTGGCGCCGTAGCAGTTATGGCAGGACAGCGCGACCGTGTTGCCGAGCGGCGAGACCGGCAGGCTGCGGGACACGCCGGTCCAGTAGCCCGCGAACGCCGGCGAGAACACGGCCGCGAACAACAGCCCGGAACATGCGCGAATGAAACGTCGAAACACCAGCGTAGTGGACGGCATGCGAACCTCGCTTTGAAGGTGGAAACGGCGATTGGAACTGCGAAAAGTGCCGCGTGATGCCCGGCTGGGCGGCGGCAATGCGGATTGTTCCGGCTGACCGTGTCAGCGCCGTGACGCTGTTGCGGTGGCGATACGCAAGTCGCAAAGATTCACTTGAACATTCATAGACGAAAAAAAGGGCAGGTGCCAGCGATTGCCGACACCTGCCCCTGCTTACCTCCGCGCGCTCAGGCGGCTTGCTGCCCCGCCTCCGGATGCTTGAACTGCGCCAGCAGCTTGGCCCACCGGCCGCGCACCGCGTTGAGATTGTTCTCCTTCACGTGCCCGAAACCGCGGATATCGTCCGGCAGGTTCGCCAGCGCAATCGCGGTGTCGTGGGTCGCGGCGGACAAGCCTTGCGCCAGTGTGTCCAGCAGCGCCCGGTATTCGCCGATCAGCGCGCGCTCGGTGCGCCGTTCCTCGGTCTTGCCGAAGATATCGAGCGCACCACCGCGCAGCCCCTTCAGCTTGGCCAGCAGGCGGAACAGCGTCATCGTGGACGGGCCGAAGCGGCGCTTGACCAGATGCCCCTTGTCGTCGCGCTTGGCCATCAGCGGCGGCGCGAGCCAGAAGTTGAGCTGGTAGTCGCGGCCGGGCTCGCCTTCGAACTGGGCGCGCAGTTTGTCGAGGAACACCGGGTCGGTGTAGAGCCGCGCCACTTCGTACTCGTCCTTGTACGCCATCAGCTTGGCCAGGTTGCGCGCGGCGGCCTCGGTCAGCGGCAGCGGCTTGCCGGCGCCCACCATGGCCGTTTCGGCCGCGCGCACGCGTTGCACGGCGTCGCGGTACTCGGCGGCATAGGCGGCGTTCTGGTACTGGGTCAGCAGGTCCACGCGGCTCGCGATCAGCTTCTCCAGCAGCGCGCCCGAAGACGTCGGCAGCTTCACCACGTCCGCCCCGTCCATGGCCGGCTTGAGCTTGCCGGTCAGCCCCAGCACCTGCGCCGGGTCGTGCGCCATGTGGCGGCCCCAGTCGAACGCGGCCTTGTTCTTGTCCACCGACACGCCGTTCAGTTCGATGGCGCGCTCCAGCGCCTCCAGCGTCAGCGGAATCCAGCCCTTCTGCCAGGCAAAGCCGAGCACCAGCGGGTTGGTGTAGATGGCATCGCCGATCAGCGCCACGGCCAGCGCACTGGCGTTGATGAACTCGCACTGCTCGCCCACGGCGGTGCGGATGTCCTGCTCCGCCGACAGGCCCGGGAACTGCCACTTCGGATTCTTGATGAAGTCGGCGGTCGGCGTCTGCGCGGTGTTGACCACCGCGCGGGTGCGGCCCGCCTGCGTCTTCGAGATCACTTCGTCGTTGGCCGAGACGATGGCATCGCAGCCGATGACCAGATCCGCCTCGCCCATGGCGATGCGCGTGGCATGGAGGTCATCGGGCTTGGCGGCAATCTGCACGTGGGACAGCACCGCGCCGCCTTTCTGCGCCAGCCCGGCCATGTCCAGCACCGTCACGCCCTTGTTCTCGAGGTGCGCGGCCATGCCGAGCAGGCCGCCAATCGTCACCACGCCGGTGCCGCCCACGCCCGTGACCAGCACGCCGAACGGGTGGTCGAGCGATGGCAGCGTCGGCTGGGGCAGCACCGGCAGGCTGTCCATCGACAATCCCCGCTCCCGGGGCTTGCGCACCTGGGCGCCCTCGGCCGTCACGAAGGACGGGCAGAAGCCGTTCAGGCACGAGAAGTCCTTGTTGCACGACGACTGGTTGATCTGGCGTTTGGTACCCAGCTCGGTTTCGAGCGGCTCCACCGACAGGCAGTTCGACTTGACCGAGCAGTCGCCGCAGCCTTCGCACACCGCGTCGTTGATGAAGGCGCGGCGGGCCGGATCGGGGAAGGTGCCGCGCTTGCGGCGCCGACGCTTCTCGGTGGCGCAGGTCTGGTCGTAGATCAGGATGGTGCAGCCCGGCACTTCGCGGAGTTCACGCTGGATGCGATCCAGCTCGTCCCGATGGTGGACGGTGAGCCCCTCGGGCAGCTTGATCGCGCCGTTGTACTTCTCGGGCTCGTCCGTGACGATGACGATCTGCTTCGCGCCTTCGGCGGACACCTGGTAGGCGATGTCGCGCACCGAGAGCTCGCCGTCCACGGGCTGGCCGCCGGTCATCGCCACGGCGTCGTTGTAGAGGATCTTGTAGGTGATGTTGACCCCCGCCGCGATCGACGCGCGGATGGCCAGCAGCCCCGAGTGGAAGTAGGTGCCGTCGCCGAGGTTGGCGAACACGTGCTTGTCGCCCGCGAACGGCGCCTGGCCGATCCAGGCCACGCCTTCGCCGCCCATCTGGCTGAAGGTGCTGGTGCTGCGGTCCATCCACACGGTCATGTAGTGGCAGCCGATGCCGGCCAGCGCGCGCGAACCCTCGGGCACGTTGGTTGACGTATTGTGCGGACAACCGGAGCAGAACCACGGTTTGCGCTCGGCGGTCACGCGCGGCGTGGCCAGCGCGCGCTCCTTGGCCTCGATGACCGCCAGACGGGCGGCGATGCGGGCGCGCACATCGGACGGCAAATCGAACTTTTCCAGCCGCGTGGCGATAGCCTTGGCGATGATGGCCGGCGACAGCTCGTAGTGGGCCGGCAGCAGCCAGTTGTTCTGCGGGATCGACCATTCGCCGCCCGCGTTGTCGCGCTCGTCGAACTTGCCGTACACCTTGGGGCGCACGTCGTCGCGCCAGTTGTACAGCTCCTCCTTGAGCGCGTACTCCATGATCTGGCGCTTTTCCTCGACGACGAGGATCTCCTGCAGCCCCTCGGCGAACTTGCGCGCGCCGTGCGCCTCCAGCGGCCATACGCAGCCCACCTTGTAGAGGCGGATGCCCAGGCGCGCGCAGGTCTCGTTATCGAGGCCGAGGTCGGACAGCGCCTGGCGGGTGTCGAGGTAGGCCTTGCCGGCGGTCATGATGCCGAAACGCGCGTGCGGCGAGTCGATCTCGATCCGGTCGATTTTGTTGGCCCGCACATAGGCCAGGCCGGCGTACCACTTGTAGTCGAGCAGCCGCGCTTCCTGTTCCAGCGGCGGATCGGGCCAGCGGATGTTCAGGCCGCCCTGCGGCAGGATGAAGTCATCGGGCAGCACGATCTCCACGCGGTGCGGATCGAGTTCGACCGAGGCCGACGATTCCACCACGTCGGTCACGCACTTCATGGCCACCCAGAGGCCGGAGTAGCGGCTCATCGCCCAGCCGTGCAGGCCGTAGTCGAGGTATTCCTGTACGTTCGACGGATAAAGCACGGGCAGGCCGCAGGCCTTGAAGATGTGCTCGGACTGGTGCGCCAGCGTGGAGGACTTGGCCGAATGGTCGTCACCGGCCAGCACCAGCACGCCGCCGTGCTGGCTGGAGCCGGCGGAGTTGGCGTGCTTGAAGACGTCGCCGGTGCGGTCCACGCCCGGGCCCTTGCCGTACCACATGCCGAATACGCCATCGAACTTGGCATCCGGATACATGTTGACCTGCTGGGAGCCCCAGACCGAGGTGGCGGCGAGATCTTCGTTCAGGCCAGCCTGGAAGACGACGTTGTGCGCTGCAAGATGCTTCTTGGCTTTCCAGAGCGACTGGTCGAGCGCGCCGAGCGGCGACCCGCGATAGCCGGAGATGAAACCGGCAGTGTTCAGACCCGCGGCGCGATCCCGTTCCTGCTGCAGCATCGGCAGCCGTACCAACGCCTGCGTGCCGCTGATATAGATGCGGCCGCGTTCCAGCGTGTACTTGTCTTCGAGGGAAACGTTCTCTAGCGCGCGACGAATGGCGTCGCTGACCGGCGGGGTCAGGGGGGCATTCATAAGTGCTCCTCTATGGGCATGCTGTCGGGATCACCGACACATCAGTTGTGGGCAACCTTCCGGGGCCTCTTGTGGAGGCGTGGGAAGGCCGTGTCTCTGCGCGGCATGGTAGCACCCGCGTTGCGCGCGCGGTACCTTGCTATGCAGCATAAACCGGGCCAGCTACCCCCGTGATTTCCCGTAGGCACGGGCTTTCAGCGTGTACACTGCGTTGCATCCAGGCGGCCCCGGCCGCCCGCTCCGGGCGGCGCCGGCTGCACCGCAACCCCCTATCGACACATGACAAATTCCCCTCGCCAGGGCGCGACCCTGGCTGTGCTGATCGACGCCGACAACGCGGCGCCCGCCATCGTGGAAGGCCTGCTGGCCGAAGTGGCCAAGTACGGCGTGGCCGCCGTGAAGCGGATCTACGGCGACTGGACCAAGCCCAACCTGGCCGGATGGAAGGAGCGGCTGCTGTCGCACTCGATCCAGCCGATCCAGCAGTTCCGCTACACCGTGGGCAAGAACGCCACGGACAGCGCGATGATCATCGACGCGATGGACCTGCTCTACACGGGCCGCTTCGACGGGTTCTGCATCGTCTCCAGTGACAGCGACTTCACGCGACTGGCGTCGCGCATCCGCGAGCAGGGGCTGATCGTCTACGGCTTCGGCGAGCGCAAGACGCCCAAGCCCTTCGTGACAGCCTGCGACAAGTTCATCTATTCCGATGTGCTGCGCACGGACACCGATACCGACGTGGAAGCCGAAGGCGCCGTGGCCCCGGCACGCCGCCGCAACACCCAGGAGCTGCGGCAGGACTCGCGGCTGGTGCGCCTGCTGCAAAGCGCCGCGCAGGCGGTGTCCGACGAGGACGGCTGGTCGACGCTGGGCGGCATGGGCAACCACATCGCCAAGCAGGCGCCGGAATTCGACTCGCGTAACTATGGGTACGGCAAGCTGTCCGAACTCGTGGCATCGACCAACCTGTTCGAGGTGGAAACGCGCAACGGCGGGAACAACAAGACCATCTGGGTGCGGCTGAAGAAGCGCGCCAAGGGGGAGGGCGGCCAGCCGGGGCAGCAGTCGGGCCAGCAGGGTGGGCAACAGGGTGGGCAACAGGGTGGCCAGCAATCGGGCCAGCAGTCTGGGCAACAGTCCGGCCAGCAGCAGCGCCCGCAGCAAAACCAGTCGAACCAGCAGGAGCGCCGCCCGTCGCCGCCACCGCTGCCGGCCACCACGGTGGCCCAGGCTGTGCCGCCGGTGGAAACGCCCGCGCCGGTGGTCGAGATCGACGCCATCCCCGAGCCGGCCCCGGTCTTCTCGGCGGCCTCCGAGGACGAACCGGCCGGCTCCGCCTCGACCCTGATCCCGGAAGCCGTGGAACCCCCGGCTTCGTCACGCGGCAAGCGCGCCAAGCGCCCCGAAGTCGCCCTGAGCGACACCCCGTGGCCAATCGACCAGTCGGTCTTCGCCGCCCCGGGCACGACGGTGCTGTCCGCCCAGGTTGTCGAGGAACCCACCGAGCCCGCCCCGGCCCCCGCCGAGGAAGCCCCGAAGTCCGCCGACAAGAAAGCTCCCGCAAAGAAAGCCGCCCCGCGCAAGCGCGCGCCGGCCAAGAAGGCGGTGAAGAAGGCAGCGGAGTAAGGTAGTGAGGGGAGGGCGGCCGGCTTAACGAAGCCGGGCCGCTCGCCCACGCCGGTCCAGCATCCACCTGCGCGCCAGCCAGGTTCCGATCACCACCGCCACGAATGACAAGGCGAGGTGGACCAGGAGTTCCAGATCGTCGCCAGCTTCGCCGTCCCAGAATCCCGGGACATGGGTGAATATCCAGAACCAGAACGACTCCGGGAATGGGAAGATGGCCGCAAGCCAACGCAGCCAAACGAAGGTTAGCGCGAGCGTGGCAAAAACCGTCCACACGGCCAACAATAGCCACCGAGCCAAGGTCTTCATCTGACGATCACCCTGCCATACGCCTTGAGCGTCGTCCCCGGCACGGGGTGTTGTCGCTGGGCTTTGAGGAGCGAGCGTAGGTGGTGGTAGCCCATGTGGCTCTCGACGGTAATGCACCCTTTGCTGATGCCTTGGCCGCCCTTCGGATGGAGGCGGAATTCGCCGCGCCGTATGGCGTTGCAGAAGGCTTCGTCATCTATCTTGCCGTCAACAGCATAGAGAGCGAACCATTCGTTCTTGTTCCGAAGCGAATCTCTGATCGACCCGAGCATGCCTCCGGATTGCCGATCAACGACGTAGTAGGTTCCGCGGGGAATCGGACCTGTACTTGCATAGCAGGAAAATTCGGGTCGATTCTTATGGTGATCCAGGCCAGAAAACGCTGGAAAAGCCAGAGCGCCGCAGCGCAGCGCACTCATTTCCTTGCCATTCAGTTCAAAGGTGCATTCGAGCATGGTCGTTCTCCATCGAAGTCTCTCAACCGTGAGAGCACGAAGGAGGCTACGCCTCAGGCTTTGGCGCGAACATCGTACGAGTTCGAAACTCAGCGCATCAGAGGGCTGCGCGCTTGAGCAGGCGGGCGCGGGGAGCTAACCGCCAGCCGTGGCTATGCCTTCGGGGTGCTTCCCTCTCCCCGTGGGAGAGGGACTGAGGGAGAGGGCAGGCGCATCAACGAAGTCCGGCCATGCGCCGGCGCCGGGCCAGCACCCAGCTGCGGGTCAGCCAGGTTCCGATGACCACCACCCCGAACGACAGCCCGAGGTGGATCAGCATGACGAGGTCGTGGGACGATTCACAGTCCCCGAACTCAGGGAACTGGGTGAACATCCAGACCCAGAAAGCTTCCGGAAATGGGATGAGGAACGAGACCCAGTGGAACCACACGTAGGTCAGGCCGAGCGTCCCCACGATGGTCCACAGGCCGAGCAGCAGGTAGCGGATAAGCGTAGTCATTTCACCTCGCAGGCAGTAGAGCCCACGAGGCTAGCGACTCCGTATCGCCGCGACCATCGTACGAGTTCGAAACTCAGCGCACCAGCTGATTGATCTCGATAATCGGCATCAGCACCGCCAGCACGATCAGCAGCACCACCACGCCCATCGTCAGGATCAGCAGCGGTTCCAGCAGGCTGGTCAGGAACAGCGTGCGGCGTTCCAGTTCCTGGCTTTCGCCGATGGCGGCGCGTTCCAGCATGATCGGCAGGTTGCCGGTGGCTTCGCCGGAGCGGATCAGGTGGACCAGCACCGGCGGGAACTGATTCTGCGCGGCCAGCGCGCGGGCCAGCGAGGCGCCTTCGCGCACGCGGGTGGTGGCGTCGTCAACGTTGGTTTTCAGCGCGAGGTTGGTCAGCGTTTCGCCGGCGGCCTGCAGGCTGCGCAGGATCGGCACGCCGGCAGAGACCAGGATGGCCAGCGTGCTGGCGAAGCGCGCCGTGTTGTAGCCCCGGATCAGCTTGCCCAACAGCGGGGCGGTCAGCAGCCAGCGGTGCCAGGCCAGGCGGACGTCCGGCTGGCGCAGCACGCTGCGGATGACCAGCGTGGCCACCGCGATCACGGCCAGCGCCGCCCACCACCAGTTCCGTACGAAATCCGACAGCGCCAGCATGACGATGGTCAGCGTCGGCAGCTTCTGCTTGGTGTTGGCGAACACGCTTACCACCTGCGGCACCACGTACGACAGCAGGAAGATCACGATGGCGAACGCCACCACGGTGACGATGGCCGGGTAGGTGAAGGCCAGCCGGATCTTCGAGGTGAGCTGGTTGCGCGTCTCGATATAGGTCGCCAGCCGTTCCAGCACCACGCCGAGGTGGCCGGAATGCTCGCCGGCCGAGACTAGCGCGCGGTAGATATCGGGGAAGTCTTTCGGATGCTGGGCCAGCGCCACGGAGAGCGAGCTGCCGCCCATCACCTCGGCGCGGATGCCGGCCAGCAGTTCATGCAGGTACTGGCGCTCGGCCTGATCGGCCAGCGCGCCCAGCGCCTCGTCGAGCGGCAGGCCGGAGACGATCAGGCTGGCGAGCTGGCGCGTGAACAGCGCCTGCTCCTGCGTGGAGAGCCGGCGCACCAGGACGCTGCTGCCGGTGCGCGGCGCCAGCCCGGCGCCGGCCAGCGGATCGACGGTGATCGGCGTCAGCCCGCGCGCGCGCAGTTGCGTGCGCGCCTGCTTGGGGCTGTCGGCCTCGATGACGCCGCGGTCGGCGCGGCCGGTGGCGTCGGCGGCTTCGTAGCGATAGGCGGGCATGCGGTGCGGCTCCCGGCTATTCGCGCGTCACGCGCAGCACTTCTTCGAGCGACGTGGCGCCGCTGTCGATCCAGCGCTGGGCATCGGCCCGCATGGTGTGCATGCCCTTGGCCAGCCCCACCTGCTTGATCTCGGATTCGGGCTGCTGGCGGTGGATCATGGTCTGGATGTCGGCATCCACGGTCAGCAGTTCATAGACCCCCATCCGGCCCTGGTAGCCCGAATGGCCGCACTTGTCGCAGCCCACGGCGTGCCACACGCGCTGGAGCGGCTTGCCCTGTGCGTGCAGGATCTCGGCCTCGGCGGGTGTCACTTCGATCACTTCCTCGCGCTTGCAGTGCGGGCACAGCCGGCGTACCAACCGCTGCGCCAGCACGCCGAGCAGCGACGACGACAGCAGGAACGGCTCGATCCCCATGTCGACCAGACGCGTCACGGCCGAGGCCGAGTCGTTGGTGTGCAGCGTGGCCAGCACCAGGTGGCCGGTCAGCGAGGCCTGCACGGCGATCTGCGCCGTCTCCAGGTCACGGATTTCGCCGATCATCACCACGTCCGGGTCCTGCCGCAGGATCGCGCGCAGGGCCTTGCCGAAGGTCATGTCGATGCGGGGATTGACCTGGGTCTGGCCGATGCCGTCCAGGTCGTACTCGATCGGGTCTTCCACCGTCATGATGTTGGTGGTGCGCGCGTCGAGCCGCGACAGTGCCGCGTACAGCGTGGTGGTCTTGCCGGAACCGGTCGGCCCGGTCACCAGCACGATGCCGTGCGGCTGGCGCACGAGGTGATCGAAGCCGCCCAGCGTATTGGGCGCCATGCCAAGCTTGGCGAGGTCCAGCCGGCCGGCTTCCTTGTCGAGCAGACGCAGCACCGCGCGCTCGCCGTGGCCCGTGGGCAGTGTGGAGACACGCACATCCACCGGCCGGCCGCCCACGCGCAGCGTGATGCGGCCGTCCTGCGGCAGGCGTTTCTCGGCGATGTCGAGCTGCGCCATGATCTTGATCCGCGAGATCAGCGCGCCGTGCAGCGCCTTCTTGGGCCGCACCACGTCGCGCAGCGTGCCATCCACCCGGAAACGCACCACGGACGACGACTCAAACGGCTCGATATGGATATCCGAGGCCTGCTCGCGCGCGGCCTGGGTCAGCAGGGCGTTGATCATGCGGATGATCGGCGCGTCGTCCTCGGACTCGAGCAGGTCTTCCACGGCGGGAATGTCCTGCATCAGCCGCGACAGGTCGACTTCGCCCTCCACCTCGCCCACCACCTGGGCGGCGCTGCCGTCCTGGCGGTTGTAGGCATCGGAGATCGCCGCGATCAGCGCGTCCGGCTCCAGCACGCGCAGTTGCAGCGCGCCGTGCACGCGGGCCACCTCGGCCAGCGCCTGTGGCGCCGTGGCGCGGCTGACCCAGACCTCCACGCCATCGGGGCGCTGGTGGGCGATCAGCAGCGGCGCTTCGCGCGAAAACGAGTACGAGACCAGCCGCGCCGCCATCGGCGAGGGCGGCTCGAGTGGTGCAGGTGCCGGTGCCGACGGTGCCGGCAGGGTGGTGTTGTCGATAGTTTCGGTGGCCATGGTTAGCCTTTAACCGGCGCGTGGCGTATCGGTGGCTTGCGAGCCCTTGGAGATCGGGCGCGGCGCTGCCTGCGGGGCCGGCGACGGCGCGGCAGGCAGGGTCGGGTCCAGCGGCAGCGGGCTCTGCACCGGCCCGTTGTAACGCGGATCGACGAACGGCGCGCCCGGCGCGTCCGCCGGCGGCAGCACCGGGGTGTCCTTGTCGCGTACGAACATGTTAGGCGAGACGAAGCCCTGCTGCTGGCCGCGGATGTACTCGTAGCGGTCCTGCGTCAGGCGGTCCGTGGCCTGCGCCGTGCGCATGATGTACGGGCGCAGGAACACCAGCAGGTTGGTCTTCTTGCGGTTCTTGTTCTCGTAGCGGAACAGGGCGCCCAGCCAGGGGATGTCGCCCAGCAGCGGCACCTTCTGCACGCCGTCGCCGTAGCTGTCCTCGATCAGGCCGCCCAGCACGATGATCTGGCCGTCATCCACCAGCACGTTGGTCTCGATCGAGCGCACGTTGGTGGTCGGGCCCTGCGTGGCGTTGATCGTGTTGGCCACCACCGACGAGGACTCCTGGTAGATCTGCATCTTCACCAGCCCGCCGTCCGTGATCTGCGGCCGCACGCGCAGCGTGATGCCGACGTCCTTGCGGTCGAAGGTCTGGAACGGCGTGACCGAGGCCGAGCTGCCGGTCTGGGCGTAGGAGCCGGTCGTGATCGGAATGTTCTGGCCGATCAGGATCTTGGCTTCCTCGTTCTCCAGCGTGATCAGGTTCGGCGTGGAGAGCAGGTTCACGCTGTCGTTGCTGCCGAGGGCGCGCAGCAGCGCGCCGAGGCCGATGGCCTTGTTGACCACGCCCAGGTTCAGGCCGCCGATGTCCGGCACCAGCTGCGTGGCGGCCGCGATGCCCGCCGTGCTGTCGTTGTTGATGGCCGCGATGGCGCCGGTCAGGTTGATGATGTTCTTGCCGCCCGAGCCGAAGTTCGTGCCCGCGAAGCCGATGGCGTTGCCACCCGAGTTGATCAGGCCCTGCCACTGGATGCCCAGTTCGCTGGCCTGCGTGGCGGTCACTTCCACGATCATCGACTCGATGTAGACCTGCGCGCGGCGCGCGTCGAGGTCGTCGATCACGGCGCGCAGGTTGCGGTAGACCGGTTCGCTGGCGGTGATGATCAGCGCGTTGGTGGTCGGGTCGGCCTGGATCGTGCCGCCGGTGGTCGGCTGCTGGTTGACCGCGAACGACGACGAGAAGGCATTCGAGCCGCTGCCGCCGAAGCCCGAACCGCCCGAGGAGCCCGAGCGGCCATAGCCGCCGCTGCTGGACGAGCCGCCGCCGTACTGGCCGCTCTGCGTCGACGCCTGGTTCTGGAACGCGCCGGACGTGGCGGTGTTGGCGCCCGCGCCGGCCGCCCCGCCCTGCTGCGTGGAGCTGGCGAAGCTGGTGTCGGCGGCGACGATGGCGCGCAGCGTGGCCGCCAGCTTGACCGCATCGGCATTCTTGAGCGGCACCACCCAGATATTGCCGGGGCGGGCGTAGGGCTGGTCGAGCTTCTCGATCAGCTGGCGCGCCTGCTGCACGCGCGCGCGGCTGGAGGCGCGGATCATCAGCGAGTTGGTGCGCGGCTCGGCCACGACCGATGTGCGAAGGCTGGCATCGCCCCCGGGGGCCGCGCCGCCGCCGGCGCCGCCGGAGGCCGACGGGTCGAGCAGCCGTTGCAGGACCACGGCGGCGTCGCTGGCGATGGCGTTCTTCAGCGGAATCAGTTCGACTTCGCCCGACGCCGGCGCATCCACGGCGGCGATGATGCGGGCCAGCCGGCGCAGGTTGTCGGCGTAGTCGGTAATGACCAGCGTGTTGTTGGCCGGGTAGGCGGTGATCGTGTTGTTCGGCGCGATCATCGGGCGCAGCACCGGCACGAGGTTGTTGGCGGACTCGTAGTTGAGCCGGAACACCTGCGTGACGACCTGATCACCCCGGCTCGAGCCGGCGCCGATCACGGTGGGCGAGCCCTGCAGCTTGGCGTCGGCCTCGGGCACCACCTTGGTGAAGCCGTTGCTCTCCACCATCGCATAGCCCTGCATGCGCAGCACCGAGCCCAGCGTCTCCAGTGCCTGCGCGCGCGACACCGGCTGCTCCGTCACCAGATTCACCGTGCCCTTCACGCGCGGATCGATGACGAAGTTTTTGCCCGTGGCCTGGCCTACCGCCTTGACCACCGAGTCGAGGTCGGCGTTGACGAAGTTCAGCACCACCTGGTCACGGTTCTGCGTGCGCGGCGTGATGTCGTTGGGCTGCGGCGGCTGGCCCTGGCCCTGGGCCCACAGCGGGGCAGGGGCCAGCAGGGACAGGCCGCACAGCAGCGCGGTGGCGCGGGCGCAGGCGGTACGGAGAAAGCGGTGGTGTGCGTGCGTTGTCATCATGGTTCTAGGCGTGCTGCGCTCGGTCAAGGGCTAGTGGTGGCTCAGAAGCGCAGCCGTGTCACGTTGTTCTCATGTCTACCCAGCAGGCTCAACAGCCCTGCAAGTTGCGTGGCGGCATCGGGGTCGGTACGGGCCGTGCCCTCGAAGCGTGCCTGCCGGCCCAGGGTGCCGCTGCCCTCCAGGTACAGCGGTCCGGCCGTGGTCTTCAGTTGCAGCTTGCCGTCCACGCCGGCCAGGTCCACTTCGGCGCGATAGCTGCCGAGTGGACGTAGCCGGCTCACGGCGGAGGACACCTGGTCGAACTGCAACGTCAGGTGCCCGAAAGTCTGGCTGCCGGTCTTCTTGTCGCCGAACTGGCCGCGCAGCGCGGACCAGTCGATCCGCATCTGGCCGTCCGGCCGCAACGTGTTGAACGGGGCGCCGATGCCTTCCAGCAGCGCGGCCGGCAGGCGGATGGCGCCGGCCTGCGCGGTCCAGCCGGTCGGTGTCACAGCCAGCGTCACCGGGGCCGCCATGGCCTCGGTGTGCGCCAGCGCCACGCGCAGCGTGCCGACCAACAGCGGCCAGCCCGCCACGTTCCATTCGAGCCGGCCCGGCAGGACCGTCGCGGTCTGGCTCCCCGCGCCGGCGGAGAGCGCCAGCGTGGCGCTGCCGTGCCAGATGGTGCCGGCCGCGTCGGCCAGCAGTACCCGGCGCTGCGTGCGGCTGGCCACGCTCTCGGCCAGCCATGCGGCGGGCGCGCAGGCCGCTACCGTCACGGCTACCGTGGCGACGCCCAGCAGCGCCCAGCGCACGCGCTTCCAGCCACGCGCCACGGGCGCGCGCCGGCGCGTCAGACGCAGCGATTCCAGCCGGACCATCAGTTTCGGCCGCCCGAGCCGGGGCCTTGCAGTGTGGCGGTCACGTTGACCAGCGCCGTCGCGCCCACGTAGGCGATACGGGCATCGACCACCTTGAGCCGCTGCTGCGCGCGTACGTCCTGGAGCCAGCCGGCCACTGCGCCGAACGGTACTTTATCGAGTTGAAGCTGCACGGCATTGTCGCCGGTCGGCGCCAGCCTGGTCGGCTTCAGGCCATGCTGGCCCATGCTGTCCTGCAGCGCCTGGGTCAGGGCATCGCCGCGCAGCGTGGGGGCCGGGCTGGCGGCCAGGCCGCGTGCCTCGTGCGCCAGCGTTTCCATCTCGGCAAGGTCCGCGCGCATCTGCGGCAGATTGCGATTCAGGCGGGCGCGGCCATCGGCGGCCGGTTCCCACAGCAGCAGGTAGCCGAAGACGAGCACCAGCAACACGGCGCCGCCGCCGAGGATGGCCTGCTCGCGCGGGTTGCGGGCGTTCCAGAAGGCGTCGAAGCGTTCGCGCCAGCGTTCCGGCACACGCGGTTTCAGGCGCGCGAAGCGGGCGGAGAGGGCGCTGGGCCGGGCGGAGGGACGCGACATTTTCATGATGCGGCCTTCACGGTCCAGCGCGTGGCGCCCTGCGGGGGCGAGCTGCCGCCGCGCGCGGCGTCCGGCGGATTCTTGTCTTCTTCCATCTGCAGGCCGGTCTGGCGCACCGCGTTGCGCAGCGCGCCGGTGTTGGTGCCGGGTTTCAGCGTCACATAGAGCGTGCCCGCGCGGTATTCCAGCGCCAGCAGCGCATCGGGCGGCAACTGCTGGGCGCCGCGCGCGAAGCCATCGGCCAGCGGCAGGAAATCGCCCGGCACGCTACGTCCGCTCGCCGTGCGCAGCTGTTCCACCTGACGGCGCATCAGCAAGGGCGGCTCGGCGATCTGCGGCACATTGGGGAAGGCGGTGTGGAGCAGGTCCGCCTGCGCGGCCTCGACCCGCTTCGCCTCGTTGCGCAGCAGCAGCCACTGGATATTCACGCCGATGATCTGCACCAGCAGCAGGCCGATGGCCAGCGCCACGGGCAGGCGCCACGCGCGCAGGTTCCAGCGATCCATGCGGCCCTGCGCGAATTCGAACTGGGCGAGGTCGAGCTGGGGATTCTGCAGGCAGTCTTCGGCGCCAACCAGCCAGAGGCGCCAGGCATCGGAAATCCGCGAGGCACGGGCGACCGGCGGCTGCGCGTGGAGTGCCGGCACCGGGGCGCGCGCGCGCGCCGTGGCGTCGCCATGCCATTGGCCGGCCGGAGCCAGCGCCTGCCAGGCCGCCAGCGCGGCATCGCCCAGCATCAGGCCGAAGCCCTCGTACTGGCCGGTGCGGGCCGTGACCTGCCACATGCGCGTCGCTTCCGTCGTGGCGGTGGCCGTGACGTCGAGCAACGAGGCGGATTGCGAAAGTGCCGTGGCAGCTGCTTCCACGATCAGCGTGGCCGGCTGGACTGGGGCGGTGGGCTTCGATGCAGCCACGGCAGGCGCCGGTAGGGCAGCGCTGGCACCAGCCAGCACGGGCTCGGGCGCCTCGGCGTCGGCCGGCACCGCTTCCACCGGTTCCGGCAACGGCAGGCAAAGCTGCGCGGCCACCACGTGGCGGCGGCGGTGCTTGTGTTCGGCAAAGTGGTCGAGCGCGGCGCGCATCCAGGCGCGGTCCGTCACCATCAGCAGGCGGCGGCGCGCGCCACGGGCGGTCGCCGTCGGGTCCAGCGCCGGCCCGAGCGCGATATGGCAGGGGGCGGCGTCCGTCGCCAGCATGTCCTCGACCAGATTCGGCAGGGCCAGCCGCAGCCGCGCGGGCGGCAGCGGGGGCACCATCGCCGTGGTCAGCAGCACGTCTGAGGCGGCCACGATCAGCACCAGGCGGTCCGCCGCCGGCATGTCGGCGGCCAATGCGTGGCCTTCGCGCAACAGTTCGGGGGCGTGGGGCAGGCCCGGGCGGCGGCTCTTGTCCGCCACCGGCGTGCGGACCAATGCAAAAGCCATGGCGCCAAACTGCCACGGTTGCGGCTGGTCGTGCGGCCGTTGCGGCAGGCGGACGTAGAGGGTGGTGCTCAAGGGTTACCTAAATGGAATCGCTCGATCGGGGTGGGGCGGCGCGGCAGGCCGCCCGGGTTCGGCGCAACAGCGTACCTTGCCTGTGTGACTAAAGCACGTCAATACAGTCCTGTCTGAATCTGGGGCCGACGTTTGTCCGACATTTATGGAGCATGCCGCACCCGGGGGTGCCCGCATGACTCAGGGCGCCTCCGGCAGGCGGTCGGTGTCGCGCACCCAGAGTACACGGGTGGTGTTGCCGCTCCCGAGCGTGGGCGCGCGCTGCACCAGCGACACCTGCAGCCGACGCGCGCGCTCGTGCCGCACCAGACCATACACCAGGAAATAGTGGGTACTAACATCGAGATTGGTGGCGGTGGTGTCGGCCTGCGGCGCCACGGCGCGCAGCTGCGCGCTGATGCCGGCGGTGTCGAGGAAATAGGCGCGGTCGCGCTGGCGCACCAGCTCGCGGGCGCGGTCCAACGGCAGCTTGTCGATGGCGGCGGCCAGTACCTCGGGCTCGGCCGTGTTGGCGTTGATCTTGGTCCGTTCGGGCAGGAAGGCGATGAACGGGTCCAGCGCGGCCACCATCTCCGGGTTGTAGCCGGGAATGGCGAGCAGGTCGGCAGCGGTGTCGGGCGGGCGCGGCACGGGCTGGCCGTCGGGCGACGCCCCGCGTGCCGCGCGTACCAGATACTGCGCGGTCGGCTCTGCCAGCGACGGATTCATGCCGAGCGTTTGAAGCAGGCGGCGGTAAACCAGCAGCGAGGGCAGGTCGATCTCCACCACGCGCCCGCTGCCCGAGGCGTTCCAGATATAGAGGTTGTTGAGGTTGAAGCGCGCCTGGGCATCGACGATGCGGCCAGACAGGAACGAGGTCTCCCCGGCCTGGTCCGTGCGCAGCCCGGCGCCGAGGAAGTCGGACAGCCGCGTCTCGGCCACCGGCACCGACCACGGCTCGCCGAGATAGTCGACCCGGGAGCGGCGCTGGTCGTCGCGCAGGATCAGCCGCGCCCAGTCCACGGCCGCGCGCTCGATCCACGCGGCCTGCGCGGTCAGGCGCTGGTTCTCGATCGACCGGATCTGCACCTGTTGGCGCCACAGCATGCCGGAGACGATGACCACGGCAAGCGTCACCATCAGCAGGGCCGTGACCACGGCGGCGCCGCGCTGGTGGGTACGGTGGCGAGGGAGGGCAGGGCGCGCGTTCATAGGCCGGTCATGCAGACTTTCTGGAACCGGCGTGGCGCGTCGCCATCGCCCATCTTTGCCAGCACGGTCAACTCCAGCGCGCGCAGCGTGGCATTGCCGTTGATGTTGGCGGGGCCGGCGTCCGCGTCGCTTGCGCCAGCGGTGCCGGCTGCGGTGCCGGCGGCGGTTGCGGCCTGCGCCGCCGCGCTGTCGATGGCGCTCTGCTGCATCAGCGCGGCCCGCACCCGGCCGTTCTCGGCCTGCCAGCCGGCCGGCTCCACCCAGACCCGCGCGGCCAGTTCGGCCGTATCGGGCAGCAGGGGCCGCACCTGGGCGCCGCCGGGCGCGCCCTGGCGCAGGTTCACCATCGCACCCTGCACCGCGTTGCGTGAGAGCGCGGGGCGGCTGGCCATACGGACCAGCGTGTTGTTATCCACACGGTAGACCACCACCTGCCAGGCGGTGGGCTGGCCTTCGTCGCGGCGGTCGCGCACCAGCATCAGCTGGTTGGCGCCGAGTTCCACGGGGCTGGCCTGGAGCTGGGTGGGATTGGCCAGGTGCTCGCAATCGGACTGGAACTGGCCGTAGAGCACCTTCAGGGCGTCGAGGCGTGCGTCGTGGTCGGTCAGGCGTTCGCGGCTGCGCGTCAGGGAATCCAGCGCGCGCCAGCCAATCACGGCCATCACGGCCAGCAGGGTGATGGCGACGAGCATCTCCAGCAGCGTGAAGCCGCCACGCCGGCTGCGGGGGGAGGGCCGCTCAGAGGACGCCGCGCGTTTCATTGGGAACCAAAGTGACGAGCCAGGCCAGCCTGACCGATTTGTCGGTGGCCGACGGGTACACGGCAATTTCCACGCGCCGGAACGACGGATTGGGGGTGCCCGAGACCGATTCCTCGCACCAGAGCGGGGTGCCGCCCTGCGGGCAGTCGTAGCCGCGGGTGCCGGGTTCAGGCCAGGTCTTGGAGAGGCGCAGCGTGGCGAAATGGTTCTCGGCGCTGAATTCGGCCAGCATGCGCGATTGCAGCGCGGCGCTCGACTCGGTCATCGAGCCCATCGCCCGCATGGCGGCCGTGAGCGCCACGGCGAGGATGGTCAGCGCCACCAGCACCTCGATCAGCGTGAAGCCGGATCGGTATTGCTGGCGGAGGGTCGATCGGGAGGCAGGGCGGCGGCTCATTGCGGCACCGTGGCCTGGTAGCGACCGCTGCCATCGCCGGTGATGTCCACGCGGATGTCGCCGCGCGTGAGGACCAGCCGCTGCGGCTCGTCCACCAGTTCGCGGCCGAATACCAGCCGCTGCGGGCCGGTGCCCACGCGCCGGCCGCCTTCGACGATCATCACGCTGTCCAGCCCCAGCCGCCAGTGGCCGGGCGCGAAAACATCGGCGCGCATCGGCACCCAGCCTTGCGGGGTGGATTCCAGGAAGCGCCAGCCGCCGGCATCGCCCTCCCAGGCCAGCGGGCGGGCGCCCAGTTGGGCGTCTTCCTGGGCGAGTTCGAACAGGCGGGCGATGCGCTGGCCGTCATCGAGCACACGGCCCCGCTCATTGGGCGAGGCATTGACGGCCACCAGGGAGATGACGATGCCGGCGATCACCATGACCACCAGCAGCTCGAGCAGCGTGAAGCCGGCGGGCCGGCGGCGCTGCGGGCAAGGGCGGCGCGGGAGCAAGGCGGGCGTCGCCGGGGCCATGTCGATGAAGGGGCAGGAGGCGGGAGGACTTATTCCCAGTTGCCGATATCGGCGTCGTTGGCGCTGCCGCCGGCCTGGCCGTCGGCGCCAAAGCTGAACACGTCGATTTCGCCGCGCACACCGGGGTTCAGGTACTGGTAGGCATGGCCCCAGGGGTCTTTCGGCAGCTTTTCGAGGTAGCCGCCGCCCTTCCAGTTGTTCGGCACCGGCTCGGTGGTCGGCTTGCTGACCAACGCCTGCACGCCTTGCTCGGTGGTCGGATAGCGGCCGTTATCGAGGCGATACAGCTTGAGCGCCTGCATGATCGACGAGATATCCTGGCGCGCGGCCACGATACGGGCTTCGTCCGGGCGGCTCATGATCTTGGGCACCACCAGCGCTGCCAGCACCCCCAGGATGACGATCACCACCATGATTTCGATCAGGGTGAAGCCGCGGGCACGGCGCTGGCCATGCGGGCGGGCAGTGGCGGGCGTGCGGGTGGAGGAGAAGTTGGCGAATCTGCGCATCGTGGTGTCTGGCCTTATCGGGATGGACATTCCGCGCCTGACGGGCAGGCACGGCCGGGTATGGCCAGAAAGTATAACCCCCATGGCGTGACTGTTTCGTGTGGGGTGTGGCGTAGCCGGCAGGCATGCATTTATATCTTGCATCTTCAATGCATCTTATCTAGTATTTCAACCACGATGCAACTGACCCGTTTTTCCGACTATGCGCTGCGCCTGCTGATGTATGTATCGCGGGCGGATGGCACCCGGCCGATCACGATTGCCGAGGTCGGCCAGCAATTCGACATCTCGCACAACCACCTCGTGAAAGTGGCCGCGCGGCTGTCGAAGCTCGGCTGGATCACGGCCACGCGTGGCCGCCACGGCGGCCTGCAGCTTGGGCCGGGTGCGGAACGGCTGTCGGTGGGCACGATCCTGCGCGAGCTGGAAGGGCACAAGTCGGTGGTCGACTGCGCTGATCCGCCGTGCGCGCTCAAGGGCAACTGCCGGCTGAAGCTGGCGCTGGACGAGGCCGAGGAGGCCTTCTACCGCGCGCTGGACGGCGTGTCCCTGGGCGATGTCATTGGCAGCCGTACCGCCGAGTCGATCATCACCCTGCATCGTAATTTCCTGAACCGGCGAGCAGCCTGACGGTTCCGGGACATCAGATCCCGGGCCCCCGAGCCATGCGCCGGTTTTATTGTGCGATAAAACATGCATCTAGTATGCATGATAATTAATCGGAGTTTTCCAAATGCTGTCGGCAGCTTCCCGCCCCTACATCGATGCCAGCGTTCCCGTGCTGCGTGAGCACGGCCTTGCCATCACGACGCACTTCTATCGCGAAATGTTCGCCGCGCGGCCGGAACTGACCCGGCTGTTCAACATGGGCAACCAGGCCAATGGCGCGCAGCAGCAGTCGCTGGCCTCCGCCGTGTTCGCCTACGCCGCCAATGTGGATCGCGCCGACGTGCTCGCGCCCGTGGTGGAACGCATCGTCCACAAGCATGTGGCCGTGGGTTTGACCTCCGCGCACTACCCGATCGTCGGCAAGCACCTGCTCGAAGCGATTGCCGCCGTGCTCGGCGACGCCGCCACGCCGCCGCTGATGGCCGCCTGGGACGAAGCCTACTGGCTGCTGGCCGGCGAACTGATCTCCGCCGAAGCACGCCTCTATGACCGCCACAACGTGAAGGCGGGCGAGCTGCAGGCCGTACGCGTGGTGCGCCGCGAAAACGAAGGCGATGCCGTGGTCGCGCTGACCCTCGCCGCCGAGGATGGCACGCCGCTGCGCGACTTCGCGC
Source organism: Cupriavidus sp. 01L43 (assembly GCF_056399925.1). NCBI lineage: Bacteria > Pseudomonadati > Pseudomonadota > Betaproteobacteria > Burkholderiales > Burkholderiaceae > Cupriavidus > Cupriavidus sp. 01L43. The sequence goes on from NZ_JBFTSH010000012.1 coordinate 141,507, forward strand.
CGGGCCAGTACATCAGCGTGGAAGCCAATTTCCCCGATGGCGGCCGTCAGCTGCGCCAGTATTCGCTCTCCGCCGAACGTGGTGTGGCGACGTGGCGCATCTCGGTCAAGCGCGAGGCCGGCAATGCCGAGACCCCGGCCGGCGCCGTCTCCAACTGGCTGCATGACACCGCCCGTGTTGGCACGACGCTGAACGTGAGCACGCCGTGGGGCGACTTCGCGCCCGCGCTGGCTGGCAACACGCCGATGGTGCTGATGTCGGCCGGTATCGGCATCACGCCGATGATCTCCGTGCTGCGCACGCTGGCGCTGGAGAACCCGAACCGTCCGGTGTTGTTCGCCCACGCCGCGCGCCATGGCCGTCACCATGCCCATCGCAAGGACCTGGCCTGGGCGCGCGAACGCATGCCCAACCTGCGTACCCATATCAGCTACGAGACGCCCCAGGACGGCGACGTGGCGGGGCATGACTACGACCACGTCGGCACGCTGCCGATCCACGCGCTGCTGACCACCGAGGAAACCTCCGCGTTCCAGGACGGCCAGGTCTATATGTGCGGTCCGATCGGGTTCATGCAGGCCCAGCGCCTGGCGCTGATCTCGGCGGGGATTCCGGTGGGCCATATCCATCGCGAAGTGTTCGGTCCGGACCTGCTGGACGACCTGCTCTGACCCGCTGACTGACAGCCGACACACGCGTCTGGTACGCTAGGCGATCTTCTTTGATCGCCGGCGTGCCGGCGTACTGTCTCGTGGCCACCCTTTCCCGGTCTCCGCTTCGCTTCGACCTCTCCGCTCCCTGGCTGCCCCGCGTCGCGGGGCTGTTGCTATTTGTGGCGCTGTGCGCGCTGGTGACGCACTGGGTGCTCGCGTTCAGCGCGATGCGCACGATCCCGGTGCCCAAGAGCGCGCGTGTGGCGCAGACGGAGGCAGTGGAGACGGGCGCCGTGGCTACGCTGTTCGGCGGCAGCGCCCAGTCGGGCGTGCGTGACGTGCAGTTGATCGGCGTGGTGGCGGACCTCGATGGCGTGGGCCCGGCCGCCGCCATCCTTTCGCTCGATGGCGGGCCGGCCAAGTCCGTGCGCGCCGGGACGTCGCTGTCGCCGCAGATCAAGCTGACCGAGATCCATGGCCGCAACATCGTGATCGAACGCAACGGCGTGCGGCAGGAAATCGCGCTGCCGCTCCAGACCGGCGTCAGCGCCGGCAGCCGTGGCACCGCGCCGGCGGCCCCGCCTTCCGGAGCTGCCGCGCCGCTCTCCACGCCGCTGCAACCGCCGGCCAACCTCGCACCGCCGCCGTCCGTGACGGCTGGCGCGATGGCGCAACCGGCCCAGCCACCTCAGCAGCCCTATCAACCGCCGCCGCCGCAGACCATGCAGCCGCAGCCCCAGGTGGCGCCGGCCCAGATGGCTCCCGGCGGCATGCCGGACGCGCCTGGCGGCGGCTGACCCGCCACTGTTTCAAACCATTGCGCAATATTGGCCTGTCTTTCGCCTGTTTACGCGAGTCATCCTTTCTGTGAGGCCCGTAACATCGTATTAAAAGTGCCAACTTTGCGAGATCGTCTGCGTTCTAATCCGTACATGCCCAACATGACGAAAAGGAGCACAGACATGCAACGGACTCACACGACGCACATCCTGAAGAAGCTGGCGGCCGCCTCGGCCATGGTCGTGGTCGCGGGCGCCGCTTTCGCCCAGGCCACCACGCCGGCCCCGGCACCGACCACCCCGCCGGCCGCCCAGGGCCCGGCAGGCGCCCCGCGAGGCGACATGGGCCGTCACCACGGCGGCCCCGGCCACCATGGCGGCATGTGGCTGAAGTCGGTCGATACGGACGGCGACGGCGCCATCTCGAAGGCCGAGGCCGACGCGATGTTCGCCAAGATCGATACCAACAAGGACGGCAAGCTCGACAAGTCGGAACTGGCGGCCTACCGCAAGGCATCGATGGAGGAGCATCGCGCCAAGATGAAGGCCGAGTTCGAAGCCAAGTTCAAGGCGGCGGACAAGAACAACGACGGCGCGCTGACCCGTGACGAGTTCAAGGCCGCGTTCCCGCGCATGGCCAACCGCTTCGACACGATCGACGCCAGCCGCGACGGCAAGGTGACTACCGCCGAAGTGGAGTCGAGCATGAAGAAGATGCGCGACGAACACATGAAGCACCACGGCGGCCCTGGCCGCGGTCCGGGCGCCTCGGCCCCGGCGGTGCCGTCGAGCAGCGGCGGCTAAGCCTTCGCCACCCTGCTGGAAAGCGCGACCTTCGGGTCGCGTTTTTTTTTGCCTCAGTACCTCGGAAAGTGCCGAAGTTGGCACCATCCTTGCCTCTCCGGGGCGCACCGCCGGCGCACGTCGAGGGCGGTTCAGGCGGATTCCTCATCAAATAAATTGCGTAGTTGTGCCTGACTTGCTAAATTTGCGCAAAAAAATTGCCGACAAATATACTGCGGAGCAACAAAACGTGAGCAAGGTGGAGCTGGACAAGATCGACCGCAAGATTCTGGAGGTCCTGCAGACCAACGGGAGGCTGACCAACCTGGAAGTGGCCGAGCGCGTGAACCTGTCGCCGAGCCCATGCCTGCGCCGGATCCGCCGCCTCGAGGAAATCGGGGTGATCCGCCAGTACGCGGCGCTGCTCGAGCCCAACAAGATCGGGCTGGGGCTGCTCGCCTATATCAATGTGCGGCTGGAGAAGCAGGGCGGCACGCCCAAGGGCAAGGCGCCGCTGGACCTGTTCCGCGCGGCCATCCAGAACTGGCCCGAAGTGGCCGCGTGCCACGCCATGACCGGCGAGATGGACCTGCTGCTCAAGGTCTATGTGCAGGATATGGAGCACTTCGCCCGCTTTATGCAGGAGCAGTTGCTGGCCCATCCGTCGGTGATCGATGTTCGTTCGAGCTTCGCGCTGGAGTCGATCAAGGACACCACGGCGCTGCCGGTGGCCGGCGGCTGATCGACGAAATCGGCTCGTAAACGCAATCGACGCACCACCAGGGTGCGTCGATTCGTCTTGCGATTCGTGCGATAACGGGCCGAGCCGTCAGATCACGTGCTTCTGCGGCAGCAGCGAGCGCCAGAAGCGCAGGCCGAAGCGCCGTGCGTCGCGCAGGTTGCGGCGGACCATGTAGTCGAGGTCGGCCACCTGTTCGTCGAGCGCCTCGGTCAGGCGGCTCACAGTGTCGGCGGGCGGCAGTTCCAGGTAGGCGTCGGCCTCGCCATAGGCGTATTGCACCTTCATGCCGGCCTTCTTGGCGATGTGCATCATCGCTGCATTGCGCGACAGGCAGTGCATGTACAGCGTGCGGACATTGGTATTGCGGCCATGCATTGCGGCACGCTCGAACAGCGCGCTGCCGATGCCCCGGCCCCGCGCGCTCTGCGACACCGACACGCCGAACTCGGCCACGCGGCCCTGGGCGTTGTCGCGCAGGTTGGCAAAGTGGCCCACGCCGATCAGCACGAGGTCTTCGTCATAGACGCCGAACACGGTGTCGTGGTCGAAGTCGATGCTGTCGACGTAGCCTTCGATCACATGGTCGCCAACGGACTGGCCAAAACGGAGCAGGCGATCTTCCTCGCCCAGGGCGAGAAAATGCTTGAGCAGGCGCGAGCGGTGATGCGCGGCCAACTCCCGCACCAGAACGGTGGGGCGATGTCCGGAGCGGCTGGCGGCACTGGCCTCGGCGGCACGGCGAAGATCTTCATCGGTTACGGCACCGACGGCCTTGCTCAGTTCGAGCGGGTTCACTTTGGTTTCCTCTTGCTGCGATCAGTATGAAAATAGCACCCACACAGTGAATGCCCAGCCACTTTCGGCGTATCTCGGGGCAAACACTAGGTTGCTGCAATGCGAAAAGTATTGTAGTGGATTTGTCAGGGTCGCGTAAGCTTTCGGGCGCAATGGTCGGCGCAGGAAATTGCATCAGACTGTGACGGCCAAGAAAATCCCGTAAAATCAAGCGGTTGCCGGAGAGGCCACAACGTCATATGGGTGACGGTGTGGATTTGCTGCAACGCCGCACACTTCCAGCGGTCTGTGGTGATCAGACGCTAACCGGAATCTTCGCCTTGCCACCCTCCATGCACGAGCCCCCCATCGTTGTGATCTATGCGCATCCCGCGCCCCGCCGTTCCCGCGTCAACCGTCCGCTCGCCGACGCGCTGGCCGCCCTGCCGCACGTGGCCGTGCGCGAGCTTTACCGGCTTTATGTGGATTACGACATCGACGTCGTGGCCGAGCAGCGGCTGCTTTCCACCAGCGAGACGGTCGTCCTGCAATTCCCGGTCCGCTGGTACAGCGTGCCCGCGCTGCTGAAGCTCTGGATCGACGAAGTGCTCGAGCCCGGCTGGGCCTACGGGCCAGGCGGCACGGCGCTGCGCGGCAAGTCGATGCTGGTGGTGGTCAGCACGGGCGGCCACGCCGATGCCTACGGGCCGGACGGCTCCCACGGCCATCCGATTGCCGATTTCCTGCTGCCGCTCGAGCAGACCGCCGTGCTATGCGGCATGACCTGGCTGCCGCCGGTGGTGCTGCACGATGCCAACAACGCCGATCCGGAGGCCATCGCGCTGCATGTCGAGCATGTGGCCCGGCATCTGGCGCCGCCCGAGCCGGTACCGCCCGAGGTGGCCTCGGCCGATGAAGTGCCGTCCGAGGAGCCGGAGGACGCGCCATGAACCAGCATGACTTCCTGATCGCGCTGCTGGTGTTCCTGGTGGCGGCCGTGGTGGCGGTGCCACTGGCGCGGCGGCTTGGCCTCGGCGCGGTGCTCGGCTACCTGATCGCCGGCGCGGCCATCGGCCCGTTCGCGCTGCGGCTGGTCACCAATGTCGAGTCGATCCTCCATTTCTCGGAGTTCGGCGTCGTGATGATGATGTTCGTCATCGGCCTGGAACTGGAGCCGCGCAAGCTCAAGAACCTCAAGAAATCGATTTTCGGCTACGGGACGACGCAGCTCGCGGTCTGTGCCGTGGTGCTGGGCATCCTGGCCGCGCTGCTGGGCGCGCCGTGGCAGGTGGCGCTGGTGGCGGGGCTTGGCCTGGCGCTGTCTTCCACGGCCATCGCGTTCGCCACGCTGGCCGAGCGGAACCTGATGGGCACCCCGGCTGGCGCGGCAAGCTTCGGCATTCTGCTATTCCAGGATATCGCCGCGATCCCGATGATCGCCTTGCTGCCGCTGCTGGCCGCCGATGCCGTCGGCGCGGTACCGCATGGCCCGCCAGCCTGGCAGACCGCCGGCAAGGCGGTGGCCGTGATGGCGCTGCTGGTGGTGGTGGGCCGCTACCTGGTGCGCCCGGTGCTGCGCTTCATCGCCCGCACGGACATGCGCGAGATGTTCACCGCGTTCGCGCTGCTGCTGGTGGTTGGCATCGCGCTGATGATGGATGCGGTGGGCGTTTCCATGGCACTCGGCACCTTCGTGGCCGGCGTGCTGCTGGCGGATTCGGAGTACCGCCATGCGCTCGAGGCCGACATCGAGCCGTTCAAGGGCCTGCTGCTGGGGCTGTTCTTCATGGCAGTGGGCATGTCGATCGACTTCGGCGTGCTCAGCGAGTCCCCGGGGCAGGTGCTGGGCCTCGTGCTGGGCTTCGTCGCGGTCAAGACGCTGATTCTGGCGCTGCTGGCGCGCCGTTTCGGCATCTCGCGCGGCCAGTGGCTGCTGTTCGGGCTGCTGATCTCGCAAGGCGGCGAGTTCGCGTTCGTGGTGTTCGGCGTGGCCGCCCACGCGGGTCTGCTGCCGCCGCATATGGAGGCGCTGCTGGTGCTGGTCGTGGCCTTGTCGATGGTGGCCACGCCGTTGCTGCTGCTGGTCTTCGACCGCCTGATCGCGCCGCGCCTGCATGCGCTGTCGCGCCGTAAGGACGACGCGATCCCGCCGCAGCACAACCCGGTGCTGATTGCCGGCTTCGGGCGCTTCGGCCAGATCGTCGGCCGCCTGCTGTACTCGCAGGGCATTACGGCGACGATTCTCGACCACGACCCGGACCAGATCGAGTTCCTCAAGGGCTTCGGCTTCAAGGTGTTCTATGGCGACGCCACCCGCGTGGACCTGCTCGAGGCGGCCGGCGCCGGCACGGCCCAGATCCTCGTGGTGGCCATCGAGGGCATGGAAGACAGCCTGGCGCTGATCGACCGCGTGCGAGCGCGCTTCCCGCACCTGAAGATCTACGCGCGGGCGCGCCACGTCTCGCACGTGTACCAGCTCAAGGACCGCGGCGTGGAGATCTTCGAGCGGGAGATGTTCGAGGGTTCGCTGATGATGGGCCGCCGCGTGCTGGAGGGGCTGGGCATCGATCCGGCCGACGCGCGCAGCGTGGCCTTGCGCTTCCGGCGTCACAATATCCAGGCGATCGACCGTTTCTACCCGCACTACCGCGACCAGACCAAGCTGGTATCGCTGGCGCGGCAGGCGCGCGACGAACTCGAGGAAATGTTCCGCCAGGACCGCGAACAGCGGCAGAAGCAGGAAGACGCGGAGTGGTCCTGATTCAGGGCTGGGCCGGCGCGCTGCGTGCCAGCCCGTCGGCCAGCCCATTGGCCAGGCCGTTGTCGAGCAGGTCCACGACCATCTCGGCGAACTGGCCGTAAGACAGCTTGCCGCCCGGCTTGAGCCAGGTGAAGGTCCAGTTGATCATGCCGAACACGGTCATCGCCAGCGCGGTCTGGTTCTCGCGCGTGACGCGCGCCGGGTAGGCCAGCCGCAGCTTGCGGGAGAAGGCCGCTACCACGTCGCGCTCGCGCTTCAGGATCAGGTCGCGCTGTTCGTCGGCCAGGAACTTGACGTCGTTGATCAGCGCGATGTGCCGAGTTTGAGACGTTTCGTATTCGGCGAGGAAGGCGCGCAGCAGATCGCCGAAACTCTCGGCGTCGGTACGGCCCTGACGCTCGCTCTCGGCTTCCACCTGGGTGACGATCAGCATCAGCTGGCGCGTGTAGCGGTCCAGCAGGTCGAACAGGATCGCTTCCTTGCTCTCGTAATAGTGATAGAGCCGCGCCTTGGACGTGCCGCAGGCCGCCGCGRGGTCGGCCATCGACGTGCTCGGGTAGCTGCTGGCCGCGAAGGCGGCGGCGGCCAGGTCCAGGATCTGCTCGCGTTGTGCCTCGAAATCGGGCGCCTTGGTTCTTGCCATGGGCCGCTTATTCCGCGCTCGCGCTGAGGGGGTTGCGGCGCAGTTCGCAGGTCTGGAGCGAATCGGCGTTGCCGCGCAGCATGAGCTGCCCGGTGCTGATGAGCTCCCGGCAGCGCCAGAACACGAACCAGTCGCTCGCCAGCAGGCCCTCGATGGCGCCCATGACGCTGGCGACCACCTCGGCGGCCGGCTTCCAGTCCTCGGGCGCGCGCTCCAGGATCACGTCGTCGACGTTATGGTAGGCGGCCGGCACGAGCGTATTGCCCTTCCAGAGCCGCACGTCGGCGTTCTCCTTCACGTTCTGCTGCCACTCGTAGCCCAGCCGGCCCAGCCGCAGCACCGAGACCGGCGCGATGGTCGAGAACCGCCGCGCCAGCCGCGCGGCCGGGTACATGCCGATGGCGGCGAGGTTGCCCTGGGCGGGTACCTCCAGTTCGCGCAGGTCCATCGACACTTCATTGATCCGCTGGGGCGCCTGGTACAGGTGGAAGACCACCCGGCGCAGCATGAGCTGGTCGGAGGCGCTCTGGCCGTGCCAGATGGCGACCTCCAGGTCGTCGCGGCGTAGCGCCTGGAGCTGGTCCAGCGCCTGGCGCATCTCGGCCGCGAAGTCGATATCGGTATGGGGCGCCACCCGCTGCCAGAAGCCGGAGCGGATCAGGCCGGTGCTGTCCACATCCGCGATGGGGCCGACGGCCAGGTCGTCGCGCAGGACGACCACCGGATCGGGACGGGCCGCCTGGGCCAGGGCCTGGCGCAGCGTGTTGCCCGCAACATCGCCGTTGACGACATGGATATATTGCATGACCGTGATTGTATAGGGTGCGACGTGTCCCGGCGGAACCCCGGCCGCCATCGGTCCCGCCGTTGGCGAACGGCCCTGTGGCGGACGATGCGACGCATGGAGCGTGTCCCGCCATTGTAATCACGGCAACAGTCGTGCCACCAGCAACAACTAGCGTTCGTCGTAGCTGACCACCACCCGGGGCGTGAGCGCGCGCGCCTGGCAGGTGAGCACGAACCCTTTTTCCATCTCCCACGGCTCCAGCGTGTAGTTCTTCTCCATCTCGACCTTGCCTTCGAGCACCTTGGCGCGGCAGGTGCAGCAGACCCCGCCCTTGCAGGCGTAGGGCAGGTCCAGACCGGCTGCCAGCGCGGTGTCCAGCACATTGGCGTCCTCCAGCGGCAGGCGCATCTTGTGCTGCTTGCCGTCCAGCACGACCACCAGTTCGGCGGTGCCGGCGTGGCTCGCGTGGTGTTCCGTCGACGTTTTACGAGGCGCGGACGCCAGCGGCACGCCAAAGCGTTCGGCGTGGATCTGGTGCGGATCCAGGCCCGCTTCCTTCAGCGCCACCTCCACTTCGTCGATCATCGAGGCCGGGCCGCAGACAAAGGCGGCGTCGATATCGTCGACGGGAATCAGCGTTTCCAGGAAGGCGGCCACCCGGGCGCGGTCGAGCCGGCCGTGCAGCAGGTCCACCTCCTGTGGCTGGCGGGACAGCACGTGGTAGAGCGTGAAACGGGACAGATACTGGTTCTTCAGGTCTTCCAGCGCCTCGGAGAAGATGATGCTGTCCACGCTACGGTTGCCGTAGACCAGCGTGAAGCGGCTGCGCGGCTCGCGCGCCAGCGTGGTACGGATCAGCGACAGCACCGGCGTGATGCCGCTGCCGGCGGCAAAGGCCACGTAGTGGCGCGCGGCGGCGGTGTCCAGCGGCACGTGGAAGCGGCCATCGGGCGTCATCACCTCGAAGACCTGCCCGGGCGCCACGGTGTCGTGCAGCCAGGTGGAGAACAGGCCGTCGTCCACCAGCTTCACGGCCACGCGCAGTTCGCCGCGCTCGTCGTAGTCCTGCACCCCGCAACAGATCGAATAGGAGCGACGCACGTCCTTGCCGTCGACGGGAGCCTTCAGCGTGAGGAACTGGCCCTGCGTGAAGCGATAGGCGTCGCGCAGCGGCTCGGGCACCTCGAAGGCGATCGACACCGTGTCGGACGTTTCCGGGCGTACCTGCGCCACGCGCAGCGGGTGGAACTGTGGGGTCATCGCGTGTCTGCCTCTGGCTTTCTGGACTTAATACGGCTTGAAGTAGTCGAACGGCTCGCGGCAGTCCAGGCAACGGTGGAGCGCCTTGCACGCCGTGGAGGCGAAGCGCGATAGCTCCTCGGTGTGCGTGCTGCCGCAATGGGGGCAGGCGATGGCCGGGGTTGCGTGGGGTAGGGCGCGTGGGACAAAGCGCAGCGGCCTGACCGTCGCGCTCGCGCCGATCTCGCTGTCTTGCGATCCGCAACGCCCCGGCGGGGCGATGCCGTACGCGCGCAGGCTGGCGCGGCCGGCCTCGGTGATCCAGTCAGTGGTCCAGGCCGGCGCCAGCACTGTGCGCACACGCCACGGCGCCAGTCCGGCGGCTTCGAGCGCGTGGCCCACGTCTTCCTCGATCTGGGACATGGCCGGGCAGCCGGAGTAGGTCGGCGTGATAACCGCCTCCAGCGTCGCGCCATCGTCGGCCAGCCGTACGTCTCGCAAAATGCCGAGATCGCGGATCGACACGACCGGGATTTCGGGGTCCGGCACGGCCTCCAGCGCGGCCCAGGCGGCCGCGAGGCGTTCGTCGGCCGAGCGCGGGCCGGTCGCGGTGGCGACGGGGAAGGCCGGTGCGAAGGGGGAGGTGACAGTCGACGCCATCCGCATGACCGGACCCCCGCCTACCACTGCGCGCCGGGGTGGGCGCGTGCCAGCCCCTGCATTTCGGCCAGCAGGTAGCTCATGTGTTCCGAATGCACGCCGAGCTTGCCCGTGGAGACGAACGCCGAGGGCGCCGGCAGGCGCAGCGTGGCGTCCTCCAGGGTGGCGTGGACGATGGCCTCCCAGGCGTCGCGCAGGCTTGCCGTCGGCACGGCCACGCCCTGGTCGGCGGCGGCCTGTTCGACTGGATCGGGCGCGAAGCACTCATTCATATAGGGCAGCAGGTGGTCCAGCGCGCGCTGCATGCGGACGTGGGACGCATCGGTACCGTCGCCCAGCCGCACCACCCATCCCGCCGCATGCTGCAGGTGGTAGCGCGCCTCCTTGGCCGATTTGGCGGCGATGGCGGCCAGCCCCGCGTCCTGGCTGGTCTCCAGCGCGGGCCAGAGTGCGGCCATCAGCGCCCCGTATAGGAAATTTCTCATGATGGTGACCGCGTAGTCGCGCTCGGTCCGGGCCGTGCCGGCCAGCGGGCCGGTGTGCGGCAGCTCCAGCAGCGTCCAGTTGCGGAACTCGCGTTCCTCGCGCCAGTACGCGTACTCGTCCTCCTGGCGCGCGCGGCCGGTGAGCCGGCCTTCGAGTTCGCCGGCATGGGCGTAGAGCAGCCGCGCCTGGCCGATCAGGTCCAGGCTGATGTTGGCCAGCGCGATGTCTTCTTCCAGCGCCGGGCCATGGCCGCACCATTCGGCGTTGCGCTGGCCCAGGATCAGCGCGTTGTCGGCCAGCCGCAGCACGTACTGCAGCGGCGCGGTGCGGGCGAGGTCGTGGGAGCTGTTGAGGGCGCGATCGTCGCCGACGAGGGTCTGCATCATGGTGCCGGCCTTACATATGGTTGACTTCGTCGGGGAGCTGGTAGAACGTCGGGTGCCGGTAGATCTTGTCGGCGGCCGGATCGAACAGCTCGGCCTTCTCCGCCGGCGCGCTGGCCGTGATGGCGGACGAGGGCACCACCCAGATCGACACGCCTTCCTGCCGGCGCGTGTAGACATCGCGAGCCATGTGCAGCGCCTGCTCGGCGTCTGCGGCGTGGAGGCTGCCGCAATGCTTGTGCTCCAGGCCCTGCTTGCTGCGGACGAACACTTCCCACAGCGGCCATTCCTTCTTGCTCGGGTGCGTCTCAGGTGTCGATTGCGCCATGTCTGTCTCCTTGGGCGGCGGTCAGGCGGCTTCGCGCTGCGGTCGTTCGGCGCGGCGGCGGGCGTGGGCCAGCGCGGCTTCGCGCACCCAGGCGCCGTCTTCGTGCGCCTTCACGCGCGTGGCCAGCCGCTCCTTGTTGCAGGGGCCGTCGCCATTGATCACGCGCCAGAATTCGTCCCAGTCGAGCGGGCTGTAGTCGTGGTGGCCGCGCTCGGCATTCCATTTCAGGCCGGGGTCGGGCAGCGTCACGCCCAGCACCTTGGCCTGCTCGACGGTGGCATCGACAAATTTCTGGCGCAGGTCGTCGTTCGAGATCCGCTTGATGCCCCAGGCCATGGTCTGGCCGCTGTTGGTGGAGGCGGCGTCCGGCGGGCCGAACATCATCAGCACCGGGAACCACCAGCGGTTCACCGCGTCCTGGACCATCTCGCGCTGGGCATCGGTGCCGCGCATCATGGCCAGCAGGGCGTCGAAACCCTGGCGCTGGTGAAACGACTCCTCCTTGCAGATGCGGATCATCGCGCGCGCGTACGGGCCGTACGAGCAGCGGCACAGCGGAATCTGGTTCATGATCGCCGCGCCATCGACCAGCCAGCCGATCACGCCGACGTCCGCCCAGGTCAGCGTCGGGTAGTTGAAGATCGACGAATACTTGGCGCGGCCGGTGTGCAGGGCATCGACCAGATCATCGCGCGAGGCATTGAGCGTTTCGGCCGCGCTATATAGATAGAGGCCGTGGCCGCCTTCGTCCTGCACCTTCGCCAGCAGGATGGCCTTGCGCTTGAGCGACGGCGCGCGGCTGATCCAGTTGCCCTCCGGCAGCATGCCGACGATCTCCGAATGCGCGTGCTGCGAGATCTGGCGCACCAGGGTCTTGCGGTAGGCGTCGGGCATCCAGTCCATCGGCTCGATCTTGCCGTCTTCCGCCATGCGCGCGTCGAACGCGGCCTGGCGCGCGGCGAGGCCAGCATCCTGCGGCCCGCCGAGCGGCGCGGCAGTGGGCTGGGCAGGCTGGCCGGGCAGGTCGAGACTCTGCGTGTACATAACGTCTCCTTCTGATGATGGCCGCGCGGTGGTTGTTCTTGTCGAGGCTGGACGGCGGTGGCGGGTCTGCTCACTATATATATAAACCGACCGGTCGGTCAATTTAATGGTGTATGGATGGGTGCGCGTGATGGGTGATCCGCCTATCCCATTTTCAGAATCGGCTCATCACGTGGGTTTGGCGCCACGTGTAGTATCGGATGTAGCGGTCGCGGCACGGCTGCGGCGCTTCTCTCTTCTTACCGGAGGACAAGGCAATGACTAGCACGGCTTACAACCGGATCGTGGTGGCGGTGGATGGCAGCAGCACGTCCGACCTGGCCCTGCGCGAGGCCCTGCGGGTGGCCGGCGGCGGCTCGACGATCCTGGCGCTCTATGTGGTGGACAACGGCGTGATGCTGTTCGACGCGGGCTACTACGACCCCACGCAGATCGAGCGCGCCTTCGCGGACAGCGGCAAACGCGCGCTGGAGGCGGCCGGCAAGCTGCTGGGCGACGCCGGTGCGACGTTCGAGACGAAACTGGTGACGGAGCCTGCCGTGGCCGGCGACATCGCCGGATCGATCAATGAAGCCGCGCGCGAGTGGGGCGGGGACCTGCTGGTCATCGGCACCCACGGCCGGCGCGGCGTGCGGCGTATCGTGCTCGGCAGCGTGGCCGAGGCGGTGATCCGTCAGGCGACGATGCCGGTGCTGCTGGTACGCGGGCAGGCGGCCGAAGGCTGATCGATCAGTCCGCGAAGCGGAAATGCCCGCTGCGCAGGACGATCTCGCGCGCCTTGGTCAGCTCGAACAGGGTTTCCGCCAGATGCTCAATGCGCTGGCGGTGACTCGTGAACGCGGCGCGCAGGTCGTCTTCGCGCGGCGACTGGGCGCCACAATGGTTCTCGAGCGCCTCGGCGGTCACGGAATACTGCGATGAATTGCCATTGACCGTAGCGGGGCACGATAGCGTCAGACTGGCGGCGCAGTAAGACGGAACGCTGGTCGGGAAGGAGATTTGAGCCATGGCGCACCTCGTACTTGTCGGGAACGGGGAAACGGCGGATATCCAATCATTCTAGGATAGTTGCGAGCGCCTGCCCGAACGCCGAAATGCCGGGCTATCTCATCCCGCCTTGACCCCGCGCAAGCGCGAGCGCGTCGCCAGCGCCTGTTCCGCCACCAGGGTGCGCAGCCTGGCGACCGTGTGATGCGCGGCATCGATATGGTTGTCCGCGTAGCCAGCCTGTTCCGCCAGAAATCGGTCAAAGGGCGGATCGGCGGGCGTTAGCGGTGCCAGCCGGGCCGGCGCCACCGCTGCCGTCACGCCGGTGTGACCCGGTCGGACGGCCACCTCGGCCAGTCGGGCCTCCAGATCGCCAAGCAGCGCCTGCACGGCCGGCACGGGCTTCGTGTAGATCTCCCCCGATTCGGTGCCGGCACGCAGCAGCCCCGCCAGTGCGGCCATTCGCCGCGCTGTGGCATGCAGGGTGCGATGAGTGACCGCCAGCGCCGGATCCAGTTCGGCCGCACATTGGGCGAGCGTGTCCTCGGCACGGGTGGAGGCGCGGCCGGCAGCCACGCGCAGCGCCTCGAGCCGGGCTGGCGCCGCCGACAGCGCGCGCGCCGCGCTGATCGAGGCGCGGAGGTAGACCGCGTTGACCGCGAGCGCATCCAGGCTGTGGCGGAACGCGCGCGACAACTCCGCACGTGGCGCCAGCACCACATAGCTGGCCAGCGCGATCAGGCAGCCGATGGCCGTATCGGCACCCCGCAACGCCGCCACGTGGCTGCTGCTGGCGGCGGGCTCGCCGAGCCAGGAGAACAGGATGACCGCTGGCGTCAGGCAGAACGCGAACGCGCCGGCATTGCCGGCCAGCCGCGTCGCATAGGCGGCGGCGAGGAATACCGCGCTGATGCCGAGCGCCAGCGTCGGCGTGGGGTGCATCAGGCTGATGCCGCAGGCCAGCAGCGCACCGCCCAGCGAACCGGCAAAGCGCAGAAACGAGATCTGCCGCGTGGTTTGCAGGCGCGGGCTCAGCACCATGATCACGGTGACGGCCACCCAGTAGCTGTGATGGACCTGCCAGATCTGCGACGGCAACAGGCTCAGCCCGCCCGCCAGCGCCAGCCGGAGCGCGTGGCGCGACACCCGGGCATCGCGCGCGGCGAGGTCGGCCAGCGTATGCGCCAGGCGGTCGAGCATGGCCGTGACGCCGGTATTCGGCCAGACGAAGCGCTCGCGCCATCGATCGAAACCGGGGTGCTGGGCCAGCGCGGCCAGGGCGGATTGGTAAGGGGGCGGCGCGGAGGCATTGGGGCGCTGCGCCACGAGGCCACGCAGGTCGCGGGTCAGCATCGCGCTCAGTGCCGGCAGGTCCGGGGCATGACGGGCGAGGGCCTGGCGAACCTGCTCCTGCGTATCGGCGAGGCAGCGCGCGGCATAGGCCAGCGGCAGGCCGTGGGTGTCGCCGGCGCGCTCGCGCAGTTCGCCAGCGACGATCAGCAGGGCGAAGATGGCGTCGGCCACCGCCACGGCGTAGGCGTAGTGGAGCAATCCCAGCGGGTCTCGCAGGCCACGCCGGGCGGTCACGGCGGCGCGCGCCGCTTCGATACGAAGGCGGATTTCCTGCTTATGTGGCGTGCTGTCGTGGGCGGGCGCGGTAGTCGCCAGGAAATCGGCAAAGCGCAGCAGGGCGTCGTAGACGGCGACTACCTCCGTCCGCGGCCGGGTGTCGCGCTGGGAGGGAATCAACAGCAGGCAAACCAGGCAGGCAAAGACGCCGCCTAGCAGGTAGTCGACGCTGCTCGTCCACGCGTAGGTGGCGATCGGCAAACCTCCGGCCGGCTGCAGGCAGGCGGCGATGAGCACCACATAGAGCAGCTTGAAGCACAAAGCGGCTGCGGGGCCGCGTAGCTCGACCAAACCGGCCACCAGCCCTGCGGCTAGCACCACGAGCAGTGCCAGCAGCGACGACCCCGAAAGGCTCGCGCCCAGTGCGCTGGCCAGCGCGCCGCCGATGCCCACGGTGCCCAGCGCACGCATGCGGGCGGCCGCCGTGCCTTGGCGGTCAGCCAGGCAGGTCCAGATCGATGCCGTTGCCGACCAGAGATAACCGTGTTCGCCAGTCAGCCAGCCGGTACCGGCCAGCGCCAGGAAAGACAAGGCGTAGACGATGCCACGCCGCAGGTAGGCGGTATCGGGCCAGTATCGGAGAAGGCGCGCAGCGGTAGGCATCGCAGGCAAATTAGGAGAGCGGCGGGGTGTCAGGGTTATTGCTGATGCCACTCTACGATGCTGATTGGTGCATCGCAACAAAGGTGTGGGTTTTCTGCGATTTGCGCGGCAACTGTGCGCGCTTGCACCACGACGGGGAAAAGCGACGCTGACCGGTGCAGATGTCACATTCGTGATGTAGACCGATCAAAAACCGCCTATCGATCTGAGGATTCCACAGATTTTGGGCAAAAAAAACCCGCGCAAGTGATGCGCGGGTTGGAATCCACCGAGGTGGTGGAGGAGACAGACTTCACTATACACAGGTTGTTGCGACGCACCAAGTCCCGCGTTCGAGAATGACTTCAAAAGCGCACAATCACGTTGCATTGGGACAACAGCGCTATCGAAAGAGGTAGGCGATCCACACGGCGGCGGTCATGCCGACCACATCGGCGAACAGCGCACAGCCCAATGCGTGGCGGGTATTGCGCACATTGACACTGCCGAAATAGACGGCCATCACGTAGAAAGTGGTCTCGGTCGAACCCTGGATGATCGCCGCGAGTCGGCCCTGGAAGGAGTCGACGCCGTAAGTGCTCATCACATCGACCATCAGCCCGCGCGCGCCGGCGCCGGACAGGATCTTCATCAGGCCGACTGGCAGCGCGGGAACGAAGTCGGTGTTGAGTCCCAGCCACCCGAATCCGGCCGACAGGCCCTGCATGAGCACGTCCATGCACCCCGAGGCGCGGAACAGTCCGATCGCCACGAGGATCGCCACAAGATAAGGAATGATCTGCACCGCGACGCCGAAGCCTTCCTTGGCGCCATCGATAAAGGCGTCGTAGACATTGACCCGCCGCACCGCGCCGCAAACCAGGAACAGGGTGATCAGCGACAGGATGAACGCGCTGCCGGCGAGCGCGGCCAACTGGCTCACCTGATCCGGCGGCGCCTGCCGCAGCCAGACGAACAGCCCCCCGACAGCCGCCGCCGTGATCGCGAACGCGGCCAGCACGGCGGGTTTGAGCAGGTTCAGTCGCTGCACCCAGGCCACGGCCAGCAGCCCGGCCAGGCAGGAGACGCCGGTGGCGAGCAGCGTCGGCAGGAAAATATCGGCCGCATTGAAGCCGGTGAGCCCCTGCTTGACAGCCATCGCCTGACGGATGGCGATGACCGACGTGGGAATCAACGTCAGCCCGGCCGTGTTCAGGACGATGAACATGATCTGGGCGTTGCTGGCGGTGTCCGGCTTGGGATTCAGCGTCTGCAGCTCGCGCATGGCGTTGAGCCCGAGCGGGGTGGCGGCGTTGTCCAGGCCGAGCAGATTGGCGGACACATTCATCATCATCGCGCCCTGTGCCGGGTGGCCCTGCGGCACGCCGGGGAAGAAGTGACGCAGCAATGGGTTCATAGCCCGGGCGAAGAGATCGACCACGCCGGCCCGCTCGCCAATCCGCATGATGCCAATCCAGAGGCACATGACGCCGGCCAGCCCAAGAGAAATCTCGAAAGCGGTGCGCGCGTTGTCAAACAGGCTGGCGAGCATGGCCGGGAAGACCGCCGTGTCGCCGTGAGCCAGCCGCACGCAGGCGGCCAGGAAGGAAATCAGGAAGAATCCAAGCCAGACGAGGTTCAGTGCCATCGACGTATGAGAGGCCAGTGAGAAGCTTCGCCTTGCCTGCTTACTAATAAGGAGGCGGCGAAGCTTCGCATCATATCGTGCGGATTACGCCAGGTCGGCGCCGCGCTTGGCCAGCAGGTCGCGCAGGATGCTGCGGTGACAGTGAGATTCGTCCTCGCAATAGCAACCGAGCGAGAAGTTCGTCTGATGGGACAAGGCTGCAAGGAGATCTAGCGTGCGGCTGGCATCGGGCTCGGCCATCTCGGCACGGTACTTCTTCTCGAAGGCACGCCACGCCTTGCCGTCCGTGGCGGCCTGGGCCTGCGCGACGAGGTCCGTGGATGGTGCAAGCGCCGGGTACCAGACATCGTAATAGTCACGGCTGGCGAACTCAGCCTTTGGCACCCCGCGCGGCGGCCGTCGCACCGTGCCCATGCGCAGCCCCTCATCCTCGGCGCGCGGCGATCCTAATCTCACGATACGGATGGTCATGGTTTCCTCGTTTTGTGCTCTAAACGGCACCTGAGATGAACTTGAGAATTATTTTGCGAAATCGCTTGCCAGCCTGCCATCAGTCGCCTACTATTCGTCCCCTCGCAACACAAACCGCGCTGCAAACGCAGCAGCGACAAGGGTTGTGGGGTTGATGGGGTGGTCGGGCTGAGGAGTTTTACAGCGCTGACCGCAGCGAAAAAAACTTCGCTGACCTGTTGACGAAA